>JBAWFN010000111.1:0-53627 GCA_049591935.1 Terriglobales bacterium | reverse complement strand
CTCAAAGGCACCCAGTGGATACGTGCTGGGACTCATCACTACCATCGTCGTCATCGCCGCCGGTTACCTGTTCTTGAACTACACGCCAGTGGGCCGGGACGATAACCACGTGCTCTCGATCGGAGTTGGGGGCGGCATGGGCATCATCATGCTGTTCAACGTCTGGGGAATCATCTGGCCGAATCAGAAGAAGATTATTCAGGGTACATTGGCGGGAACGCCGCCGGCCAATGCCGCAGTACTGGCGCGGCAGGCTTTTCTGGCTTCGCGGACGAATTTTTTCCTTTCGGTTCCCCTCCTGTTCTTCATGGCTTCCGCTTCCCACTACGGGATCTTCGGCGCGTAGATCATGGACGACATTGCTAACCTCGCGCTGCGGCGCGAGGTTATTTTTTCTGGGGCGTTCACTGTGACCTCACAGCAGCCTGAATATCTTCGCGGGATTGCGCTGTTTAACCAAGGCAAGTTCTTCGATGCTCATGAGCTGCTGGAAGACGTCTGGCGGGTTGCACCTCAGGAAGAGAAGAAAATCTGGCAAGGACTTGTCCAGGTGGCGGTAGCCCTGCATCATTGCTCCACTGGAAACCATGTCGGCATGCGGTCGGTGCTGGTGCGAGCGATGAAGAATCTCGACGGGCATCCGCCCACCTTCCACGGGATTCAACTGCCTCAATTGTCGAAGTCTCTGGCCCAGTGGCTGGAGGCATTCGACAACAACCAACCGCTCCCATCTCTGCCGCGGATTGACGTGGCGGGGCGGGACACCTAGCAGAAATCCTGCGATGGCTGCTGCCATCAGCGCTTCTTCCTTCCCACCATCTTCTGCGGTTCCTCTCCCGGCGCCAGCACGCGTTTCACAATCGGAGTGTTGAGCTTGTACTTTCGCTGGTTCATGTTGCCGCTGTTGTCTTTTACTCGCAGCACAAACACCGGCAGAGTACCTTCTTTATCGAAATTTTCTTGAGCAACCGTCGCCGGCAGGACGCCATCCAGGTTGCGTTCGCGGTAGGCGGTTTCGTAACGATGGCGTCTTACATTCCAGGTGTAGACCCTGGCTTGGTTGAAGTCGAAGTCCATGCCGTCGCGAGGCTCGGTCAGCAGCACCAGATATTGCGGGATTTTCTTGTCCCCATCTGCTACCTCATCGAGCACAAAAAATGCAACGATGCGCTGGCCTTCCGCGTACTGTGCAATTTCGAGGGGAGCGTCGATATCCACCAGCCGCGCCAGCACCCAGCCCACATGTTGCTGCGGATCGCGAATCAGCCACCAGTCCTCCATGACCGGGGATGGGGCGCTAGACGATTTCCCATCGGGCTTCGGCGTGGGTGCAGCTCCGGGAAGAACCTTTGCCGTGGTGGCGCGCCTCAGCACTGACACCTTGGAGCCCTGGCTGAGCAGGTATAAGTGCTCGGCCTCGCGTCCCGGCTCCAGATGAATATTGGTGTCGTTGCGCGTCGTCCCGGTGGCTTGAACAGGATCGTTCTGCTCCTGTTGCACCAGTTTTTGAAACCCGTCAAATACCTGTTGACCTACCAGGTAGCGTTGCTCCATCCAGCCTTCAACCCCGCCTTGGGTGCGGATGCGGGCAAAGCGTTTTTCTCGCTCCAGAATCTGAACCCGTTCGCTGTTCTTTACCGTGCCGTTCTTGTTGAAGACTGCTGCGACGCGGTCGCGCAGCACCACCTGGGGAGCGGAAACATACGCAATTTCCTGGGATTTGCTACGACGACTGCAAGCCGCCAGCGGGAACGCCGCTAGCGCCACCAGCAGGAGGCTGGAGCGTGATCTGATTCTCAAAGGGATCACAAATCCAATATAGCGCAGCCACCGACCCCGGATGTTGGACTGGTTGATGAGTCCTTCCGGTCAGTCTCCGAAACAAATCCCAATGGCGCGGGCGGCGCAAACCAACTCTCCCTGAGGGTCAACGGTTTTCAAATGGCCAATGGCTTCAGAGATGCTCACCGATTCGATGCGTTCATTGCGCAGGCAGACCATTTTTCCGAAGCCGCCTTGGGCAATCAGTTCCACCGCTGCCACTCCAAAGCGCGTCGCCAGAATGCGATCGAAAGGCGAAGGCGAGCCTCCGCGTTGAATGTGTCCCAACACACTGACCCGCACTTCTTTGTGGGCAGTCAACGCAATCCCGTCCCCGATCAGATTCCCCACCGTGCCGCCCCGCGAAAGCTGCTTTAATTCTGCGGGCAGCTTGATTCCTTCCGCCACCACTACAATGGTGAACCGCTTGCCGTAGCCTTCCCGCTCGCTCACGTAATTGCAGATTCTCTCCAGGCTGAACGGAATCTCAGGAATCAAGATGACGTGCGCGCCCCCGGCGATACCCGCCTCCAGCGCGATCCAGCCCGCATCCCTGCCCATAACCTCGACCACCATGATGCGGTGGTGCGACTCGCCCGTAGTGTGAATCTTATCCACCGCGTCGGTGGCGGTGTGCAGCGCGGTATCGAAGCCGAATGTGACCTCGGTGGCGCAAAGATCGTTGTCGATGGTCTTGGGGACACCCACGATCTTCATGCCCTTGGCAAAGAGCTCAAGCGCAATCTTTTGCGAGCCGTCGCCGCCGATGCTGATCACTGCGTCCATACCCAGCTTGCGGGAGTTGGCGATCACCGCGTCAGATATGTCCCGCGTCACCTCGACGCCGTTCTCCACGCTCTTGTGGTGGAAAGGATTGCCTCGGTTGGTGGTGCCCAGAACGGTGCCGCCGCGCGGCAGGATGCCGCTGACGTCCTTGAGGGTGAGTTCACGCGACTTCTCCGGCCAGATCAGGCCGTCAAAACCGTCAGGAATGCCGATGACCTTCCACTTGTATTTCAGGGTGGCGGCCTTGACCGCCGCACGAATCACGGCATTGAGACCGGGAGCATCGCCGCCCCCGGTGCAGATGCCGATGCAGCGAATGTCAGACATGGGAAGCGCTTCTTAGGGAGCAGCTGTAACCGTGAGAGTCGCGGTTGCGTTGTAAGTTAACCCTGACCCGCCCACGTAGCTCGCCTGGATGGTCGCTACTTCACCGGCAACGGCAGTCGACTCAACCGTGACGACCTGCGGATCTGCCCCCTGTTCCACCAGGAAATCGTCAACGCCGGTACCGCCGCCGGTTGTGCTGAGAACCGACCACGTCGCTGTCGCGGTGACATCGACCGGGCTGCCGCTGGAAATCGTCGCCAACGCAGTGTAGCTGGCCGTCCCGCCATTTGCTTGCGCATGATTGGTGGTGGGAGTAATTTTGATGGCGGTAACGTTGTTGAGGGCAACCGTGATCGTCGAAGTCCCGCTGACCGTGCCGGAGGCGCCGGTAATCGTCGCAGTCCCAGGAGATACACCGGTTACCAGACCGGCCGTGCTGATCGTGGCCACACTTTCCGTATCGCTGCTCCACTGCACGCTTGTCAGGCTCTTGGTGGAGCCGTCGTTGTAGGTGCCAACCGCGCTCTCCTGCACGGTGCCACCCTCATTGATGGTCGCAGTCGGGCCGACGGTCACGGAGGTTAGGATTGGATCAACAAAAAAGCCATTGCAGGCGATTCCTACACCGAACAAAAGAAGGGTCGCGAACGCAGTCAGAATCCGAAATTTCTTCTTGCCACTCAACATGTTAAACAAACCTCAAGCCAGTGTTGTTCCTGATCACGTCTGCCCCGTCCCCTGAGAAAATTGTAGCAGAGAAAAACTCGGGTAGTGCAGTTACAGTTACCTTCGTGTACCAAATCGGGACTGATGCGCCCTTGGATAGAACGCAACTCAGCAGCAGAACTTGCACAAAAGATCAGAAACGAGGAAGTTGGGGTTTCCCGAAACCTAGTTGGCTCTTTTTGCCTTCGCGATGCGCTCGTCGATGGGCTTGCGGCCGGCAAAGCCTTCGCTCACGCTGTGCCAGTGGGTGATTCCATTTTCTCCCAGTTTCCAGCACAACAGCACAATTCGGCCGTCCACCTCGCAGGGGAAATCGAGCAAACCTATATCGAGATCTTTCACCTGAACGCCGGTGGCGTCAATCTCAGCCAGGGCATCTTTGACGCGCTGAATCGCCTTCTCGCGCTCAGCCTTGCGGCGCGCCATGTGGACCACGTTCACCTGTAGTCCCCCCTGCAAAAACACGCGATGCGCCAGTTCCTGAAGCTCAGTGTCGACGGACTCGATCAGTTTCTTGCCCTCAATCGAAGCACGCAACAGTGATTCCAGGGTGGGCAGCAACATCTGGGCTTCTTCGAGAGTGAAAGAGCGATCGGCCATAAGGGTATGAAGCTATTCTAGTCCATTCGGGAGATCAGTCGTTAGTCGTTGGTCGCGGGTGGTTGAAGCGGGCCGTTAGCAATCCCTGCCGATCAAGGTTTTTGGCCAACGACCAACGACGAGCGACCAACGACGGTTTATTGGATTTCGAGCATCCGGTCCAACGCGACTTTCGCCCAGTGCTTAATGTCGTCTTTCACTTTGATCTGATTGACGACGTTGCCTTCGGCCAGATTCTCCAGCGCCCAGCACAAATGTTGCGGCGAGATGCGGAACATGGTGGTACACAGGCAGCCGGAATCGTCAAGGGTGATGACTTTCTTCCCTTCCGCCGCGAACTCTTTGCCCATGCGATTCACCAGATGAATCTCAGTGCCGACTGCAAACATGCTGCCGGGCGGCGCATTGCGTATGATCTTGAGCAAACCCTCGGTCGAGCCAATGCCGTCGGCCTTCTGGCAAACCTCCCAGCGGCACTCGGGATGCACAATCACGCGGATGCCAGGATACTTCGCGCGGACGTTGTCCACGTGCTCGGGCAGGAAGCGCTGGTGGACGGAACAATGGCCTTTCCACAGGATCACCTTGGCCTGGCGCAAACGCTCAGGCGTGAGGCCCCCGTTAAGCATGTAGGGGTCCCACACCACCATTTCATTCAGCGGGATGCCAAGGTTGTAGCCGGTGTTGCGGCCGAGATGCTGATCGGGAAGAAAGAGAAGTTTGGGAGTTTTCGCAAAGCCCCATTGGAATGCGCCATCCGCGTTCGACGATGTGCAAACCACGCCGCGACGTTCACCGCAAAAGGCTTTGATAGCAGCCGCCGAATTCATGTAGGTAATCGGCGTCACCCCGGCGCCGGAATCATCGGTCAAACCCGCGGCCACCAGATGCTCCCAGCAATTTTCCACCTGGGTAATTTCGGCCATGTCGGCCATGGAACAGCCGGCGTTGAGGTCGGGCAGGATGGTCACCTGGCCGGGCCGGCTCAGGATGTCGGCGCTTTCGGCCATGAAGTGCACGCCGCAGAAAACGATGTACTTGCCGCCGGCATGGGCGGCTTCCTGCGCCAGTTTGTAAGAGTCGCCGCGATAATCGGCAAAGCGGATGACTTCATCGCGTTGATAGTGGTGCCCTAGAACGACGCACTCCCGGCCCAGAGCTTCGCGGGCGGCGGCGATGCGCTCGTCCATGGTGCTATCGGGCAGAACGAGGTAATTTTCCAGACTGCAAACTGGTGTTGCGGTAGCCATTGTCATGTCTCGCCTTCAGCTCCAAATACGAGGCAGCGCGCTCGGCGCGCACTCCGCTCGGTCTGGAACGGGGATGTTGAAAGCAACTCAGCGGCTACAGCCGGTTCACTACGTGGCGTTTGAAACTACGCCGCGCCCAACCGGCGGGGATGTTGAAGCCGTTAGCGAATCTTCACTAATAGTGGGATGCCCAGCGGCGGGAGAAGGCTCGCGTTTTTGTGCGAACCGAAGTCACACCCGCAAGTGACTGAGTATCCTGTCAGTATTGTGCACTTCCCAAGGTGCAAAAGGCAAATTCCTGTGCGGTTCCCCTGGGTTCCTCTGCGCCCTCTTTGGTTAAGATTACCGGCTGCGGCCCTGCGAGGGGTCAGCCGACGTGGCCGTTTCCACATCCACATGCAGCCTCAGCTTCACGTCCACTCCCGGCGGGTAACAGTTCCCGTCTGGGTTATGCGTGGCCGGACATCCCGCAGAGACGTCTCCTCTTCGGGGCGATTGGGCAAATTGCCAGACGTCGGCGAAGTCAATGCCACTTTGCTTCGGGCCCGGCGGTCGTTTTGGAAAGACGCACCCCGGCGCCGGTGGACAGGCGTCGTCGGTGACAAAGTAAACCATCTTGCGCCCCCCGGCATTCTTGCGGATATCTTCCGCGGTCACGATGCTCACGCCCGGCGATTCCTCAAAGACGATGCCCGAACAATAAATTCCCCCGCGAAATCCGGCTGCGCTCACGCCATCCACCCAGGCATAGATGTAAGCTTTCTGCTCGGGCAGCATGCGGCCGCCTTGCTCCTGGTCGAGGAAAATAATGGTGTCGCCGGGGAATCCTTCGCGATGAGCAGCCGCGACAGCCGCTCGCGCATCGGATTTGCCGAGTGCAACCGCGCGGGAGACCGTTTTTAGATCAGCGTACAGCCGGCCATTGAACAGCACCAGAAATCCGAACCCTGCCGATTGCAGTTTCGCGCGCTTTCCTGTCCAAGTGTTGACACGCGCACTGGGGGGTCGGTTGAGCCAGTACCCTGCGAAGGAAAACGTCTGGCGCAACACTTTCAGATTCTGGTCGCCGGGATAGTTGTTGCGATCGAAACCGAGGTAGGAGGGAGACGCTTGTGCGCGGGATTGCAGTGGCTGGATCGCACAGATCAGAAGCGCGCTCAGCAATCCCAAACAGAGTCTCACAGATAGGATGTTAACTCAGATTTTCTCGGCGTACTCGGCGATCTCGGCGGTCAAAGGCCTTGACTCAGCCCCCGATATGCACCATGGTCCGCGACGCCGGCACAAAATCCGGTTCGCCGATGTGGTGGCGCTCTTCTTTCTTCTGGATCACGCCCCGGATGAACTCCGCCAGTTCTTCATCCGACGCCCCGCGCTTCATCTGCGCGTGCAGATCGTGGTCCCAGACCGAGAACAGACAAGTGCGAATCTTGCCATCGGAGGTAATGCGAATGCGGCTACAGTGGCCGCAGAAGGGATGAGAAACCGGTGCGATGATCCCTATCTCGCCAATGCCGTCATCGAAGTGATAGCGGCGGGCGGTCTCGCTGCGGGCGTGCGGAATCTCGACCAGCGGACGGTATTCGGTCATGCGTTCGACAATTTCATCCAGCGTGACCACGGTGCTGGGCGTCCAGGTACGATCTTCCTCAAGCGGCATGAATTCAATAAAGCGGACGACCACGCCTTCTTCGCGCGCGAACATTCCGAAAGGAATGATCTGGTCTTCGTTGAAGCCGCGCATCAGCACGCAGTTGACCTTAACCGGCCACAGACCCACGCGCCGGGCCGTGCGAATTCCCGCGAGGACGTTGTCATATCCGTTGGGCACGCGGGTGATGCGGGCGAAGCGGTCGGGGTCGACCGCGTCCATGCTGACAGTCACACGCTGAAGACCGGCTTCTTTGAGTGGCTGCGCCATGTCGGCAAGCAGATGCCCATTGGTGGTGAGCGCGAGATCGAGGGGTTCGCCATCAAGATCACGCAACTGAGCGAGCTCGCGAACGAAATCAATCACCCCGCCGCGCAAAAGCGGCTCGCCACCGGTGAGCCGGATCTTCTTGATTCCCATCCCCGCCAACACGCGGGCCATTCGCAGGTAGTCTGAAAAAGGCAAATCGCCGTAGAGAGCGCCTTCATTGCCCGTGCGGCAGTACACACACTTGTAGTTGCAGCGGTCGGTGATGGAAATCCGCAGGTCGGTGATGGGGCGGCCGAATTTGTCGGAAAGAAGCACGTCGTTGGTCGTTCGTCGTTGGTCGTTAGCCGACAGTCGCGGCAGTTCGCCAACGAACATTATAGTCGGAGGGACCGCAGATCATCGGAATTAGCGCTTGTCATACGATTCTTGAACGTATATACTGTCGGTATATACATCTGGGAGGCGCGCATGGGCACGGCCCGTGTATTTCGGTCGGGAAATAGCCAAGCCGTCAGGCTACCGAAGCAGTTCCGGCTGAAGAGCAAAGACGTTGAAATCTTCCGGCGCGGGGACGAGATCGTCTTGCGCGAAGCCAAAGGAAATATGGTGCGGGCGTTCGACCTGCTGGCGGGGTTGCCGGAGGATTTCGCAATCCCTGGCCGCGGTAAGGACCGACCGCAGAAGCGCAAGGGCCTGTAGGTGGAGGCGCGTTTCCTGCTGGACACGAACATCTGCATCTACATCCGGCAGAAACGGCCGGAGGAGGTTTTGCGCCGCTTTCGAAATCTTCGCACCGGAGAAGCTGCCATATCGGTCATCACCTATGGCGAGCTGGTTTTTGGCGCGACCAAGAGCCTACAACGAACAGAGGCGCTTGAGCGTCTGGCAGAACTGCTCCACTGGCTGCCGGCGTTACCGCTTCCCGAGAACGCCGGACACGCTTACGGCATCATGCGTGCCGACCTGGCCGCGCGTGGTCAGATGATTGGCAACAACGACCTCTGGATCGCCTCTCACGCCCTGTCAGCGGAATTGACACTGGTCACCAACAACGAAAAGGAATTCCGGCGGGTGCGCGGACTCAAGGTGCAGAACTGGGCGGAGTGAATGGTTTAGCCGCGTGCTCTGCGTAAATCCGCGGGGCAGATCTCCCACGCCGTCACATGCCATCGTAATTCGGGCCGCCGCCGCCTTCAGGCGGCACCCAAGTGATGATCTGATACGGGTCGGCGATGTCACAGGTCTTGCAATGCACGCAGTTCGACGGGTTCAGGCTGATGCGCTTGCCGTTGGGCTGTTCCGCGTCGTCCACCATTTCATAAACGTTCGCAGGACAAAAATTCTGGCAGGGGCTGCCAAATTCCTTCACGCAGCGGGAATTGCAGATGTTGGTGTCATGAATGACCAGGTGCGCGGGCTGGTCTTCTTCGTGCTTCGTTCCTGAGTGGTAAAGATCGGTGAGCTTGTCGAACGTCAGCTTGCCATCGCCCTTAGCGGGGCCGAGCAGATGCGCTTCATTGCCGCCATCGGCGGGCAAGTCGGCAAGCTTCTTCATGTGCTCGTAGCCGGCAGTTCCGGGATAGCGGTTATACAGACCGCGTCCGCCGGTGAACTGCTGAATGCCGGCATTGAACAAGCCCGCCCAGAAGCCGTGCTCGAATCCCTGATGGAAGTTGCGGACCTTCCAGAGTTCGTCCTTGATCCAGCTGGATTCGACTTTCTTCTGGAAACCGTTCAGCATGTTCGCTGACGAGTCATCCTTGATGAGTGCCTCAAAAGCGGTTTCCGCCGCCAACATGCCGCTCTTAATCGCGAGATGGATTCCCTTCAGCCGCTGCGAATTCAGAAATCCCGCCGAGTCGCCGAGAATCATCCAGCCATCGCCTGCTACCGGCGGAATCGCCCACCAGCCGCCGTAGGGCAGCGACTTGGCGCCGTAACGGATCATCTTGCCGCCTTCAAGCAGCTTCGCTACAAATGGATGCTGCTTGAAATCCTGCAACACACGCTGCGGATCGAGCCGTGGATCGGGATAGTCGAGGCCGACCACAAACCCGAGCGAAACCACGTTGTCCTTGCCACCGTAAATCCACGCGCCACCATATTCTTTCGTGGTCAGCGGCCAGCCCATGGTGTAGATGACTTCGCCGGGCGCCAGCCGGCCGGCGGGAACTTCCCACAACTCCTTAACGCCTTGCCCGTAGGTCTGCGGATTGCAGCCTTTGGCAAGATCGAATTTCGCAATGAGTTGTTTGGTCAACGATCCACGCGAGCCTTCGGCAAGAATCACGACCTTGGCCTGTAAGTCGTAACCCGGCTCAAAGTTCGATTTCTGATGGCCTTCTTTGTCAACGCCTTTGTCGTCGGTGCGAACGCCGGTGACCCGATGGCCGTCGAAAAGCAGCTCCGAGCCCGCGAAACCGGTGAAGATCGTGATCCCGGTTGCTTCCACTTTGCCGCCCAACCATTTCACAAAGCGATTCAGCGAGATGACATAGTTGCCGTGGTCGCGCAAGGGCGGCGGCGTGATGGGAAACTTGAACTTGCCCTTCTCGGTGAAAAAATAGACCGATTCCTTGCTCACTTCTGCGTCGAGCGGAGCTTCTTTTTCGAAGCCAGGAAGCAGCTCGCGCATGGATCGTGGATCGAGCAGCGCGCCGGAGAGGCAGTGCTGGCCGATCTCGCGCGCCTTCTCCAGAACGTAGATGTTTTCTTTGCTGAGCTGGGAGTCGGGATGCTTGGCGTTGTGCTGGTCGATCAGTTGGGAAAGACGCAACGCACACGCCATGCCCGCAGGCCCGCCGCCAACGATGACCACGTCCGCCGGCATCTGCGGGCGTTCAATGCCCTCGAGAGGCTTGCGGAAAATTATGCTCATATGAAATTAGCGGTTGGCCAGACTGGCGATCTCGCCTAAGCCGAGCAACCTTTGGTCCGCAGTTACGAGCGTCAATTTAAGCACCTTGGCTGTAGCTGCCAGAAAGCGATCTGCCCGATCAGCATGCGGCAAGGAAAGGGCGAAGCCAGTGCGAACAATTTCTTGAGTGAGCGGCGCTTCCCGCAGTTGATCAGCGGCGCGCTCGACCCAAGCCAGCGGGTCCCGCACACGAATGCGACCTTTTTGCATTAGCGCGAGAGCTTCCCAAACACTGACTGGAGACAGCCAGAGGTCGTTGTCACGGTTCGACAACTCGTGCGCTGCGTCTTTTCCGATGCGCTGCGGATCCAATTTGCTCCAAATCCAGATATGGGTATCGAGAAGCAAGTTCAATCGCGGTAGGCCTCTATATCTTCCAAGTCGATGACCGGGGAAACAATATCGCCGACGATCTCGGCGGTCCCAACCATGTCTCCCAGAAACTTTCGCTTGCGGTCGGGCCCGGCCGGAATGACTTCAGCAACTGGACGGCCGTGACGCGTAATCCGCAGAGGCTGGCGTGTTTTGTGCACTCGTTCAATCAGGCCAAGACACTTGGCCTTGAATTCGGAGATAGAAACATCGTCCATGACCACTATTTTATGTATGGTCAATAAAATAGTCAATCGCGATTAGCCCCCCGCTTTCGCCTTCTTCACTTCCTCAATCAGCGGCGGAACGATGTCGAACAGATTGCCCACCACCGCATAGTCGGCAATTTCGAAGATCGGCGCTTCGGAATCTTTGTTGACGGCGACAATGGTGCGCGAACCTTTCATTCCGACAATATGCTGAATGGCGCCGCTGATGCCGAGGGCGAGATACAGCTTGGGCGCGACCGTCTGGCCGGAGGATCCAATCTGCCGGTCCATGGGCAGCCAGCCGGAGTCGCAGATGGGCCGGGAAGCCGCGAGTTCTCCGCCCAGCGCCTCGGCCAGCTGCTTGGCCAGTTCGATGTTCTTCTGTTCTTTGATTCCGCGGCCGATGGAAACAATGATCTCCGCCTGAGTCAAGTCAACCGCCTGCTTAGCTTCTTTGAAGACTTCCTGCGGCTGGTTGCGGACTACTCCGTCCGCAATATTCACGGTGACCGTCTCCATCGGGGCCGCACTCGCCCCAGCTTCTACTTTGTCTCCGCGGAATGCACCGTTCTGGAAAGTCACGAACCAAGGGGCATCGCAGGCGAAGCTGACATCGGCTGCCAGTTTGCCCTGAAACATCTGGCGGGTGAACACCAGCTTCGCGCCGTCTTTCTTATAGCCGATGCAATCGCTGATGGCGGTGCGTCCCATGGCGGTCGCTAGCTTGGGGACGAAGTCGCGCACCTGATAAGTATGCGGCATGAGCACCAGCTTCGGCTGTTTGGATTCCAAGAACTGCTTCAGCGCCGTCGAAAAAGCGTCTGGCGTGTAGGGTTCCAGCTTGGCCGACTCGACGGCGTAGACCTTGGAAACTTTCTTGGCCGCGATTTCCGCAGCGAAATTCGCAACTCCGCTGCCGACCACCGCAGCTTCGAGCGTCCAGCCAGTGTCGGCGGCGAGAGCTTGCCCAGCAGCGACTGTTTCCCAGGAAACGCGGTTCAGTTTGCCTTCCCGTTGTTCGACGACTACCAGTATTGTGTCAGACATGAATTAGCCCTAAGTCCTCTATGAATTCGGTTCTCAGTTCACGCTTCTCAGTTGCGCCTACAGTACGCGCACTTCGTTTCTCAGTTTATCGACTAGTTTCTTGGCCACCTCTCCGGCTGGGCCTTCCAGAAACTGCGTTTGTTTGGTTTTCTGGGGAACGTATAGCCGTTCGATCTTCTGCAGATTGGCGCTCAACGCCGATTGGACATCTGCCATCGCGACCTTGCGCAGCGGCTTGTTCTTCGCTTGCTTGATCCCAATCAGCGTGGCATAGCGCAATTTGTTTATGCCGGACTGAATGGTCAAAACCGCCGGCAACGGCATGTCTACGAATTGAAAGAAGCCGGCTTCGAGTTCACGCTTCACCCGAATTCCAGCATCGTTCTTCTCGATTTGCATAATGATGGTGGCGTGCGGCCAACCCAGCAACTCCGCCAGGACCACACCAGTCTGCGCGTAGCCGTAGTCGTCGGACTGCAGTCCGGTAAAGATCAGGTCGAACTGCTCCTCTTTGATGGCGGCGGCGAAGGCGCGGGCGGTGTTGAGGGCATCGAGGCCGACGAAGGCATTGTCTTCGAGGTGAATGGCGCGGTCCGCCCCTTTGGCCAAGGCTTCCCGCAGAACCTGCTGGGAGCGAGCGGGGCCGGAGGTGATCACCACCACTTCTCCGCCGTGCTTTTCTTTTTGGCGTAGCGCTTCTTCGAGCGCGTAGGCGTCGGGCTCGTTAACTTCGTAAGAAACATCCTCGCGGATCCACGTGCCCGACTCGTTCAGTTTGAGCGGTGCATCTTTCTGCGGTACCTGCTTCATGCAGACCAGAATCTTCAACGGCGTGACTCCTTAGGGAAACCCGTAAGTATAAATGAGAAGCTGGAATTCGAGCTATCAGCTGCTAGCCTCGGTAGCGGGTCAGTTTGGTTTGCAATGCTTCGCGGGCTTTGCGAATGCTTGGCGGCCTTTGCGGTTAACCGCTTTCTTACCGCAAAGATCGCAAAGAACTGCCGCTAAGGGCGCAAAGTCTGAGTAGCCCTCAACCGTGAAACTGAGCCACTACCCTAGCCTCAGGCTCCTAGCTAAATCATCTTCGGGAGCATCGGACTTGGGGACATTCTAGAAGTCTACGTTAGGAGCTAGACGCTAGTAGCCAGAAGCTACTCCGTAAACACAACCGATTGCAGGCCGGAAATCTCGAAGCGTTTGCGGCAGCGCAGGTTCTTGCAGGCCATCATGTCATCTTTGCGCAGCATGTAGGACTGGGCCTTGGCGAACTTGGCACGATCGCGCTCGTCCCCACGGCCGGGCAGTTGCTTCTTCTTGGTGCGCACCAGCCAGGTGATTTCGTACTCCCCGGCCTGCTGGCAATGGGGACAGTTCAGGTTCGCCGTCTTCTTTTCCTGGCGCTCGTCGAAAAAGTCACGTTCATCCATGAATGTTGATTATTGCACGCCAATGGCGCCATTGGTATGGCAATATGAAAACCATGCCCAGGAAGAAGAAGCTGAAGAAATTTCGCGCGGTCGAAACCGTGAAGGCGATGGCGCGGGAGCGAATTGGAACACCGAAGGCGTCGAGGATCGTGGTAGGTCGGAAGAAGAAAGAAGAAAAACACAAGCCTACACTGGATGATCTATTGCGCGACCAATAGAACAATCTAGCGCCACTTAGGGTTGCGGACAGCTGGAAACGCTTGCGTCGTCAACCGTGACTGTCATGGTGCCTACAACGACGTTGTCGGTCGGATTATTGGTCTTCAGCGTCGCCGAGACAATCGCACCCCCGCATCCAATGCCCGCAGGAGAGAGCAAGCCTGTGCTGCTGACGACTGCGACTTGCGGGGTGTTGGAGGTCCACGTGACTTGAGTGGTAAGGTCTTTCGTCGCGGGTGGGTGGGAATAGGTTCCTAGGGCGAGGAGTTGGACGTGGCCGGTGGGATCAGGGCTTAGAAAGGTCTCGCCTGAAGGGGTAATCGCAATCGACAGAAGTTGCTGCCCGCTGCTGCAACTCAGCAAGGTCAGACCAGCAAAACAGATTCCCGCTAACCCCAACCACTTCTTCATAAACTCTCCTGCCCGCATTACGGACCCGCGCCAAATCTAGCCAAAAATACGGCAAAAATCAATAGCTGAGCGAACACCAGCGCGGTGACGAATCTCACTATTTTCTCACCGTTTCCGCCACGAACCTGGCAAACTGCCTGACATCCTCTGGCGTGGTGTCAAAAGAGCACATCCAGCGCACCACCGACTCCTCCTCATTCCACACATAGAAGAAGTAGCGCTTTTGCAGTTTAGCAATCGCCCGCCTCGGGATCTGCGCAAATACTCCGTTGGCTTCCACCGGATAAACGATCTTCACCTGCGGAATCTTCCCAACCTCTTTCTTCAGCAAAGCGGCCATCCGGTTGGCGTGCTCGGCGTTTTTCCGCCATAACTGATTCGACAGAAGCGCCTCGAGTTGAGCCGAGATAAAACGCATCTTTGATGCTAACTGCATCCCCTGCTTTCGCAAGTAGAGAAAGTCCTGGGCCAACTTCTTGTCGAAGAAGACGACTGCCTCGGCGCCCATGGCGCCGTTTTTGGTTCCTCCAAATGACAAGACGTCGACCCCCAGATCGCGCGTGGCCTCGCGGAGCGTGATGCCTAAACTGACCGCGGCATTGGCAATGCGGGCTCCATCCATGTGCAAGAACATTTGGTGTTGGTGGGCAAAGCGGGCCAGATCACGAATCTCCCTGGGCTGGTAAACCGTGCCCATTTCAGTGGCTTGAGTGATGGAAATCACGCGCGGCTGAACATGGTGCTGGTCGCCGATCCCGTGGTAAGCATGGCTCACCGACTCGACCGTCAGTTTGCCGTCCGGCGCATGGATGAGGACCAGTTTGCAACCGGTGAACTTTTCCGGGGCGCCGCATTCGTCGGTATGAATGTGGGCCACGTCGGTGCAAATTACCGCGTGGTAGGACTCTGTCAGCGCCTTCAGACTCAGACAATTGGCCGCGGTGCCATTGAATACGATAAAGACTTCCACGTCCGCGCCGAAGTGCTGCTTGAATTTGCTGACCGCTGCCTGGGTGTGCCGGTCGTCGCCATAGCCCACGGCGTGGCCGACATTCACCCGGGCGACTGCTTTCAACACCTCGGAATGGACGCCGGCGTTGTTGTCGCTGGCAAAGCTGCGGGCGGGTTTCATGGCACCAACAATGTAGCAGAGGCCCCCCTGAGGACGATAACCTTCCCCTTTTTTTCGAGTCTAACCGGGCTTGATTGGAATCCAAGTTGGTGGCTTGAAGGGGCTGCTCGGGGTCTTGCCCCAGCCGTTGGATAGAAATCAAGGTTACGTGTTAGGGTACTGAGAATGCTGCAAGAGTTTTCCACTCCCGCGGAAGGGAACAGCCTGAATCGGGCGTTGGTGCTGGGGTGTACCCTGGCCGCCGCGCTGGTATTGACAGCGTGCAGTGGCTCCTCCGCCACCGGCGAATCGCCGCAGGGCCCTCCCAGCATTCCAGTCAAGATCGAAGTCGCCCGCTCCGTGCCCTTGAGCGACACCACTGAATATGTGGCTACGCTCAAATCGCGCGACTCGGCCATCCTGATGCCGCAGGTGGAGGGGCAGATCACCGAAATTCGGGTGCACTCCGGAGACCATCTTTCCGCCGGCGCGATCATGATGCAGATCGACCCCGCCAAACAGCAGGCCACCGTCACCAGCCAGGAAAATGCCAAGGCGGCGCAGTTGGCCAATCTAAAGTTGGCGCAACAGCAATACCAGCGCACCAGCGGACTCTACACTGCCGGCGTGGTCAGCAAGCAAGACCTGGATCAGGCCAAGGCGTCCCTGGACGCAGCCCAGGCGCAGTTGCAGGCGCTGGACGCCCAAGTCCGCGAGCAGCAGGTTCAGCTTCATTACTACAACGTGATCGCGCCCTGGGCGGGGATCGTAGGCGACATTCCGGTTCGCGTGGGTGATCGCGTGACCACCACCACCATGCTCACCACCGTGGACAAACCCGGCAGCCTCGAAGCCTACATCTATGTACCGGTAGAGCGCTCCCCCCAACTGAAGCTGGATATGGCGGTGCAGATTGTGGACGGTACCGGCGATGTGCTCGCCGACAGCCGCATCAGTTTCCTTTCGCCGCAGGTGGACAACACCACTCAGACGGTGCTGGTGAAGGCGCGCATCGCCAATAACGAAGACCGGCTGCGCAACCTGCAGTTCATCCGCGCCCGCGTGATTTGGGGTATGCACCAAGGTCCGGTAGTTCCGGTGCTGGCGGTTTCGCGCATTGGCGGGCAGTACTTCGTTTTCGTGGCCGAAGACCAGAAGGGAAAACTCGTGGCGCATCAGAAGCCGTTGCGGGTTGGAGAAATGGTCGGCAACGATTACGTGGTGCTGGAAGGCATCAAGCCGGGCGATAAGGTAATCGTTTCCGGAACTCAGTTTCTGGTGGATGGCGCGCCGGTAATGCCACAAGGCTAGTTTCTAGTTTCCAGAAAAACTAGAAATTGGAAACCAGGTTTCTCATGTTTGTCGACTTCTTCATTCGCCGACCGGTATTTGCAACCGTTTGCGCTCTGCTGATCATCCTGGCAGGCGCGGCGGTAATTCCCACTCTTCCGGTCTCGCAATTCCCCGATCTCGCTCCGCCGCAGGTTTCAGTGACCAGCGGGTACACAGGCGCCAGCGCGCAGACGGTTGAATCAGCGGTCACCATCCCACTCGAACAGCAGATCAACGGCGCGCAGGGGATGAAATACCTTACTTCCACCAGCGGAAACGATGGCAGCAGTAACATTACCGCCACCTTTGACCTGGACCGCGACCCGGACCTCGCTGCCGTGGACGTTCAAAACCGCGTAAACACCGCCCTGGGACGGCTGCCTGCCGCAGTCAAGGCGACGGGCGTCACGGTTGCCAAGTCATCGCAAAATTTTGTGCTGGGCGCAGCTGTGTATTCTCCGGATGGCCGTTACACACCGCTCTTCATGAGCAACTATCTGGACGTTTATGTGAGAGACACACTCAAGCGTGTACCCGGTGTTGCCGAAGTCTTTGTTTTCGGCGAGCGCAAGTATTCGATGCGCTTGTGGCTCGATCCCGAGCGTATGGCAAGCCGCGCGCTGACTGCGACGGACGTAGTGAACGCCCTGCAGGAACAGAATGTCGAGGTCGCCGCTGGCCAAGTCGGGCAGCCGCCGATCAAGACCGGACAGCAGTTTCAGATCAGCGTCCGCGCTGTCGGCCGGCTCAGCGAGGCATCACAGTTTGAAAACATCATCCTGAAGACCAATGCCGATGGCACTCTGGTGCGGTTGAAAGACGTTGGCCGCGCCGAACTCGGCGCCGAGGACTATAGCTCTGACCTGATTTACAACGGTCATCCCTCGGTCGGCATCGGCGTCACTCAGCTCTCGACCGCCAATGCCATCGACGTTGACCGGAAGATTCTCGCCGAACTGGACCGGCTGTCCAAGCGCTTCCCGCCGGGGATGGTCTACGAGAACGCTTTTGACACCACCGAGGCAGTCACTGAATCGATCCAGGACGTGCTGATCACGCTGGTGGAAGCTATCGTCCTCGTGATTCTGGTGATCTTCATCTTTCTTGAGGACTGGCGCAGCACCATCATTCCAGCGGTCACGATTCCGGTTTCGCTGATCGGCACATTCGCCTTCGTCAAGTTGCTGAATTTTTCAGTCAACACGCTGACTCTGTTCGGCATCACGCTGGCGACAGGGTTGGTGGTAGACGATGCCATCGTAGTGATCGAGAACATCGAGCGCCATATTCAGGAGGGCGAAGCCGACCCCCACCATGCGGCCTCCATCGCCATGAAGGAAGTGGCCGGCGCGGTCATCGCAACCTCGCTGGTGCTGGTGGCGGTGTTTGTGCCGGTCGCCTTTTTCCCTGGCACCACCGGCATCCTATTCCGCCAGTTTGCGCTGACCATTGCGTTCTCAATCTCGATTTCTGCTTTTAATGCGCTGACCCTTACTCCGGCGCTGTCAGCACTTCTGTTGGGACGCTCCCATGGCGAAAAGATCTGGCTCTTCCGCGAGGTGGACAAGATCATCGCGGCCATCACCCATGGATATCAAGCATCTCTGCGGGCTTTCTTGCGTTTCCGCATGGCCGCGGTGGTGCTGTTTTTCGTCGGTCTGGGGCTGACCTATTTCATTTTCCAACGCGTGCCCAAAGGTTTTGTGCCGGAGGAGGACCAGGGTTGGTTTCTAATCGCAGTACAGTCGCCGCCCGGAGCTTCCACGGAATACACGCGCGCGATCGAGGACCAGGTCACGACGCTCATGCGGAAGAATGGAGACATTGAAAACATCTTTGCGATCACCGGATCGGGCGTAGCCGGGAGCGCTTCGAACCAGGGCGTGATCTACGCCAAACTGCAGGATTATTCCAAGCGTAAAGGCCCGGAGCACTCGGCGGATGCGGTGGTGAACCGCTTGCGCGGCCAGGTGTTTTCCATTTCCGGAGCGGTGGTGCTTCCGTTTTTGCCCCCGGCCGTCAGCGGACTGGGCCAGCTCGGCGGCTTTCAGTTCGAGGTGCAAGACCAGGGTGGGCACACTCTGGAGGAGTTGGCCAAAGTCACCCAAGACATGGTGCAGCAGGGCAGCACTCGCAAGGATCTGGCAGGCTTGTTCTCCAGTTTTACCGCCGGCGATCCTCAGTTCCTGGTCACTATCGACCGCGAGAAAGCCAAGAGCCTGCATGTCCCTCTGCAGCAGATTACCGACACGCTCGGCGTCTACATGGGCTCCGCTTATGTAAACGACTTCGACTTCAACAATCGCTCCTATCGCGTTTACGTTCAGGCCGACCAGCAGTTCCGCGCTGAAGCCAGGGACATGAAGCAGTATTATGTGCGCTCCGACAGCGGAGCGATGATCCCGCTGGACAATCTGGTTACCGTCTCCCAAACCGCATCGCCTCCCGTAATCAATCACTACAATCTCTTCCGTTCCACTGAAATCGACGGATCGGCCGCGCCAGGTGTCAGCTCCGGTCAAGCCATTGCAGCCATGGAGGACCTCAGCAAGAAGATCCTGCCCCAGGGATTCAACTATGAGTGGTCGGGGATTTCGCTCGAAGAGTTGGCTTCCGGCCGCGTGACTGTGCTCCTGTTCGGCCTGGGCGTTCTGGTGGTGTACCTGACACTCTCCGCGCAATACGAAAGCTTCGTGCTGCCCTTTATTGTGTTGCTGGCAGTCCCGATGGCCATGCTGGGCGCGCTGTTGGCCCAGTCTTTACGCGGCTTGCAGAACGACGTCTATTGCCAGATCGGACTGGTGATGCTGGTGGGGTTGGCCAGCAAGAACGCCATCCTGATTGTGGAATTCGCCGAGCAGTTGCGGCAACGCGGCATGCCGCTGGTCGAAGCGGCAGTGGAGGCCGCCAGAATTCGTTTGCGGCCCATTTTGATGACGTCGTTCGCATTCATCCTCGGCGTGGTGCCGTTGATGGTGGCGCATGGCGCCGGCCAGGAAGGCCGCCATTCCGTGGGAACAACGGTATTCGGTGGCATGATCATGTCTACGCTGCTGAATCTGTTCTTCATCCCCGTGCTGTATTTGATCATTGAAGGCTGGCGCGAAGCTGGCAGGGCAAAGGTCGGACATATAGTGCCACAACCTTCCGAAAGCCCGGGGGATTAGTAAGGTCAGTTTGCCCCGCGCACGGCTACTCGCAAGAGTTCATGCGCTGGCGTTTTTTGGATAACACCGAGGCCAAGCCTTGACGTCACCGATGGTCGATGCGGAGCACTGATCCTTGGTCAGCAGCTATAATCTCCAGGTTCTCGGCTGCAATGCGCACATCCCTTCTTTCCGCTCTGGCGTTGGGTCTCGTCATGTTCGCGCTCGCGCAAACTCTACGTTCGAGCCCTCCACTCCCTAAGTTTGTCGACGTCGCCCAACAAGTCGGCTTGACTGTCTCCCACATTTCATCACCCGAAAAGCATTACATCGTGGAATCGATGAGCGGCGGCGCCGGGCTGATCGACTGTGACAACGACGGCAAACTCGACATCATCCTCGTAAACGGCTCGACGGTTGACCGATTCAAGGCCGGCGGCGATCCCATGATCACGCTTTATCACCAGGACGCCGATTTCAAATTCACTGATATCACCAAATCCGCCGGACTCTCGCGCAAAGGCTGGGGAATGGGAGTCGCGGTCGCCGATTACGACAACGACGGCCTGCCCGATATCTACGTCACCGGCTACGGCGGCAACGCGCTTTATCACAATCTCGGGAACTGCAAATTTGAAGACGTCACCGACAAAGCCGGCGTGGCCGGCGGTGGCTTCAGCACCGGTGCGGCCTGGGGTGACTATGATCGCGACGGAAACGTGGACTTGTTCGTGTCCCGCTATGTCCACTTCGATGTCAACCATCTGCCTGATTTCGGCAAGAACGAGAAAAATTGCAGCTTCAAAGGCATCCCTGTGCAGTGCGGGCCGTGGGGGATGCTGGGCGAATCTGACTTGCTGTATCACAACCGCGGCGATGGAACCTTCGAGGAAGTTTCCAAGAGAGCCGGCGTGGATGACCCCAACAAGTATTACGGCCTGGGTGCAATCTGGGGCGATTATGACAACGACGGCTGGCCGGACCTCTACGTCGCCAACGACTCCGGGCCGAATTACCTTTACCGCAACAAACATGACGGGACCTTCGAAGAAGTTGGCATGTTGTCCGGTATCGCGGTCAGCGCTGATGGATCGGAGCAGGGGTCGATGGGCGCGGATTGGGGCGACTATCTGCACGAAGGCCGTCTGTCGATGTTTGTGACCAACTTCACCGAGCAGCCCGACGCGCTTTATCGCAATCTTGGAGCCCAGGGATTCACCGACGTGAGTTATGCGGCCAAGCTGGCGCGGCCCACCTATGCTCTGGTGGGCTGGGGAACCGGCTTTTTCGATATGGACAATGACGGTTGGCTCGATCTGTTCATCGCCAACGGGCACGTTTATCCGCAGATGGATCAGGTCCATGGAACCGCACCCTATCGCGAACCCATGCTGCTGTTTCGAAACCAACGCGATGGAACCTTCGAAGATGTTTCTAGTGTCTTGTCATCAATTCCAGATGCTTCCCGGCGAGGCGCAGCCTTCGGCGACATCAACAATGATGGCAACGTGGATATCGTCGCGATCAACACCGGAGAGCCTCCCGCTTTGTTGCTGAATCAGACCCAGAGCAAGAATCACCGGGTGCTGTTCAAGCTAGTCGGCACCAAGAGCAACAAAGCGGCGATCGGTGCGCGGGTGACCGTAAGGGCGGGAAAGCTGGTGCAGTTCAGCGAGGTTCGGGGCGGCGGCAGCTATCTGTCGCAGAACGATCTGCGATTGCATTTCGGGTTGGGCGCGGCGCCCGCCATGGACGAAGTTGAAATTAGGTGGCCAAACGGGAAGACCGAGACCTTGCGCGGCGTTCCGGCGGATTTCATCTACACCGTCGTCGAGGGATCGGGGATTCAGGGTAAGCTGGCGCTTCCGCCGTTGTGACGCTAGCGGTGCGGGTGAACGAGTATCATGGAAGATCGCTTGCCGATCACCATGCTACCCTTCAAGCTCGTCTATAGCGAGGATTATTACCTTCCCATCGGCGCCCACGTTTTCCCGGCGGAGAAGTACCAGCGTGTCCACAAACGCCTGCTGGAAACGGGAGTCGCCGAGCCATCAGATTTCCTCACTCCCCAGCCTGCGTCGGACCAGGACATACTGCTCGTGCACACGCCCCAGTACGTGCAGAAGCTGAAAACCGGAACGCTGTCGCCCCGCGAAGAACTGGAAATGGAGATTCCCTATTCTTCCGAGTTGGTGCGTGCCTTCTGGCTGGCGGCTGGCGGTTCAATTCTGGCGGCCGAGCATGCACTCAAAGATCGAGTGGCCTTCAGTATCTGCGGCGGGTTTCATCATGCATTTCCCGATCACGGCGAGGGTTTCTGCATGATTCATGATGTTGCCGTGGCGATCCGCCGCCTGCAGCGAGACGACAAGATCAACCGCGCCATGACTGTGGACTGCGATGTTCACCAGGGAAATGGCACGGCGGCGATATTTGCCGGCACGCGCATTCCTGGTGGCCCCCTGCCCTCGACATCCGCCTCGGTTCTGAATCCGTCGGTTAAGGCGCGCGGAGCGCACGCGGGCGATGTCTTCACCATCTCGCTGCATCAGGAAAACAACTATCCGCCGGTAAAACCGCCTTCCTCCATCGACGTCGACCTGCCCGATGGAATCGGCGACGATGACTATTTGGCGTGGTTGGACAACGCCCTCAGTTCGGGATTGCGCCAGTTCGAGCCGGAATTGATTTGCTATATCGCCGGCGCCGATCCTTACCGCGAAGACCAGCTTGGCGGTCTGTCGTTGACCATCGAAGGCCTGAAGCGGCGGGATGAGCTGGTTTTTCGCGTAGCCCGCGCCCGCGATATCCCCGTCATGGTGACTTACGCCGGCGGCTACGCCCAGCGCGTAGAAGACACCGTGACCATTCACTGCAATACGGTGATCGCGGCCAAAGAAGTGTTTGGCAGTAGCGTATGAGTTGAGGCGTCCAGGCTGAGTGCTGACCGCTTCCCCATCCCGGCTGTTAAAATAGCCATCTAAGCCATGTTCGAGAATCTCCAGGAAAAACTGCAACGCGCCTTCAAGACCCTGCGGGGTCAGGCCATCCTCAATGAAGAAAACATTCAGGAGGTTTTGCGCGAAATTCGGCTGGCGCTGCTCGAGGCCGACGTCAATTTCAAAGTCGTAAAACAGCTGATCGATCACATTCAAGCCCAGGCGGTCGGCCAGACAGTTGCGACTTCCTTTTCACCCGGCGAACAGGTCATCAAGATCCTGCGCGACGAACTGATCGAGACCCTCGGCCGCGATACTGCCCGCCTGAAATTCGCCTCGCAGCCGCCGACCGTCATACTCATGGCCGGCCTGCAAGGGTCCGGCAAAACCACGACCTCAGGCAAATTAGCGAACTGGCTGAAGAATGGCGGCCATCGGCCGCTACTGGTTTCGGTCGATGTCTACCGTCCCGCTGCTCGCGAGCAACTCAAAGTTGTTGCCCAGGCGATCAAGGCCAACATCTACGAGGGTGAAGTCGGCGAGGCCAACACAGCCACGGTCGAGCGCCTTGCCAAGGAGGCCCGCCGCGAAGCCGTCAACACTGGCTCCGATGTGCTGATTATTGATACTGCCGGCCGCCTGCACATCGACGAGCAACTCATGGAGGAGATGCAGTCGCTGAAGCGGATGCTCAATCCCAGCGAAATTCTTTTCGTGGCCGACGCCATGACCGGCCAGGACGCAGTCAACTCCGCCGACGAGTTCCACAAGAAACTCGCGCTCACCGGCGTGATACTCACCAAAATGGACGGCGACGCCCGTGGCGGCGCTGCACTCTCCATTCGTCAGGTGACTGGCCAGCCCATCAAGTTCATCGGCGTTGGCGAAAAGTACGACGCGCTGGAACCTTTTCATCCCGACCGCATCGTGTCGCGCATTCTGGGCATGGGCGACATCCTTTCCTTGATCGAAAAAGCCGAGCAGAATGTCGATAAGAAGAAAGCTCAGGAAATGGCCAGCCGCGCTCTCGCCGGCGACGGTTTTTCGCTCGAAGACTTCCGCGATCAGTTGCGCAGCGTGAAAAAAATGGGTTCCATTCAGAACATCATGGGCATGTTGCCCAACATCGGTCCCTTCGCCGGATTACAGAAGCACGCCGACAAAGTGGACGAAAAGCAGCTTGACCGGGTGGAAGCCATTATCAATTCCATGACCGGCCACGAGCGCCTGCATCATGAAGTGATCAACGGCAGCCGCCGCAAACGCATCGCTCGCGGCTCCGGAACCAGCGTGCAGGAAGTCAACAATCTGCTGCGCCAGTACGCCCAGATGCGCAAGATGTTTAAGCAGATGGGCAAAGCCAGCTTTGGGCGCAAACTGGCGGGCATGAAGCTGCCGGGAATGTAGGAGAACCGCTTCTAGCTACTAGCTCTTGGCTAACGACCAACGACCGACGACGAACGACGGTTTCCATGAAATGGCGTTCCCTCGAAGAATCGATTCCCGGCACGGATGCGCGCCCACTCCACGAAATCTTTGCCGAGCGCAAGGCACTGATCGCCCAATATGTCCCGCAAGAAACCCAGGCCATTCATGAGCAGGTGATTGCCGAGCTTCGTGAGCAAGGAATTTCCCGGCGGGCTCTAGCAGTTGGGGCCAAGGCTCCGTCGTTCGAGCTGAAAGATCACAACGGCAAGACGGTCTCCTCGGCGGAACTGTTGAACAAAGGCCGCCTTGCCATCTGTTTCTTTCGCGGGCGTTGGTGCCCATTCTGCGTTGGGCAACTGGAGGCAATGAACCGGATCCTGCCGCGGATTCGAAGCGCTGGCGCCGAACTCGTCGCCATCTCGCCGCAAACCGTGCAGCAGTCGTTCTTCATGGCCGACCAGCACCGGCTGAGCTTTCCGTTGCTCAGCGATTCCGGCAACCAGGTCGCCCGCCAGTTTGGCCTGGCGTACCGGGTTCCCGACTACCAGCAGTCGCTCTACCGCCGGGCGTTCATCAACCTGCCCTTCATCAACGGCGACGAAAGCTGGGAACTGCCAATGCCGGCGGTATATGTGGTCGACCGCGACGGCACCGTTCTTTTCGCCGCGGTCAACCCCGACTACAAGGAGCGTCCTGAGCCCGAAGAGGTTCTAGCCCAGTTGACACAACCCTAGTACTGGAGGCAGATCTCCAACTGCCGCTGGGCTTCGTCGATCGCGTGGATCGCATCCGCCCGGTGCCCGCCAAAGTCATGCGCGGCTTCCTGTAGGTGAGTCTTCGCCCTCTGCAATGCGTCGAGCGCGGCGCGAATCTGGGGATGGCGTCCCGCCGCCGGCGAAGGCGAGGACAACATCATCATCAAGGCGAGAACCGCAAAAGAAGTCATGATTCTGTGCTTCATGGAGCCTCCTTCATTTCGTCCGACTTGAGGCGCGGACCAGCCGCTTGAGTGTGGTTAGCCTATCCAACCCCAATTCCGGGGGCAAGTTGCAGGGTGGTTACGGCGGGGAAGCAGGTTTCCCACCTCAAGCTGCGCCAGTCTTTTCCAATCGAAGAATGAGCCTGAAGGGGAGTCTGGACGGTGGTGGAGGAAGCTCCTTTCAGGTTTAGATTCTGAACCAATCTAACAGCCGTAGTCGGGGCGGTGGGAATGTGGAAAGCGCGTTTTTGTTTTTTGCGCTTTCCAAGGAAGAGAAAAATCCCCGCTCTTGGGGTTGGGGATTTTTGTCTTCCGTCATTTCCACGGCCCACCCGCGGGTGGCCGCAAGGGCGCGAAGAGCCGGCGTTTGGCTTGCTGCATGCGCTCGGCGGCTTCGGTGTCGCTGCGGGCAGCGGCGATGCGTTGTAAGACGGCGGGGGTGAGTCCGGGACGCAGATACTGCGCCGGGTTGGGCAAGGCCAACAGGGTTTCCAGGGGGGTCTGATAGCGGCGGTAGAGGCAGCGCCGGCGGCCTTTCTCGTCGCAAGTGACGTCGGCTTGGGCGCACGGACGATGGTAGTTGAGATAGGGATTGAAGTAGGCGGTGTAGAACTGCTGCATGCGCCCGGCGTGCCCGGCTGGGATATAGCCGTAGCCCATGTGTTTGCGGATGACGGCGCCATTCTTGGTTTCGGCCAGTCCGTTGTCGTTGCTGTGCCGGGGGCGGCTTTTGGTTTGTTCGATGAGCAGCTTGTTCAGTAATCGGGCCACGATCCGGTTGATGAACTCGCTGCCGTTATCGGAATGGAAGCCGAGAATGCGGAAGGGGAACTGCCGCATGAGGGCACACAGCACGGGTTCCAGCCAGGCTTCGCTGATGCGTTCGGTGGCGGCCACGATCTCCCATTGCGTGGCCTGATCCACGGCGTTGATGTGGTACACGCCTTGGCCAGCGGGCGCATCGCCCTGGTGCACGGTGTCCACCCGCAAGTAGCCAGGCTGGCCGTGCGGATCGGGACAGCGCCGTTCGCCGATGGCCACGGCGGTGGCTCGCGTCTTGACGTAGTGCAGACGGCGTTCCCGATAGCGCGGCTGCTGGCGCAAGTTATACAGGTGCGACACCGAGATCGTAGACAGGCGCTCGACTCGCGCTTGCCGTAGAGCCGGTATTCGCGTTCGAGAATGCGCCGCGTGGCGGGACCGCTCAGGTTCTCGTGGGCCGCATCGACGGTGGCCAGCCGTTCGATGTCGGCGCGGGTGTAGCGCTGCGGAAAGCGATGACGGCGGTAGGGTGCGAGCTGCAGCGATCCGCTTTTCCGATAGCGAGCGATCAACCGGGTCACCTGCGCCCGGCTCAAGCCCGTCATCTTCGTCAGATAGCTGCGTAATAAACCCCGCGCTGGGCGGCTCTGCTGGTGATACTCCTGCCGGCCGAGCACCTGTTCGATCCAGTGATAAATCTGTTTTTGCGCCTCGCCTTCGAATCGGATCTTTTGGCTGGCGTTTAGAAAAGCCTCGATCTGTTCCAGGCTCAGTTTCTCTGTGTCGTGCACATGGATGGTCAATCCTCAGCATGCCATCCGCTCCAGGCTCATCTTGTGCTGGAATCTCACTCGCCCTTCAGGCTCATCTTGTATTGGATAAGACTGCGCCTTGCCATTCCGGCTAAATTCTGCAAAAATAATGGTTTGTCATAGACCTGCCAGAGAGATCAGGAAAGGAACCAAAGATCTGTGTTAATGATTCGTCTGTCGCGCACGGGTGCGCGCAAACAACCGCATTATCGCGTGGTGGTGATTGAGAAGGAACGCGCGCGCAACGGCCGCCCGGTGGAGGTGGTGGGCACGTACAATCCCCGCACCAGCCCGGCCAGCATCGAACTGAAGCGCGAGCGCATTGACTACTGGGTATCGAAGGGCGCCAAGATGTCGGACCGGGTGAGCAAGATCGTCTCCCGCCCGGCCCCGGCCTCTGCCGCCTGATTCAGGCGAACCCCGCAGCAAATTCATTCCCACCCAAATTGGACAGTTCTATGGGCGAGCAAAGCCAAAGCGTAGACGTGCGGGCGCTGATCGAGCAGATTGCGAAAGCGCTGGTCGATGCCCCCGAGGAAGTATCAGTGGAGCAGATTGAAGGCGAGACCACGGTATTCGAACTGACGGTGGCGCCGGACGATCTCGGCAAAGTGATCGGCCGGCAGGGACGCGTGGCGCGGGCGTTGCGGGCCTTGGTTGGCGCCGCGGGAATCCGCGCTCGCAAGCGCTTTGGGCTCGAGATTATTGAATAGCTTTCGCAGGAGGGCCGGCAATCGCTGATGAGTTCATAACCCTGGCACGCGTCCTCAAGGTGCAGGGCCGCCGCGGCGAGGTTGCGGTCGAGCCGCTCAGCGATGTCCCCGGCAGATTTCGGGTGGGCCTGAAGCTTTTGGCCTTGGGAAAGAACGAAGCCCGGCGGGAGTTGCAGGTCGAGGAGTTGTGGCCGCATAAGAATCGCCTGGTGCTGAAGTTCACGGGAGTGGATTCCATCTCCGAAGCGGAGGCTCTGGTGGGCAGCGAACTTCAGGTGCCGTGGGGTGAGCGAGCGCAGCTTGAGCCGGGCTGGACTTTTGTCAGCGACCTGGTCGGATGCGCGGTTTTTGATCACGGCCGCGAAGTTGGACGAGTTGAAGATGTGCGTTTTGGAGCTGGAGAAGCCCCGCTGCTGATGGTTAAGGCAGGAAGCAAGGAACATCAGATTCCATACGCTGAGGTGTATTTGGAAAGCGTGGATCTTGGGCGCAGACAGATCAGGATGCTATTGCCTGAGGGCATGTTGGATTTGGACGCGCCGCTGACCGCAGAAGAGAAGCAGCAGCAAAGGCGTTGAAGACGACGCTTACGGCTTGGCGATGCAGATTGACATCGTAACCATCTTTCCGGATTTCTTTCGTGGGCCGCTGGATTACGGTATCATTCGCCGGGCGCGGGAAGCGGGCCTGGTAACGATTACGGTGCACGATCTGCGGGCGTTTGCGCATGACCGCCATCGCACTGTGGATGACCGCCCTTTTGGCGGCGGCGAAGGCATGGTGCTGAAGCCGGAACCGATCTTTGAATGTGTGGAAGCGATGGGCATCGCGCCGCGCGACCAGCGAGCGGCCGGCAAGCAGAGCGTCGTGCTGCTTTCCGCACAGGGCAAAAGGTTTGATCAGAAACTGGCCAATGAGCTTGTGGCCGTGGAACGGCTGGCACTAATCTGCGGCCGCTATGAAGGCGTGGATGAGCGCGTAGGCCAGTTTCTGGCGGACCGCGAGTTGTCAGTCGGCGATTACGTGTTGAGCGGTGGTGAACTGGGCGCGGCGGTGATCGTGGATTGCATCACGCGACTGATTCCCGGGGCTGTAGGCAATGAGGCCTCGACCCAGCAGGAATCGTTCACCAGTTCGGGGTTGCAGCCGGGCGAGGGCCCAGACTCAACCTGCGCATCGGGTGGATTGCTGGATTATCCGCACTACACGCGTCCGGCGGACTTTCGTGGGATGGAAGTTCCGGAAGTGCTGGCGTCGGGGAATCACGAGCAGATACGGCGCTGGCGGCGTAGTTCGGCCTTGGAAAAGACGCTGCGCAACCGGCCCGATCTTCTGAACGATGTTGCGCTCAGCGCGGAAGACAAAGAATTGCTGGCCCGAAACAAGGGCAAACAGACTTAGAACGAAGGGGAAAAGATCATGTCGAACCTTATCATCGAAAAACTTCTGGCCAAAACCAAGCGCACCGACCTGCCGACTTTTGCGCCCGGCGATTCCATCCGCGTCCATGTCAAGATTAAGGAAGGTGACAAGGAGCGCGTGCAGGCGTTCGAGGGCGTGGTGATCGCACGCTCGCGCGGACCGCAGGCCAGCTTCACTGTCCGCAAGATCAGTTTCGGCCACGGCGTGGAACGCATCTTCCCGGAAAGCTCGCGTGTAGTTGACAAGGTGGAACTGGTGCGTTCATCGAAAGTCCGTCGCGCCAAGCTCTATTATCTGCGCGCACTGCGCGGCAAGGCGGCACGTCTGCGGGATGTGGAGCGTGAGCACGTCACGGCGGGAGCAACCGAGTAAGCCTTGGTTTTCCTGATTAGTTTGTCGATTGCGGGCCGACCACGGCCTGCTTCTCTGGGTGTTCGACCCATCCCTCCCGGAAGTACATGGCCTTATTCTTCAGCTAGTTAGTCCCTCAATGGGGATGTCTCACGGCGGCTTTTCAACGACAATAATGGGATGCGATTTCATCCGAAGGCGCTTGCCACCTTTGCCCTATTGCTCTTGAGTTTGGTCCTTTGCGGCTGCGGCGGCGTGAGTTCGTCGGGCACGGGGGGTAGCGGCTCGGGCGACCCAGGCGGTTCCAGCAACGGCGGAGGCAGCGGCGGAGGTCAGCCCACTGCCTGCAGCGCAATGAGCACTGGCATCGGAGCGAGCCTGAATGGGTTCCGTCCGTTCACGTCGGCCAGCCTTTGGAATACGGATATCTCCAGTTCTCCAGTGGATCCAAACTCCACCGCGATCATCAACTTCATCGGTTCAAGTATCGGATTGCATCCCGACTTTGGGTCGGGTGAATACAATGGCTCGGACATCGGAATCCCGTACACCATCGTGAGCGGATCGCAGGCGATGGTGGGCATCAATTTCACCGCTTATGGAGATGAAAGCGATCCCGGGCCTATGCCTATCCCGTCGAATGCTCCGATCGAAGGCGATCCCAATCCGGGCAACGGCGATCGTCACTCGCTGGTCCTGGACGCTGGCAATTGCTTTCTTTACGAGCTTTACAGCACCTATCCGAACAATGACGGAACCTACAGCGTGGCTTCGGCCGCGGTATGGGATTTGACTGCCGATGAACAGCGCCCTTACACCTGGACCTCAGCCGACGCCGCCGGTCTGCCCATTTTCCCTGGGCTGGTGCGTTACGACGAAGTAGCAGCTGGCAAGATTCAGCATGCACTCCGCTTTACTTTGCCACAGAGCCAGGCCGCGTTTACGCCACCGGCTTCGCATTGGGCAGCGAACTCCAGCAATTCCTTGGCTGCGCCCATGGGAATGCGGCTGCGCCTGAAGTCGAGTTATGACATCTCGTCGTTTTCAACCAATGTCCAGGTCATCCTGACCGCGTTGCAGAAATACGGCATGATCATGGCCGACAATGGCAGCGCCATGTACATCAGCGGTGCGCCCGACAACCGCTGGAGCAACGATGACCTGCACAATCTTGGGCAAGTGCCGGCCTCGGCATTTGAAGTGGTCGAGATGAATCCGGTTTACACGCAAGCAAACGTTCCGCAAGGTGCGGCGCCGACCATCTCCAGTTTCACGACCAGCGCGACTTCGGTTTCCGCCGGAACCAGCGTGACTCTTTCCTGGAGTGTGAGCGGCGCTTCGTATCTGATCGTCTCACCACAGGTGGGAGCAGTTCGTGGAACCAGCGTTAACTTCACTCCGAACCAGACGGCCACCTACACTCTGTACGCTACCAATCGTTTCGGCCGCACCACCGCGACCGTGACTGTGAGCGTGCAATAGCTGCGTGATGGCTTATACTGCCGCCTTGCTTCGGCTTGGCGCAGATGCCACCTTCTACTTCATCCCGGCTGGCGTATATCGACTGGATGCGCGGCCTCGCCTGCGTGCTGATGTTTCAGACCCATTGTTACGACGCGTGGCTCGGTGGGGGCGCGCGTAGCTCGAAATTCTTCATGTGGTCGCAACTGGGCGGCACTTTGCCCGCGCCGCTGTTTCTTTTTCTGGCGGGAATCTCATGCGCGTTAGTGGTGGACAAGCTGCGGCAGAAGAACCTGCCTCCTAGCCAGATTGCGCGCACCACCATCCGTCGTGGCGCTGAAATCTTCGCGCTCGGCCTGCTGTTCCGCCTCCAGGAATTTCTGATCGCTTGGGGTTGGGCGCCCTGGACTGACCTGTTCCGCGTCGACATTCTCAACACCATTGGTCTCTCGATGATGTTGATGGGGCTGTTTTGTGGAGGCGTTCTGCCTCTCTTTCCCCCGGCCCGCGTACGAATTGGTTTGGGAGCAGGCGCGATGGCAGTGGGACTGACCCTCTCTCTGCTGACGCCTCTGCTGTGGACCAGTTGGCGCCCGCGCTGGCTGCCCTGGCCGCTCCAGTCCTACATCAACGGCGTCCACAATCTCGGTGAACCGCAAGCCTGGCTGTTTCCCATCTTCCCCTGGACTGCTTTCGCTTTTGTCGGTCTCGCCGTCGGATTGTTTCTGGTCAGCGACTGGGGCAGGAAGCGTGGTGCGATTGCGCTGGGAGCGCTCGGCGGGATGCTGATCTATCTGGCCAAGTGGCTGGACGCGCGTCCAGAGCAGCTTTACGCGGTTTACGACTTCTGGCACACCAGCCCTAACTTCTTCCTGATCCGCGTGGGTCTGCTGCTGCTGATTCTGGCGGGGGTGTATGTATGGTGCCAGTGGGGCGCAGGTCAATGGGGCTTCAGCCCGCTCATTCAAATGGGACAGACCTCGCTGCTGGTGTATTGGGTACACATCGAGTTCGTGTACGGAAGGTTCTCCATCTTGCCGAAGAAAGCGCAGGATATTCGCACCGCTTCATTGGGGCTGCTGGCAATTTTCCTTTCCATGTTGTTGCTCTCGGTGTCGCGTACGAAGCTGAAAGGGCGTAGCGCAGAAGTGTGGGGCTGGATTCGCCGGCCGGCGCTTTAGCGCCTCTAGCTCCGCATCTGGCGGATGGCATTCTCCGCCAGCTTCAGGCCGATTGCCCAGCGCTGGCGCGCTTCGGGCTCGTCTTCTCCGTAACCGAACGCGTAGAAGGTGATGTAGAAGCCGTCGCGGATCCCGTCCGCGACGTGGTAGTAGCAGCGCCGAATGAAGAATTCGGCGGCGGCAGGAATCTCCGGAGCTTTCTTCAGCAGTTCCGTCAACCGCTTCACCCAGTTTTCATGCTCGGCAAACGACCAGCGGACGCGCTCATCGCAGAACAGAAAATCCACATAAGAACCAAACTTGTGCGCGGCGCCGAAGATTTCTTCCTCGGGATTGATTTCCGTACTCGGCCAGGCGTCGCACTTCGCGCTCTCGACCACGCTTGCCTCCGAGTTCATGGCCGTAAGAAATTCACCCAATTCCGTAAATCGCTGCGCTTCCTCAATCTCATGCAGCAATTCAGGATGACGTTTCAAATCGCAATATTTTGGGCCACCAGCTTCGGCGGCCCAAGGCATTTCCAGCGTTTCATCATCCTTGCCGAGTTCGACCGCAAAGTCAGCCTGCACGCTACTTTGCTGGAGCCGGTTGCGGAGCCGGTGCAGGTGGCGCAGCGAAATTCACCTTTGGCACCTGCCGGGATTGCTCGGTCGCGGCAAAATAAGCTTCATTCGGCTTGAACCCAGCCCATCCGGCATAAATGTTGTTGGGAAATTTCTGAATATAGGTGTCGTAGTCCTGCAAGGTGTCGTTGTATCGCTTGCGCTCGACCGCGATACGATTCTCGGTTCCAGCCAACTCATCCTGCAACCGCAGGAAGTTCTCATTCGACTTCAATTGCGGATAGTTCTCGACGATCAACAGCAAGCGTCCCAGGGCGCCGTCGAGTTGCTGGTTAGCGGCAATCTTGTCTTGAGGACTGCCGGCCGAAAGCAACGCGGAGCGGGCCTTTGCGATGTCGCCGAACACCGTCTGTTCCTGCTGTGCGTACCCCTTCACAGTTTCCACCAGATTCGGGATCAAGTCGGCGCGGCGTTGCAGCACAATGTCCACCTGCGACCACGAGGCCTTGACCGCCTCATTCTTGGTCACCAGGGTGTTTCGAACACCAACATATTGCCCAAAAGCCAGCAGCGCGATCAGCGCCAAAACGATGATCAGGATCAAGCCCTTGTTCATTTTCTCCTCCGCATGCGAGATCTAGGTTCTCATGACGTTCGCGATTCCGTGGAATCTAGCATTCTATCCACTGCCGCAGTAACTTGCTGGGTTGCGGCCAGGTAACGGGCGAATACGTCGGCGGCGTCGAATTGCTTCCGGTCCGCTTTGCACTCACGGATATCGAGCAATTGCAGAAATGCCGACGGTTCAAACTGTATTCTTTGCGCCAGTGCCTGGATGGTCTCACGTTTTGAGTCAGGCGGCTTTTCGCCCAACGCGATCAGGGCGTGCCGGAATAATGTGACAAACGTCGAAAAAGAAGCCAGCGCCAGTTCCCACAATTGCTTCTTGTTGGTTGCCGCGATCAGCAAGCGCTCACGCAACAGAATCGTCTTCTCACGTAATTCGTACTCCAGTTGGGCCCGATGAAAGTGCAGGGGAATCTTCAGACCGGCCAAAGCATCCGCGCCGAATAGCACGCGGTGGCGCTGTTGCATGTCGAGGAATTCAATCGAGAACACGTCCGCAGAGCGTTCCATCTCTTCGCCGGTGAGCAGCAGCGGCGCATGGCGTTTCTGGCGCGTCCACCATTCGACCACTGGGGCCACCGCCCTGAGCGTTGCGTACGAAGCCTCACGCACTACGCAAAGCAGGTTGACGTTGGAAAACTCAGGATGGAATTCGCCCGAGGCGGCCGAGCCATAGAGAATCACGCTTTGTAGATTCTCCCCTGCTGCTTGACGAATGCGGACAACAAATTCATCGATCTGTTTTTCTGGGACCATAAATGCCTCTTCGCTTTATGCCTCTACCAACTGCCGCTGGCGCCGCCACCGCCCGAACTTCCGCCGCCAAAACCGCCAAAGCCGCCACCACCTCCCCAGCCTCCACCCCCGCCGCCCCAACCGCCGCGACTGCCTCCGCTCAAGAACATCCAAAGCAGTAGAGTTCGCCCGAGCGGTGTAGCGACCATTACAAGAAAGACGAGAACGAGGAGCACAAGCCAGCCACCCGACAAGCCTCCGTCGTGTTCTTGCGGGCTAGTCCCGGGTGCGGTCGGACGCAAGCCAGTGAGTTGAACCCCCGCGTCCTGCGCAATGACCTCGGCCACCCGCGATACCATGAGCGATAGCGCGCCGTTATAGTCGCTCTGGCGCAAAAGTGGAAGGGCTTCCCGGCCGAAACCCCCTGCCTTGCCATCCGGCAGAATCGGCTCCAGCCCGTAGCCGACCTCGATTCGGTACCGGTGGTCCTGCGTAGCAACCAGGATCAGCACGCCACGACTCTTAGCCTTGCTGCCGATTCCCCATTTCTTGAACAAGTCGGCGGCATAGCTCTCAATATCGGAGCCATCCAGAGATTGAACCGTGACTACGGCGATCTGCGCATTCGCCTTTTGGTCAATTTGCCGGCAAGCGTCGTCGAGCTGTGCGATTGTGGTCTGGTCGAGAACATGAGAGAAATCGTTGACGTAGTCCGTCGGGTGTAGTTGCGAAACCGGCTCCGATTGCAGCCCTATGGCGAGTGCCAGAAAGAGGATGACACCCATCGCGGTCTTCGCGCCGGATCGCATTTGAGAGCGATTGTATAGGAGAGGTGGACGAGCTTGGCTCGAGCCACGCGGAAATCAGAACGCACGCAGGAATTCCACAATCTGCCGCTCCGCCCAGTGGCCGTCGTCGCCCGCAGGATCGGCCAGAAACGAGCAGTGACCACCGTCGTCGGTTTCGACGAAGTTAATGTTGGGATTCGCCAGAATCCTCCGGCGAGTCTCGGGCAGAATGCGGATGAAAGGATCGTTGGCGGCATGCAGGATCAAGGCTGGCACGGCAATGCGATCCAGCACCGGAGCGGCGGCGGCGCGTGCGTAGTAGTCATCCGCACCCGTAAAGCCAGAATAATAGGCGGTAATCTTGTCGTCGAAATCGCGGAGCGTCGCCACTCCGCGCAGGCGGGAAAGATCGAAGTGACCAGGAAACAGCCGGGCTTTTGCCCGCAGCCGTTGCCGCAGCTTGATGACAAAGTAATATTCGTACAACCGGTTGCTGGGCAGGTGAAGCGCATCGGCCGAAGGCCCGAGATCAACAGCCGGGCACACCGCCGCCACAGCACGGAACTGCGGCGGCCCTTCCTTCCCCCATTCTCCTGCCAGCTTCAGCACCAGGTTGCCGCCCATCGAGAAGCCCGCCAGCGCTAAGCGCGAAATCTTCTCGTGATTGATCAGGTAGTGAGCAACTGCAGCCAGGTCCTGCGAGCGCCCCGAGTGATAGAGCGTGGGAGACAAGCTGTCAGTGCCGCCGCAGTTGCGCTGGTTCATGCGCACCACATTCATGCCGGCAGCCATGCCTTTGGCGGCGATGCCCAGCATGTATTGTGACTCGCTCGAACCCTCCAGCCCGTGAATGATCAAAATGGTGAGCGCGTTTTTGCGGTCAGGCTGCCAATGGCAGTGGCACACCACCTTGACTCCCGGTTCCACTTCGATCAGGCGCTCTTCCGCGGGCGCCACTGGAATGCGACGCCAGAGAAAGAAGCTGGCCAGCGTTTGCAGATGTCCGCCGCGCAGGCCGCGCCGCGGAACGAAAGCCTCCGTTTGCCAAATCCCCACGTGCTGATTTTAAATGGAATGTGGTTGGAAGACGTCGCCGGAGTAGCCTGATGCCGATTTTCGAATACGTTTGCAAGTCCTGTAATCACCCGTTCGAGACCTTGGTTTATGGCAACCAGAAGGCGGAGTGCCCAAAGTGCCACGGCACCAAGTTAACGCCGCAATTGTCCGTCTTTGCGGTCGCCGCGACCGGTTCATCGGCGTCATCTGCCCCGGCAGGATGCGGCGCCTGCGGCGATCCCCGCGGCCCTGGCGCCTGCTCCTTACCAGACCTGGATTAGCCATTCTCGCAATACCCTGTGCTGCAATCGCTTAGTAGTGGTTACCTAAGGCATACGCGAGTGATGACGGGGGTAAATTTCTTTATTTTCCCGCCCGCCGTACCATCCCCTTAACCTACTTCGAGGCCGCCATTTATGGATCGTCGTCAGAAGCAGCGGGTTGCAGCACAGTTGTCGGTTCGGGTTTGGGGCATGGACGCGAAAGCCCAGCCGTTCACGCAACTGGTGAGAGTGCGGAACATCAGCCGCAACGGCGCCCTGGTCGAGGGCATGCAGCGCATGGTCAAACCCGGCGAGGTCATCCACCTGCAATTCGGCGACGAACAAGCTCCATTCAAGGTGGTGTGGGCTGGGAAGCCCGGGGGGCAAAGGGAAGGTGAAATCGGCGTTCAAGGTCTGGCGTCCGATCCCGCCATCTGGAACCTGAATCTGGTTCGGTGCAGCGAACTCGCGGCTAAGGCTTAAACCTGCTTCCCAAACTTTGCAATTCAGTTCTCTGTTCTCTGTTCTCTGATCTCAGTTCTCAGCCCTAGCTGCGCTCGATCACTTCCTCCACGGCGCGGTACGCTTGATCGATTGCCGCATCCGTGTAAGCGCTGGCGCCAGCATCGGAATTGGCGATGGTAATCCGCCCAAACGGCTGTCTCCCTATTACCCACGGTTCCTCACCCTTGCGCCAATGCGGATCGAACAGCGGGTTGGGGCTGTAGGAGTAGCCGTGAGCCCAGCGATTCACGGTGAGGCCTTCGATGTCCCGAGCCGGATCAAAACCCGCCGGACCCAGCATCCGCGCCAGTTGATCACGAATGTTCCGCTCGAAGGTGGAGAACGGAGTCTCCATAAGCTCGGCGCGGCCCACGCGGTTCTGATCGCGCTGCGGTAGTCCCGGACTGCAAGGCGTGCGCAGCATAAACAGCACCATGGGCTCTTCCGGTTTGCTGGGAAATTGATATTCGCCCAGGCTCACGGGAAAATCCAGCGCAGTGTAAGTGTGGTAGCTGCCGGGCGCAATAATCTGCTGAACTCCAAGCTGATGAAACGTATTCCAGTTCCGGATCGCCACATGCGTGTATACCAGGGGCGATTTCACCAACAGGTGTAGAGCTTCCTTCTGTTTTTCGGGAAGTTCCGGACAAAGGAACGGAACCATCATGTTGTAGCAGGCAAGCACGCACGACTTTGCCCGAACCTGTTGCAGTCTGCCGCCCCGCATGTAGGCAACCGTAACGCCCTTCGCCGATTGCGTGGGGCCGTCATTACCAACCTTCACTACGGAGCTGTTCAGGCGAATACGGATGGCTGACTTGGCATCGTCAAGCTGCGCATAATCGGCACGGGCAGTCACGACATCGTCCATGGTGCGGCCGGGAATCGCTGCTGGAATCAGGGAACGCACCAGCAAACGCGCGACCGAGGCATTGCCATCGGGAAAATGGAAAATATAGGGCTCTTCCTTTTTGCCCTCATCTCCCAAGTCGAGACCGCCGAATCCGGCGTAGGTGAACGACCCATAGTCGTCGCCGACTTCATAACAGGTCAGCGCCGAGACGGCCTCGATTCCCACGCAGAACTCATCATGGGTATAGGTCTGGAAGAAAGGCAGCGCGTCGGGAGACAGCTTGCAAATCTGCGTCAGAAAATCCGCATAGCTGATTTCTGTTAACTTCGCCCGCTTCTGCTCGCGGGAGAGGCCCGGCAGATAATCCACCTTCTCGGTATACACGCGCTCAATCTCGTGCTGCACCTTGGCTGTCAGTGGCGTGCCCTTGAGAAACTCTGCCCAGGGCCGGGATCCCATTCCCGCGACCAACCGGTCCTCGCCAAAAGTCTCTTTGTCGAAAAAGCACGCAGCTCCCAGCTTGTCATACAACTTCTGGTCGTAAGCCTTGTAGAAGCGCTGCGTGTCGATGCCGAGGTCCGTTATCAGCCCCTTCGCAACCTGGCTGTAACCCGATGGGGTATCGATCGACTGCGTGCCTCCATAGCTGAGCAACAGCCGGCCGCCGGCACGAAACTCGTTGCGCTTGGCGTGGCCGCCGAAATCGTCGTGGTTGTCGAGGATGAGGATGCGAGCGTTGGGAGCATGTTTGCGGAAAAAGTAAGCGGCCGCCAGTCCGCTGATGCCGCCTCCCACCACAATCAGGTCATAGGTCTCGCCGGTGTTTTCAGGCTTGCCCGCGGAATCCCAGAAGGTGTGATCCCGCAAACTGTGCGCCACCGGGTAGCTGCCTTCGTGATTGCCGCGCAGGCCGGTCAAAGCAGGAGGATAGTAGGCCGGATTCTTCTCCGGAGCCGAATCCAAGTCGGAGACGCCGAACACACGGGGAACCGCGGATGCCACCACTGCTCCGCCGATGGTAAGAGCCACTCCGTCCAGAAAATCGCGGCGGGTGATCTTACGATTCATCCCCAGTTCGCGGTCGTGGGATTTCTCGCTCATCGGCTCATTCCGTATATGGAGCGTAAAAACCGAAGCTCACGGACGGTGGCGTACGGGCTACTTCAACCAGATGGAAGTTCCGATCAGAGTCAGAACCTCAAGAACAGCCAGCGAGATCCACAAACGCTGGCGAAAGATGGAGCGCCGCAGGTCTCGCTTCAAATCTGCTTCGAGGACGTGGACGACCTCCACCTCAGCCGGATCCGGCCTTGGTTTCGCAGGAGCGGCCAAGGGGGATAACCTCGTCTCAGTCTTCGGTTTGTCCGGCAAGAACACCTTGGGCGTGCTGATCACCGACGACCAGCGCGCCAGCAACATGGAGCGCGAGCCCAATCCCAGATCCATTGGCTTCGACGTCAGCTCCAATGGAGCCATTCGTTCCGGCGCAACTCTGTCCGCCAGATTGCGCAACAGCGAACTCCACCATCCATGGCCCATCATGTCGGAAATCAGCTCATCTACATCTGCTGGCCTGGACTCGAGTTCCAGCGGGGGTAGAACTTCTGGAGAAATCACATCGCCCAGATTGCTGAACACGGTGCGATACCAGGGCACGCTGACGCGGTCGCTTTGCATCATGCCCACGTCCACCGGGCGTGAAGTGAGTTGCAGCGGGGGCAGGTTTTCCGGCGCGAACTTGTCGCGCAACTCGCCCTGCAGACGCTTCCAAAGGGGCTGATTCCAGCTCTCGGCCAGCAAGAGTTCGATTTCGTGGCCCGGGGTCTCCGACTGCGGGTTTGCCGGATGCTCGGGCAAGGGCTCGGGATGAGTGGGGTCAGAGAGCATGGCAAATTATGGCTGAAAACTCGCTTTCTAGTGTAACCCAAGAGCCCACAGGATTGCCCCGCCGGGGCTTTCTTTCAACCGCAATCCCATGATGCAATCCCATAAAATGAAGCGCCGCTACCGCGGCTAGAGTCTAATCTCAGAGTGACGCTGCCAGGCAAACCACCCCGCGATGCACGCCCTGCAAGCCAAAGATTACGCACCGTATGGCCTATCCTTGGGGAACTGATCCGTCCCCGCCGAGGCCTGTTGGGGCTGGGCTTTGTGCTGATGTTGATCAACCGGGTTTCCGGCCTGGTGCTTCCCTACTCCACCAGGTATCTGATCGATACGGTCATGGTCAAGCACCATCTGCAACTCCTCAAGCCACTGGTTGGGGCAGTGTTGCTGGCGACGCTGATTCAGGGAGCGACTTCGTTTGCGCTGACGCAACTGCTGTCCAAGGCGGCGCAGCGGCTCATCACTGAGCTTCGCTCCAAGGTGCAGTCGCACATCGGACGGTTGTCGGTGACTTTCCATGATTCCAATAAGAGCGGCGCGCTGGTGGCGCGCATCATGAGCGATGTTGAAGGCGTGCGGAACCTGATCGGAACCGGACTGGTCGACTTAGTTGGTGGGTTGATTACAGCCCTGATAGCGCTGGTTGTGTTGTTCCGCATCAGCTCTTTGATGACTGCGCTTGCATTCGGGTTCCTGCTGGTGTTCGCCATCGCCTTGAGAAAGGCCTTCGGCACCATCCGTCCCATCTTCCGCGAGCGCGGCAAGATCAACGCGGAAGTCACTGGACGACTGGCGGAATCGCTCGGTGGCGTGCGCGTAGTGAAGGGTTACCACGCCGAAGAACGCGAGGATAACGTTTTCTCGCGTGGAGTGCAGCGGCTCTTGGACAACGTCCTACGCAGCCTGACAGCCACGTCCGTGATGACGCTCTCCGCCAGCGTTCTGCTCGGCGTGGTCGGAGCGGTCATTATGTATGTCGGCGCGCACCAGGTGGCCGCCGGCTCACTCACCATTGGCGGCTTTTTCACCTATACCCTGTTCATGGGCTTTCTGATTGCGCCCATTATGCAGATCGTGCAAGTGGGCACTCAACTCACAGAAGCGCTGGCCGGACTCGAGCGCACTCAGGAAATTCTCGACGAAAGTCGTGAAGATCGTGATCCCCGGCGCACCCAGACCCTCGGCAGCATTCGCGGCGACATCGATTTCGAGAACGTCGGCTTCAGCTATGACGGCAGCAAGTTGGTGCTCCACGACGTATCATTTCACGCCGCGCCCGGTACGGTAACGGCATTGGTGGGCTCATCTGGATCAGGAAAGTCGACGACCATTGGTTTGATTGCCGCGTTTCACACCCCGACGCAGGGAAGAATTCTGGTCGATGGGGTCGATTTGAGCACCGTCCGGCTGGATTCGTATCGCACCCAGTTGGGCGTGGTTCTTCAAGAGTCGTTTCTCTTTGATGGAACCATTCGAGACAACGTGGTTTTCTCCCGGCCCGATGCCACCGAAGAGCAAGTCATGTCAGCTTGCCGGATTGCGCGGGTCGATGAGTTTGCTGAGAGTTTTCCCGAGAAGTACGACACCGTGGTGGGCGAGCGCGGTGTAAAGCTGTCAGGGGGACAACGCCAGCGAATTTCGATTGCGCGGGCCATCCTGGCCGAGCCACGCATTCTCATTCTTGATGAAGCCACTTCCAGCCTCGACTCCGAATCCGAAGCTTTGATTCAGCAGGGACTGTCTTACCTGATGCAAGGGCGCACAACATTCGTCATTGCGCACCGGCTTTCGACCATTCGCCGTGCTGATCAGATCCTGGTGATGGAACAGGGACAAATCCTCGAACGCGGAAGCCACGAAGAGCTTTACGCGCTACGCGGCCGCTACTACGACCTTTACACCCGGCAGCACGAAGTGGAAAGCAACCTGTTCCTCGCGCCCGGTGAGGGGGATGCTGCCAAGGTTCCGGCCGAGGAAGACAAAGCTGCAAACGGCGACGTCAACCTTGCGAGCGCTCTGCGTCTGGTGCGAGGACAATAAGTGCTTCGACCCGCAATTACTTCTTTTCTTCCGCCTTCCCGTCTTTGTCGTCTTCTACTGCACCGGGCATCAGATGCATCAGCGGTTTTGACCGCTGCTCGTCCAGTTCCGGATGCGGCAGCGGCTTGCGCGGCAGCATCTGGTCGCGCATCGCGGTGTTATAGACGAAGATGGCTTCCACAGTAGCTGCCTGCTCCAGGTCAGCCTTCTGTAGCCGCTCGTAAACGTCCATGTTGGAGTGGTGGGTCCGGCTCATGTAATCCAGATTGTCCTGTATGAACTGAAAACCCGGAATCCCTACGGCATCGAAGGACAGATGATCAGTGCCACCCGTGTTCCGCAGGGTGATCGCGGTAACGCCCAGGTCATTCAGCGGTGCAATCCATTGCGCAAAAATAGGAGCCACTGCACCGTTTTCCTGCAAATAGACTCCGCGAATCTTGCCGCTGCCGTTATCCAGATTGAAGTAGCCGGATACTTTCTGCTGATCAGGTTTAAGCTCCAGCGGGCCGGCGGGCTTCCGCAGCCACTCTGGCTTCTTCATCTCGTCGGGTGCGGTGGAAAGCGGAACGTATCCGAAGTGCTGCTTCACATAGAGGCGTGAACCGAACAAGCCTTGCTCTTCCCCGGTCCACAGCCCCACACGAATGGTGCGGCGTGGCTTCACATGCAGCGCGTTCAGGATGCGCATCACTTCCATCGCAACCACCGTTCCCGCACCGTTGTCGGTGGCACCGGTGCCAGAGGCCCAGGAATCCAGGTGGCCGCCCACCATTACCACCTCATCCTTCAACTGAGGATCGGTACCGGGAATCTCAGCGATGGTGTCGAAGCCGTGCTCGTGATCGCCGAAGAACTTCGTATCCACGTTCATCTCGATGGTCACGGGCACCTGCTCCTTCAGCAGGCGATACACGCGACCGTAGCTCTCAATGGCCATGACCACCACCGGGAACGGCATGGCATGATCGCGCTGGTAAGTGGACCGGCCCAGACCGCCGTCATCGAAAATCGTGCCCCCGGAGCCGCCGCCGTTTTCACCATCACGACTGGGAAGCACCACCGCCAGAGCATGTTCGGAAACCAGAAAATCCTTCGTCTTGGCGTAGACCTGCACTCTCTCCATGTATTCTTTCAGGCGGTTTTCGTAGTCGCGCGCGGGAGCCACGGGATACTCGATCAGTTTGGCAAGGTCTTTGTCGTCATTGCGTTCAAAAAGCGGTTTGTCGACCGGCTTGACCTCGCGCATCTCCCCCAAAAAAACAATCTTGCCGGCGACTTTGCCCTTGTACTTGTCGAGATCCTCGACTTTCTTTACCTCCACCGAGACCGCGGCAGCGTTGATGGCGCCATTGCTGGATGGCGACCAGGGAGAAGCCTGAGCGATAAACACAGCCGTGTCCGGCGAACTCATGCGCACCCAGGTATTGAGTTGCTGCCAGCCCATGCCAAATTCTCCCCAATCTTCCAGGTGGGCGTTGGCGCAGCCCATGGCAGTAAACTGATCGCGTGTCCACTCATTGGCGTGCTTCACGTTAGGTGACCCGGTGAGCCGCGGGCCGATTCCGTCCATGAGCGCTGATGCGTACTCCATGACGTGCGAGTGCTTTAATCCCTCCTCACGAATCTGCTGATACATGGAGTAATCAAGGTCTTCCTTTGCCGCTTGGGGCAGCTCATAGGAGGGGCGGCTCGTTTCGGCAGGGCTGGCGCTGTTCTTTTTCTTGTCGGCTGCAATGCTAGAGAATGGCAGGGCGCAGACAATCACCGCTGTGATGATGACGCTGACAACTTTCTTCTTGAACATGATGGAATCGTCCTCGTTTAGGAAACCAAATAGCCTAACAGATGCCGATTCCGCATTCCAAGGGGAAACCGCCAGCGCCGGCCGGCACTCCTACGGGAAGGTGAGAACCACGGACGTCTTGTTGTACGTCACCTTCCAACCCGAGGTAACTTTGGTAAACGCTCCGGTCACCGAACCGCTGGTGATGATCTTGAACGTGCTTCCGTGTGGCGGTGAGTAACCATTGATCTTGCTCACGTTGAGGGCCCCGGTTAAGACGGTGGCGCCACCCACGGTGATTTGATCAAACTGCCCCGCTCCCGTTCCTCCCACCTTGACGTTGTAGGAGCCCAACAGATTCTGGGTGTAACTGCTCGAAGCACCCGCAAAAGCAATTGCACCCGCAACCGTGGAACTTCCGGGAGCCAGAACTGCGCTGGCGTTCACCACCGCACCATTGACCGTTCCCGACCCGGTCAGACTTCCGGCGGCGAAGGTCACGGGAAGTGACCAGGAGAAATTGCCCCCATTTAGAGCACTGGAGCCACCACTCTGCGTGAACACGCCCAGAAAAGCCAGCGTTCCCGAACCGGCCTGGACGGCTCCAGCGTTAGTGAAGATCGTCTGGATGGTGCTGGTGGTCCCCAATGTCTTGCTGAAAGTCCCCGCATTGTTGAACGTACCCGAGGGTCCGGACAAGCTGGCGTCGGCCGCCAGATTCCACGTCGCGCCTTGCTTATTGTTCAAGACTGCGTTGTTCAACAGATTGAGAAAGTAACCGTCACCCGACATGGTCGCGGTTTGGATATTGTTCAGGATGCGGGCATTCAGCACAGGATAGCCCGAAGGCAAAATCACTCCTCCATTCGCATTGGTCACAGCCTGCACCCCAGGAATGGTGCAGGAGGCCATGGCCTGCGAGTAGGCTGTGCACATCACGCCGTACGTCCAGGTCAGCAGGCCGTTGAGGTTCAAGGTCGCGCTGCCATACAAGTACCCGTTGGTGAGATTTACCGGCCCGGCAAAGGCCACCGGGGCGGACTGGTTGAACCCCACGATCGCACCGCTAAGGTTCGTGATCCCCGTGGCACTGTAAGCCCCGGTCAGGGTTTCCGTGCCGCTGCCGAAAGTTATGGTGCCGGCCCCGCTGATTTTGCCACTCAGCGAATATGCGGCGGTGTCGAATTGCAGGCTCCCGGCGGAAGCCACGCTCCAGGTGCCCGAGCACGTCAGTATGCAGGTTCCGCCGCCGTTAAAATCCAGGGTCGCGGCATTGGCCAGCACTGTGCCCGTGTGATTGAATACCGGCTGCACCAGCGTGGTGCTGGTTCCACCAGTTTTTTCGAACGTCCCTGAATTGTTGAACGTCCCGGTAAAACCGTACAGGTTGGCATCCGCCGCCAGGTTCCAGGTCGCACCGCTCTTGTTGTTCACGGTCGCGCTGTCCAACAGATTCAGCGAAATAGCGCTGGTCATGGTCGCGGTTTGTGTGTTGTTCAAGATACGACTGTCCAATATTGCGTTCCCCGCACCAAACGAAATTCCTCCGCCTGCGGTCGTGGTTCCCGGGGTTGAGGAGGCGGCGCATGACCCGGTTTGCGACGTGTACACGGTGCACATCGATCCCCCTGACCAGGTGAGCAATCCGGTGACCGTAAAACTATCGTTGGCCGCTAAGGTCCCTCCATTCAAAGTCATTGCCGGGACCGTCACGGTTACCACCGAAGTAGTTGCGAACACCGCTACTCCGCTGTTCACTGTAAGGGCGCCAGTATTCGACACGGTGCCGTTGAAGTTCACCGTGGCAGTGTTCACTGTGGTCCCGCCGCTAATGTTGTAGTTGCCACTCAGGATCTCGTTCCCGCTCGCGAAATTCACCGCTCCCGCCCCCGCAGATCCAGTTCCGCCCATAGCGCCGCTGAGCGCAAACTTCTGCGTCGGCGGCGTGTCGAATTGCAGCGTCGCTCCCGAAGCCACAGTCCAAGTCCCGGGACAGGTCGCGTTGCAAACCCCTCCGTTTACCAGATCCAGGGTCGCCTTGTTGACCTGCACCGCCCCCGTGTTGTTGAAGACCGCCTGGATGGTGCTGACGCCGCTGCCCGCCGTCTGCGTCAGAGTCCCGTCGTTGTTGAAACGGGGGATAGGGGAGACGGAATCCCCCACGGTGATATTGGCATTAGACGTCTGATTCCAGGTGGCGCCGGTCCTGTTTCTGATGGTTGCGCTGTTTAACAACGTGATGGATTCACCACTCACAGTTGCAGTCCCGGCATTGTTCAGGAGTCTGCCATTCAGGGTGACCGATCCCGATGGCAGGGCGAGTCCGCCATTGGCATCGGTGGTACTCGGCCCCTGGGTGGGAGCCGCGCAGGCTTTGGCCGACGTCGAGTAGTTGCTGCACATCGCACCGCCGGACCAAGTCAGCAGACCGCTGACAAACAGCGTGCCCGCGCCCGTCAAAGTCCCTCCACTCAGCTCGAAAGTTTCCATGTTGCTGAAATCGTTTAAGGTGAGGACGCCAGACTGCATGTTGGTATCGGCATAAAAATCTGCCGATCCGGAAATCGTCAAGGGTCCACCAGTAAACAAAATCGATGCGGCACCGCTAAGCGCGCTGATGATTTGATTGACGGAAGCCAGGCTGGAGATCGTAATCGTGCTGGCGGAGAAAGAACTGGCAATACAGACGCTGTCGCTCGAGATGGGGACGCGGCCCAGGCTCCAGTTCCCCTTGCTGGCCCATTTGTTGTCGCCGGCACCGCCCGTCCAATTGTTGGTTTCAGACTGGCAGTACACAGTCGACGGCTGGCGCAGGATTCCATCAATCTTCGCCAGGAAACTGCCGCCCCAGCCATTCCCGACCCGGCCCGGCGAAGCCACAGCCATCCCCACTCTGGGCAAGTCTTTCGAGTTCGTCCACCCCCCCACATACGCCGTACCCTGCCGGCCCACGGCGGTCGCCTGGCTCACATCGGTGCCGCTGCCTCCCAAATAGCTGGAGAACACAAGCTTTCCCTCGCTGGCATCCAGCACCGAGACAAAAGCATCCACGCTGCACTCGTGGGCTGCGTTCTGGCAGGCATTTTGGACAGCGTCAACCGTGGGAAAATCTCCGGAGTGGGCCCAGCCCGACACCACCACGTTTCCCGCGGGATCCATCGCAATGGCGCGGGCCTGGTCAAAACTGCTTCCGCCGAGGTAGGTGGAAAATGTGAGCTCAGATCCTTCCGCGGAAATCACGCTCACAAACGCATTGCTCGTTCCTGCCAGCGCGGGCTGCACCGGCCGGGCCAGAGGAAAGTCGATGGAGGAAGTCACCCCGGCCACATACGCGTTGCCTCCAGCGTCCACCGTAATTGCGGCGCCGGAATCGCCACCGCTTCCACCCAGGTAGGTCGAATACAAAATCGCAGATCCTTCGGCCGAGAGCTTGGCGACGAATGCTTCACCCGCACACCCACCTCGCTCCGCCCACACACACCGGGATTGCAGCGCGTTGCGGTTTGGAAAATCCGGCGACTCAGTCGTCCCAGTGACGTACGCGTTTCCCACGCCATCCACCGCGATGCCTCGAGCCTCGTCGAAGCCAGTTCCTCCCAGGTAAGTGGCGTACACAACATGAGAACCATCGGCTGCAATCTTGGCGGCGAAGGCGTCTGCGCCGCCTCCCGGAACCCCTTGCACGGGGCTAACTTTCGGGAAATCCACGGACGTGGTGGAACCCGCAACGTAGATATTCCCCCGGCCATCAACGGCAATCGCGTTGCCGGCGTCTTCGCCGCTGCCACCCAGATAGGTGGCGAAGACCAGTGACCCCTGGGGGTTCACTTTGGCGACAAATGCCTCGCCCAAACATTTTCCCGCTCGGTCGAGACTGCACCGCGCTTGCAACGCATGGCGCACAGGAAAAGCCTGCTCCCGCGTTTGTCCGGTGACGTAAGCGTTTCCCGTCGCATCAACCGCGATGGCGCGAGCTTCGTCTCCGGTTCCGTTTGACAAAAGCGTGAAGTACAACAATTTCGTGCCGTCGGGCGAGACATGGGCGACGAAGGGTTTCCCGCCACCCGCGCTCCACTGCGTGGCATCGATTCGACCCGGATTGGTCAGGGTCACGCCCGCGAGGTAAAGACTGCCGTCGGGGCCGACCGCCAGAGCGTTGATTCGGTCTGCGGGCTTGCCGAAGTATGTTGAATAGGTCAGTTGCGGGCGGATCGATGCCGAAGCTGGGGTTCGCTGGGCCACTCCATCCGACGAAGTGAGCCCTGCCAGCATCATCCAACCAAACACACACATCCCCGAAGCTACCCGCCGTCGCATCGTTCCCCCAACGCCCCTGATTTCTAAACTCGAAAGTGCTCGCGCACCGATTAACGACTCCGGTCAAATCACAGCAGTCTGGCCTGACAGTGGATGATCTAGAGTCCGGACGGGAAATTTGAACTGATTCTAGTGGGGGGCAAGTTGATGTCAAGCAGATTCCGCTTCCAGCGCGGAAGTCCAGGCCCAGAGCGGGAAGTGATGCTGCAAACGATTGCAGCTATTGTGCAAGACGACGAACCAGCGTGTCTTGAATTCTTGAGTGAACTATGCCCACAAGTATCGGCCGGGTACGGTAGTGGGTCAGTTTCACGGTTGAGGGCTACTCAGACTTTGCGCCCTTAGCGGCAGTTCTTTGCGATCTTTGCGGTAAGAAAGCGGTTCACCGCAAAGGCCGCCAAGGATTCGCAAAGCACGCGAAGCATTGCAAACCAAACTGACCCACTACCCCGGGTACTAGGAACCCTGCCGCAATAGCATCTCCCGCAATCGGCGATGGGTCTGCGTCAGATGCAGATACCGCATTTCGTTCGCCGCCGGCTTGGCGCGGATGATCTGCAGCAAGGCCTGCTTCTCCTGCCGGCTCCAAGATGCCGCATCCGGAACCAGCGCCAGAACCATCGCGAAGTTTTCTAGACTTGTATGTTCCAGCGGCCCCCAGGATGCTGACGCGATCCGCGCGCCCAGAACTCGCGCCAGCCATTTCGACGAGGCCCCCCGAATGCGCTCGTTACTTCCACCGAACTCCCGCGCCATGCGCTGATTGACTCGCATCCCGATCTTGCGTGTGGAAAAGCGATCCCAGGCGCCGACCGCGCTTCCCGGCAGCTCGTAGAAAACGTGCCCAGACGCCAGACGGCGCAGTGTCCTGGGAGAAGTTCTGTATTTGGGATCACGCGCGATCCGCTGCTCTTCGCGCTGCGCCAACTTCAGCAAATCCTTGCGGCCCGGCCGAAAACCCAGTTTGCGGTAAAACCAGAAGGCACCCGACTCAATGGCTTCTTCATTGCCATCCCCAAGTTGATAGGGATACATCGAAATGCATTTGGCCCCAGTCAATTCCACCAGACCGCGCAGCGCTTGCGCGTAAATCCAGGCGACTTCCCCGCCCCGAAAAGTGTAGAAGGTGTTGAACCCCACCTCCATCCACTCGCAGAGCCCGATGGCCTCAACGTAGTTGATGGGCACTCCGTTCTTTAGCGTGAACCCCGCTACGTAGGCCCGCAACGGCAAACGCCGCGCCGGATACAGGTTCCAAAAATAGATGGAAACGCCCCGCCCCACATCGGCGCGCACCACCGACCGTGGATCTCCCAGCGTAGTGCCGTAGAGTTCCCGATAGCGGACCAGCATGATCTCGCGGATCATATTCATTGCCGCCTCGCCCTGCTTCACCGATAGGCGATGCAAGACCGGTGGCGCTTGCGCGAGTTCGCTCGCCAGCGAGACTTCTCCGCGGGTGATCAGCGGTTCATGATGAAAAAATGGTCGTCGTAGCGGACGCCAATTTCTGCTGCGCGAGAAGGCCTGGTTGCCCAAGCTCCAGCCAACCGGCAGACGGAGGGAGTCGTAAAGCAAGGCCTTGTCCGCGTCGGGGGCGGGCAGTTGCGCACATTGCCGGACCATCCATTGCAGATTTCTGTTCTTGCTCCCGGCGGCCGTTTGCAACCATTGTCGCCAGGGGACATCGGCCTCAACGTAGCCGTCTTCTTCCTGAAGAGGCATCAGGTGTGGCCAGACGGCGGCCATCGCCCGTTCTTCCGAGTAATCATCCCAGACGATCTCCGCGCCGGGAACGTGCTCCACTAGCCAGCGCACCAGGTCAAAACTAAGCGTGTCCTGCATGACCGTGCCGGCGATGCCCGAGACTTCCAGCGGATCAAAATCGTCCATATCCGCGCCAGCCTTTTCTAGCGCCTCCACTCTTTTCGAGAAATCCCGCAGCAGCCGCTCGCTCTGGCGGACAACTTCCGGCCCTTGTGGAAACGCGCGCAGAAACAGCAAACCTTCATGGAAGCGAATCAGAGAGGCCGTGTCAGAGAATCGCCGTTTACCCAGAGTCGACAACAGTTGGACCACGCGGGCAGCTTCCCCGCGTCCAAAGCGGCTGCGACACTCTTCGAGTTGATGAAGCAGGCGATCCAGGGAACTAGCAGCCATGAGTCCCGATAAGGCTACTCTATCTCTCGCCCAACCGGAACTCGGCCCCAACAAAATCTAGTGACGAGATACCTCGAGCTCTTTGCGATCCCAATTGCCCAAACCTGCTGCGGCGTCGTAAGTGGTCTGGCAAAATTCGAGTAATGCCGTCGTCGGCGATTCGGACTTGCGCACGTCCTCATACAGCAAGATGAATTCCCCAAGCTGCTTGTCATACGACGCAGTGTCCGGGCGCACCCGCGCCTCTTTGAATCCTTGCGGCTGGGGAGCAGCGTATGAATAAAAAGCTGCATCCTTGACCCCGATGCTGCCCGGCCAAAAACCTACGCTGCTCACTTCGTGGGAATAGGCTTCGCGGGTAATGACATCGGCGCCCGGCCGTTCGGGAGCACGGCGCCCGGAAAAACGCGTGACGGCAAGGTCGAAGCTTCCCCAAAAGAAATGGACCGGGCTGCTCTTGCCGATGAATCCCGAGCGAAACCGCTCGAGGACCGCATCCGCCGACAATAAAATCCGCCAGAATTTCTCAACTGAAGCGCGATCATACGACGCATGCACGCGATCCTGATCGAACGGAATCGGATTGGGGATTTCGACTGGCATCTTCCATATTTTGACGTCGATCCCCGCCGACCGAAGCATGCCCATAAATTCGTGGTAAAACTCGGCCACGGAGCGCGGCCCGAGTGGGATGGTCTTCACGATTCCATCATTGGTCTCGAGCACAAGCTGGTGGCGTAAGAAGTCAAACCCCAGTTCGAATGCCCTTTGACCATATGGGATGCGGGATGTGGTCAGGCCACGGGCAGTTACATACAACGGAACATTCCACCAATGGTTCACCAGCGGCGTCAGACGCAGGCGGACCTTGCCCACCATCTGCGTCCACAGGTGGAGCGTAGCGCAAGTGTCTTTCCAAGAATCCAGCGGCAGCGTAGGCCAGCATTCCGGCTGATCGGCAGGGACAGGCATAGTATGCAATCGACGGTGGACTCTGGGGTGGGAGACGGGAATCGAACCCGCAACCGTCGGAGCCACAGTCCGATGCTCTACCAAGTTGAGCTACTCCCACCGCGTGGAGTCTCGATTATAGCAATTTGCGGGGAAGGCGGCAGGCGGTTTCTTCGCGCTCTTAGCGATCTCTTTGCGCACTTTGCGGTTCAACGCCTTACCGCGAAGGCCGCCAAGTCCTGGCAAAGACCGCCAAGAGAATCTACGGAAGACGAAGGGAAGACTTACCCGCGCCCCACGCCAACGTACTCAAAACCCATGGCGCGGAGGCGGACAGAGTCGAGCAGGTTTTTGGTATCGACGATGAGGGGACGCCGCAGCATGTGTTTGATTCTGCTGAAATCGAGGCCGCGAAACTCCGGCCAGCCCGTGCCCACCACCAACGCGTCCACACCTTCCGCAGCGGCATACGGCGACTCGCAGTAGTGGACGGTGCCGTTCAATTCCATGCGCGCGTCGGGGATCGCAACCGGGTCGTAAGCCCTTACCCGCGCGCCATTGGCAATTAGGCTCTTCACCAGGCGCATCGAGGAAGATCCAGCGACGGAATTGGTATTGGGCTTGAACGCCAGGCCAAGAATTCCGACATCTTTGTTTTGCACCGATTGCACGCAGTGGGCGATCTTGTCGAGCACCTGATCGGTGAGGCAATGATTCACTTCGCGGGCCGCGCTCAGCACTTTCAGTGACACTCCATTTTCCCGCGCCAGTTCGGCCAGAGCATCCATGTCCGATTCGGCGAACAGTCCGCCCATGCCGGCGCCGGGCTGAAGGCAGCGGGGCGCAATCCGTTTGTCCAAACCAAGAGCCAGTGACAGGCTGACCGCGTCTGCTTTCACTAGTTCACACAGACTGGCGACTTCGTTGATGAACGAAATCTTGGTGGCGACAAAAGCCGTCGCCGCTTCCCGCACCAGTTCCGCAGTCTCGTGATTGGTCACAATCACCGGAACCCCGCGCATCACCAACGAATGAAAAATCTGCTTCAGGACCAGAACGGCTTCGTGGGACGAAGTGCCCAGGATAATTCGGTCCGGCCAGTTGAAGTCTTCCACCGCGCAACCCGGGGTGAAAAACATGGGCTGCGAGACGATGGTCGCCCGGCAACCTGCCTCTTTGATGCGACCTTCAATGGCAGAAGCAGCGCCCACAGAAACCGGGGTGACAACGGAAAGAATCGCAGGCTTGGAAGCGGCCCGGGCAATGCGCAGGGCGAGATCACTAAGATTGTGCGGGCCGTCCTCGGCCAGAAAAATCACCTGCGCCTTGCGGGCGAAGGCCTCTACATCGGTGGAATAAGCCAAGCGTCCGCAGCGCACGTTGCGCTTGATAACCTCGGCCAGGTTCTTTTCGTGGAAAGGCACCGCACCCTGGGCCATCTCCACCATGCGTGAGCTATCCGGATGGCAGCACAGCACCGGAGTCCCAAAATCGGCCAGACAAGCGGAAACCACTGTTCCCAGATAGCCGGCACCGTAGACCCCGATTTGCATAGCTCCTCCGGCGGCCTACTTTTCAAGGGGAAAAACGGCCTGCCGCCACGCGTGCAACCCCTGCTTCCTTATTACACTCGCGTTCCTCTATTGGCAAAGCACGGAGGGGAACTGTACCTTAAGACCAAAGGCGTGTCTGGCGCGGGAATTGGGACAATGCGGACTGGGTGACGTTTGGTACTTCTAGCGCTTCATCAGACTACGCCCGAGCGGGACTCCCGCCAGATCCTTCCAGCGATTCTCTTCTTGTTCGCACACAAACTTGAGTTCCCGGATGACGATGCGCCGGCTTCCCTTGTACTCAGCCCAACGGTCGCGGGCGGTCAGATACGCCTGCTCCGCCAAGCCTTCGCTGCTCAGTTTCGCGATGGTCAGGTGAGGCATGTAGGGCCACTCTTCGATCGCGCTGAGGGCGTCCGTGTTTAGCCTGTTATGGAGGTCACGCATGTGCGCCGCCCCCTGCTCCACCCGAATGAACACGGTGGGCGTCACCGGGACGAAGGTTTCCGCTTCTCCGAGCGTGACTTCAAAGGGCTCGACCTGGCCGCAGACCTCCTCCAGCGTCTCCAGTGCGGCGATTTCGCTGCCCCGCAGGTGACGGGGTGGAAGCAGCGTGAGATGGGCTGGCAGATGCGGCAAGTCCGGGTGCAGTTCCTGACGGAGGGTGGCGACAAACTCTCCCACTGCATCTCTCACGTAAGCCACCAGGGCATAGCGGGGGTTGTACATGGCCAACGGAAATTATACCTCGCGCGGCTCACGGCGCCGACAAAGGGGTCGGCTATAATCGAAATGAACCTCCACGGAGTCGGGGCGTAGCGCAGCCTGGTAGCGCACCTGCCTTGGGCGCAGGGGGTCCGCGGTTCAAATCCGCGCGCCCCGACCAATGTTCGCTAAATCACTCCGCTGATTGCCTGCCGCTGTGCCTGCCGTCCACGCTCGGCGCGGAAGGAGTTGCCGCCGGCGCTTGATTTGTCGACAGGCGGTAACGGGCGACCCACAGTCCTCCTGTGCTTGAGCGTGCTCTCCGACTCCTGTAGAGTCTTTTGGCCCCGAGCAAAACAGCCTGGAACAGGCAAGAAAAAACGACGGGTGTAGTAGTTCGCCGCTTCAGGTATATTGGTTGGGTTTGTGATGGCAGGAAGATGTTGCTGCACGAACCTGGCCGAACCGGAAGCTCTCTCCGTGTTTGCCGGTTTTCGCGGTACTTTCACTTCTTCCGTTCTGGGTGCGACTTTTGCCGTTGATTCCCTCGTCCGCGGTCGGTTTCGCCGGCGCATGTTCCCGTCAATCTCGAGAAGGATTATGAGGACTTCGGCTAAATCCTGGTTATCGCGCGCGGCAGTGATGCTGGTTGGAGTTTCTCTGTTGAACGTTGCCGCTGCTGGACAGGGCACGCCTCACTACCTGGTCACCAATGACGACCTGGCCCCGTTTTTTAGCAGTGTGTCCTTTTACTCAATCGGAACCAATGGTCTGATCAATTTGCAACAAACCGTGTCCACCGGCGGCTATGGCATCGGGGGCGGCTATTTTGGATTGAACCGTCTGGCCGTCCTCGACAGCAGCGGTAACCAGTGCGTGTACGCGTCCGACGCCACCACCGGCGACATTGTTGGAGTTGCGGTAAGCACCTTCACCGCGATCAGCAGTACCTTTGGTTCGGCAAACGATACCGGCGCATCGAATGGCATCGGCCTGGCCATGAACGGCCAGTACCTGTATGCCAGCTACACCGATTCGAGCAACATCGGAACTTTTCTGATCCAGCCGAATTGCAGTCTCAGCTTTATCAATGACGTCACCGTGATCGGTTTGCAAGGCGGCATCATCGACGCCATGGTGGCGCATGGCAACCTGCTGGTTGTGACCTA
>JBAWFN010000110.1:0-8852 GCA_049591935.1 Terriglobales bacterium | reverse complement strand
GAACACGCCGAACGCCGTCCCAAGCGCTTGACCTCGGCGCAGAAAAGAAAAACCCCGATTCCGCGTATCTACAACCTCTCCGGCCGCCCGGCTTTAGCGGCCGTTACTTAATCGACAGGGGGTGACAGAGTCTCGTTGCAGTTAATACGACATTTTCTCGTTGCAACAACACTGCTCGGCGAAGCTCCGCTGCGCGGGTGTCGGCTTGAAGTCATATTTGTCCTCGGGAAAATCTTCGGCCATCGCCGTCAGCTTGGGCGCTGGCCCACCTTTGCCGTCACGATACTAAATGAGGCTGCCCCAGCTTTCCTTCTGTTGGAAAGCTGGGCACCGCTGGCGTTTGCGCCACCGATTCTCACTCTCCCAACCGGGCCGTGGAGGCGGCGGGAAACATCCCCAAAGGGATAGGTTAGGGGTGCCCAGCTTTCGAAAAGAACGAAAGCTGGGGCAGCCGATATCGTGCTGGGGTAGAAAAAAATCGAAGCTGGGCCAGCCCCCGATGCTCCCGGCGCAACCCTTGTCCGTTCTACACCGCCCGTTGTGTATGCCGTCGTCGTACCCGGCACCGCCGGAGTCTGCGCCACCGATTCTCACTCTCCCAACCGGGCCGTGGTGGCGGCGGGAAACATCCCCAGAGGGATAGGTTAGGGGTGCCCAGCTTTCGAAAAGAACGAAAGCTGGGGCAGCCGATATCGTGCTAGGGTAGAAAAAAGTCGAAGCCGGGCCAGCCCCCGTTTCGAACCCCGCGAAGCGTGGGGCAGCCTAGGACGGGACGGTTCCGACGGAAAAACCGAACGTGGGCCACCCCTTGTCCAAGATGCGCGCTTCGCTGGTATCCCACGTCTCGCAAAAACAGCGAGACGCGGGGCACCCGACCGTCTTGCCTAAACCTATGAGGGCACAGGCCTTAGGGGGCTAGTGCTTTCGTCATCTTTCCTCTCATTTCTACTCAGACAACAATGTCACAGGTCTTCTGCCGGCACTGGTAACACTCTTCCGCGGCTCGTCGATCGATATAGGAATTTAATTCTGGCTCTGTTCTGGAGGCTGCTGATGTTGCTGCGCTTTTTAGATTCATCTGTGCTGCGGCGAATGGGCTTGCTGGTGGTGATGGTCGTTTTCAGTCTGCTTCGACCGGGCGTGTTTGTATCCGCCCAAACGGTGGATGGGCAGAGAGCGCTGTTTGCGCAACCGCATGACCGCATCACCGGCTACATTGATGACGAGCGCACCATGGTGTTGCGCGGCAACCGGCATCCGCTGGCGACGGCCGCGAATGATATTGGCGTAGTCTCAGACTATTACCGCATGCAGGGCATGATTCTAACTTTGAAGCCCTCCCAGCAAGCCGCGCTGGACTCGTTGGTGGCGGCGCAGCACGACCCGGCATCCCCGTATTACCAGCATTGGCTTACCCCGGAGGAATATGGTGAGCGGTTCGGAGCGTCAGAAAATGACCTGGAAGAGATTGTAAATTGGCTGGAAGAGCACGGCTTGGATTCGGTGGAAATCGGGCCCAGCCGCAGCTCGGTGGTGTTCAGCGGCGCGGCGGCGCAAGTAGCGGAGGCGTTTCATACTCCGATTCACATCTACCAGGTGGGCGGTGAACTGCACCATGCCAATGTCCAGGATCCGGAGATTCCGGAGGCATTGTCGGATGTCGTAGCCGGAGTGGTCTCACTGCATGACTTCCGCAGTGCGCCGATGCACACTCCACTGCAGAGCCCGGCGACCGAGTTTTCCGCGGGTAGCACGCACTACATGGCGCCGGCTGATTTTGCCACCATTTATGATGTCGCGCCGCTCTCTCAGCAGGCGATCGACGGCAGCGGACAAAGCATCGCCATCGTAGGCCGTTCGAATATCCACATTTCCGATGTGCGGCAATTTCGGAGTATGTTTGGGCTGCCGGCGAATGATCCGCAGATCATCGTGAACGGCGCCAACCCGGGAGTTCTGAGTTCCGGGGAAGAATCAGAAGCCGACCTGGATGTGGAATGGTCGGGCGCAGTGGCGAGAAAGGCCACCATCAAGTTTGTGGTGTCGGCTTCGACAAATACGAGTGATGGCGCCTACCTGTCGGCGCAATACATCGTGAATCACAATCTGGCGCCGGTGATGAGCATGAGCTTCGGGTTGTGTGAAGCGGCGCTGGGGACGTCGGGGAACAGTTTTGTTAACAGCTTGTGGCAACAGGCGGCGGCACAGGGCATCAGCGTATTCGTTTCCTCGGGCGACAGCGGGGCGGCGGGATGTGATTCTTCCTCGGTCACTCGGGCTACGCACGGGCGCGCCGTCAACGGGCTGTGCTCCAGTCCCTACAGTGTTTGTGTGGGTGGTACGCAGTTCAGCGACAGCAATTACAGCCTGTACTGGGCGGCCTCGAATAGCACGACCATGGGCTCAGCACTGGGCTACATTCCGGAAGCGGTTTGGAATGATAGTGGGGCGTCGGGGTTGTGGGCAGGCGGCGGCGGGGTGAGCACGATTTATGCGAAGCCCACTTGGCAGAGCGGCGTGGGCGTCCCGGCGGATGGCAAGCGGGATGTGCCCGATGTCTCGCTGAGTGCGGCAGTACACGACGGCTACCTCATTTACATGAACGGGGACGACCTGGTCAGCGGAGGGACGTCGGCGGCATCGCCCTCGTTTGCCGGGCTGATGGCGCTGGTGGTCGAGAAGATGGGCGCGCGGCAGGGAAACGCAAACACGGCGCTTTATTCGCTGGCGAACGACCAGAGGTTTGGCGGCGCGGCGGTGTTTCATGACGTTAAGACGGGGAACAATTCCGTGGCCGGTGTCACCGGCTTCAATGCCATAGCGGGATATGATCAGGCCAGCGGGCTGGGTTCGGTGGATGCGAATGTTCTGGTCAACCACTGGAAAGATGCGGCGGGCGCGGCTGCAATTCACTTGAGCCTGTCGACGGGGACAGTCGCGGTTGCTCGAGGTGGAGCCAGTGAAAAGGCGACTGCCCGGGTTAGCTTGAGCGGCGGGTTTAACGCGCCAGTTACGCTTACGGTTAAGGGATTGCCGTCGGGAGTGTCTGCGAGCTTCGCGCCTGCGTCTCTGTCGGCACCGGGAGCGGGAACGTCGGCATTGACGCTGGCGGCTACGGCCAAGGCTGCGCCGGGCCGGTATACGGCGACGGTTTCGGCGACGGCGCTGGGGTCTGCGGTCACGCAGAATGCGGTGGTTAGTTTGACGGTGAATTAGGGGGAGCGGATAACAGATTCACGGGACAGGTAGAGATGCCCGTCCTTTTAAAGCCTATTTAAGGCATTCATACCTTGTCCCGTCGTGATTCCTCTTCTGTTACAATCACCTGTTTTCTGGCATTGTTGGGAACCTCCCCTGGGGCTACTACCATATATCTGAAGTTCGACTGTGTGAGGCGTCGTTTTGTTCGCGTTCCGAAGGTTTGCCTTGGTTATGAGTAGGCTGATGTTTGCCGGCATGTTGATTGCTGCGGCCTTTGCGGCCAACGGCGACCAGGCGGCTTCCACTCATTTCTCAACTGACATCTCAGCTTTGTATCAGAGGGCATCCGCGGCCGTTCCGCCCGTAGGCGCGGAGGTGTTGGTTTTGGAAGTAGAGGACAAATGTGTGTTTGATGGGAGCGGACGGATGGTTCGCTCACGTTATCTGCTGTACAAGGTCCTTACCGAAAGGGGAGCAGAGGGTTGGTCGGACATCTCATTGAGATGGGAGCCGTGGCACCAGGAGCGCCCGACGCTGCGGGCCCGCGTTATAACCCCCGACAATGTGGAACATCCGCTCGACGCGAAAACTATTACCGATGCTCCAGCCAAGGAGAATGAAGAAAACGTCTTTAGTGATCGCCGAGTGATGCGAGCGCCGCTGCCGGCGATTGCTCCAGGATCGGTAGTTGAAGAGGAGGACACGATTAGGGAAGAGGAACCATTGTTTGGGTCGGGCATAGTGGAGCGTTCCTATGTTGGCCTGTCGGCGCGGGTGGAGCATGCGCGCCTGATTTTGGATGCGCCGAGCGGGCTGCCGCTTCGGTACCGGCTCGAACTGCTTCCAGATGTCAAACCTCGGCGCAGTGAATCCGGGGGCCGGGTGCGGATCAGTTTCGATGCTGGTCCGGTCGATGGGTTCGATGCCGTCGAGAGTGAGCTGCCGAGCGATGTGCCTGCCTATTCGAACATTATTTTTTCCACTGGGGACTCGTGGCAGCATATCGCGGAGGGGTACGCAACCATCATTGATAAACAGATGGCCGGGGCTGATCTGAAGCCGCTGGTCACAAAGCTGATTGCAGGCAAGTCATCCCGCGATGAGAGAGTGGCTGCCATTGTTTCGTATGTGGATCGTGAGGTTCGCTACACGGGGGTCGAATTCGGGGATGCCGCTCTGGTTCCTCGCCCACCCACGGAAACTCTGACGCGGAAGTATGGTGATTGCAAGGACAAAGCCACGTTGCTAGTGGCGATGCTCCGTGAAGCCGACATTCCGGCAAATTTGGTATTGCTCAACGCCGGGGACCGCGAGGATGTGCCTCCGGAGCTGCCGGGCTTGGGCAGGTTCGACCATGCCATTGTGTTTATCCCAGGCGATCGTGAGCTGTGGGTGGATGCCACCGACGTGTATGCCCGGCTCGGGCAACTGCCGGCCCCGGACCAAGGCCGTCTGGCTCTGGTGGTGCGGCCTGGGGTCAACGCTTTGGTGCAAACTCCGGTGAGCGCTTCGGCGGACAATGCTCTGATTGAGAAGCGCGAGATTTTTTTGGCCGAAAACGGTCCAGCACGCATTGTCGAAACCTCCCAGCCTCATGGCAGCATCGAGTCGTTCTACCGGCGTGAGTACTCAGACACGCAAAGCAAGTCGGTCAAGGACAATCTGACCAGCTACATGAAGTCGCAGTATCTGGCGGAGAAGCTGGACCGGATTGAACGGACTGATCCCAGGGATCTGGGTGAACAATTCGAGCTGACACTGGAAAGCGATCGTGCAACGCGGGGAATTACGGATCTCAACTCCGCGGCTGCTGCCATTCGATTCGACACTCTTTTTTCCCGGCTGCCTTCCGATCTGCAACAGCGGGAAAAGAAGAAAGATGCCAAGGATATGCGAAGGACAAGAAACCAGCGAAGCAACGAATCGCCGACTACCAACTGCCCAGTGCAACTGTCACCGAGTGGCATTACGCGATCACCCCGCCGGCAGGTTTTGTGCCCAAACCGTTGCCGAAAAACGTCAGTCTCTCCCTGGGCCCGGCTGCGCTTAGCGAGGAGTTTTCGGCCACACCCGACGGTGTAGTTTACGCGACGATTCGATTCGACACGGTCAAACGCCGGCTGACCGTTGCTGAGGCCACTGCGTTGCGCGACAAGGTTGCAGAAGTGAGGGAGGGGCCGTCCATACTCATTTATTTCGAGCCACTGGGCCAATCGCTCCTGAATCAGGGCAAGGTGCGCGAGGCGCTTCAGTCCTACCGCGACTTGATTGCGAAGCATCCGAAAGAAGCGGTTCACCACTTGCAGATTGCAGAGGCCCTTCTAGCCGCGGGCATGGGCGAAGCTGCCCGCTCTCAGGCCCAGACTGCGGTGAAGCTCGAACCCAATTCTGCCCTGGCGGAGAAGACCCTGGCCAGTATTCTGGAGTACGACTTGGTGGGCCGCCAGTTCCGTCCCGGCAGTGACTACGCGGGAGCAGAAGCGGCCTTTCGGGGGGCGGAGAAGCTGGATCCTGATGACAAGGCTATCGTCGCGAATCTAGCCATTCTCCTGGAATACGACCGATGGGGCTTGCGCTATGGGCCTGCGGCCAAGCTCAAAGATTCGATTGCGGAATATCGCAAGCTTAAGGCGGAGGAACTGGCTGAGATGGGGCTCAAAGCCAACCTGGCATTCGTGTTGTTTTATGCCGGGGAAGTTGCGGCGGCGGAAGAATACGCACGCACACTGGATCCCCAACCCAAAGTCTTGCTGATTGCATGCGAGGCCATGCTACACGGCTCGCAGGCGGGTCTAACGGAGGCTCGCAAAATCATCGAGTCGGACGAGCAGTTCAAGGGGCTTGTGACGAGTGCAGGGGAGATGGTGGCCAAGCTGCATAACTATCCCCTGGCGGGAGAGCTTTTGGATGTGGGGGCCTCGGGTGAAGATGCCGCCGACTTGGCTGCCGACGCGACCACGTTTCGCAAGACCAAGCCGCATCAAGAGCTGGAGTTTGCCCAGGATGCGATGGGGACGGCGATGAAGTTTTACCTGTCGGAGCATGATCTCGACCTTACTCTCGAACAATTGCGGTCGGTTTGCAGCAAGAATGGAGTCCTTGGCTTTGCGCTGCCGTGGGTACTGGATCGCCTGCACAAAGACGAACGAGAATTCATCAGCGAGAAAGCCCGCATTGGCCTCTTCCCCGAAGTGGGCTTCGACATGTCCTTTGTTCGGGCCCAACCGAAGGTCCAGGGGAACGACGCCGTCGGATACAAAGTGACGCTATTTCCCTCGGCCACCTACCACACTTCGATTTATGTAGTGAAAGAGAATGGCAACTATCGTGTGCTGGCAACTTCTTGGTTCCCAGCAGCGACAGGATTAGAAATCCTAGACAGGGTTAACGCAGGTGACCTCAGTGGCGCTCGTGCCCTGCTGGACTGGATGCGCGAAGATCGGCATCTGGCCGGCGGCGACGATCCGCTTGCGGGTGACGCATTTCCTCGTTTCTGGACGAAGGGAAAGGAGGCCGACGCAACCAGCATGAAGCTGGCGGCGGCAGCGATTCTGACGAAACGCAAGGAGACGGCGGCGCAGGGGCTTACGATTTTTGAAGCGGCTATGAACTCGTCTCCGAGCGATCCCCAGAGGACGAATATCAATCTTGCCCTCATCGAGGGTTATGAGGCACTCGAGAAATATGACAAAGTTGCGCCAATCTGTCTGGAGCTTATCAAGCAATATCCCGAGTCGAGACAGGTATTCAATAACGGAACGTTCGCCCTGCGGGTGTTGGGCAAGACAGACGACGCCGATCAACTGGCGGAAGACCGGTTGAGCAGGATTCCGGACGACCTGGATGCGATCCGTGCTTTGTCGTGGAATGCCATTGATCGCAAGGACTATGCCAAAGCGCATGCGCTGGATAAGAAGATCATAGACCAGGGAAGAGGTGAGCCTGAAGAATTCAATCGAATTGCCTGGTACTCACTTTTTTCGGGCAACGTTCAAGCCGCGGACGTCGAGTACGCGCTGAGAGGGGCTGAACTGAGCAAGAACGACTTCGCAATGCTGCACACCCTGGGGTGCGTGTATGGGGCGACCGGTCGCACCAAGGAAGCCCGTGAAGTTCTGCTGCAGGCAATGGATTCGATCAATTTAGATGAGCCGGACGGCGATTTTTGGTATGCCTTCGGAATTATTGCAGAGCAGTATGGGGAACGAGAGGTGGCGATTACTGACTATTCCCGGGCCAAGAAACCAGATTCCGAGTATGACGTTGCCCAATCCTCCTACTATTTGGCGCAAATCCGGCTTCGCGGGCTCCATGCCAGCGCCGAACAACCCATTTCCTCGGCTAAGAAAAACTAGATTGTCCTAAGGTCCACCTCAGGCCGGTTTGGGCGTCTGACCAAGTCCTTCCCCCCTGTTACAATGCCTTGTTTCCCGGCATTCTGAGAACTTCTGCGGCTACCATAACGTATTGATGGTGTGGTGTTGAGCCCGGATGCTGTCGAGTCGATGTCCGGGAGTTCCTAGAGTTTCCTGGAGTGCCGGTTGGAAGACGCTCAAGTTGCTGCGCTGCTGGTCCGTCGCTGCGTTGCCGGCGATGCGGTGGCGTGGGAAGAAATCGTGCAGCGCTATAACCGGCGGATTTACAACATCTGTTACCGTTTCGCGGGATCGGCGGATGATGCGCAGGATTTGACGCAAGAAGTCTTCATCAAAATGTACCGGACGCTGAAGACTTACGATGTGGAACGCGGGGCGTTCATGACCTGGGTTACGACCATCACGCGCAACCTGCTGGTGGACCATTTCCGCAAGACCAAGCAGGACCGGGTGACGGATTCTTTGGATGGAACGGCGTCGGAACATGAGGATGCCATGCCTTTGAGTGAGCGAATTCCGGACTTAGCTCCGACGCCGGATACGCGGGCACAAAGCCAGCAGGTGGGGGAAGTGGTGCAGCGGGCGCTGACCAAACTGTCTCCAGATCTGCGGGAAGCAGTGATTTTAAGGGACTTACACGATATGGACTATCGTGACATTGCCACGGTACTAAAGGTACCGGAGGGAACCGTCAAATCAAGAATTAACCGCGGGCGAGCGGAACTTGCGCGCCTGCTCCAACGTACATATAAACAGGTGATGTAATGGCAGCGGAACCCCATAACGACATGCAGTGCAACGAGTTTGATGCTCTGCTCAGCGATGCCCTGGACAAGATGCTGACCGGGCCCAAGGCGGAAGCCTTTTTGGCCCACGGCAAGACTTGTGCAGTGTGCGGACCGCTGCTGGCGGAGGCCGAGATCGGCAAGCACTGGCTGGAACAGTTGGTGGAAGTCGAGCCTCCGGCCATGCTGATGCACAATATTCTAGCGGCCACCGTCGGCCTTGATACGGCCCGCATGGCGGCCACCTCGCCGGTTCGAGCGACCTGGCTCGAACGCTGGATTGAGCGGGCGCGCATGGTGGTCGGTCCGATTGCCGCGGTCGCGCGGCAGCCGCGCTTTGCCATGTCATTCGGCATGGCGTTTTTCTCGCTGTCGATTTCGCTCAGCCTGGCTGGAGTGAAATTGAGCGATGTGCGCCACGCCGATCTGCGTCCGAGCGCGATCAAGAGGTCTTATTACGAGACCAGCGGCCGTATGGTGAAGTACTACG
>JBAWFN010000109.1:0-2201 GCA_049591935.1 Terriglobales bacterium | reverse complement strand
CTCCCTGTTTTATGTGTTTGCCGGCGCGCCGCTGGTGGGGCTGTTTACGAACCAGGCGCCGGTGCGGCTGCTCGCGCTGCGCTATTTGCCCTGGGCGATGGCGCTGCCGCTGGTTTCGGTGTGGGGTTATCAACTGGACGGGATTTTTATTGGCGCAACGCGGGCGCGGGAGCTGCGCGACAGCATGGCGGTGGCGTTTGCCGGATTTCTGGCGCTGGCCGTGGGGCTGGAACGGGTGATGGGCAACCACGGGCTGTGGTGCGCATTTTGCGGGTTTATGGTTTTGCGCGCGGTGTTGCTGGGGTGGAGGCTGCCGGGGATTGAGAAGTACAGCTTCCAGCCTCTAGGAGTGTGTCGGAGATAGCAGTTCTGCTTTCCGGTATTGGGTCGAGATTTCTGTCTTGCTTGTGCGAGTCGGCGATGCAGCCAATGGTTACGGATCGAGTGGTTTCGCTTTTGAGGTAGCGGACGAGCGTCTGAACGGGATGGAATTGGCACCCTCAAGCGGCCTGCCGGGTCCACCCTGAGCCGAACAGCTTGAGCAGATTCGAGGTCAGGCACACCAGCTTCCACTCGCGGCGAACATTCTGCAGGCCGCGCAAGCTGAATCGCCGAAAACCTCGCTGCTCCTTGATCTGTCCGAAGACCGGCTCGACGATCGCCTTGCGCATCTTGTAAATGGATCGCCCTGCCTCGCTGCGTAGTTTGTGCCGCATTGCTTCCTTGGCCGTGGCCTGGTGCGGCGGCGGCTCGCTAACTGTCTCGATGGTTTCACCGTGCTTCATGCGTCCCGTGGCGATATGCAGATCGATGCCAGCTACGCTTTCATCTGTCGCATTGGCCTCGCTCCAGTAACCTGCATCGGCACTGGCCGCGTCCGGCTGGCGGCCCATGTTCTCTTTCACCTGGCCTAACATCGGCAGCAGTTGGTGGTTGTCCGTGGTTTCCTGCGTGACCTCTGCGGCCACGATTACCTGCGCTGTCGAGTCCACTGCCGCCTGCGCGTTGTAGCCCTGCACGAAGCTGCCCTTGTTGGCTCCGTCGGGCATGATGCGGCTTTCCGGATCGGTGAAGTTACGCTGCGCCTTCGGGGCTGGCGCTGCCTTATCGGGATCGGGAACCTGGGGCTCGCGCCCGCGCTGCTTCTTGCCCGTCCGCTCTTGCCCGTCGCGCCGCGCGGCCAGTTTGGCTTCTGCCTCGGCGCGCTCCCGCTCCGCCTTCTCCCGCGCCTCTTGCTCCAACTCCGCCTTAGCCTGTGCGATCTTCTTCAAACGGCTCTCGCGCCGCGCCAGCTCTTCCGGCAACTGGTCCCCACCACGGCCCTTGCCGTACTGCGCATCCTCGGCCGCGTCCACATCCTCGGCCTGCTTCAGCAGCGCTTCGATCTCCGCCTTCAGACGCTGCTCGGTCTCGGTCATCCGCGCATAGCTCATCGCCTTATGCTTGCTGGCGTTGGCCTTGATCTTGCTCCCGTCGATCGATACATGGCCCAGCTTCACCAGGCCCGCCTTCTCGCACAAAAGCAACGCCTGCGTGAACAAACCGGCCAACCCCTCCAGATGACGCTTGCGAAACTCTGCAATGGTGTCGTGGTCCGGATGCGCGTCGGCAGAAAGATAGCGGAACGCCACGTCGTCGTAGGTCTTCGCCTCCATCTTGCGCGAGCTGTACACCCCCGTCGCGTAGCCGTACAGCAGCACCCGCACCATCATCGCCGGCGCATACGCCGCTTGACCGCGCCCATCCTTCTCCTCATACGAGGCATAGATCGCGCTCAGATCCAGCGCCGACACCACATCCACCAGGAAACGCGCCAGATGCCGCTCCGGAAGCCAATCGTGAAGCGAGGGAGGGAATAACAACGACTGGTTCACGTCGTCAGGAATAAAACTCTTACCCATAGCCAGCATCGTAACTGAGCGGCCAGATAAAATCTTGAATTTACACGCAAAAGGAATCTATCCCCGACACACTCCTAGGGACTAGGGACGTAGGGACCAGGTTGCCGGATGGAAAATGGCTTCTGAGCGCCGATCCCTGAAACCTGACAACTGGCCACTAACAACTGCCTCTCCGTTACAATCAAATCAATATGATCCGTTTTTCGACCGCCGGCGAATCCCACGGCGAGGCGCTGATTGCCCTCATCTCCGGGCTTCCCGCCGGGGTCCCGGTCGATCTCGAATTCGTCAACCGCGAGC
>JBAWFN010000108.1:0-28363 GCA_049591935.1 Terriglobales bacterium | reverse complement strand
AGGGATCGCTGAGAGCGCAAAGGAAACGTCGGATACGAGTGAAGAATGGGTCTGTAACTATATGAATATACAGCGTAAACTGCTTGGTTTTTTTCTGGCTGCCGGAATGGCTGCTGCGGCCCAGGTGGCTCCGCCGGCGGGGCTTGTGCTCACCGGCGGGACGGTCTATCCGGCACCGGGTGCGAAGCCTATTAGGAATGCAATCGTAGTCATTCGCGAGGGCAAGATCGTTTCGATTGGGAAGCGGCATAAGGTGCAGGCCCCGCGTTCGGCGACGGTTTTGGACTGCTCCGGCAAGTTCATTGTGGCTGGGTTCTGGAACAGCCACGTGCATTTCACCGAAGGCATCTGGGCTGATCCCCAGGGCACGGCTGTCAAAGCCGGGTTCAGTTGCACCACCTGCCTGCAAGTAGCCCACATGCGCGACATGCTCACGCGCTGGGGATTCACTACGGTGTGGGACCTGGGGTCGGATCCGCAGAAGACGCTGGAGCTGCGGCGGATGGTGGAAGCTGGCACGATTCCTGGCCCGAAGATCTTGATGGCGGGGGACATTTTTCCCGAGCACGGGCACCCAGTTTATGTGCCGGCGGAGATTCAGTTGCCGGAAGCGGCTACTCCCGCGGACGCGCAGCGCATGGTGCGCGGCTATATGTACCTGGGACTCGACGGCACCAAGCTTTTTACCGGCTCTTACATGGGCCAGGACAAACCGGTAGTCAATATGGATGCGGAGATCGTCAAGGCGGCGGTCGAGATTACGCATGAGTTGCGCAGGCCGGTGTTTGCGCATCCGCAGAACCATGCGGGAGTGGACGTGGCGCTGGCGGGTGGCGTCGATGTGCTGGCGCACACTATTCCGACCGAAGGCAGCTTTACCGCGGATGAACTGGCGAAGATCAAGCAGCAGCATACCGCGATGACTCCGACGCTGACGCTGTGGACGACGGTGACTCCGAATGAAGAGGGACAGAAGCATTTGGTGCAGGCGGGCGTGGACGAGTTGAAGGCGTTTATGGCGGCAGGAGGCACGGTACTGTTCGGCACTGATGTGGGATTTATCAATAAGTACGACACCGGCGAAGAATTCGAATACATGGGACGGGCGATGACGTGGAGTGAGATATTGGCGTCGTTGACGACTAATCCGGCGGCGTTCTTTAAAGCTCCAACCAAAGGTCGCGTGGAAAAAGATATGGATGGGGATTTAGTAGTGTTGAGCGCTGACCCGGCCGTGGATGTTAGGAATTTTGGGAAGGTGGAGTGGACGGTGCGGGCGGGGAAGGTGATTTGGCAGGCGCAGGGGAAGTAAAGGGCGAACCAAGATCGCGCGGACGAGCGGGTGGTGGATTCGACGATGTTGAGCATCGTGAGGTTTCGGGTTGGCAGAAGCTGCTGGAGCATCTGCTGTCGGATAGAGAGATGCTGGCGGGGGTTCGGCTGAAGTTTAGAGATCTCTATCGCGAAGTTGAGGGGTCAGGTGATCCGTCGGAGGCTTTGGAGGCGCTGTTGGGAGGGCTTCCGGCGGCTAAGAAGACGCACTAGCTGGAAAGAGATTGGGCGCTCCCAGGTGCCCGCCTCTTGCGCAAAGAACGCGCAAGAAGCGGGGCACCCTGACTCCCTCGAAAGACACATTCAGTGGTCACACCCACGTCTCGCAAAGGCGGCGAGACGTGGGGCGCACCCTGCAGGAGCGGAGAGAAGGTTTGCATAGGGTTTCGAGCGCCAACAACAGAGCAGACACGGTTGCGCCTCAACGGCGCCTGCGTCGAGTTCGAGGTTCTATCGGCACGGCTTCAGCCGTGCCGCTCAGCCTGGCTGGACCTCAAGAAACATCCCCACCTGCCCGCTGAGTCCCGCTATTCTCTTGACGAAAGGAGAAACGATGAACCGCTCAACCATGGCAATCTGAGCGCTGACATTCCTGCTTGGTGTAATGCTTGGAGAACTCCAGCCCATACACAGCGTCATGGCTCAAGAAAAACCACAGGAGCAAGATTGGATCATTCAACAATCGAAGGAACGCGCAAACTTCGACGCCTACATTTTCAACACACGCACCGGCGAAGCCTTCATGCTTAGAGAAACCTCAAAGACCCACGTGACTCTAAAGCCCTAGACGGTGGGTGCCCCGCTCCTTGCCGCTGTTGCAAGGGGCGGGCGCTGCGTCGATCTCGCAGGTTAAGGGATGGGCCACCCGCGCGTGCGTCCCGACCACAACTCCCACCACCTGTCATCCTGAGCGAAGTGATCGTCCGCAACGCGGACGATCACGCAGTCGAAGGATCCCTACCAAGCCGACACTGCGTAACCGCGTCAAGGCATTCTCCCCGTGGTGCCGCCGCCTTTGATCTTCTCTGTGACTCCGTGTCTCTGTGGTGAAATGGCTTTACCCGCTCGGTACTCAGACCATTTGCCCGAGAGATATTATCCGAATCTGCGGGTGAAGCAGCGCAGCCAGCACCCACACTTTCGCAAGGCACGCGATTGTGCGATGCGCCGGCTCGGTAGGTCTAGCGGTCGAAATTCCAAACGACCTTACCCATGATCTGATCCCACTGGGCTTCATCCAGTTCCCCAAGGTGCCGCTCGAACTCGTCCTTCATTACGGGCTGGATGTAGCCGAACATCACTCGACTGTCCTTATCCAAACCATTCTTACTCGTACGTCCGATGATCAGATCAGTTTCAGCGCGAGGCGTCAGCTTGGAAGAGAGGGGAACAATGCTTACGACAGGGCAGGCGATGGAATTGCAGATGGTTTGATTTGAAAGAAGAAGCACAACGCGAAACTCGTGTGCCGTGCGACCGCCGACCTTTTTGTCGCCGTCCGGAATGCGAACAGCCTTGTCGCGGAGCAGGTAAACACCACCCGCTACCAGCTTGATTTTCTTGATTATGGGTTTTGCTGTAGGTATGGGTAAGGGGACAGGCTCATTCATCTTTCTTCAGAACGGTATCATTAGCCCGTTCTCGCGCAGGTCCCAGAGCATTGAACGCCGCCAAGCCGTCCTTACACACCTCTTCGGGATCGCCGCTTGCCTTGTGCACCATGCAGGCGGACTTGACTCTGTATTGCTCCAAACGCGCCTTCTCCTCAACTTCGCTGTGGCGGGCGGCTGACGATCTGGGCACGCTTGATTGCCCTTTCGAAAGGTTAGACTTAGACATGGCATTCTACCCCATGTGTCAACAGGCAATTCGCTAGCCTATTGATAAGATGGGTCCTGCACCTAGGTCACTCAACACCATCAATCAGTTAGACGCGCCGGATCGAGTCTGTAGTTGTGCAAAACGTCATCGATTTCTCGTCATGTAGGCATTTTTCGTCACACATTGGCACTGTGTGTCAATGTGATACGGTTGGGCCCAGGTTCGAGACCCGCTCCTGGACCCTAACCTCGCATCGCCAGGTGTTTTCCTGCCACCACTTTTGCCCAACAGAAATACAGTGAAAGACACTCCTGTCATAGAATGACTGGAGACACACATGAACGTAGATTTCAGAATCCGAGTACGCGACCTCGCCAAAGCTACCAAGCATCTGCTGTTCAACCGCGCGCAGTTTGCCGACACAGATTTTGCGGACATCCTTGTTTCAGAAACCGGAGCAACGTTTCGCGCTGTCGGAACCGACACCGAGGTCCCGGTGAATGGGACGCAACCCGGCACTGCGAGGCTACCGCTGCGTGTACTTAACCAGATTCCCGGACTTGCAAGAAGTTACAAGGAGCGGGACATTCAGATATCATTTGTCGCTGGAGTCATGACTGTGGGTCGCACCAAAGTTCGGCACCAAGACATTGTAGTCGGCCTCATCCCAGATCAGAGTGTCAGCTTGCCCCCGGACGCCTCGGTTCTGGATACTTTAGCGGTCGCGCGACTCCTTTCCCCTGAGGAGATCGTGGAACAAGGATTACGTGAGCGGGTCGAATTCGCGCAAGAGCAGGCAACGGACGCCATAGCCAAGGCTACATTTGCACTTGCGGAATTCGGAGTTTCACCCGAGCAACTCCGAGCGCTGGTCGATTCGCGCATCGAGGCTGTAGCAGGAAAATTATCGAGAGGGAAAAAGACGGCGTAGCCGAGGGCGTGCGTCACGTCGATTTGCTCGCGTTAACGCGTTTCGCCACCCGCCCAGGCCCCCAACAAAAATTCGCTCGTATGGCACGAAAGTGGCTGGACAACCCTTCCGCTCTCCGCGTATAAGTTGTGCGTCGTTATTCCCCCGAGTATTTGGTCTAGCTGTTTTCCCTGGGACAATCTGAAGAATTGGAGTCTGGCCGCCCCGTGCGGCTACCGACTTCAGAAAAGGGCAACAAATGAGGAAACTGAGATTCTTTGTCGCTTTGCTTGCCGTTACCGTACTTGGTACACCGTTGTTTTCACAGAACTGTACGTCGCAAGCGGTAGGAAACACGACTTTCACTAACTGCGCCGATGGAAGCAGTTCAACAAGCCAACGCGTAGGCAACACCACATTTCACAATTTCAGTGACGGAACTTCCGCTACGAGCCAGCAAGTTGGCAACACTACGTTCCACAACTTCAGCACCGGCGTATCCGGTACTAGCCAACGAGTGGGTACGACGACATTCCACAATTACTCCAACGGGGTCAGTGGCACCAGCCAGCGGGTGGGTAACACGACCTTTCACAATTTCAGCAACGGCAGGACTGCAACAAGCCAGAGAATCGGCAGCACCACTTTCTATAACGGTCACTGACGATTTCGGAGTCGCTCGCGCGGGTGCCCCGCTCCTTGCGCTCGTGTGGGGCACCCCGCGGATCCTAGGCATATAGTTCTTCCCCGCTACGAGGTGATTGACATGTCAGACGCTGAAGTCTACGTTTTTATCGACAACTCCTTCTTGTACGCCCAGGGGTACAAGCATGCCCGAGCGATAGCCAAGCTACCAGCGCACAAAGCCCCCTATATCGACTATCTGGCCCTTAGGGGCTTCCTGCAGAAGCAAGGTGATCTCAAGCGTGCCGTAATTGTAGGATCTGACCTCCCAGGAAGCATGATCTCGAAATGCCAAAGCGCCGGGTTCGAAGTATCAACATTTCCGAAATTTCCTGATTTTAAGACCGGACACCTAAAGGAAAAAGGTATCGACCACAAGATTTGCTGGGAAATAGCCAAGACAATCTTTACCAACAAAGATCCAGTACCCAACAAGAAAATCATACTCTGCACTGGCGACAAGGACTTCATGTCGGTGCTGCCGGACATTCACACTAGCAACTGGGCGTTTGAACTATGGCTGTGGACAAATTCATATTCGGACAAGTTTGTCACACAGGTGAAGGTATTTGGCTCAGTGAGGGTTCTAGACGGCGAATGGAACCAATTCATCAAGATCGGCAATGCAAAACAGGCGTCCACGTCCTGAACCAATCACCGCTCGCCGCAGGTGAGGTTGCGCAGGCAGCGCCCGCAGGTGCGTTAAGACACAAATGCGGGGATACACAAGGGCGGAGGGCATGGCGTGAAATCCGGCTACTCTAGAGAGAGGATTCTGATCTGGGCGAAGACTTACCCAGAACTTAGCCAGAAATATCTCGAAACGGTCTGCACCGCTGGAATGCTCGAATCTGGTAGGCCCATTCGCCTTTATCCCATCCCTTATCGATACTTGGGTGAAGGGAAGGAACAATTCAAGCTTTATCAGTGGATAACAGCCGATATCCAGAAGAAACACGACGACTCCCGCCCTGAAAGTTTTCGAATCGACTGCGATTCGATCCAGATTGGCGAAACGATCCCGACGACCCAAGATGAGTGGGGGAAGCGTGCCGAGTGGATGTTCAAAGATGCAGATTGGCAGTTCGAGTCTGTGGACGACTTGGTAAGGGCTCAAAAAGAAAAAGGTACGTCGATTGGGGCTGTCGCCCCGAGGGAAGTCACCAAGGTTGAGATCGCGGAGAGATCGCCGGAAGAGGCTAAGAGCTTTGAACAGAAGTTCAAAGAAGTCAAGAAAATACACGATGCGAAGCGAGCCCAACTTGACATGTTCGAGAAGGCTGTCCCTCCCGAGATGAAAAAGCTGGAATTCCTGAAAAGCAGAGTGCAGGTATCATGGCTCTGCAAGGCACCGACATGTCCTGGACACCGGATGCAAGTCTTGGATTGGGGTCTATGCGAACTACAACGCAGGGACGGTAGTGAGGCTGCTTTAAACCGGATGAAGGACCTGTGCAGGCTTGATGTTTACGACGCGAAGTTCTTCCTAGGAAACCTATTTTTATACCCCGCAAGCTTCATGATCGTAGGGATCTGGTATCCGAGACGAGTGCCGAATCTGCTGTTTCGTTGAGGTTACAGGTGAATGGGCCGTATCCTGATGCGTCTTCTCATCGCGTCTACCAATATCGATCTGTGGCAGTCGTTGGCGTCCTTCTCAAAGCAGGTAAGGCAAACCGTCCGGTTACGTAATGCCGCCATTCGTACGAGTTCAATCAAGTCGGTGACCCCCACCGGGTTTTCCTTCAAATAGGCCCCATATCGTCTCAGACACTCCGCCATGTCTGGGGCTGTGCGACGGTTTTCCTTCGGGTTTCCGGCAGATTTGATGTGCACATACTCAATTCCTGCTTCCGACAATCCAGAACTGAGGATGTTCTTGCAAAAGCCACGTTTGTGGCTCCACGGCGTCTCACGCACATCCGCCACGACGCCGACGCCCGCGGCCTTCAGTTTCCGTACATACGTGTTTACATCCACTCCCTGATAGCCAAGGGTGTACAGGTTCAAATGACGTGAACCGCGGGAACCCCCAGAGCGTGGGTGATCCGATTCATGAAAATTAGCAAACGGCGCGAGCACAGCACAGTCTATACTGGGGTACCCTATTGGCGAAGAAACGAAGGTGCGCACTTGGAAACCGCAGCAGGGCTCCCCGCCTTTACACCTTCCCGCCCCACCTGTTAACATTGACCACGTTACAAACAATCGAATAAAAACAGACAGGAGTGCACCAGGGTAGTGCTAGCCAGAGAGCAAAAGAAATCCCTCATTGACCAGTACGGCAGGACGGCCACCGATACCGGCAGTCCCGAAGTTCAAATCGCTTTGATAAGCGAGCGCATCGGTCAATTGACGGAACACTTCAAAGCGCACCAGAAGGACCACGGTTCGCGCCGCGGTCTTCTCATGCTGGTCAGCAAGCGGCGTCGCTTGCTCGACTATCTGAAGACCTACGATTCCAGCCGCTATAAGACGGTCGTCTCGAAACTCGGTCTCCGCAAGTAGTTATTGGAGAGAGAGTTCCTGTGCTTTCATGGTTTGAAGGCCAGGGGATCAGGCTAAAAGGAATCGCTCTGCCGTCAGGTGACGGCACAGGTCTCGGGCATTGGGTTTCCAATGAAACGCCCCGCGGAATGGTCCGCGCGGCCTCCCGTCATTACTGGCATCAGTTCTATCAATGTGCATCATCCGATAGTCGGCACTGGAGTGCCCTCCTGCCCACAAGGAACTACACATGAAACCAGATGTATCTGAAGTATCTGTACCCCTCACCGGCGGCAAACACCTCACATTTGAAACTGGAAAATTGGCCAAGCAGGCCCACGGCGCAGTCGTCGTGCGGATTGGCGAGACCGTTGTGCTCGCCACCGCCACTGCCAACCCCGACCCGCGTGAAGGCATAGACTTTTTCCCGCTCACCGTCGACTACCGCGAATACACATACGCCGGCGGACGCTTTCCCGGCGGCTTCATCAAGCGCGAAGGCCGCCCCAGTGAGCGCGAAATCCTAACCAGCCGCCAGATCGACAGGCCAATTCGCCCACTATTTCCCGACGGCTTCAAGTGCGAAACTCAGGTGATCGCGTTTGTGCTCTCGGCCGACACCGAGAACGACCCCGACGTGGCCGGCATCAACGGCGCCTCGGCAGCCCTGACCATTTCTGACATTCCGTTCAACGGCCCCATCGGCGCAGTGCGCGTCGGCATGGTGAGCGGCGCGTTCGTCATTAATCCGACCTACGCCGAGATGCGCGAAAGCCTGCTGAACATCATGGTAGTAGGCACGGCCGAAGGCATCGTGATGATCGAGTCCGGCGCCAAAGAAGTAAAAGAAGAGACGGTAGTAGACGCCATCGAGTTCGGCCACACCGAAATCAAGAAGATTTGCGCGGCAATCAATGATCTGAAGAAGAAAGCTGGCAAACAGAAGCGAGCAGTAACGCCGCCCGAGTTCGATCAGGCGTACTACGACGCACTGAAGAAGAAAGTCGGCAAAGACCTAACCGACCGCCTCGACACCGAAAAACATCCCAAAGCAGAAAGCTACAACCTGGTCCGCGAACTGAAGAAAGAACTGCAAGCCGCGATTCCCGAAGACGACAAAGAAGCCCAGGCCAAATTCAAACAATATTTCGAAACCCTGCGCGAGCGCATCTTCAGAGAAGCAGTAATAAACCAAAAACGCCGCCCAGACGGAAGAGCCTTCGACCAAATCCGCGACATCTGGATCGAAGTAGGCGTATTACCGAGAACCCACGGAAGCGCCATCTTCACCCGCGGCGAAACCCAAGCCCTGGTGACGACAACCCTCGGAACCAGCGACGACAAACAGCGCCTAGAAACCTTCGAAGGCGAAGCCAAAAAACGCTTTCTCCTGCATTATAATTTTCCGCCGTTCAGCGTGGGCGAGGTTTCGTTCTTACGCGGAGCTGGACGGAGAGAGATTGGACATGGAGCGCTCGCAGAGCGCTCCTTGTCGTTCGTGCTGCCGACGGAGGAAAACTGGCCTTACACGATGCGCGTGGTCTCTGACATTTTGGAGTCTAACGGGTCTTCATCGATGGCATCGGTGTGCGGGGCGTCGTTGTCGTTGATGGACGCTGGGGTTCCTTTGAAGGCTCCCGTGGCTGGTGTGGCTATGGGGTTGGTTAAGGAAGGCGATGACTATGCCATCTTGACCGACATTGCTGGAGCTGAGGATCACTACGGTGATATGGATTTCAAGGTAGCTGGCACGAAAGACGGCATTACTGCTTTGCAGATGGACATCAAGGTGGGTGGGATTACGGCGCAGATCATGCGGGAAGCGCTGGCGCAGGCGCAGCGCGGGCGCTTGTACATCCTGGACAAGATGGTGGAGGCGATTACAGGGCCGCGCGAGAAAGTCTCGGCTTATGCGCCGCGGATTTACACCTTGCAGATTCCGGTGGATAAGATTCGCGATGTGATTGGGCCGGGCGGCAAGATGATCCGGTCGATCATTGAGCAGACCGGGGTGAAGATCGACGTGGAGGATTCGGGCAAGGTGAATGTTGCCTCGAACGACGAAGCGTCGGCGAACAAGGCGTTGCAGATTATTCGCGATCTGACGGCTTCGGCCGAGGTGGGCAAGACTTATCTTGGCAAAGTCACTCGGCTGGCGGATTTCGGAGCTTTTGTTGAGATCATTCCTGGAACCGATGGATTGCTGCACATTAGCGAAGTGGCGGAGCATCGGATTAAGGATGTTCGCGACGAGTTGAAAGAAGGCGACCAGGTGCTAGTGAAGGTTCTGGCGGTCGAAGGCAATCGCATTCGGCTTTCGCGCAAGGCGATTTTGAAAGAGCAGCGCGCGAAGATGGGCGGAGGCGAGGGTGGCGTTGACGGCGGAGGCGAAGGTGCGGCAGAAGCCGTCGCCGAAAGCCAGGGTGAAGTTCGTGCGCCGGCGCTGACCATCGAGGGTGGCGGTGATTTTCCGGATGATGAACCGAACTTCAATCGCGATGGGCCGGTAAGCACAGGAGACCGAGGTCCGGATCGTCCTCCATCAGACCGAGGGGATCGCGGGCCGGATCGCGGACGGGGTGGTCGTCCGGGTGGTGGTGGACGGCGACGGCCTGGTGGCGGTGGTGGACGCGGCGGTCGCGGCGGCGGACACGGTGGGCATGGTGGTGGTGGCGGCGGTAGGCACTAGCCGCTGATTTTCGCAGAGTAACGCAGATTAGAGCCGCGATGAGAATCGCGGCTTTTTTATGGTTGCGAGACGAATCCGGGGTTCCCACTTTGCCCGTAATGAGGAGCAGGGATCGTCCCATTCGCTCCCACCTTTGCACAAGGCGCAAAGGCGAGCAGGACCGCCCTAATGCGGCAATTTGCTGGTTCGACTCTCAGATTCCAGAAGGAGGGAATTAATCCTCTTAATCGCCTCCTCTAAACTGGAAACGTAGTCCTTAGCGAGTGGCTGCTCCTTGCCCTTGTCCGAGTTCGATTCGGTCAATACCGCTAGCTCAAATGACCGTCTGCTGACGTGGGCTTTCACCCTTTCCAAATTGGAGAGTTGATCGTAAAAGCGAATTACCTCCAGAACAAGCGGGTCGAAGACATCTCGCAGCTTCCCGAGTTGGCAATCATAGACGCCGGTTTGAAGTGGAAGGCGGGAAGCAACCAGGTCTTCATATAAGCTGCAAGACGAAGACTGATTGCGTTATTGAAAACTTCACCAACCATCAGGCGGTGCATGGTCGAAGAATTGGGTAAACGCAGAGCTTCGCGGCGCGGTTCCCCATTACCAAATCGTCCTTAGGCTGGCGGCGCGGATGCGGCTGTCCCGGCTGATGACCGGTACATCGAAATAGACGGCAGTGGCCGCGACCATGCGGTCGGGCATGTCCGGTACTTCGGCGCGTGACACCTGGCGCATAGCTTGGACGATGGCGGCAGTAAGAGCGGCCTCCGTAAAGACGTGTTCTGGGTCTGCCAGGGCTTGGGTCAGTTCATCGTAGGCCGACGGCGGCAGGCGGTTCTTCTCAATCAAATAAACCACTTCGGCTAGAGTTATAGTTGAAATAGCAATTTTTCGTCGGGTGGTTGCCGCCTCCTTAATGAAGGCATCGGCGGTAGCGGACAGTCTCTTGTCGGCGAATAGATGCCAAAGGGCGGTGTGGGTATCGGCAACGCCGGCAATCATCAAAAATCTTCACCAAAGTGACGGAACATATCGGCGCGGTTGGCGTCGATTTCTTCTGCCGATGGAGCCTGTCCGTATTTGGCGAACATGCCGCGTCCCGTCTTGAACGGGACTCCCGATGATTGGCCCCCGAGCGAAGGCGCGAGTTCACGCTCAAGGACCTCACAAACATAGCCAGACGGGGAAACGCCATGTGCGTTGGCTTGGGCCTTCAGTGCCGCTTCGAGCTTATCCGGAAGCTCAATCGTCATGGCTAATTTCCTTTCTGTATAACCGATTGTAACGATTTCCGCGGTGGGGTCAACAGCAACTTCAGGGCTAGGCGGGAACCGGCGGACACCAAGGGCTGGCCACACATGTCCACGGATTGACACGGATTAAAGCCGCGATGAGAGTCGCGACTTTTTTGTGGGTGCGGCGTGCAGTATCATGAACGCATGGGGTTTTCGGAGACTATCTTCCTGTTCTTTTTGGCGCTGCTGATCTTTGGGCCGAAGAAGTTGCCGGAGATTGCGCGGCAGGTGGGTAAGGTACTCAACGACTTGAGGCGCGCTTCGAATGAGTTCAAGGCGCAGATCGAGACGGAAATCTCGCACCTGGAACTGGAACAGCAGCGGAGTGCGTTGCCAGCGTCGGAAAAGCCCAAGAATACGGTAGCGGCGTTGCCTTCGGCCGGCGGAACTTCTTCCGGGCAAGCCGATCAATCTGCCATGGCAAAGGTTCCCGATGCCTGAGCTGACGGCAGAGGCGCCTTCTGAAGAGCCGGTGCGCGATGTCATGCCGGCCATGAGCTTCCTGGAACACCTGGAAGAGCTGCGGCGGCGGATCATCTATTCCATCATCGCGGTGACGGTGGGATTTTTTGCTTGCTGGGGTTATGCCGACAAGATTGTGGGCTGGATGCAGCAGCCGATCATGGAAGCGCTCAAGCGCAACGGCATGCCGCAGACGCTGGTGTATCTGAATCCTACCGATCCTTTTAACCTTTACTTGAAAATCGGGGCGCTGGCGGGCGTGTTCGTGACTTGTCCGTTCGTGCTTTATCAAGTTTGGATGTTTATTTCGCCGGGGCTTTATCGTAATGAGAAGCGCTACGTTGTGCCGTTCATGGTTTCGACCATTGCGTTGTTTTTATCGGGGGGATATTTCGGTTACAAGCTGGTATATCCGGCGGCGCTGGAATTTTTGATTGGGTATGGCAAGCAGTTCCAGCCCATGATCACGATTCATGAGTATACAGACCTGTTTCTGACAGTGATCCTGGGACTGGGGCTGGTTTTCGAGCTGCCGATTCTGGTGTTCTTCCTGGCTTTGATGGGAGTGGTGAGCGCGGGCTGGATGTGGCGGAACGTACGCTATTCGATTCTGGTGATCTTCATTATTGCGGCGATTCTGACTCCCACGACCGACATTTTGAATATGTGCATTTTTGCCGCTCCCATGGTGGTGCTGTATTTGCTGAGCATTGGCATCGCGTATCTGGTGCATCCCAAACAGAGGAGGGCGCGGCAGGCGCGAAAGGGAGCATGAGAGTTCGCGAGATGGTTGGCTTGATGTGTCTGCTGAGCTGGGTTGCTTGCTCCACGCAGAAGGCGGCTGACGCTGCCTCGCCCGCGGACAGCGCGACTTCGGCCGCAGCGACCGCAGAGTTGCCTGACACCGGGCCTCCCCCGTCGTTCGATTCAGCTCGCGCCATGCAATATGTAAAGGAAATCGTGGGGTTCGGGCCGCGTCCGATCGGGAGCGCGAACCACAAGAAGGTTGAGGACTATATCCTGGCGCACTTGAAGGGCGACTTGGTGGAAGTTGACGACTTCATCGTCAATACGCCGGACGGCAAGTTTCCGGTGAGAAACATCATCGCGAAGTATCCCGGGACGCGGGATGGGATCATCATGATTGCGAGCCACTATGACACGGTGTACTCGCTGCGAAATACGACGTTTGTGGGGGCCAATGATGGCGCGTCCTCGAGCGCGCTGCTGCTGGAGATGGCCAACCAGTTGCGCGGGAAACAACGCGATGGCTATAGCGTGTGGCTGATTTGGGATGACGCGGAAGAAGCGATGAGGGAGTGGAGCGATACGGACAGCTTGTATGGCGTGCGGCACCTGGTGGAGAAATGGGGGAAGGACGGGACGCTGAAGAAGACCAAGGCATTCCTGCTCGAGGACATGATCGGGGATGCCGATTTGAACGTTGAGCGCGAGCAGAACTCGACTCCGTGGCTGGAGGATATGATTTATCGAGCTGCAAAAGGGCTAGGCTACCAGTCCCACTTCTTTGGCCGAACCATCCCGATGGAGGACGATCACAAGCCGTTCCTGGTGCGCGGCATTCCTAGCGCTGACTTAATTGATTTCGACTACGGCTATGGCAATGTGTTCTGGCACACACCGGAGGATACGGTGGACAAGCTGAGTGCCAAGAGTTTGCAGATTGTGGGTTCTGTGACTTTGGAGACGGTGAAGCTTCTGGACAAGAAGCCTTGACGCAAAGTTCGCAAAGGTAAAGCGCGAAGGGCGCGAAGAAAGGCGGAAACCGTTCACCACAGAGACACGGAGACACAGAGGAGTTCAACACCTTGAACCACAAAGGACACTAAGGCTCACAAAGGAAGAACGTAACGGCACCAACCGTTTTTCGTCTTTCTTTTTTTCTCATTCTCATTTCTAATGCGGCTCTATGCGAACCGCGAAAATCTGTTGTCTTATTCTGTTCGTTACAGCTGCTTTTGCCCAGCAACCTGGCGACAAGGTGATTGCTGAGGCTTTGAAACCTTCTCCGCTCGAGATCAACCTGCGCCGGCTGACCGACGAGATCGGAGGACGGGTGCCGGGAACCCCGGCGATGCAACGGGCTGTAGCTTGGGGCTCGGAAGCGTTCAAAGCTGCGGGGGCCGACAGCGTACATACCGAAAATTTCACGATTAAGGCGTCATGGGCAGAAGGCGCCACCAAAATGACAGTGGTGGCACCGGAGTCGTTTGCGGTGCGGGTGGTGTCACTGGCGTGGGCGCCGGCGCTGGCTGCGCATCAGCATGTGCGGATCGTCTGCGTGGGCGAGGGGACAGCCGAGGATTTCGCCAAGGCCGGCGATGTGGCCGGAGCGATCGTGCTGGTCACGACCCACGAGATGCATACCTGGGAGGACCTGTTTGCCGAATATCTGAATGCCCCCGGCATCATCGATCAGGCGGTGAAAGGGAAAGCGCTGGCGATTGCGTTCCAGTCGACGCGGCCGCATGACCTGCTCTATCGCCACACGAATTCTTTGGCGGGAGAGATTGATCGCTTGCCCATGGTGCTAGTGGCGCGTGAAGATGCGGGACGCATGGCGCGGCTGCTGGCCTCGGGTCAGAAGCTTTACGCGGATTTAGCGATTCCCAACCATGTGGGAGGGCCGATCACGGCTACGAATGTGGTTGCGGAGTTGCGCGGAAGCGAGAAGCCGGACGAGTTCGTGGTGCTGGGGGCGCATCTGGATTCGTGGGAACTGGGCACCGGAGCTCTCGACAATGGATGCAACGCGGCGCTGGTGATCGATGCGTTGCGGGCGATCAAAGCCTCAGGGTTGCAGCCGCGGCGCAGCATGCGGTTCATTTTGTTTTCCGGGGAAGAAGAAGGGCTGCTGGGATCGCATGCTTACGTAAGAGCGCATCGCAATGAGCTTGATAAAGCTGCGGGGATGGCGGTCTGGGATTCCGGCAGCGGAAAGACTACTGGCTTTTCACTGGGTGGGCGCAAGGACTTGGTGGAAACGGTGACGGCGATGGTCGCGCCGCTGCAGCAATTCGGGGCTACGACATTGACCACTGACATGTCGTGGGGCACCGACCATTTCGATTTCATGCTGGAGGGTGTTCCGACATTTATGGCGAATCAGCAGGAGGCGAATTACTTGATCAATTACCACGCCATGTCGGACACGTTCGATAAAGTGGACATGGAGCAGCTGAAAAAGCACGTGGCGGAGGCTGCTTACCTGAGTTTCACGCTGGCCAACGGGACGGAGCGAGTGGGGCCGCGCTATACCCGCGCCCAGATCGAGCAGGCGATGCATGAAACGCACGCCGACGAACTGATGAAGACCTTCGGCATGTGGGACCAGTGGGAGAAGGGACAACTGGGCAGGGCGAAATAGCTCGTTTCGCGATGGTGGCCGGGAGGGAGTGAGTGAACGAGCTTCTGTTCTGGGTTCTATTCAACCTTTTCGTACTGGCAGTGCTGGCGGTTGATCTGTGGGTATTTCATCGGCCAGCTCACGCGGTTAAATTCCGGGAAGCTGTGATATGGAGCGTCGGCTGGATGCTTCTGGCAGCGGCTTTTGCGGCGCTGGTTTACTTCTGGCGCGGGCGGGAGACCGCGGTCGAGTTCACTACCGGCTACGTGATTGAGCTGTCGCTCAGCGTTGATAATCTCTTCATTTTCCTGCTCATTTTCCGTTATTTTCGGGTTCCGCCGGATTACCAGCACAAGGTTCTGTTTTGGGGGATTGCGGGCGCGCTGGTGATGCGCGGGATATTTATTTTGGTAGGCATCGGACTGATCCAGAGATTTCACTGGATCATTTTCGTGTTTGGGGCCTTTCTGGTGTATAGCGGCGTCCGGCTTCTGGGAAAGAAGGAAGTGGGAGTTGATCCCGAGAAAAACCCTATGGTGCGCGGGTTTCGCCGAGTGATCCCGGTGACCGATGACTACCAGGGAGACAGGTTTCTGGTGCGGCGTGCGGGACTCTACGCCACGCCGTTGCTGGTGGTGCTGATTGTGGTGGAGACCACGGATCTGCTGTTTGCGACTGATTCAATTCCGGCGGTGCTGGCGATCACTTTGAAGCCGTTCGTGGTTTATACGTCGAATGTGTTTGCGATTCTGGGGTTGCGTTCGTTGTATTTTGTGCTGGCGGGGATGATGGACGTGTTTCATTACTTGCATTACGGGCTGGCGGTGGTGCTGATTTTCATTGGCGGGAAGATGCTGGCGTCGGATTACTACCAGATTCCGACGGTATGGGCGCTGGGCGCGGTGGCGGGAGTGTTGACGATTGCTATGGCGGCGTCGGTGGCGAGGCCGAAGGTCCGAGAATAGCCCCGATTAGAAAGAGGGTTTACCACAAAGGACACGAAGGTACACAAAGGAAACAACCTTTTCGTGCAAAGGCCGCGCGAGAAATCGGGCACCCAATGTTGGATGTTGGGAAAGATATTTTCCACAAAGGACACCCTTCGACTTCGCTCAGGGCCGGGTACGGTACACAAAGGAAATCCAATCCACTAGGCGAAGCGGATGGAATCACCTTTGATGATGGAATGCTTGAGGAATTTGGCGTCGTTGTGGGTGGGGAAATCGAGACGGTAGTGAGCGCCGCGACTTTCTTCGCGGGCCAGGGCGGCGCGGGCGACTAGGGTTCCGACCAACTGGAGATTGCGGGCCTCGAAGGCGTGGCGGGTTTGGGGATGGGCGACGCGGGCAGAAGTCTGGGCGAGTTGGTCGAGCGCACGCTTCAGAGTCGCTCCGGTACGGACAATTCCGACATCGCGCCACATCAGGTCCTGAATTTCACCCATGACTTGCTCGAGGGGTGTGTCGACGGGGCCGTTTGAGGCGAGAGGGTGAGGGGGGCGGATAGTTGCGGGCGACTTGCCCAACTCCGTGCGCATGGCTTGGCCGGCTCGGGCGCCGAAGACCAAGCCTTCAAGCAGGGAATTGCTGGCGAGCCGGTTGGCGCCATGGACGCCGGTGGCCGCGGCTTCTCCGGCAACGTACAAACCGGGCAGGGTGCTGCGGCCGTCGAGATCGGAACGAATGCCGCCCATGGAGTAATGCGCAGCCGGGCGGATGGGAATCAGTTCGGTGGTGATGTCGATGTTGTATTCCAGGCAAGTGGCGTAGATGCGTGGAAAGCGGGCTTTGACGTGGCCGGGGTCCAGGTGAGTGAGGTCGAGATAGACGACGGGGTGCTTGGCGGGGCTGAGCTCGAGTTCGTGAACAATCGCGCGAGCCACAACATCGCGCGGGGCGAGTTCAGCCAGGGGGTGATACTTGGGCATGAAGCGGTGCATCTCGAGATTGCGCAAGTACGCGCCCTCGCCGCGCAGGGCCTCCGACAGCAAAAAGCGCGGGGCATTTTTTAGATAAAGCGCTGTAGGGTGAAATTGGATGAACTCCATATCGGTGACTTCGGCGCCGGCGCGGAATGCCATGGCGACGCCATCGCCGGTGGCGACGCTGGGATTGGTGGTGTTGCGATAGAGCTGCCCCAGGCCGCCGGTGGCGAGAAGAACGGCGGACGCGCTCATCTGCTGCTGTAGGCCCTTTTCGGTGATCAGGTTGATGCCGCAGACGCGACCGTTTTCGAAGATCAGGGCGGTGGAGAATTCAAACTCAAGGACGGAAATGTTTTTTAGGGTCTGGGCTTTGGCATAGAGGGCGCGGAGGATTTCGCGTCCGGTGGAATCGCCGTGAGCGTGCAGGATGCGGTTACGGCTGTGGGCGCCCTCGCGGCCGAAGGTGAGCTTGGTGCCTTGGCGGTCAAATTCCGTGCCCCATTGAATCAATTCTTCGATGCGGCCGGGAGCGTCTTCGACCAGGACCTTGGCGGCTTGGGGATTGCAGAGATCGTCGCCGGCCTGGAGGGTGTCCTGCAAGTGGAGACTGATTTCGTCCTCGTCGCTGAGGGCGGCGGCGATGCCACCCTGTGCCCACTGGGTGTTGGAGTCGGCCACCTCGCGCTTGGCCAGAACGGTCACGGAGCCGGCGGCGGCGAGGTCGATGGCAGCACGCAGGCCGGCAACTCCGGCGCCAACCACCAGAAAATCAGTTTGGGAGGGGGCTGACGCCATACATAAAAATGGTATCACTTACTGCGCGGGCGAACGCGGGGAGAGGTAAGTTATGATGACGTTCATGTCTCGCGTGACCATTTCGGTAGCGCCACGGCCTTATGAGGCGATCATTGAGGCCCGCCTGATGACGCGGGCTGGGGCGCGGGTGCGGGAGGTGTTGGGCGGGCGGGAGCAGTTGTTTGTGATCAGCGTGGCCCCGGTGCGGCGGAAGTGGGGCAAGAAGTTGATGGCGGCGTTGTCCGGCGCAGGGTTGAAGGCGCAGTGGGTGGAGATGCCGGACGGCGAGCGGAGCAAGAAACTGGCCACGGTCGAGCAGTTGGCGGAAAAGTTGGTGGGGCTGGGCGCGGATCGCGATGCGGTGGTGGTGGCATTCGGTGGCGGCGTGGTTGGAGATGTGGCGGGACTGTTGGCATCGTTGTACATGCGTGGGGTTGAGGTGGTGCAAATTCCTACCACGGTGCTGGCGCAGGTGGATGCGTCGATCGGGGGAAAGACGGGAGTTAATCTGCGGGCAGGGAAGAACCTGCTGGGAACATTTCATCAACCGCGGGTGGTGCTGATTGATCCCGAGGTACTTTCGACGCTGCCGGAGCGCGAGTTTCGCGCGGGGTTGTACGAGGTGCTGAAGTGCGGAGTGATCGGCAGGCCAGAGTTGTTCAGCCGGCTGGAGAGAGTAGAAGTACGGCAAGTGCGCCGCGATCCGGCTGCGATGGAGTGGTTCATTGCAGAGGCGGTAAAGCTGAAGGCCGAGATCGTTGCGGCCGATGAACGCGAGGGTGGGTTGCGCAGGGTTTTGAACTTTGGCCACACCATCGGTCATGCGCTTGAGGCGGCGTCGAACTACCGGAGATTTCTGCATGGAGAAGCGGTTGCCTGGGGGATGATTGCGGCAACGCACATTGCGCGAGCGATGAACCGGTGCAATGAACTGACCGCGCGCCGGATTAGCGAGGCGGTACTTGGTTTGGGCCGGTTGCCGCGAGTTGAGGTTGGGAGGCGGGAGATTTTGAGAGCGATTCAGGGAGACAAGAAAACACGCGGCGGAGTGGTGAATTTTGTTTTGCCGCGGGAGATTGGGAAGGTGGAGATTGTGGGGGATGTGCCGGAGGCTGTGGTGGCGGAGGCGGTGGGTGAGATTGAGCGGCAGTCGGAAGACCAGTAAGCAAAGGGCATTCGCCGCGGATTCACGCGGATGAACGCGGATCTGAAAAAGCATTTGATCGCAGAGGTCGCTGCAGAGGACGCGGAGAAGAGCTTAACCACGGAGAGCACAGAGGAGCACAGAGTTGGGCTTGAATCGACCAGTTCATAGCGTGATCGTGGGAGCGGCGCCGGAGGGTGCGGGCGATCCGCAGGCGGCGGCGCGGGCGGTGCGGGAAATGTTCACGTCGATCGCGCCGCGTTATGACCTGCTGAATCATCTGCTTTCGTTCAATGTGGACCGGATGTGGTGGCGGAAGACGGCGCGGCGTTTTGCAGCGGTCTTGTCGCGGCCGGACGTTGATGTGCTTGACCTGTGTTGCGGTACTGGCGACATGACGTTTGCTTTGCTGCGGCAAGCGGGGAAGTCAGCGGGAAGAATTCTGGGAACGGATTTCTCGCACGCCATGTTGCAGCGGGCGAGTGCGAAGTCGGTGGGGACGGGGCTGCGATGGGTGGAGGCAGACGCTTTGCGCCTGCCGTTTCCTGGCGAACAATTCAATCTGGTGACGACGGCATTTGGCTTCCGCAATCTGGCGGATTACGATGCCGGTCTGCGCGAGATGGTGCGGGTGCTGCGGCCGAAGGGAGAGTGCGGGATCCTCGATTTTGGAGAGCCGCGAGGGATCGCCGGGAAGTTCTATCGGGTTTATTTCAAGCGGGTACTGCCGGTGATTGGGACGATGATTTCAGGAGTGCGCGGACCGTATGCCTATCTGCCTTCGTCGGTGGAACGCTTTCCGGAGCCGGCGGAGATGTTGGAGCGCATGCGGGCAGCGGGATTTGGCGAGGTTTCGTGGACGCCTTACACTCTGGGAATTGCAGGGTTGTATTGGGGGAGAAAATAGTCGGGGCGGCTCGTCCCCACGTGGGGTTTGATCAACCGCTGTTCTTGAATAAATCGGCGAGCTTCGACAGGTCGTTGCCAGACATGTCGCCAATCACAAAATAGCGCAGCCCGTTTTGGCTCCAACTGAGGAAGTTGAAAGTCTCTTGTTGGCGTTGCATCGTGGAATCTGATTGGGGCAAATGGCTCAGTGCGCGCTCCGGAAAAATAAAGACTGAGACCTGGTGTTTGCGAATCAGGTAGATCAACTCCGCCCCTGGCGCTTGGCCGAGGTACGCGACCCGGCCACCGACGAGAGTGATTTCTGGATTCTGCAATTCGGGCAGATTGAATGCGAATGGAATCTTTCCCTCGAACCAGGGCTTCACGGTGTGGCGATCGGAAGACACAACATCGACGGGGTTGGGGCTGGCGAGCGCGGTTACATGGAGGTCGGCAAGTTCGCTGTAGGTATGTTGCATGGCAAGGCGCTGGTCTTTGATGCGCAAGGTGACCGTGGCAGCGACCAGCAGAAGAAGAACTGCAGTTGCAGGAAGCCAGAACCACGCTGCGGAACGGCGCGGAGGGGCGGCGATGCTTTGGCGCACTTTCTGACGGAAGCCGGCAGTGGGAGTGTAGCGGCGGCCGGCGGACTGCAATGCGCGCTTGAACTGGATTTGCTGGAGCGCATCGGCGGTGCAGGCGGGACAGGTCCGCAGGTGGGCATCCATTTCTTTCATTGCGGTGGCGGAGAGCTCGCCATCGACGTAGGCTGCGATTTGCGCCGTCCATTTATCCATGGGAAGCCCTCACCAACTTCTGCTTGACGATATCGCGAAGCGCTTTGCGGGCCCGGGAAAGACGTGACATCACGGTCCCGATGGGGATGGACAAGGTTTCAGAAATCTCCTGGTACGACATCTCCTCGATTTCCGAGAGCAGCAGGATCTCGCGGAAGTGAAGCGGTAGTGTTTCCAAGGCCTGCTGGAGCAACTGATGCTCGGAACGGGAAATGAGGAGGGTCTCCGGCGTCTCCAGCCCGGCGGGGAGTTCGTCGGCGTCTTCGGCATCGAGCGGCACCATGGCAGTCGCCTTGAGTCCGGTGCGTGAGGTTAAGAAGGTGTTGCGCAGGATGCGGTACATCCAGGCCCGGAAGTTGGTGCCTGGCTGGAAGGAGGAGAATCCACGCAACGCCTTGGCATAAGTTTCCTGCACCAGGTCTTCGGCTTCGGTCGCGTCATGAGTGAGCCAGCAGGCGAAGTTGTAGAGCTGATCGAAAAGCGGCATGGCCAGAGCTTCGAAGGTCGCGGCCGTGGATCGCCTTGCTTGCACCTTCATAGAGTAAACGAGAAATGCCGGGATTTATTCCCAAGCGTTGGGAATTAGTTTGGGGCGAGGGCGCCGGGGGCTACAGGACCGCGGTGGTGAACGAATCGGCGAAGGCATCGGCGATGGTGAAGCGAATTACGTTCTCGTGGTCCTCGCCCAGGAAGCGGTGTAAGCGGTCGGTATTCATGGTGTATTCGCCGGTCATGTAGGGCTGGGCTTGGGGCGGAATGGCGGAAATGCCGAACTTCCACAGCAATTCCAAGACCTGACGGAAGGCCCATTTTCCGGGCACGCGAAGCAGTTTGGCGTGGGCCATTTCGATGCATTCGGCAAAGGTCAGCGGTTGACCGCGTCCGGCGACGTTCAGAATGGTCAGGCGCTGGGCTTCGGGTTGGGTTTTGTGGACGATGAAGGCGAGCAAGCGGGCCATGTCATCCACGTGGACGAACTGGATCTTGTTTTCGAGGTAGCGCTGACCGTAGGGAAGCATGCAGGACAGGCGCTTGCCCTCAGCCCGCATCCTGGCGGCCCGCTTTCCGCGACCGTTGGGGGTGCCGCGAAAGGCTCCCATCAGGTAGTTCTGCATGCTGGCTCCGGCAAAAATATGGGGACGGAGCAAGTACACGCTGCAACCGCGGAGCGCCGGGGCGCGCTGCTGCACCACGCGGTCGGATTCCATCTTGTGGATGGCGTAGGGAAGAGTATGAGCTGCGAGGGGCGAGTCTTCTGTGACGGGTGCTGGCAAATCAGAACCGTAGGCGGAAACGCTACTGGGGAAAAGAAACTTCTTCACGATGGGGTCGGTGCGATTGGCCTCGGTGATGGCTTCCATCACTCGCGCCGTGCCGGCGACGTTGATCTGCCACATGCGATCGAGGTCAAGCACGCCGCTGCGTAAGGGGTCGATTACGAACGCCAAGTGGAGGACGGCAAAGGGGCGAACCTTCTTCAACAGCAGAAATAACTCGCGACAGGATTCCTCAAGAGCGAGGTCGAGAGGTTGGAAAGACAGAGACGGCGACGCCGCTGGCGGATTCAGGTCGACGCCGACGACCTGATAATCCGCCAACAGCGGCAACAAGCGCAATCCCAGATTGCCAGCAATCCCGGTGACCAGGACAGTTGGCTTGGAAGGATCCATTACTTGGGCCCGGGGGAGGCGGGCTTAGCGGACGACGGGGGCGGAGTCATGCCGGGGATGGGCATCATCCCGCGCGCCGGCATTTCGGGCCCGAAGTAGTCGTCATCGAGGGTCATGGTGGCCGACTGACTTACGGCCTGCATGGCATCCTGCATGCGCTGGGAGCGCAGCGTGGCCTTGATCTCTTCGCGTGCCTCATCCACCGACATGGTGGTCTTGGCTTTGAGCTTGTAAATGAAGAATCCGTTGGCATCGCTGAGGACCGGTGAAATGTCGCCCGGCTTCAATTCCATAATCTGGGCTTGATTCTGGGCGAGAACGTTGCGCCGCACCTTTCCCATCTGAGTATTGGGAGCGCCGGTCTTGATTCCGGCAACTTCGAAGGCCTGTTCCTGAAGCTTCACGAAATCGTCACCGGCAACGGCACGTGCGCGCAGCTTGTCGGCCTCAGCCTGCATGGTTTTCTCTGATTGCTCTTGGAACTTCTTTTCTTCTTCCGCGGTGGGTGTCTTTTCACCGTCGGGAGGGGTCTGGTTCCTGGGAACGTAGATGCGATCGACATCCACTTGCTCGAACTTGGCCAGATTGTCGTGATAGTAGTCCTGGATATCCTTGTCGGAAATCTGGGCGGCTTGTTCCTGAAGTGCCTTGCCCAGTTCCTGGGACAGAATCTGAACGCGGGCGAGCTTCATCTTTTGCTCAAAAGTCGGGCTTTTGTCGAGGCCCATATCCTGCGCCTTTTTCGCCATCACCAGGGAGTGGGCGTAACGGTCGGCGAAGGGGCGACGGGAGCGGCCGGGCATATTGGGCTGGACGGCGTTGACGATGGTTTCGAAATCCGCACGGGTAATGGTGGTAACGCAAGCGGCGGCCGCTTTGTCGGAGGGGCTGCACAGACCCTTAATGGTGATCACCGCGGCGTCCTGCGGGACGTCTTTGGCGGGGGCTGGGGGCGCAACGCTGGCCGGCGGGGGGGCGGTGGGAGGCGTAGGCTTCTGCGCCGCGGATGCAGGAGTTGGACTGGCTGCCTGGCCCCAGGCAAAACCCACAAGCAGCAGACAGGCCAAGTAAGATTTAGACATTTTAAGGATTCCTCCAGAGAAGATCGAAGTACGAATAAAAATCCTAGCACAAAGTGGGTGCGGAAGTGAGTTTCCGGTTAATGGATTGAGTACCGGCTTGGCGGCAAGGGTGGGAGCGGCGATAATGCCCTCATGGCAGGATCGCCGGCAGGCTACAGTCCGGACTCGATACGGGCGGAAAAACGGGCGGTCGCAGGAAATTCGGTACTGGCGGCGATCGCTGTGACCGTGCTGAAAATCGTGGTTGGAGTGACCACGGGCAGCCTTGGCATTCTGTCGGAAGCAGCCCACTCGGGTCTGGACCTGGTGGCGGCCATCGTCACTCTGCTTTCGGTGCGGGTGTCGGACAAGCCTGCCGATGCCGATCACCAATACGGTCATGGCAAGGTGGAAAACTTTTCCGCGTTCATCGAGACCGGGCTGCTGCTGCTGACCTGTGTCTGGATCGTCTACGAAGCCACGAGGCGGTTGTTTTTTCGTCAGGTGGAGATCGAGCCTAGCCTGATGGCTTTCCTGGTCTTGTTTGCCTCCATGGCGACTGATTACTGGCGGTCGCGGGCGTTGGGGAGAATCGCGGCCAAGTATGACAGCCAGGCACTGGAAGCAGATGCGCTGCACTTCTCGACTGATATCTGGTCGAGTGGCGTGGTGGTCCTGGGACTGGTGTTGGTGCAAATGGGCCGGAGCTATGGGGTGGTATGGTTGCGGGCCGCGGATCCGGTGGCTGCGTTGTTTGTCGCGGGAGTGGTGGTGTACGTGAGTTCCAGGCTGGCGCGGAAGACGGTGGACGCGTTGCTGGACGCAGCCCCCGCAGGGGTGCGCAACCGGATTGTGGCAGCGGTTCGTGGAGTGGATGGTCTGCTGGAAGTGGACCGGGTGCGAATTCGCCGGGCGGGCAACCGCTATTTTGCGGACCTCTCGGTGAGCATGGCGCGGAATGTGACCTTTCAGCGCTCGGAGCAGGTGGCGGATGCGGTTACGGCGGCGGTGCGCGAGGTGCTTCCGGACGCCGACGTGGTGGTGCACCCCATTCCACGGGCTGATCGTAAAGAGAATATCTTCGACCGGGTGCGGGCGGTGGCCACGCGCCACAATCTGAATGTCCACGACGTGAGCGTGCAGGATCTGCATGGGCGTTTGCACGTGGAACAGCATCTGGAGCTGCAAGAGGAGCTGAGTTTGAAAGACGCTCACGATCAGGTCACGCTGCTGGAATCGGAGATTCGAAGCGATGTGCCGGAAATTTCTTCGATTCTGACCCATATTGAAAGCGAGCCTGCGACCATCGAGACGGGCGATGAAATTGTGCGGGATGCTAGCTTGGAAAAGAAGCTCAAGAATATTGTGAAGGAATTTCCCGAGGTGCTGGATGTGCATGAGGTCGAGGTCAAGCGGGTGCGGGGGCGAATTTACGTGTCCTGCCATTGCACGTTTTCCGACTATCTGCCACTTTCACGGGTGCATGAAATCCAGACCGAATTGGAGATTGGTTTCAAGCAGGCAGCGCCGGAGTTGTTCCGGGTGCTGATCCATCCCGAGCCCCAAACTGATAATCGAAGGTGAGAGTTTATGACTGAAGCCCATGCAAGTTGGAAGCGGAACCAGGAGTTCGACGGCGCGGCCAGCAGCGGCCACAACATCGTCATGGACGGCGACAAGAAAGCCGGCAACAGCCCCATGGAACTGGTGCTGATTGCGCTGTGTGGATGTACCGGTTATGACGTGGTGAGCATCCTGGGCAAGAAGCGCGAGGCGTTTACCAGCCTGGAGGTGCGGGCGTCGGCGGAGCGTGCGGCCAACCCGCCGACGGTGTACACGGAGATCGAGCTGGTTTATCGAGTTGGCGGAAAAGTGTCGCACAAAGCGGTTGAGGATGCGGTGCGGCTGTCGGAAGAGAAGTATTGTTCGGTGGCGGCGATGCTGAACAAGACCGCCAAGATCAGCTATCGGATTGAGTATGTCGACTAGCAAATAACCCCAGTTCTCAGATCTCAGTTCCCAGTTCTCAGTTGCGCCGATACGATAATCTACTGGCTTGGTGAATCGAGCCCATCCTGTGCGGAAGCGGAGCGGGCGGCCAACCCGCCGACGGTGTATGCGGAGATCAAGCTGGTTTATCGAGTTGGCGGCAAGGTGTCGCACAAGGCGAACTGGCGGCGGGAAGTTGGGCCCGCCCGGCCGCTTATGTATAATCCGCCGATGCAAAGAATACCGTGGAGCACAATCGCGCTCGGCTCGCTGTTGCTCATCTCGGCCTGCGCAGGAGGACAGGAGGTGAAATCTCCGCAACCTGAAAAGTCGAAGCCGCCTGTCAAAATGGAGCAGCGCGGGCGCATCATTGGAATCGGCGGTGTCTTCTTCAAATCCGCGAATCGTGATCAGATGCGCGAATGGTATGCGAAGCATCTTGGACTCGCTGACAAAGGCCAAGGTGTGATGCTTCCGTGGCGCGAACACGACGACCCGCAAAAGGAACAGGTTACCGTTTGGACTGTTTTCCCCGCCTCCAGTAAGTATTTCGATCCCAGCCCCGCACTGTTCATGATCAACTACATCGTGGACGATATGGATGCTTTGCTCGACCGCCTAAAACAAGAGGGAGTAAAGATTGACGCCAAGCGAATGGATGAATCCTACGGTCGTTTCGCCTGGATCTATGACTCGGATGGGAACAAGATTGAGCTCTGGCAGCCGCTGCCGGCAAAGCCCTAGGGGCTCGTCATCACGGATGCGTCGCAGCGGGCGCGTCGGAGACCTCGCCGCAACACCACAATTCCTGCGGCACGACATCGACTCTGCAAATTCGTAAGAAAAAAAGCATTGAACCCTCCTTGACAAGAAAAGTTGTCAATGGTACCGTCTCCTCGTGCTCGACATTCAAGTCATCGATGATCCGGCAGCGGCGATGGCGGCTTTGGAGCCCATGCGGGGTCGACTCCTCTCCGAGCTAGTCGTGCCCGCCTCGGCGGCGACGTTGGCCACGCGGGTTGGCCTGACTCGGCAGAAAGTCAACTACTACTTGAACGGGCTGGAGGCGCACGGGCTGGTGCGGCTGGCCGAGGAACGCAAGTGGGGCGGACTGACGGAACGGCTGCTGGTGGCGACGGCCGCTTCCTACGTGGTTTCGCCGAGCGCCCTGGGTCCGGTCGCTGCCGATCCGAATCGAGAAATCGATCGGCTGTCCGCAAGCTATCTCATCGCCCTGGGGGCACGGGTCGTCCGCGAGGTGGGCGATCTGGTTCGGCGTGCGAAAGAGACGGGCAAACGCCTGGCGACCCTGGCGGTGGACACCGAGGTTCGCTTCCGGTCGGCGACGGACCGAGCGGCTTTCAGCAGCGAACTCGCCGAGGCCATCACCACACTGGTTTCGAAGTACCACGATGAATCCGCCCCCGGCGGCCGCGCGCATCGGCTGGTGGTTGTGGCGCACCCTCTGCCGCAGAAATCCCATCCCAAGGACAAGGAGCCATTATGAGCGTCAAGAAAGAAGCGTCCGGACGCCGTTCAGTCCAGGTCGAAATCGAAGTCCCCGGCACGCCGGAGGAAGTCTGGCAGGCCATCGCCACCGGGCCGGGTATTTCGTCGTGGTTCGTGCCAACTGAGTTCGAAGTGGTCGACGGGAAGCCGGTTGCGGTGAAGTTGAACTTCGGCCCGGGGATGGAGTCCCGTTCCGTCGTGACGGCCTGGGATCCGCCGCGGAGGTTTGCCGCCGAGTCCCCTGGCTGGGCCCCTGGTTCGCCGGTCATCGCGGACGAGTGGAGCGTTGAAGCGCGCGCGGGAGGCACCTGCGTCGTCCGCATCGTGCATAGCCTCTTCGCCAGCACGGACGACTGGGACAACCAGTTGGAAGGCACCGAATCCGGTTGGCCCGGCTTCTTCCGCATCCTGCGGATCTATCTCACGCACTTCCACGGCCAACGCTCCGCGATGGTGCAGTGGCTGGCCCCCGCTGCGGGAACTGAAGCGGAGGCCTGGGAAACGCTGACCGCGGCCTTGGGGCTGAAAGGCGTGAGCGCGGGAAAGCGTTGGACTGCCCCGGCTGGCGTCCCGCTGCTCGGCGGCGTGGTGGAGCATGTCACCCAGAAACCGTACAACGCGCTGCTGCGGCTCGACAAGCCGGGGCCGGGTACCGCCGCGCTGGGCGCCGTCAACTTCGGCGGCCAGAGCATGGTCACGCTAAACTTCTACCTCTACGGCGATCAGGCGGCCGGGACCGTGGCCCGCGAGACACCGCTCTGGCAAGCGTGGATTCAAGACCGCTTTCCGACGCCGGCGGAGACGAGCAAGAGTGAATGATTCCGGTGCAAGGATACGATTGAGCCTGGATCAGGAACTCTGTAGGTTGCATTTCGGAGGCGATATGAGAGTGAAATTCGCAGTGGCAGCGGCGGTGATGAGCCTGGCGCTAAGCGTCGCTGCGCAGAAGGAGATGCACTTGGTCCATGCCAAAGGTTCTTTCGACATCAAGATGACTCCGGCCGAACCAACCAGCTTCGAGAAGGCGAATGACATTACCCGGTTCACATCCGACAAGACCTGGCACGGTGACTTCGAAGGCGTCAGCCATGGAGAAATGATTACCGGCTCGACCGCGAGCACCGGCTCCATGGCCTACGTTGCGATTGAGCGTATGACAGGCAAGCTTAATGGCCGACAGGGCAGCTTCACCTTCTCGCACCGCGCCAGCATGATGAAAGGCGACGCGCCCTCTGCGGGAGAGCTGAGTGTGATGGTTGTACCCAATTCCGGCACTGGAGAACTGACCGGACTCACGGGCTCGCTGATGATCCAAATCGACGCTCAGGGAAAACACACCTGGACCTTCGATTATTCGCTTCCGTAAACAACGATGCGCCGCGGCCTAATTTGCCGCCGACGGTTACGTCTGTTGTTGTCTTGCGTCGGAAGCCTTGATTGTGGTTTCAGCCCAACCAGTTCTCAGATCTCAGTTCCCAGTTCTCAGTTGCGCCGATACGATAATCTACTGGCTTGGTGAATCGAGCCCATCCTCTGCGAGGTTATTTC
>JBAWFN010000107.1:0-8634 GCA_049591935.1 Terriglobales bacterium | reverse complement strand
GGCTCTGGTGGGACCACTTCTGGCACGACCTGCGCTTCGGTTTACGTATGCTGCGCAAGAAGCCCAGCTTCACGATCGTGGCGGTTCTGACGCTGGCTCTGGGAGTTGGAGCCAACACGGCCATTTTTAGCATCGTGAACGCGGTTTTGTTGCGTTCGCTTCCTTTTTCGCACCCGGACCGGTTGGTGAAGATCGTGGCCAACAATCAGGGGGTGGGAGCGCAGGATATTGGGTTCTCCGTTCCCGAACTGGACGATCTCAGAGCAAGCGCGGGCGTCTTTGAGCAAGTGGCTGGTATGGCCACAGGCGACACAAATTTGGCCGGTGCAGAGCGTCCGGAACGTCTAGAGATAGCGGTCGTCAGCCCAAACTATTTTTCCCTGCTCGGCACTTCGGCACACATCGGGCGAGTGTTTGGCCCGGGCGACGAGGTGCCGGGTTTCGCCGAAGCGGCCGTGATCAGCGATAGTCTGTGGGCCCGTGAGTTCGGCAGAGATCCCGGAATTCTGGGGCGAAGGGTGCAAATCGACAATGATCCGTACACGATTGTCGGTGTTCTTCCCCCCGGATTTCGCCATCCGGGCACAGCTGTCACGGATGTCGAAGTATGGGCAGCAACGGGATTCAGGGCCGATCCTTACCCAAAGCCGACTCGCGGCCTGCGGGTAGTGTACGGAGCGATCGGACTTTTGAAGCCTGGAATCAGCCGGCAGCAGGCGCAAGCGCGGTTGGATGCGTTCGCGGCCCAGCTGCGGGCAGAATACGCCACCGACTATCCGGCCGGGTCCGGCTGGTCGATTGAGGCTGAACCATTACAAGAGTCGCTGGTGGGCAATGTCCGGCCCATGTTGTTGGTGCTGATGGGAGCGGTGGTGCTGATTATTCTTCTGGCCTCAGTGAACGTCGCCAACCTCCTGCTGGCCCGGGCTTCGGGAAGACAACGCGAGATGGCCGTGCGGCTGGCCTTAGGGGCAAGCCGCTCGCGCATGATTCGTCAGCTGCTCACCGAGTCGGTGATTCTGTCCCTGGTCTCCGGCATTGTGGGTGTCCTGACCGCCATGGCCGCTTTGCATTTTGTACAGTTTCTACCCGCGAGAATTCCCCGGCTGGCCGAGGTGCAGATGGATTGGACGGTGCTGGCGTTCGCCCTGTTGGTTTCCCTTCTGGCCGGATTGGGGTTTGGCTTGGTACCGGCCCTGCAATCGTCGAAAGCTGAAATTGCCGTGGCCATCCGCGAAGGGGCCCGGGGATCGGGCACGAGTGGTAAAACCAACCGCTTGCGCGGCCTGCTGATCGCCTCAGAATCGGCATTGGCCGTGGTGTTGATGGTAGGAGCGGGGCTGCTGTTGCGCACGTTTTGGGGACTGCTTCAGGAAAATCCCGGGTTCAACCCCACTAGAATTGTCATTGCCGATACCCGGATTCCGATACCCAACAATCCCCAATTGAATCGCTACGCCCAGCCTGAGAGCTTGAACACTTTTGTGCGGGAAGTTCTGCGGCGCGTGCGTACTATCCCGGGTGTCGACCTCGCCTCCATGACCACGGATCTGCCGGTCACTCACCAGTCGCAACGCTTCCCCATCAACATTGAAGACCGTCCGGACGAGTCTCGCAGGGGCTTGTTTTCCGAAACCACCAGCGTGACCCCGGAGTATTTCAAGGTGTTGCAGGCTTCGTTGGTGCGTGGACGTTTCTTCGCGGAAGACGATCAGCCCGGCCAACAACCGGTGGTGATCGTGGACGAGAGCACGGCTCGAACCTACTGGCCGGACCGCGATCCCATTGGCCGGCGTTTGCGTATTGGGCGTGCGGCCACGTGGTGGAACGTGGTGGGAGTGATCAAGGACATCAAGAGTGATGGTCTCGACCAATTCGGAGATCCCCACATCTACACGCCGATTTACCAGTTCCCAGAAATTCAGGGTGTCGATTTTTTTATAGGGGCCGGTCCTTTAAGTGTGACCGTCCGGACATCTTTGTCGGCCACCAGCCTGGAGCCGCAGATACGCCGGGAGATCAAGGCCATCGATCCAGGTCTGCCGGTATTCAATGTGCGTGCGATGAATGAGGTCATCGACAGTTCTCTGGCTTCGCGCCGCTTTTCCGCTCAGTTAGTAGGCGTGTTTGCGGTCGTGGCGCTTCTATTGGCGTCGGTGGGAATTTACGGTCTGTTGGCCTACATGGTGGGTCAACGGGCGCACGAGATTGGAGTGCGCATGGCGTTGGGAGCCATGCCCTCGACCATTGGAAAAATGATTGTGAGCCGGGGCGTAGGACTGACCGCCATCGGAGTGGGGATCGGTCTGCTCTTGTCGGGGATCATGGCCCCGTTGATTTCCAGTTTGCTGTACGGAGTCCGACCGCTTGATCCGGAAGTGTTTCTAGCCGTGCCGCTCATGGTGATGGTGGTTGCGCTACTGGCCAGCTATATTCCGGCACGGCGGGCGGCCAGGGTGAGCCCGATTGTCGCCTTGCGAGATAGTTGAAACGATTCGGGAAATTGCGGGTGAGGCGAGCACTACGGACAGCTGGTGGTGTACTACCGCGCCAATAATATGGTACCGCCGGAATCGCGGCAGTAATGCTCCTGAAAGATCTCAACTGCAAGCAGACACCTTTGGAGTTCAAACAAATTAGGAGGGTCACTCGAATGAAACACATACGAATCTTCTGGCGGTTGGTGGTGCCGATGCTTGCCATCACCGCCTTGGGGCAGGGCACTAAAGGCGCGGCAGCTGCAAGCGCGCCTCTGGCGCAACCGCCAGCAACCATAACTTCAGCCGTGGACCGCGAAATCAGCAACGTCGAAAAGCAGATTGTTGATGTTGCCGAAGCCATGCCGGAAGACAAATACCACTTTTCTCCCGAGAGCTTGAACATTCCCGGCGGCGACTACAAAGGCGTGCGCACGTTTGGCTTGCAGGTCAAGCACGTCGCCGCTTCCAACTATGCAATTTGGTCGCACCTTACTGGCGACAAGTTTCCGGCGGACTTCATGGGCGGGGACGGTCCTGAGAGCTTGAAGACCAAAGCCGACATCATTAAGTTTCTGAAGGATTCTTTTGCCCTGGGTCACAAGGCCGCGGCCACGCTGACTACTGAGAACATGTTGCAGACTGCGGAGGGCAGCAAATCGACCCGCCTGCGTCTGGCCATATTTGCCGTCGAACACGCCTATGATCATTACGGCCAGATGGTGGAATATTTGCGGATGAACGGAATTGTGCCGCCAGCCAGCCGGGCAAAGTCGAGCTGATTGCCGGAATTCCCGGTCGATTACGCTCTTACGAAGATCACCGTCGCGTCGTCGCGAAGGCCGGTTCCGTTCGCGAACAGACGCACATCGGCAAGAATGCTCTCCGCGGAAGCCTCCGGCCGCAAAACGTGGTTCTGCAACCGCTCCGCCCCGTACTCGTCTTGTTTTTCGTTTTCCGCCTCGGTGATGCCGTCGCTGTAGAGCACCAGCCTGGAGCCTTTCGGCAGATCAACTTCGATCTCGGAATAAGCTCCTGGGCCAATTCCCAGCGGAATGCCTTTTTCCGTTTCCACGAAACGCGCCTGATCTCCGGCAACCAAAAGCGGTTGCAGGTGGCCGGCGCTCGAAAACAGCAGCTTGCGGCGCGCCGGATCAAGCACCGCATACACCATGGTCACAAATCTTCCGGCAGGGAAGTCCTCGACCAGCAAGCGATTCAGCTTAGTCAGCACTTCGCTCGGCGTGCAGCTGGTCTCGGCCAGCGAGCGCAACATACCGCGAGTCGCCGACATCAGCAGAGCCGCCGCTGTGCCTTTACCCGCAACATCGGCGAGCACCAGCGCCCAGCGCCCGTCGCCCATGGGAATAAAGTCATACCAGTCGCCGCCCACCGCCCCGGCAGAAATGGAAAATGCGGACACGGCAAAGCCCGGTATGTAAGGCGAACTCTTGGGCAGCAGGGCCTGCTGAATGGTACGGGCTTCCTGCGCCTCGCGGCTCATCTGCTCCCGCTGATGCTGTTCCTGTCTGAAGCGGCGGGCATTGTGCACCGCGATGGCAACGTCATAGCACAACGCCTGCAGCAGGCGCAGTTGTTCCGGGCGAAATGCGTCCAATTCGTGGTGTGAAGTGCTGAACACGCCGACCAACTGACCTTCCACATGCAGCGGGATGGCAACTTCCGATCGCGTAGCTTCCTCGCAGCCGATGTAATAAGGATCTACGCGCACATCAGGCGCGTACCTCATTTTGCCGGTAGCCGCCACGTGTCCCACCATGCCTTCTTTGCCAATCTTCAGGCTGTGGCTGGGGCCATGGGCAGTGCAGCCGGTACAGCCGTGGGCGCAGGCCAGAACCAACTCGCCGCGCGCTTCGTCGTGCAAGTAGACATCCGCATCCACGCACCCAAAAGAGCGGGCGACATCGTTCACCACTTTGTCGATCAGCTCGTCAAGGTCGAGGATCGAGCTGATTTTCTGAGCAGCTTTCTGCAGCCTGAGAAGATCATCGACCTGCTGGAAAGGCAAGGGAAGGGAACTGTAGACAGCGGCGGTTGCGGGACTGGTTGACACAACATCCTCCAGCAAGCTGAGCAAACTACCAGAAATAGATGAGAATCTTGCGAGTCACGATTCCTTTTTTCGAGGCCTTTTACCCGATTGGGTGCCCCAGGTCTCGCTGGTTTTGCGAGACCTGGGAGCGTTATCGGGACGAGTGTCCTCTAAGGAACGGGCTTGATATGGCGGCGAATCCAGTCGAGGATGCGGGCGAAACGAAACTCGCCACGGTCCATGGAGCCGTAAATATGGCACTGAAGTTGGCAGCCCTGCCCGCTCTACCCCAGCGACTTCATATCAATCACAAACCGGTACTTCACATCGCCTTTCAGCAAGCGCTCGTAAGCCTGATTGATCTGCTGAATTTTGATCAGTTCGATATCGGCGGTGAGACCGTGATCGGCGCAGAAATCGAGCATCTCCTGCGTTTCCTGAATGCCGCCGATGCCGGAACCGGCCAGGCTGTGACGCCCCATAATCAGGTTAAACGCAGACACCGGCAAAGGTTTCGACGGCGCACCGACCATGACCAGCGTGCCATCGCGTTTCAGCAAAGCCAGATATGGATTCAAATCATGCTCCGCCGAAACTGCGTCCAGAATGAAGTGAAAGCTCGCCGCGTGTTTGAGCATGTCATCTGCGTTGTTTGAAACCACGACTTCATCGGCGCCCAGCCGCCGCGCGTCTGCGGCCTTGTTCGGCGAGGTCGTGAAGAGCACCACATGCGCACCCAACGCGTGAGCGATTTTCACGCCCATGTGGCCGAGGCCGCCCAGTCCCACGATGCCGACTTTCTGCCCCTTGCCAACTTTCCAGTGCCGCATGGGCGAATAAGTGGTGATTCCGGCGCAAAGCAGCGGCGCGGTCGCGGCGAGGTCTACCTTGTTGGAAACTTTCAGCACGAAGGCCTCGTCGACGACGATACTGCTGGAGTATCCGCCATAAGTAACTCCGCCGAGCGCCTTGTCTTCGCTGTTGTAGGTAAACGTCGGAACACTCTCGCAGTATTGTTCGAGGCCGGCGCGGCAGTTTTCGCATACGCGGTCTGAATCCACCAGGCAGCCGACAGCGGCGAGATCGCCTTCCTTGAATTTCTTTACCGCCTTGCCCACGCGGGTCACTCTGCCAACAATTTCGTGGCCCGGCACGCACGGATAAACCGTCGGCAGCGCCTCACGCCACTCATCGCGGACTTGGTGAAGATCGGAATGGCACACTCCACAGTAGAGAATTTCAATCTGCACGTCCTGCGGACGAGGCTCGCGGCGTTTGATCGTGTCCGGAGCGAGCGCCGAAGTTGCGCTGCGGGCCGAATAGGATTTCACGGAATCAGTTGATGGATTGCTGGATCGAGTCTCTTCTGGGGCGGAAACAGATGAAGCTGGGGGATTCATATGAATGGTTCTCCTTAGCGTCTTAGACGCGTGAGCGCGCAGGAACGGTGCAGAATTTGAGAGCCTAATCAGCGGCCTTCCTGCGCCTCATCTTCTTGATTTCGTCCAGTCGTTCACGAATTCGCTTTTCCATGCCTTCATTCGTCGGCTGATAGTAGACCCGGTCGCGCAAATTGTCCGGCAGACACTGCATGTCCGCAACTTTGTCTTCCAGGTCGTGAGCATATTTGTATCCCTGGCCGTAGCCCATGCCTTTCATCAAGCTGGTCGGAGCATTGCGAAGCTGCAGCGGCACCGGCTCAGCCGCGGTGTGCTCCACGTCCTGCACAACCTCAGAATATGCCGTGTACAACGCATTCGACTTCGGAGCCAGCGCCAGATACACGACCGCCTGAGCCAAAGCCAGATTGCCCTCCGGCATGCCGATGAAATCGACGGCATCTCGAGCAGCCATACATAAAGCCAGCGCGCCGGGATCAGCCATGCCGATATCTTCAACCGCCATGCGCACGACACGGCGGGCGATGTACAAAGCATCTTCGCCGGCTTCCAGCATGCGTCCCAACCAGTAGAGCGCGGCGTCGGGATCGCTGTTGCGCACCGATTTATGCAGCGCAGAAATCAGGTTGTAGTGTTCTTCACCGCCTTTGTCATAAAGCAGGACGCGCTTTTGCAGGGCGTCCGTGACGATGGCGTCGGTAATCTCGGTCTTCGCTCCCCCGGCAAGGGAAGCTGCCACTTCCAGCGCGTTGTAGGCGGTGCGGGCGTCGCCGCTGGAGTAGGCGGCAATTTTGGCCAGAGCTTCATCGGGAGCATGCAGATTCACGGCTCCCAATCCTCTCTCCACATCCGCCAGAGCACGTTTCAGCAGCAACACAATTTGATCTTCCGTGAGCGGCTTGAGGGTATAAACCCGGCTGCGCGAGAGCAACGCGGAAATAATCTCGAACGAGGGATTCTCCGTGGTCGCCCCGATCAAGCGAATGTTGCCCTTTTCGACATGCGGAAGAAACGCGTCCTGCTGTGCCTTGTTAAAGCGGTGAATCTCATCGACAAAGACGATCGTCCGCGTGCCGTACTGGCGGGCGCGTTCGGCCTCGGCCATCACTTGCTTGATCTCTTTGATTCCTGCAAGTACGGCGGAGAACTCGATGAACTCTGCCTTGGTAACGCGAGCGATGATTTGCGCCAGCGTAGTCTTGCCGGTCCCGGGAGGGCCCCAGAAGATGAGCGAGCCGAGGTCGTCGCGTTCAATCTGCGTGCGCAGTGGCTTACCGGGGGCGACCAAATGCTCCTGGCCGACAAACTCGTCCAGCGTCCGCGGACGCATGCGGTCAGCCAGCGGCCGGGTGCGGTCGCTGGAGTTGTCAGGGCTGGGTGCGGTCGGGAAAAGACTCATTGTTCACCACAAAAACCATTTCACCACGGAGACACGGAGTCACGGAGAAAATCGATGTTTACAAAACCCTTCGTACAATTCCGTTCTTCAGAATAGCAACGTTGAAGTTGATCAACAGCCCTACCCTCTTCCCCGTAAGCCTTAGATACGTTATCAGTTGGGCGTGGTGAATCGGCAGGATTTGCTCGATTGCCTTCAGCTCAACCACGACCAGATTGTCCACCATGACATCTAGTCGGTAGCCACAGTCGAGTTTAAGGCCTTTGTACACAACTGGAAGTTCAACCTGCCGCTGGAAATTCAAAGATCGCAAGTGCAATTCGTGGCAAAAACACTCTTCATACGCCGATTCGAGAAGCCCCGGGCCAAGTTCCCGATGAACTTCAATCGCCGCACCGATAATCGCTTCTGTGGTTTGTTCCTCAAGCAACATAAATTACCTGTTTTTCTCCGTGCCTCCGTGTCTCCGTGGTGAACGGTTTCTGGTGAGTTATCTTCTCTGCCTAGCGACCTCATACAGCACAATACTCGCCGCCACGCCGGCATTCAGCGATTCCACCTGCTCCGAATGAGGAATCGCCAGAGTTTCGTCCATCTCAGCCAAAAGGTCGCGCGGCAGTCCCGCGCCTTCGCTGCCAATAAAGATGGCCAAGGGCCCAGTCAGTTTCGCTTCATGCACGGGCGTGCCTTTATGTGACGAGGTCGCCACCAGCCTCAGACCCTGCGAACGCATTTGCGGCAAGACGTCTGCGAGCTTCACTTTGGCAATCGGCAGGCGGAATACCGATCCAGCCGAGGCGCGCACGACTTTCGAATTAAAAGGACTCACCGTGCCCTCCCCGAGCAGCACACCGGCAGCGTCAAAGGCCTCCGCCGAGCGCAAAATGGTTCCGAGATTTCCCGGGTCTTGCACTCCCAAAATCGCCAACACCGGTCCATTCGCCGATTTAGCCAGTACGTCATCCACGGTGAAAGCGGGGCAGCGCACCAGGGCAGCCACGCCTTGCGGGCTATCGCTGGGGACGGCGGTGGCGAACAGATTGTCGGGCAGCAACAGGGTTTCCACGTACGCAGCCAGTTGGGGCAGAAGGCGCTCGGCTTTGGTCAAAGCTGACGAATTGAAAAAGACGGCGCGGAACTTCAACCCGCTGCGGATGGCCTCTTCCAGAATGCGCATACCCTCAATGGCGCAGTGGCCGTCAGCGGTCAGGTCGCCGTGCGCAAAGGCCTTGCGCAGCTCTTTGACCAGCGCATTGTGGCGGCCTTCCACGCGGCGCAGACGGTTATGGATAGACGGATTGGGGC
>JBAWFN010000106.1:0-16162 GCA_049591935.1 Terriglobales bacterium | reverse complement strand
ACCCCCCACCCCATCGGTCTTCTAGAATCACGGTGGTAGCAATAAATTCCCGCCAAAGCATTGCCGAAAAAAGGGTTAGAGGTAAATAAACCTGGGCAGGAGGGTCGGTTTCCGTCTGCTCCCCGCATTCTTCCTCAGGAAGTTGGTCCAGAAGCCGCGAACCGATCGCGGCTTCTGGACCCGGGAGCAACGGCTAGAAGTTCAACCTCAGACCCCACTCCACTTGCCGCGGGGCGCCAAGGGAGAAGATGCCCGAACCGGTGCCAGTTCGCAGCGATTCGCGACTTGATCCCGATGCGGTTCCGTTAACGCTGCCAGCGCTACCTATGCTGCCAGGTGCAAACGGAGTTAACGAGTAAGGCATGGCTCCGAACTCAGTACCGAAGTTTGCCAAGTTGAACACGTTGAACGCGCTGAAAGAAGGTTCAATGTTGAACCGTTCTGTCAGCTTGATGGGCCAGGCCAGCGTGGTGCTGACCTCGCGGAAGATGCCGTTGCCCACGGCGCCCGGCGGCGGAGGAGCCAGATACGGCTTGTACGCCTGCAACTCCTGCAACTGCGCAGTCGTGAACAAGCCCGTTGCAACCAGAGACTGTCCTGCTGGCGTCAGGGTACCCGCAGTCGTGCTATTCCAGGAGTTGATCAGGTTGGTCAGTTGGGTGGTCGAGACCGAGCGCATGAACTGCCCCGGCTTTCCGGCCGCCTGGCCAGGATCTGTTGGGAAGATGTCCTGCACCGTACCGTCTCCCGTCAAATCGCTGTGGAATATCTCCGACGTACTGTTGACTCCGTTGGATAATCCTCCGTTCGCCGCCAGTAAGTTGAGCGTCGTCGGATGAGCGGTACCAAAGTTGCCGATCACACTGAGACGCGGTCCGCGGTGAGCAACCTCCATCGTAAGACCAAACTTGAAAGCATCGGTTCGATCCAGTGATGTTGGGCCGGTGAAGTAACTGGGGTTGTTGTTATCCCTCGCAGTGGCGCTGAAGAACTGATCGCTGGCACCGTCGCCGACAAAGCGCGACAGGGTATAGGCAACGGTCAGGTCCATCGCGGAAAATCCCGGCATTGGATTTGCCAGTTGTTGTTTGTAGGACATTTGCAGTGCGTTGTAAGTGGAGCGGCCTTCCGGCACCTCGAAGGCTCCCACGCCTACGTTGCGGTTCTCGCCACCAAAAGCTGCGCCGCTCAGATTGGCCGGACCGCCACCAAAGACGTTACCGGAATCGAGTCCGTTGCCGGCGAAGTCGTTGATGGTGATCGGGTTACCGGTGGCGGCGCAAATTGCGCCCGGAGTAGTCGCCGCCGCAAGAGTGGCAACTCCGCAGTTAGCCAGGGTGTTTGCGATGGCGGTATTGGCGGCATTCACATCCAGAAACCGCGCATCACCGACGTGGTTCTCGTCAATTGTCAGCATGAAACGGGTGCTGACGTTGCGGATGTAATCTGCTGTGAGCACGCCGCCCTTCCAGATCTCATGTTGCATGCCAACATTGAACTGGTAAGAACGTGCGTTGCGGAAGTTGGGGTCAAACGCTGCCAAGCCCTGAATACTATTGCTGACCATCAGGGTATTGCCAATGAAGCTGGGGTTCGCCGTCGGCCCCTGCGCCTTCACTGCCGCTTGAAACTCCTGCTGCAGGTCAAATAGCAACGGACCGGCAATAGAGAGCGGTTGGCCGCAAACGCCCGAACCCAGATCCACCCCGTTGATCGAGCTGACATTGCCTTGTCCCGGGATGTTAAACGTGGTTGCGCCAGGGCCATTGCAGCCGAGGACCGCTTCCTGGAAGAAGAGACCTTTCGCCAGCTTGGCTGGACGATCAAACAGCGTGTTGTTGAAAATGGAGTTCTCGTAGTAGATGCCGGCGCCCGCCCGGATGACGGTTTTGCCCTTCTTGGTGGGATCCCAGGCAAAGCCGACCTGCGGTCCGAACTGAGTATTGGGCTGTCTGACTGGGTTGCCCAGCCCCGGTCCGAATTGATCCAACAGCGGCGTGCTGCCGGAACAGGGTGCGTTGGCGGCCAGAGGTCCGGCAGCGACCACCGAGCACGGAATTGAAGCCAGGTCACTGTCGGAACGGCCAGTGTCACGGTTGTAACGCAAACCGTACGTCCAGGTGAAGTTCGGTTTCATCTTCCACGAATCGCCGAGATACCATTGGAAGCGCAGATCATGTTGTCCTCCGCCCGGGTAGCCGAACGCCGGCTTTTCGGTGAAGAACCCCTGGCCATTACCCAAAACACCTTGCAAGAGCGGGCAGGTGGTGATCTGACCCGGGACCGTACACTCGGTGGACACGGTTACATCCAGAGGTGCGATTCCGAAGAAGCTGGCAAATCCGCCCCCATTGATGTCGTTGAGGCCGATACCAAAGCGGAACACATGTGAGCCATAGACTTTGCTGCCGTCATACTTGATCTGCTTATTGGTCTGAAAGGTTTGTTGCGGAGCCAGTAAGTTCGGACCCGACAACTGAAGATCACCGAGGTCAGCCACAAGGATTTCGGCGTTGGGTATCGGGTTGAAGAAGCTCGCTCCCTGGGTCGCGTCGCTGATCAGATTGTGGAATTTCAAATAACCGAAGCGAAAGCTGTGCGACCACGATCCCTTGTTCCAGTCAACACCCGCCGCGTGTGATGGTGTGTTGTCACGGTTTGAGTAGACCTGATAGGCGTAACCGAAGTTGGCTTCCGATTTGTTCCAGTTGTAGGTAAAACGGTAGAAAGCATGGACATTCTTTGTGGCCTGCCAGTCCAATTTCCCCGTGATTGCAGTATCGCGGAAGGGTGAGAGGAAACCGCCCGTGAGCGCCTGGAAGGGGGCCGGTATCACCAGGGGTAGTAAGCCGTCCTGCTTCATGCGTTCGCCGTCGGCAAAGAAGAACAATTTGTCCTTAATGATCGGACCGCCGACGCGGCCGCCGAAGTTGTTGCGTTGGTAGTAGCCGACCTGGGCGCCGGGGAATGCTGCGGTGCCCGCATCCCGGCCGCGGAAGTTGTAAAACGCCTGGCCGTGAATATCGTTCGAGCCGGACCGGGTGGTCACGTTGACCGCACCGGCCGAGGTCAGCTCGGTGGACAGGTCGAGGTTCGACCGGCTGATGTTGAACTCCTGAATCGAACTCATGCCGACGTTCTGGGTGGTCGTGCCGACGGTCTCATCGCTGATGTCGATGCCGTCGAGTTCGATACGTGGAGTGCGTCCGAACACGCCGTTGATCGAGATGGAGGAATATCCCGCTTTCGTCGGATCGAACGTCTGGCCGTCTTGAATCTGCACGCCGGGTTCGAGCTGCGCAAGATCAAGGAAGTTGCGGCCGTCAACCGGCAGCTTGTCGATCTGGTCGCCGGTGATGACGCCTTGCACCGTGGATTGCTCGGTGTTGACCTGAATCGTATTGGCCTGCACTTCAACCACTTGGCTGGTCTCACCGAGTTCCAGCTTGATGCTTCCGGAAGAGGTTACGCCTACTTGAACCGCAAAAGACTGCTGCGCTGCGCGGAAGCCCTTGGCTTCTACCCGCAAAACGTAATCGCCGGGGATCAACCCGCCGGAATTGAAGGTTCCAGAATTCGTTGAAGTCGTGGTGATGACCTGCCCGGTCCCCTTGTGAGTGATGGTAATGTTGGCGCCGCCAACTACCGCGCCCGACGGGTCAGTAACGGTTCCCTGAATACTTCCTTGGGAAACGGTCGTCTGAGCGATTACCGATGTGCCCATACTGAGCACGACGGCGAAAACCAGTGCAACAAGAAATAACCGCTTAAGTAACATCTTGGTCCTCCTAAACAAAAGTGGGGATCAGAGAGTGTTGGCCGGAAAGCAGCCGAGGGAAGGGAGAGAACCCACTCGGCTGCATAACACTTGGCGCGTTTTCCGGCAACAACCATCGTTTCCCACGGTGAGGGATGCAGGCGACGCGCCGTTCGAAGAAAGGTGAAGCGCTATTCCACGATCATGTCGACCGTGATTACGAAATCATCCGGCGGTGTGGTGAGCGACACAAGGAAGGACGCACGCATTTTTGAAATAACCGCCTGCGCTGGCAAGCACAATCCAAGAAAACATATCGTCCGCCCGATTCAGTCACCAACACAACATCTCTATATGCGCCTTCTATTCCGGACCTTGGTTCAATCCGTAACTGTTTCATGCACTTTCGCACCTCTTGTCGTGCCGAGCTGGCCCGTCTACGTAATGCCATAGCGATGGAAGAGGATCCGGCCTCACGCCAGTTCTTGCCATACGGCGCAATCGATATATCGTCCATTAGGGAGTGTCCCGAACGACTACCAAGGTGAAATTGACTTAGCTTGTGAAATCGACCACCATGTCGTCGTAGAGGGAGCGGTAATGAAGTACTTGCGCGTGGTCTTCTTTGACGAAAGAAAGTGGATGCTATTTCCGCTGTTTCACTACTCACCTGCTGAGCTGTTTTTGACCTAAGACCCCGACAGCCCCAGTTCCAGTGCGCAAGCGATTTATTCGTCCAGAAAAATGTCGGTCCCGATCCAGGCTGCTGCCAGCGATTTGAGATTGTTCTTGTAGGTCCGTGTAACGGTGTACTCTTTTCCACCCTTGGTACGAAGTCCGTAAGCCCCGGCTGGCCGCGATTGGATATGCTCCACAGACGAACTGTTTACCAGTGCGGATCGATGAATCCGAACAAAACCGTACGGCTTGAGGATCTCCGCCATGACCGAGATCGACTCCCGCAGCAGATACGAGTCAGACCGGCGCTGCAGTGACACATAGTTGCCTTCGGCCTCAACCGCGATGACATCATCGGGATTAATGAAAACAATTCTCCCGTTGGCTTTGATCGCGATTTTGGTCGACGGCCGCTGCTGCGGCAGAGCTTCGGGCAATCCGGCGGAGCGCTCCTCCGTGGTTCCGCGAAACGCCGCATCGAAAGCCCTCCTGATCCGGTCTGCGCTGCATGGTCTAAGGACGTGGTCAACAGCACGTTTCTCGACAGCCATGGTGCTGGGTTCATCGCGCGCAGGCGTCGATGCGGCAACGGACAGCTGGTAATCGCTTTCTTCCAACCGGTCTTTCGTCATCCCCGGGTTTCCCTTCTTTGGGTGTCGATCACGCTCAGTTTCACCGTGCGATCACCGCATCAAAGAACTTCCGTATATCGTCAAGCAGGAGATCGGGCTGTTCCAAAGCCGCGAAGTGTCCGCCCTTCGGCATCTCCGTCCTCTGTACTACGTTGTAAGTCGGAGTAATCCAGCGAAACGGAGGGACAGCTACCTCCCTCGGAAAATCCGCATACCCCACAGGAGTCTCTAGGCGCGGCGCCGGCGCCGCATCTTCTCCCGTGAGCCGATGCTCACGATAGATTCGCAAGGCGGAGCCCACCGTGTCTGTAACCCAGTAGAGAGTGACGTCGGTCAAAAATGTGTCGCGATCCACCGCCGTAAGAAAGTCGCCGTTGTTGTCCGTAAGCAGCTGAAATTTACCGATCATCCAGGCCAACCACCCAACCGGGGAGTCCGTCAGGGCGTAGGCAAGGGTTTGAGGTTCAGCGGCCTGGAGGAAGAAAAAGCTGCTCTCTGGTCGGTCAAAGAACGAAAACCGTTTCCGCTCCGCATCGCTCATTTGCGCAACTGCTTCCGGGTTCGGCGGATCCGCGGTAATGAGGTTTAGATGCAGCCCGATTACGTGCGCCGGCGCTTGGTAAGCCATGTCGCGGGCTATCAACGAACCCCAGTCGCCACCCTGGATACCGTACTTGGAATAGCCTAAACGATCCATCAGAACGACTAGGGCCTTGGCCATACGCTGCGGGCCCCAGCCCCGAGTTGTGGTGGGTCCGGAAAATCCAAAGCCAGGAAGCGAAGGAATGATGACGTGGAAGGCGGGGCTATGGCTGTCTTTGGGGTGGGTAAGCGGCTCAATCAATGCGAGAAATTCAACAATCGAACCCGGCCAACCGTGAATCAATAGCAAGGGTATTGCGTCGGGGCGGGGTGAGCGCTGATGGATAAAATAAATCTGCTGTCCGTCAATTTCCGTGGTGAACTGGTCAAAGCGGTTGATCTTCGCTTCTTGCGCGCGCCAGTCGTAGCCATTCTGCCAATAGTCCGCCAACTCTCGGACCTTTTTGATGTCGGCGCCATATTCCCAGGTCGTACCCGGAAGTTGATCGGGCCATTTGGTCTCCGCCAACCGCTGCCGAAGGTCGATTAGAACCTGGTCCGGAACATGCATTTTGAACGGGCGAATGGTGGGAGGCGCCAGCCGGAATGCCGTGGGGGAGGTGGCTAATGAAGCGGGCCCCGGCTCTGCCGGTAACTGCGCTTGTCCAATCGCAGTTGACGGGAACAAAAGCAACGCGGCCAGCAGAAGCCCCCCGCTCTGCGAGACCGTCCTTTCCGCTCTCTCAAATCCAGCTTTCACCGCGCTCTCACGCTCCAGTCTTGACCGAACTGCTGAGCAAACACGCGGGCGTGACACCCGTATTTCTCTCCACCCGGCGTTCTACATTGGTGCCGTCGTTCCATCCGACCACACCCCCGTCTCCATCAGGAACATATCGATCGGTTCTGGGTTGCCTTTGTACGATGGAGCCAGTAAGAGTGGAGATCCCGGGAACGGTTCCGACACATTATTTGAGGAGTCCACCAGATTTGCGCCCCATACCGTACCGAGCGGCATGTAGAACATAAGATGGGCCATGTTGTGCCCACCCTTATCAGTTAGGTACGCATCCTTGGACATCATGTAGCTCATCGCCCCCGCCTCAAGAGCCGGCAATTCCTTTTTCTCAATCGCGGCCTTGACACTCTGCTGGACGTCTTCTTTCGATTTTCCAGCCAACACCAATTTTGTCCTCATCAAAGTGATCGGCAGCACCGTCCGAGCGGCGGGCGGATTGAGACAAATCGGGCTGCGATTCTTAGGGTTCCAAAACTCCGGACTGTCGAATGGATTCATCCACGCGCGTTCTACCATGCAGACAAAGCCGTTCTTGCCTTCAAACGCCGTTTCATAGCCATGGCTTCCAAGGACCATAACGGTCGCATCGCGGGAAATCGACGGCGGAGCCGCGGTCCGTGCCAGAGCAACCTCAGCGTTTCGATCCGCTATCAGGTACTGATCCAGCGGAGCCATGCTGGGATACGGCGTTTTGGCGTCCTGTGCTTGCGCTTGCCGGGCCATCCCTGGCGCAAGGGCCAGCATAAAGACTCCCAATGCGATCATTCTGACGGTCTTTCGTTTCATTTGGTTCTCTCCTTGAATACTTGTGATGCAGACTTAAAGCCCGGGGTCAAGCCGCCGCCGCCGCTTCTACCGGCAAATCGAACGGCTGGGTGCCAAAGCGACACCCCAGCCGGGAAATGTCTCCAGTCAGGTACGTCCGCCGCGGTGGAAGCAATCACGATGGGGGCTGGCCCAGGTCTATGGCGGTGGCTCGGAATGCAGCATTCAGGGCACATCGGTATTTTTGCCAGTCGCCAGAAAAAATCTATAACACAACTAGTTAGTATATGCAACTGGTTGTATAATGGTTGTATCATGATTCGGCTACAAGGAATGCCAGGTCGAAGTGGAGGCAGAGTGCGCAAGGATCACCGGTCAGGGTGCGTGATCAACCGAATGGTCGAAATGTTTGGCGATAAATGGAGTTTGCTCGTCATCCGCGACATGATTTTCGTGAACCGAAGGCATTTTCGCGAGCTCCTGACCAAGTCGATCGAGGGGATCGCGTCGAACATTTTGGCCGATCGTCTGCAAAGGCTTGTCGAGCAGGGAATCATCGTCAAGTCTGATGACGCCAGCCATAAACAGAAAGTCATTTACAGTCTTACGGAAAAAGGCATCGGCTTGCTTCCTCTTCTGATGGAGATGGCGGTATGGGGGCACAAGTATCTGCCGGACTCCAGGCTGAGGGGTCTGGCTCAGGTCCTGGAAGAAGGTGGGCCTAAGCTGTGGGCGGAATTTATGGCTGAACTTCGCGAAACCCATCTACGGGAGCCAAACGCAAAAACCACGGCACGGCGCCCGACGAAATTTGCAGGTATTTCTGCAACCCGGAAGCTTCAGGCGGCCTATGAACCGGCACTGGCTAAAACACCCACAGCGGCCCGGCCGCGGCACGTGCGCAGGGATGCCAGGTGACCAATCAGGTTGCTTAGTCGCGATCGCAGAATTCACGGATCTTGCCCTGTGCCCCACTCATTCGCGTTTTTTCCGTGGGTGCTGCGTACTGCTCCATCATGGCAACTGCAAGTGATGAAAGAGTTGGCGGGTGCCATAATAGCGGATGAGTCCTTTGGTCATGGGGCAAGGGCATCGATTGCGAGGCGGGATAAGATGTGATGGTTTTACGGTGTGATGGTGACAGCTCCCACACCTTCGCAAAGTGCGCGAATATGTGGGGCACCCGACAAGAATGCCAAAGCGCAGAAAAATTCAGAGCGATCGTCCGCGTCCAAGCACCGATCAACCCCCTCTCCGGCCACTCACCAGGTTCGTTGACGTTCACATCTTTGCCGCCTGGGCGGCGATTTTCCTCGCGGTTCCCCTGGCATACTGGCCCGCGCTCCATGGCGGCTTGGTTTGGGATGACACCGCCCACGTCACGGCGCCGTCCATGCAATCCCTGCACGGGCTGTGGCGCATCTGGTTCGACTTGGGTGCCACGCAGCAATACTATCCGCTGCTCTACAGCGCTTTCTGGATCGAACATCGCCTGTGGGGCGACGCTGTGCTTGGCTACCATCTTGCCAATGTCGCTTTGCACGCCTTGGCGGCCTGTCTGGTGGTGTTGATCGTCCGGCGCCTGGCGCTGCCCGGGGCCTGGCTTGCGGGCTTGATCTTTGCCCTGCACCCGGTGTGCGTGGAAGCGGTCGCATGGATCTCGGAGCAAAAGAGCACACTCTCGGCTGTCTTCTATCTGGCTGCGGGGCTGACTTATTTGCATTTCGATCAGAGCCGCCGCCGGTCGCGCTATCTTTGGGCACTCGGGCTGTTCGTGCTGGCCCTGCTCAGCAAGACTGTGACTGCCATCCTCCCTGCGGCTTTGCTGGTGGTGTTCTGGTGGCAGCGGGGCCGGCTCGACTGGCGGCGCGACGTGCACCCCCTGCTCCCCTGGTTCGTGCTGGGCGCAGGCGCTGGCCTGTTCACGGCGTGGGTCGAAAAGACCAGAGTTGGTGCGGAGGGCGCTGGGTTTTCGCTCAGCCTAGCCCAGCGGCTTTTGCTGCCAGGCCGCATGATCTTCTTCTATGCCGGTAAACTCCTGTGGCCGTCCAACCTGATATTCACCTACCCGCGTTGGCAGCCGGATGTCACCGTCTGGTGGCAATATCTTTATCCGCTCGGCGTTGTGATTTTAGTGGTCGTACTCTGGAGCCTGCCCCGGCGCGGCCCGCTGGCCGGTTTCCTGATCTTCTCCGGCACGCTGTTCCCGGTGCTGGGTTTCCTCAATGTCTATCCCTTTCGGTACTCTTTCGTTGCCGACCACTTTCAGTATCTGGCCAGCCTGGGGATTATCGTGCCCGTGGCGTGCGGGCTGGTGCTGGGAATCTCGCGAATCTCGCCGGGGAAAACGGCGAACACGGCAGTGCTGCTGATGGTGCCAGCCGTTCTCGCCATATTGACCTGGCGGGAAAGCGGCATGTACAGCGATAGCCAGACGCTCTACCGGACCACGCTGGCGCGTAATCCGAACAGCTGGATGGCGCACGACAATCTGGGCATCATCCTGGCGCAAGTTCCCGGCCGGCTGCCGGGAGCGATTGCCGAGTTCCAGGCCGCGGTGCGGCTGAATCCTGCCAACTCGCATGGGCATGTGAACCTGGGCAATGCACTGGAGCAAGTGCCCGGCCGACTGCCGCAGGCAATCGCTGAGTACCAGGCGGCATTGCGGATCGAACCCGACTATGCCGAGGCGCACAGCAACCTGGGGTTCGCGCTAGCGCAAATTCCCGGCCAGCTGCCGCAGGCAATCGCTGAATACCGGGCGGCATTGCGGATTAGACCGAGTCTCGCGGATACCCACGACTACCTGGGGGTTGCTCTAGCGCAAACCCCCAGCCAGTTGCCGGCGGCGATTGCTGAATACCAAGCGGCGCTGCGCTTTAATCCCAAGTATGCCGAAGCGCACTACAATCTAGGGAGCGCCCTGGCGCAAATGGGGCGGCTGCCAGAGGCGATTGCCGAATTCCAGGCGGCCTTGCGAATTCAATCCGGCGACGCGGAAGCGCACAACAACCTGGGAGTCGTTCTGGCGCAAACCGGGCGGCTGCCAGAGGCGATTGCCGAATTCCAGGCGGCATTGCGAATTCAGCCGGACTACGCGGAGGCGCAGAATAACCTGAGAAGTGCCTTGTCGAAAATGCCGGGCGAGGTACGTCCTCGCTGAAGCGGCGCCATCCTACGGTCTACTCTCGATTCCGCACTAAACCACGGACGGGGCACCCCAAAGAGTTGGATTAGATGCGTAGGTGGGCCAGCCCCTAGCTCTTGTCTTTCACCACATCTCTTTCCACCACGCCGTCCTTGATGTGAACTACGCGGTGGGCGAACTCGGCGATGTCGTGTTCGTGGGTCACCAGCACGATGGTGTTGCCCTGCGCCTGCAGACTATCCAGCAATGCCATGATGTCGTTTCCGGTTTGTGAGTCCAGGTTTCCGGTGGGTTCGTCGGCAAGAATAATCGAAGGCCGATTCACCAGCGCACGCGCAATTGCGACCCTCTGGCGCTGTCCGCCGGAGAGTTCGTTGGGCTTGTGCATCATGCGATCCGCCATGCCCACCGAGGCCAGCGCCGCCTTCGCGCGTTCCGCCCGTTCGTCGGCAGGAACCCCGGCATAGATGAGCGGCAGTTCCACGTTGTGCAGCGCCGTGGCCCGGGCCAGCAGGTTGAAGGTCTGAAATACGAATCCGATTTCCTTGTTGCGGATGTGCGCCAGTTCGTCGTCATCCAGTTCGCTGACCAGTTGGCTATTCAGCCAGTACTGGCCTTTGCTGGGAGTATCCAAGCAACCAATCAGGTTCATCAGAGTTGATTTCCCCGATCCCGACGGCCCCATAATGGCAACGTATTCGTTGCGCTGGATGGTGAGATTGACCCCGCGCAGGGCGTGCACCTGCTCCGATCCCATGTCGTAGGTCTTCCATAAATCGACGGTGTTGATCATGAACGCGTCGGGAGGCGCCGACACTGCGGGTTGGGAAAAATTGAGTACTTCAGCGGTTGCCATTCTCTTCTCCTGGTCCTCTGGGGACACTAACGGCTCTCCGATCTGGTGTCACAGCCCGGCCTGGCTCTCCATTGGACGAACCATGGCCGCGAAAGTTATGTCTCTTCTTCGTCCTTCTTCGGGGCCGAGTTATCGACCTTCACGCTGCTGCCCGGACGCAACGTCCGCAAGACCTTGTAGCTGCCGGTGACGATCTCATCGCCGTCTTTAAGTCCTTTTAATACTTCAATATCCGTAGTTCCCGCGATGCCGGATTCGACGGCCACGAACTCCGCCTTGTGATTGCGAAGGATGAAAACGCCCTGGATCTCTTCTTTATCATTAGACACAGTTTTGGGCGGGGCGGCAGCCTCGACTGAACCTTTTTCGGGTTTTGTAACCAGGTCTTCGCGCCGCCGCACCGTCAGGGCCTGGATGGGGATGGTCATGGCGTTGGTCCGCGTGGCGGTGGTGATCTTAGCGGTGGCGGAAAGACCAGGCCGCAAGTCTTCCGGCGGATCCTGGATGGTGACCACAACCTTGAAATCCTTGGCTTCCTGGCTGCTGCCGGTTTGCTGGGAAGTGGAAACGCCGGTGGAGCGGACGATGGCGTTATCACCGATCTGCGTCACCACGGCTTTGAAAATTTTCTTGGGAATTGCGTCAATGGTCACTTGCGCTGGTTGACCGAGTTGCACATTGACGATGTCAGTTTCATCCACCTGGACCTCGGCGGTGATGATCGACATGTCGGCGAGCGTCATCAGCGTGCTCCCGGGAGCGTTCTGGATCCCCATGACTACGGTTTCGCCTTCACGCACCGGCAAGTTGGTGATGACTCCGTCAAACGGGGCTTGGTACGTAGTTTTCTTCAAGACGTCAGTGGCGTGAGTGAGATTAGCGACGGCCTGTGTGACCCGGCGGTCAGCCGAGTCTTTCTGCGCCTTGGCTTGGGCGAGCCGCGCTTCGGCTTGCGCCAATCCTGACACTGCCGTCTGGTGGGCCGCGTTCTGATTGTCATATTCGGACTTCGCGATCAGAGCGTCCTTAAATAAACCCTGGGCACGGGTCCAATCCAGCTCCGAACGCTCGGCATCAGAATGGGCACGGTTGAGGTCGGCCTGTGCTGTGTTGCGCCCAGCCTCGGCGGCAAGAGCATCGGTGCGAGCCGCTTCCAGCGATGCCTGCATGGCATCCATGTCCGCTCCGGCCTGCACGTTTTCCAGTTGCGCCAGCATCTGTCCCTGCTTTACCCGGTCGCCTTCCTTCACGTACAACTTGGTGATCTTGCCGAAGGCATTGGCGCCGATGTTCACGTACGTCTTCGGCCTGACTTCTCCGGACGCGCTCACGATCGCTGCCAGGTCTTGCCGCTGCACCTTACCGGTTTGCACCGTGACCACGTTCTTGTGGCTCTGATACACGGTAAAACCGACGATGGCGGCCAGAACTACCACCGCACCCACGCCGATCGCAATTTTCTTCCAGGTACTCATTGCTTCCCCAATCGCGTCCCAGAGCTGCGCCCAGCCTGGGATCGGCTCGCGAACTTGTGGCGACTCTGTCCCATGGGGACGACCGGGTGCACACCCTCAGATACGACTATCCCCGCCCAAAAGTTCCCCGTGGTTGGAACGGCCAGAACTGCCGGAAGTGCAGCGGATTTCCCCGCCAAGTGTTGATTATAACGTGCCCGCTTACGTGGGGAAGGGTTCCCGGGGGCGTCTGCGTTGTCAATTCTGGCTCGGCTGCGGCAAGGTGGGGCTACAAGGAACAATTTTCTACCGGTAGGTCATCCTTGCACTGTGGTGGTGATTCTTGGTCTGCGAGAAACCAGCACTATTTCAATGACTTGAGGCTCACGCCACTACTTTGGCAGAGGACTTGCACTTCCCCTCGCCAATCACAAATCCCTCCCCCAAGGAGACTGCAATGAAGAGAATGCAAAAAGTACTGCTCCACCTGTTGCCCGTAGCGGCGTTGATTGTGGGCCTTTGTCTCATAAGCCAGCCTTCACTCGCGCAGAATTCAGCCAATCCCAATCCGGATCCCAACGCTCAACAGCAATCCATGCCGCAGCCAGCTGATCAGAATCAGGCAGCGCAGACCGCGACCTTCACCGGAAAGATCGTGAAGTCCGGAGGCAAACTGGTTCTGACTGACGCTGATGGCCAGACCAACTACCAACTCGACGACCAGAAGAAGGCGAAACAGTTCATGAACCAGAACGTGAAAGTCACGGGCGTTCTGGATGCCTCCACGGGCACAATTCGCGTGAGTGCCATCGACCCGTCCTGATCGGTTCGAGAATGGGCGGTGCGCCCCGCCCTTGTCTTTTCTTTCTTCACAACCGACTGCTTTTCGCCACTCTCGTCAGCTGTCTGGCCATTGCCAAATTCGCGGCCGGAGATCGATGCATGCGACTGCTGAGTGTTCGGCTCATCGTTTCCCTCATTCTCGGTAGCACCTTGGTGTCTCTACTTTTTTCCTATTCTGAAGTTGTGGGAGAGAAGCGCAGTCTGCGAAGTGACCTGGAACACCGCGCCGAGGTGCTAGGGGAAAGCCTTGCCAGCAACGTTGAGCGGTCGTGGAGCTCGGGGTCAGAAGCCGAACTGCAACGCCTGGTTCAGCGCTTTGGCAACCGCGAACATCTGTTGGGGGTCGCCGTGTACGACCGCCGCGGCACTCGGGTGGCGATCACTCCCGGATTGGAAAAATTGCTCACCTCCACTCCCGCGGCGGTGTCCAGAGCGATCTCCGAGACTCAGCAACAGAATTCCTTCGACCATTTGGCCGGCCAGCGGGTGCATATTTTGGCCCTGCCTCTGGAGCGCCAGGATGAACTGGTGGGCGGCCTCGCCGTGGTGCATGAGGCGGACTACATTCGGCAACAGACGCTGCGGGCGTGGCGCGAAGCCTTCCTGCGTGTCCTCAGTGAAGTCTTCCTCATCGTGCTCATCACGCTGCTGATTGTCCGTTGGAGCATCACTGGTCCGATCGCCCGGGCGGCGCAATGGATGCGAGCACTTCGCACCGGCAGAGTTTCCTCGCGCCAGGAGATGCCAGACCTCGATTTTTTCCGGCCTCTGGCACGCGAGGTCGCCACTCTTGCCGAGAGCCTCAACCAGGCACGCTATGCCGCCGAGAATGAAGCTCGCTTGCGGGAAGCTGCGGAATCGATGTGGACGGCGGATCGGCTTTCGGTGCAAGTTTGTACCCGCCTGGACGGCAGCCGCCTGTTTGTGGTGTCCAATCGCGAACCCTACATGCATCAGCGCAATGGGAAAGCGATTGACGTGGTGGTTCCGCCTAGCGGTCTGGTGACGGCGCTGGAGCCGGTCCTGAACGCCTGTGATGGCACCTGGATCGCTCACGGCAGCGGAAACGCCGACATGGAAGTTGTGGACGCAAACGACCGTTTGCGCGTTCCGATGGATGATCCCCGCTACAGCTTGCGCCGGGTATGGCTGACCAAAGAACAGGAAGAGGGCTACTACTACGGTTTTGCCAACGAGGGATTATGGCCGCTCTGCCACATGGCGCACACCCGTCCGATCTTTCGCGCCGCTGACTGGCAGTATTACCAGGAGGTAAACCACAAGTTCACCGACGCGGTTCTCGAGGAAATCGAAGACATCCCCAAACCCGTAGTTCTGGTCCAGGACTATCACTTTGCGCTGCTGCCGCGACTCATTAAGGAGAAGCGCCCGGATGCGCGGGTGGCGATTTTTTGGCACATTCCCTGGCCCAATCCGGAAGCCTTCGGCATCTGCCCCTGGCAGCGGCAATTGGTGGACGGCCTGCTGGGTGCCGACCTGATCGGATTTCACATCCAGTCGCATTGCAATAACTTTCTGCAAACTGTCGACCGGATTGTCGAGTCACGCGTAGATTGGGAGCACTTTTCCGTGCTCCGTCAGGACCACCACACTGCCGTGCGTCCTTTTCCCATCAGTGTCGACCTGACGCCGGAGCACGATTCCGCCGAAAACGCCAATCAAGGACTCAACTACCTGGAACGCTCGGCGCTCTTGCACAGTCTAGGAGTCGAGGCGACGTTCCTCGGAATCGGGGTTGACCGGGTGGACTATACCAAGGGGATTCTGGAACGCTTTCTGGCGATGGAGCGCTTCCTGGAGAAGAGTCCGACCTACCAGGGGAAATTCACTTTCGTGCAGGTGGGCGCGCCCAGCCGCACCCATATCAAGCGCTACCACGACCTGCTGGCCGAGGTGGAAGCCGAGGCGGAGCGCATCAACTGGCGCTTTCAGACAGGCAAGTGGAAGCCCATCGTATTTCTGAAACGGCAGCACAGCCACAGCGAGATCGTCCCCTACTACCGCGCTGCCGATCTCTGCCTCGTCACCTCGCTGCACGATGGCATGAATCTGGTGTCGAAGGAGTTCATCGCCGCGCGTCATGACGAACGCGGGGTGCTGATCTTGAGTCAGTTCACCGGAGCCGCTCGCGAATTGCGCGACGCCATACTGGTCAACCCTTATGACATCGATCAGACCGCCGACGCCATCCGCCAGGCGCTGGAAATGGCGCCGGAAGAAAAACAACTGCGCATGCAACGCATGCGCCGGGTCATCAAAGAACACAATATCTATCGTTGGGCAGGAAACTTGATCACGGATCTCTGCGAGGTCCGGCTGGACGCGCCGGAAGACGCTCAGGAAAAACTGCGCGCCAGCGTTTCGTTCGCATGATTTCGCCGCCGAGAAGGAGGAGACACTGAGGCCACAAGTGCAATCCACCGTGCAGTCGTTCTTGCGAACCGTCGCGGATGCACCGCGGTCCCTGCTGCTGCTCGACTACGACGGAACTCTGGCGCCGTTTCGCAGGGAGCGCAATCAGGCCTTCCCGTATCCCGGCGTGGTTACTGCCTTGCAGAGAATCATTCAAAACTCCCGTACTCGCGTGGTCATCATTTCCGGGCGTGACGCGGAGGACACGATTCGAC
>JBAWFN010000105.1:0-7705 GCA_049591935.1 Terriglobales bacterium | reverse complement strand
TTCTACTGCGGGCGCCCGCAGGCTGATTACCATGGTTCTTTGCTAAACAGAACTTTGGTTCCAGGTCGCCCATGAAAGAGTATTGGACACTGCGAGTTCGCGCCGATAAAGTTAAGCTGTGGGCGCGGTCGCTGGCTCGAATGTTTGGCGCGTTTCTGCGCGATGGCGGCGTGCTTGTGATTGTCTTTGGAATATTGGACAAGTACGAGAGGCCCAACAGCCTGCCCGTTGACTGGATAACTAGGTGCTGGTGGGTGGGAATGGGCTGCTTTGTTATGGGCGCAGCATTTGGATTGATCGCAGGAGATCACTAGATCATGACCCCAGATGAAGTTCTTGCCTTCCTGGCGAAAGGCTTCGCGACGTTCGCCGCCGTAGGCATGGTACTGGTCCTCGGACTCTTCGCCTTCGCGCGTTTTCTTGAACGGAGGGAATCCGGCGGCTCGACGAAAGCGGCGGGCGCCCTCGCTACGGGCAATCTCGATACAGATTCCAGCGGTCCTACTTCGGACGGACCTGGAAGCCGCGTGGCAATGACTGGCCTCACGACTTAACGCTGCAGACACCTACCCCACTTCTTCGCCCCACCCCTCCAGCGTCTTCTTCACAAAGGCCATAAACTGATCGGCGACTGCGCCGTCGATCAGGCGGTGGTCATATCCCAACGTCAAGTGAACCACCGAACGGATGGCGATGGAGTCGTTGCCGTCGGCGTCGGTCACGACCAGCGGCGCTTTGGTGATGCCCCCGACTCCCATAATGGCCGAGTTCGGCTGATTGATGATGGGCAGCCCGAACACAGCGCCGAACTGGCCGGGGTTGGTGACGGTGAATGTCGAGCCTTCCACTTCTTCCGGCTTCAATTTCTTGTTGCGGGCGCGCTCGCCGAGATCGCTGATCCCGCGCTGCAATCCCAAGAAGTTCAGGTCGTCGGCGTTCTTGAGCACGGGAACAATCAATCCCCAATCCAGCGCGACGGCAATGCCGACATTGACGTGGCGATGGTAGCGGATGGTTTCCCCCTCAAGCGAAGCGTTGACGATGGGGAACTGTTGCAACCCGATGATCGCTGCCCGCACGAAAAACGGCATGAAGGTAAGCCGAGCGCCGTGACGCTGCTCGAAGGCGGACTTCGTCTTGTTGCGAAGTTGGAAAATTTTCGTGATGTCCACTTCGAACATGGCGTGAACGTGAGCGCTGGTGCGGCGCGATTCGATCATGCGCTGGGCAATAATCTTGCGCATCTGCGTCAGGGGCACGGATTCAGCCGGAATCGCGGCTGGAGCGGGACCTGCGGAGGGCCGGGCGGGCGCGCTGGGGGCTGAAGCGGGTGCTGCTTCCGATCGCTCCAGGAACGCCATGATGTCCTGCTTGGTGATGCGCCCACCCAAGCCGGTACCGGTCACTTGCGAGAGGTTGACGTTATTCTCCCGCGCGATTTTGCGAACGAGCGGTGACGAGCGGGCGTGATCATCCCCTTCTTCTTCCTCTTGCGTCGGCGCGGCTGGCGCCGGAGCGGGGGTTTGCGCCTTGGGCGGAGCCGCCTGCGGCTTAGCCGGGGCTGGTGCAGCCTGCACTGCGGGCTTGGCAGCAGCCGGGGCCGGTGCGGCCGCAGCTTCGCCGTCGCCCGCGATCGTCCCCACCACCGTATTCACCTGAACGGTGTTTCCTTCCCCGACTTTGATGTCCCGCAGCACACCGGAAGCGGGAGCGGGGATCTCGGCGTCCACTTTGTCGGTGGAAATCTCGAACAGCGGCTCGTCGCGCTGCACTTTGTCGCCGGGCTTCTTCAGCCACTTGGTAATGGTGCCTTCAAAAATGGACTCGCCCATCTGCGGCATGACAATATCGGTCGGCATAGTTTTGTTCTCAGTACCTTATCATTTCGGCTTTCCAATTATATCCAAGGCTCAGTTTTTCTCGTGCTCAGGCCCGTGTTCCGCGCCTTCCGCCGGCGGGCCCACGCCGTAAGCGTTCTTCCAATAATCCTGCACCTTCGGGGGCAGTTTCTGAACCCGGGAAAGAAATGCCGTCACCTTCCAGATGTCCTGATCGCTAAGCGCTTTACTCCAAGCTGGCATTCCGGTGTAACGAACCCCAGTCCGGACGGCGTAATAGATATGCCATTCCGGGTCGTCGAGCGGGTCCAGGATGAGTTGCGGCACCGGCGGGTAGAGCGACTTCTCCAGCGCGCTGGGCTTGTTATCGAGCGTGCCATGACAGACGGCGCAATTCATGGTGTAAACCTTCATGCCGTCGATCAGATTCTCATCGGTCGGCGGGAGGGGATTGTTTACCCGCGGAGCGTGACGTTCCATGGAAGCATCCAGAGCGCTGCTGGCGATGCGGGTTTCGAGACTAGACGGGACCGCATCCGCATTGGTTGGCATCAAGCCGAAGCTGGCGACCGCCAGGGCGACCAGAGCGATCACCGCCAAAGTAGTGACGATTCCCAGAACAAAGCCACGCATTACGCCTCCCCATCCATGAAGCTCCCAACCAGTCTACCTACCTGAAGAAACTCCGAACAAGGGCGCACCGAGTGTGCGATTTAGTATGCCTTCAGGCGGCGCGCTTCCCTTACCACATCGCTGACCTTGGGCAGAAAGAATTCTTCCTGAGGCGGAGAAAACGGGACCGGAGAATCCTGCGCGGTGATGCGCACGATGGGGCCGTCGAGATCGTCGAACGCCTCCTCATTAATAATAGCCGCGATCTCGCCAGCAATTCCCCCGGTGCGCACGTCTTCATGCAGCAGGATGACCTTATTCGTCTTGCGCACGGTTTGGGCAATGGCTTCACGGTCCAAGGGAGAAAGCGTGCGCAGGTCAATGATCTCAACCTCGATTCCCTCCTTGGTCAGAATCTCGGCCGCCTCCAGCGCCACATGCACCATCGCAGCATAAGTAATGATGCTGAGATCACGGCCCTGGCGCGCGGTGCGCGCCTTGCCCAGGGGCACAATGTAATCTTCCTCGGGAACGTCCTCTTTGATACGGCGATAAAGATATTTGTGCTCGAAGAAGATGACGGGGTTGTTGTCGCGGATCGAGGCCTTGATCAGACCTTTGGCGTCATAGGCGCTCGCCGGGCACACGACTTTCAATCCCGGCGCGTGGACAAACCACATCTCTGGATTCTGCGAGTGGAATGGACCGCCATGGACGTTGCCGCCACTCGGTCCGCGAATCACCAGCGGCGCGGGCGCACCCCAGCGGTAGTGGGCTTTCGCGACCATATTGACGATTTGGTTGAAGGCGCAGCCGATGAAGTCCATGAATTGGAATTCGGCCACTGGGCGCATGCCGGTGAGCGACGCGCCGAAAGCCGCGCCCACGATGGCCGTCTCGGCGATGGGCGTATCAATGACTCGTTCGGGGCCGAAGCGGTCGATGAAGCCATCGGTGACTTTGAACGCGCCGCCATAGATGCCGATGTCTTCGCCAATGCAGAAGACGGTGGGGTCGCGCTCCATTTCCTCCCAGATTCCCCGGCGGATGGCTTCGAGATAGGTGAGTTGAGGCATAAACTCTTTTCGCCGCTGGTTAACGTGGATTTACAATTTGTACAAAACGTGCTATTATGATGGATGTACGTTTCGTACCTGGAGCCTTGTTTATGCCGGCCAAACTTACCGCCAGCGCAGCACGCCAAAACTTCTCTGACATTCTAAACCGAGCAGCCTATGGCCGGGAAAGAGTGTTGGTACATCGTGGCAAGAAACCTATTGCGGCAATCATGCCGGTCGAAGATTACGAATTTATGGAAGCGCTGGAAGCTCGCATCGACCTCGAGGAAGCGCGGAAGCGCCTTCACCAGCCAACTATACCCTGGTCGAAAGTCAAAAAGCAGTTGGGACTTTAGCTTACTTGTTCAATGCGTTACGATCTCGAATTCACGAGCTCCGCCTTGCGCGAGTTTCGTGTTCTGGATTCTCAGATCCAGGCTAGAGTCTCACCAAAGATTGTTGGACTCCAGTCCAATCCCTTTCCTTCAGGAAACAAAAAACTTCAGGGAATGCCAGGCCACTACCGCATCGGCGTAGGAGATTACAGAATTGTTTACCGGATTAACGGAGACAGGCTCGTCATTGTGATCGTACGAGTCGGGCATCGCCGCGAGATCTACCGCTAGAACCTCTACCTAAAATGCACCGCTGCTTTTGTCTGCTTGAATGCGCCGCTTCCCTTCTTCACTTTCGGGACGCCGTACTTCGGCTTGATGTCATGGCAGCCCTCTTCGCAATACACGCCTCCGGCCGCCGATTCCGGCGTTGGCATCGGAGAACTGACAGCGAAATCGCGGTCTTCATCCAAAACCCGCTCCACATCGGAGATCAATGCCGCGTTCTCCTGGCTCGTCAGCCACTTCTTTTGTTTCACCAGATAATTCTCGAATCGCGTAATGCAATCCCGCTTGCGCCAGTACTCGAACAGTGGCTTAGGAACATACTCAGCAGCATCATGAATGGCATGGCCTTTCATGCGCATCATCTTGGCTTCGATGAGAGTCGGTCCTTCTCCGCGGCGGGCGCGCTCGCAGGCTTCGTGAGCGGCGTCGTAGATTTGGCAGGCGTCGGTACCGTCAACGATCACCCCGGGTATGCCATACGCAATCGCGCGCTCGGCCAGGTCTTTCACACGAAATTGCATGTCGGCGGGCGTGGAGTATCCCCAGAGATTGTTTTCCACGAACAAGACCAGGCCGAGATTCTGCACGGCAGCGAAATTCACGCCTTCGTAGGTCACGCCCGTCGACTGCCCGCCGTCGCCGATGTAGGTCATGACCGCGATGTTGCGTCCTTGCAAGCGCGCGCCCAGCGCCACGCCCGCAAGCACTGGAATGAGATCCCCCAGAGTGGAGATGGGGGCGACTACGTTGCGGTCTCGAATATCACCGAAGTGCGAAGATGCGTCGCGGCCTTTGGTCGGCGAGCCTGCCTTGGCCATGTATTGCATCATGATGTCGCGAGCGGAAAAGCCCCGCACCAGAAGCGATCCCTGGTTGCGGATCATGGGGCCGAGCCAGTCTTCTTTATGAAGGGCGTAAGCGGAAGCGCAGGAACAAGCCTCCTGGCCCAGGCCGAAATAGACGCCACCGACCACTTTGCCCTGCTTGTAGAGGTTCTCGAGCGCCGTTTCCATCTTGCGGTTCAGCAGCATCCAGCGATAAAGCTCGATGCATTGCTTCTTGTCGAGATACTTCGAGTCGCGAATCGGAGGGACCGGAGCGCTCAGATCGCCTTCGACTTGGTAGCGAATTGAATCGCCGACGCGCACCTGGCGCAGGCTGAATTCGGGCTTTTCCAGGCGGTGATCGGCGATGGTGTAGGTGCGCTGGTTGCCATTGGAAGACGGGCCCGTCTTTCTTTTGGCGCTCGGTCGCGGCTTTTGCGGCTTCTTCTTGGCCATGCTGGTCAGACAAGAATGTAACCTGTCAGAGTCGGTTTGAACAAATAATGGACAAAGGCCGGCAACTCACGCCCAACTCGTATCTTCCTCTCCGTGAAGTTCCCGCAACTCGCGCGGCAGGCGTAGCGGAACTCCAACCGAGGGTTCCACCAGATCGTCCAGGCTCTCCAGCCACAGCATTTGCGACTGAAAGACTGCACCGAAGTTGCGGGAAACCGAATGCGCCACTTCCTGAAGCGACAGCTCTTTCGCCAGTTCCTTCGCCATGGAAGTGATGGGCTTCGCCATAATTCCGCAAGGGACGATGAGGTTGAAGTAATCGAGATTGGTGTTCACATTGAGGGCGACGCCATGCGAGGTGACGGCGCGAGAAATGTGAACACCGAGAGCTGCAATTTTGGCTTCTTCGCCTTCGCTGGTCCACACCCCGGTGAGACCGGCCACACGCTTGGTCGGAATCTTGAAATCGGCGCAGGTGCGAATCAGAACTTCTTCCAGTCGCCGAACATATTCAATTGCCCCCAGCGTCTTGCGTTTGCCGTCGGCGGAAGTCATGCCGCGCAGGTCGAAGATGGGGTATGCAACCAACTGTCCGGGGCCGTGGAAGGTGACGTCGCCGCCGCGATCGCACTCGAAGACTTCGACGCCGCGCCGCAGAAGTTCTTCACGCGAGGCAATAATATTGGCCACTTTTGCGTTTCTCCCCAGCGTGATCACCGGGGCGTGCTCGAGAAGCAGGAGTGTGTCGCCGATCTTGCCGTCCTTGCGGAGATCGACCAGCCGCTGCTGGAGGAGTAGGCCGGTCGTGTAGTCGACGGTGCCGAGTTGAAGGACCGAAATCATTGAGCAATTGTGTAATTGAATAATCGGGTAATTTGTTTTCTGAAATTGCACAATTACTTAATTTCCCAATTACTCAATCTTCCTCAGGCGTTGATGGCCATTCCGTACACGCTGTTCGATGCATCCAGCATCGCTTCGGCCAAGGTCGGATGGGCGTGGATGGTCCAAATCAGATCTTCCACCGTGGCTTCGAGTTCCATGGCGGCAACGGCTTCGGCGATCAGCTCCGTCGCCTGCGGGCCAATGATGTGCACGCCCAAAATCTCGCCGTAATCAGCATCGGAAACAATCTTGATGAAGCCCTCATGCTGGCCGACGATGGATGCGCGTGAATTGGCGGTGAAGGGAAACTTGCCGATCTTGAGGTTGTATCCGGCCTCCCGCGCCCTGGTCTCGGTGAGACCGACGCTGCCGATTTCCGGATGACAATACGTCGCGTTCGGAATGTGCTCGGGATTGATCGGCTTTCCCTTTTTGCCGGCAATCTTGGTTACTGCGACGATGCCTTCCATCGCGCCCACGTGCGCTAGTTGCGGAGTTCCCAGCACGATGTCGCCGATGGCGTAGATGCCAGGTTCGGCAGTCTGCATCCAGCTATCGGTCTTGATGAATTCGCGGTCGGGTTTGATTTTCGTCTTTTCCAGGCCGATGTTTGCGGTGCGCGGCTTGCGCCCTACAGCGATCAGAATCTTCTCTGCTTCGATGGTCTGCTGCTTGCCATCGACGGTGAAGGTGACGCTCACGCCGGCTTTCGTCTGCTCGACTTTGTCCATCTTGGCGCTGGTATGGAAGTTGATGCCGCGCTTGCGGTAAACGCGGGCAAGTTCCTTGGAGACCTCTTCGTCTTCAATCGGAACCAGGCGCTGCAGCATTTCAAGAATCGTCACCTCCGCGTCAAAAGAGCGGAAGATCGAAGCGAATTCGACGCCGACCGCGCCCGCGCCCACGATCACCAAGGACTTCGGGATCTCCTTCAGGCCCAGAATCTCGATATTGCTAAGTACCTTGTCGCCCGGTTCAAGGCCGGGAATCATCCGGGCTTCGGAACCGGTGGCCAGAATGACGTTCTTGGTTTTCAGTTGGCTGGCCTTACCGTCGTTGGTGACTTCGACCGTGAGAATTCCGTTTTGTGCCGGGCCAGTGAGCTTGCCGTAGCCCTTGACGGTCTCGACTTTGTTCTTCTTCATCAGGAAGTCAAGGCCCTTGGTGTGCTTCGTGACGATTTTCGACTTGCGGTCTTGAACGGCCGCCCAGTTCAGCTTGCGCGCATCTACACCTTCGATGCCGAACTCCTTGGCTTCTTTCAGGTGGTCCCACAACTCGGCGTTGAATAGCAGGGCTTTGGTGGGGATGCAGCCGACGTGCAGACAAGTGCCGCCGAGGTATCCGTCTTTTTCGATTAAAGCTGTTTTCAGGCCGTACTGACCGGCACGAATCGCAGCGGTGTATCC
>JBAWFN010000104.1:0-9011 GCA_049591935.1 Terriglobales bacterium | reverse complement strand
GGTCGGGGTTCCAGAACGCCATGCAATCAAAGAAGCCCTTGGGGTCTTGGTTGGCGAATTGCAGGGACCAGGTGTGGCCGGCGTCGGTGGTTTTATAGATGCGGGATTGGTCTCCGGGGCCGGCAGCGAGGAGGTAGGCGAGGTCGGAGTGGAAGGCTTCGACGTCGCGGAAGTCGAGAGACTCGGCGCCGGGGACTTGGGCGGGGAGCCAGGTAGCGCCGGCGTCAGTGGTGCGGAGATAGGTGCCGTGAGTGCCGCTGGCCCATGCGATGTTCGCGGCGGGAGTACTTAGGCCGCGGAGATTTTCGGTGGTGTGGGAGTTTTGGGTGGTTGCAGTTTGGGCGATGAGCGAAGTGGAGAGGAGGATGACTGCGAGTACGCGCATGGTGGTTGGCTGACATGATAGCTTGTTGCTGGTTCGGTTGTGTTTTCATTCGAAGAAAGGCTTACCGCAAAGAGCGCTAAGCTCTCGCAAAGTGCGCAGAGGCGAATCTGGAGAGTTCGATGAAGAGCATTCTTTTGGAGATTTGCTGTGGATCGATTGATGACGCGATCCAGGCGGAAGAGGGTGGCGCGGACCGGGTGGAATTGTGCTCGGCGTTGTTTTTGGGCGGGCTGACGCCGTCGATCGGGACGGTGCAGGAAGCGAAGAAGCGGCTGAAGATTCCGGTGATGGTGATGGTGCGTCCGCGGGGCGGCGGATTTTGCTACACCGAGGCCGAAATGGCCACCATGGAGCGCGACGCAGAGGCAGCGATCGATCGCGGAGCGGACGGGGTGGTGTTTGGAATACTCGAGAGCGACGGCAAGATTGATGTACGACGGACGAAGCGCATGCGGCAGTTGATTGGCAAACGGCAGGCGGTTTTTCATCGGGCGTTCGACGTTACCCCGAATCCATTCAAGGCGCTGGAGCAGTTGGTGGACCTCGGGATCACGCGGGTGCTTACCAGCGGACAAAAAGATACGGTGCCGGAGGGAGTGGAGTTAATTGCTGAGCTGATGGAACGGGCGGGCAAGCGGATTGAAATCTTGCCGGGAGGTGGTGGGCTTCGGCCGTTCAATATGCTCGAGATTGTGAAGCGGACGGGTTGTGCTCAGGTACACATGACGGCGTGGAGTGTGGTGAGAGATTCGTCGACGCAGGCGCGTTCGGAAGTAACGTTTGGAGGGGCGCTGCGTCCGCCGGAAGATCTTTACGACATGACGGATGCGAAGTTGGTGCAGGAGATTGCGAAGAGGTTGCGGGGGTAGAGGGGCTGAGGATGCCGCCCGGATTCCAAGGAACCGCTACCGGTGTCTCTGGCAAACGCAACTGGGTTGCGAGGCGACTCTCTTTCGCCCCTCCGAGGCTTGAGCATTTGCTCGTTTTGACCCACGGCTTACGCCGTGGGCTTTATTCTTGCGCCGCTCCGCGGCTATATTGGCGCTCGGGATGACCGTTCTTACTTGTTCCAAGCGCCCAGCAGGCGGCGGATGTCGATCATTTGAGCTAAGTGGTGGGAGTTGTGATCGGCGAGGAGCAGGACTTCGCGGAGGATGGTCTGGCCGTCTCCCCAGGGAATTTTGGCGAAGAGGTCGGTGCGGGGATTCTTGACCAGGTTTTGGGTGGTGGTCAGGTCGGCACGGAATTTCTTAACGCTGGCGTTCCAGGCGGCTGCGCTGGGCGGGGCGGCGGATTTCGGCCAGTAGTCATCCGGCCATTTAGGGGCGCTGTATTTTGGGTTGCGGCTGAATTCGAGGATGTCCCATTGCGCGAGGCGGAGGTGTTCGAGAAGCATCCAGAGGGAGTGAGGATAGCCGGCAGGTTTCTTGCCGCGGAGATTGGCAGGAAGGTTGGCAATGACGGCGTCGAAAGTGGCGTGAGCGTGGCCGCCTTGGAGGAGTTCGAGAAGGTGCTGGCGCAGGGATTGGTCGTGGTTGGGCATGAAGCCTCCATTTCTATTGTAGCCGGGGGGCGGTGGGGGTGATGTGAGTTCCAAGATCGTCGTGAATTCTTCTTGCGCCGCTCCGCGGCTCAAAGCCGAGGCCTTTCATTCCACCACGATTTGATTTTACGGGCGTGCGTCAGTGGGCGTGGGGTCAGGCTCTGCCGCGAAATTGGATGATTCTTCGGCGGTCGCGTTTGGATGGTCTGCCTGCGGGTAGCTGTTCGAACTGTTGCATCGCCTTGCGCTCGGCTGCGACTTTCATTCGCAATTCTTTGCTGGCTTCGGTTTCGCGGTAGAGGGTTCGCGCGGTTGACGCCGGGCCGCGGACTTCGCTGAGGGCTAACACTTCCACTTCAAATTCTCCTCCGGCGCTGGTGATTCTCAGCATGTCTGCGATGCGGACATCGCGAGCGGCTTTCGCGGGCTGGCCATGAGATTGAATGCGGCCGAGTTCACAAGCTTTGGCGGCCAGTGATCGCGTCTTGAAAAAGCGTGCGGCCCACAGCCATTTGTCCATGCGTACAGAGGTCATGATTCATTTTCCTACAGGAAGGGATTCGGGTTCGGGCTTTTCTCCGCGATAGACGCGGGAAATGCCACGGACGATGCGGCGAAATGGGAATTGGCCTTTGGCGTCCGCGAAAAAGATTTCGCCGAGGCGATGGCTGCGGTAGTACCAGCGCTTGAGTAGAGCGAGATGTTCCATGGTCTCGAGAGCATTCTTTTGGGTGGGTTGGGAGGCACTCAGGGTTTCCTGGATGCGCGATTCAATGGATTGCGATTTCGTATGTTCGGCGGATTGGATGAGAAAGACCAGAGGACCGTGGATGCAAGCGGAGTGAATGCGAAAGAAGTTGACGGATTGCGGGATGGCGCTGGGTTGGACCATGAGCGCGGAAAGATGATCGATGCGGCGGACGATTTCGGGGAGTTGGCTGAGCGTGGGCTGGAGTTTGTCGAGGCGGGCGTGGAGGGCGGCGGCGGTTTCGAAATCCAGGCCGGTGGAGGCGGCATCACGCTGGGTGGAGATTTCGTGGAGCAGAGAATTGCCGCCGGAGTCGAAATAGGATTGTACGCGGGAGACCTCGGCGCCATATTCGTCGTCCGTGCAGCCTTGGAAGCAGGGGGCGAGACACATTTTCATTTCGGAGTAAACGCAGCCGGGGAATTTGGGGTCGGGATTGAGATTGTCAATGCAGCGGCGCATTTTAAAGAAGTCGAGCGAATCGTTGGCGTATTTTTCGGCAGCGGCGCGGGAGGGGAAGGGACCGTAGTAGATGGATTTGCCTTGCAGGCGGCCCAATCGGGTGGTGACCGAAGCGCGCGGATACTGGTTTTCCAGGTGCAGCTTGAGCAGCGGGGCGAAGCGCAGGCGGAGGCGGTCGGAGTAAGTGTTGGGGAGCTGGGTGCGAAGGAGTTGGTAGAGCACGAAGCCGGATTCGAAGTCGGACCCGGTGGGAGTGAATTCGATGTGATGGACGCGGTCGCGGAGATTTAGGCGCTTGCTGTGTTCTGTGGGTGGGCCGAGCAGACGCTGCAGGCGGCGGCGGAGGTTGGCGGTCTTGGTGATGTAGGGCTCGGAGTGAGGGTCGTTGCTGCTTAGCTGGAATACCGCGGGGGCTGCGGGGACGGTGGCGAATAGCTCGGCGTCGTTGGTGGGGACGAAGTCGAGGTGGGTGAGCACGAGGCTATTCTAGCGGCAAAAGCTTGGCCACGGATTTACACGGATCTTTAAGAGCTTTTGATCGCGGAGAGCGCAGAGAAGGGCCGCAGAGGACGCAGAGAAAAGCAGTTCAGCGGAAGCTGGCACGCCGAAGTGTCTGCCGGAAGTCCCCGCCCTGAACACTCACTACACGGCACATTTCATGGAGCCTGGAACGCATGCGTTCGCCGATACGGTCTCCGAGCGTGTCGTCGCGGCCAGCCGCCCGTGTAGCCGCATTGGATCGGGATACGATTGCATCTGGATCACTATTCTTGGCGGCGGGTTCATCGTCGAAGTTACTTGTGATAATTGTCGTCCGGCTATCATTGTAGCGAGTGTTCAAGATCGAGCGCACGGTATCCCATCGCCACTCGGTCGGTCTGACCGAGCCCAGGTCGTCCAGAATGAGGACTTCGGCTTCGAAGACCGGCCGAAGTAGGCCGAGTTCACTGGCGTCTACGCTTGGGTTGTACGAATTCTGGACTTCCTTCAGCAAGTCCGCGTAGTCATAGAAGACGCATGCGGCGCCCTTTTCGCGGATCAGCGCCTTCGCAATCCCAACTGCCAAGTGTGTTTTTCCGCGCCCAGTTCCTCCCACCAAAAGAAGCCCAAGCTTATCGAGGGGATACTCTTCCACGAATTTACAAGCCGCCATCCGCGCCGGTCCCAGAGCGCTATACGGACCGTCAAACTCAAAATTGGAAAGTTCGCAGTGCTCGTAGCGTTTGGGGATGCGGGCGGCGGCGAGCAGGGCTTCGGCCCGGTGTTGCAGGCGACAGTCGCAGCGGGTTACGCGGCGGTCGGGGCCGTCGGTGATGGGGCGCCAGCCGGTGCCTTCGCACTTGGGGCAGACTTCCGCGGCGACTTTCATAGTATTGACTTTGCCTCCCGGGAAGGTTTTTCGCAAGTGTAAAAGGCGGAGCTTCTGTGTAGATGTTGTGGAGGGCGGAGGAAAAAAGGACGTGCGATGGTCGGATTGCGACTCGCGAAGACCTAACCACAGGGGGCACAGAGACACACAGAGGAAATCAGCCACGGATTTTCGCGGACGAGCACGGATCTGTGAGCCTCAATCAAAAACGAAATTTAACCACAAAGGACACTAAGGTGCACAAAGGAAATCCCACCACGATCATGATTTGGTTCTGCGGACTGCGTGGGATCCGAAGGGTTGCTCGGCGGCGGCGTCTTTGACCATTTGCAGGAAGACGCGGGCTTCGGGACGCAGGGGGCGGCGGCGGGGATGAATCACGTCGAGGCTGCGCTGGAGAGGTTCGGCGTCGAGGAGTTTTACGGGGGTGAGTTTGCGCGAGCGGATTTCGCGTGCGACGGCAAGCTGGGGAAGGAATGACAGACCCAGACCGCGTTCCACCATGCGCTTGGCGGTTTCGATGGAATCGACTTCGAGCGCGACGTTGGGCATGAGGCCGGCGCGGCGGAAGAGGCTGTGAGTGAGGGTCCAGTCACTGGAGCCGTGGTCGTAAAAAATGAGCGGCCAACCGGCGACGGTTTCAAGGGTGGCACGGCGGGAATGAGGAGGGCCGCGGCGGGGATGGGCGATCAATAGCAGCGGGTCTTCGCGCAAGCTGATGGTTTCAACTTCGGGATGCTGCAAGGAGCGGGCGAGCCCGATCTCGGCTTCTTCGTTCAGAACCATCTCCAGGACCTCTTTGGAATGTCCAGGACGGATGCTGATGTTGACGGTGGGATGGGCCCGCTGGAAGCGTTGCAGGACGTCGGGCAAGAAGTAGACGGAGATGGATAAGGCGGCGGCGATTTTCAGCGGGATGCCGCTAGCCGGCTGCGCCTGATGGACGGCTTGGCGGGCGAGGGATGCGGTGCGCAGGAGTTGCTCGGCGTGAGGGCGAAAGGTGCGGCCAGCGTCGGAAACGACCAGGCCGCCGCGGGAACGAGAAAAAAGTCTCACTCCTAAGGACTGTTCCAGGGCCTTGATGCGGGCACTGACGGCGGGCTGGCTGATGTGCAAGGCCTCGGCGGCGCGATGGAAGCCGCCGAAAGTGGCCACGGCCATAAAGGTTTCAACTTGAGAGAGTTCCATGATTCTTGTTCTTTCGCCCCTCCGGGGCTGGGTCGTTGGCCGTTTTGTACCCACGGCTTACGCCCCTTCGACAAGCTCAGGGCAGGCTGTGGGCTTTATTCTTGCGCCGCTTCGCGGCTGAATCACCCCGACTTCAAAGCCCAAGAGCAAAGGCGGGGGACAAGGGTGTCCGCCCTCACAGGAGCGCCTCACTAACAACATAGCATTATCATACGAACCACAACTGATAGCAAATGGTTATCAGCACGATAGAAAGGTTCCGTTTGACCAGGGAAGCCGGGTGCAACAGAATCACATAGCTGAAGCACCCCCTGAACGACTGGGGCAGAGCGGATCGGCAATGCCCCCAACCTTCTGAAAAATCAGGCCAGCGAGAGGATTGACAAAAATGGCAAGCAACGGAAAAACCGCACACATGCAGAACGATTGGAATACGAATCCGCGCTGGCAGGGAATCACCCGGCCCTATACGCAGCAGGATGTGGAACGGCTGCGCGGGTCGGTGCACATTGAGTACACCCTGGCGCGGATGGGCGCGGAGCGGCTGTGGGAGCTGTTGCAGGGCGAATCTTACGTAGCCGCGCTGGGAGCCATGACTGGCAACCAAGCGGTGCAGCAGGTAAAAGCCGGATTGCAGGCCATTTATGTGAGCGGCTGGCAGGTGGCGGCGGATGCCAATGACGCTGGACAGATGTATCCCGATCAGAGTTTGTATCCGGCGGATAGCGTGCCGAACCTGTGCCGGCGAATCAATCAGGGCTTGACCCGGGCCGACCAGATCCACCATTCCGAGGGCAAGAACGGAGTGTGCTGGTTCGCTCCGCTGATCGCGGATGCGGAGGCCGGATTCGGCGGGAATCTGAATGCGTTTGAGCTGATGAAGGCGATGATTGAGGGGGGCGCGGCCTGCGTGCATTTTGAAGATCAGCTTTCTTCTGCGAAGAAGTGCGGACACCTCGGCGGCAAGGTACTGGTGCCGACGGTAGAGGCAATTCAGAAACTGGTGGCGGCGCGGCTGGCGGCGGATGTGTTGGGTGTGCCTACGCTGATCATGGCACGCACCGACGCTGATAGCGCCCATCTGCTAACCAGCGACGTTGATCCGCGGGATCGTGAGTTCCTGACCGGGGAACGGACGGCGGAAGGCTTTTTCGGGATCCGGGGCGGGCTGAAATCGGCCATAGCCCGGGCGATTGCCTACGCTCCGTTTGTGGATATGATCTGGTGCGAGACTTCGCATCCTGACCTGGAGGAAGCGCGGGAATTCGCCGACGCGGTGCATGCGAAGTATCCAGGCAAGATGCTGGCATACAACTGCTCGCCGTCGTTCAACTGGAAGAAACATCTGGATGACGCGACCATTGCCAAGTTTCAGCGGGAACTGGGAGCCATGGGATACAAGTTCCAGTTCATTACCCTGGCAGGCTTTCATGCTCTGAATTTGAGCATGTTTGAGCTGGCGCGAGGTTACAAGGTGGCGGGGATGACGGCGTACTGCCGGCTGCAGGAAAAAGAGTTCGCCCGCGAAGCTTCGCATGGTTACGAGGCGGTGAAACATCAGCGTTTTGTAGGAACGGGCTACTTCGATGCGGTTACGCAGGTGATTGCCGGAGGCACATCTTCGGTGACGGCGCTGGCGGGCTCAACCGAAGCCGAGCAATTCTCTGGAATCAAGCTGCAAGTACACCCGAAAAGCGGGCCGGATGCGGCGTGCCAGCCGATTCTGGGCGAGTGCCCTTCGCAGGTTGCGAGCGCTGAATCCCGCGAGGACGTTTTACAGCCCTCCGGCGACTGAGGGTGCTGAACAAGTTTTCTGGTGCTCATCTGCTTAGAAAGCCATTTTCTGCCGCTAACCGGCGCGGAAAATGGTTAATTTTTTGATCCTAAAAGGGCGATTGGGAGGTGGGGAGGGTTCGGGATTCGCCGAAAGAACGCATCCGGCGCGGATTTCCAAGATTTCCACAGTTGACTTTCTTCTCTATGGGGCGCTAAATAATGCCGCCGGGTTTCTAACTCAGGGAGTGCATCCCTCCCCCGCGCTTTTTGAGGACAAAGAGACCCGCCAGGAGAGACGATGAACAAGGCCGATCTCATTGACCGTATCGCAGCTGGCACCGGTATCAGTAAAGCGCAAGCCGGTACCGCAATCGACACTGCTGTCGAAAGTATTACCGGTGCATTGAAGAAAGGTGATCGGGTAGCGTTGATTGGATTTGGCACCTTCTCGGTATCGCAGAGAAAGGCCCGCAACGGACGGAATCCGCAGACGGGCGCCACCATCAAAATTGCTGCTCGGAGAGTGGCGAAGTTTACCCCTGGGGCTGAACTGAGAAAGGTAGTCAACCGAAGCAAGTAAAGGGACCGATTCTACATCGAATACGGCAGGGGGTCGGCCCTGCCGTTTTTTATTGCCGCAGCTAAGACCCCTTTTTCGCCGCGGATTCACGCGGATCAACGCGGATCTTTCTTTCTAAAACCTCGGGACCAGGAAGCCGGTGTGGCGGCGATATTCTGCATAGCGATCGCCGAACTCGGAGAGCATGAGTTTTTCTTCTTTGAGGGCCTTGCGCGACATTTCCAACAGGAAGATGCCCAGGGCCACAACGCACTGCCATTTCCCGATGAACAGCGCGGCGCCGGTGTTGGCCATCAGGAGTCCGGTGTAGATAGGGTGTCGAACAAAAGCATAGGGGCCGGATTGAATGAGCTGATGGTCCACTTTTACCGTCACTCGCCCGCTCCAGTTCGAGCCTATGCAATAGCGGGCCCAGACGGCAAAGGCGATCCCCAGCCAGGTTAGCGCGACCCCGGCATATTGGATTCCTGGAGCGTAGGCGACGAAGCGGGTGCCCAGAATGCCGAAGCCGAAATCGGTACGGAACAGAAAACAGAACGCCACCACCATGATGCCGATGTGCAGCAGGCGGTAATTGGGCGCTTCTTCCGTCTTTACTTGTTTCAGCCGCGAGGCGCTGGCAATCCAATAAATGAGAAACACCCACCAGGGAAAAAATGCTAACTGTTGCAAGGTTGATGTCATGGCAAACTCCAAGCGTCAGTATTGATCTAGTCGAGAGAAAAAGCGAGTGGAGCCGCAGATTGCGCTGATGAACGCTGGTCATTGAGCCTTATGGGGCTTGGCGCGTGTTGTTGCAACGAGAAAATGTCGTATTAACTGCAACGAGACTGTGTCACCCCCTGTCGATTAAGTAACGGCCGCTAAAGCCGGGCGGCCGGAGAGGTTGTAGATACGCGGAATCGGGGTTTTTCTTTTCTGCGCCGAGGTCAAGCGCTTGGGACGGCGTTCGGCGTGTTC
>JBAWFN010000103.1:0-15704 GCA_049591935.1 Terriglobales bacterium | reverse complement strand
ATCTCATAGAGCCCAGCCCATGCGCGTTTGGGGTTGACGGCGAGATTCTCGAAGATGGGCACACGATCGGCAGCACGGGTCAGGATTTTTTCGATGAACGTGGGTTCAAAGTCGGTTTTGTAACCCGGAGTCTCTTCGGGATCATTCCAGGCCAGCAGAAATCCCAGGGCTTCCGGACGAAAGTGGAATCCGTTGGACATATCGATGATCATGGGCGCGGTGTGGGGAAACTGGCCGAACGGTTCGGTAGGAACGAGCATGCGCCGCAGGGGTTCGACGGGCAAATCCAGCTCCACCATGCGGGCGACCTCGGCCGCCCAAGGACCGGCTGCGTTCACGACCTTTCTTGTGGACACAAAACCCCGCGTGGTTTCGACTCCGTTGATTCCCCGAGCATCGAGCTGAATACCGGTGACCTGTGTGTTCTTCCATAATTTGGCTCCGTGGTCGGCGGCCCAGCCCATCAAGCCGTTCATGGCGCTGTAGGGATCGACAAAACCGTCGGTCGAGCAGAAGCTGCCGCCCACAATGTCGTCCGAGCGAAGCTGCGGAAACATGGTGCGAATCTCGTCCGCGGCAATCAAACGAACGTTCTTTAATCCCATCGCGATCTGCTTCTCGTAGTTTGTCCGGAGGTAGGCCAGATGCTTTTGGTGTGTGGCGCAAAATAAATAGCCTTGTGGCCGGTAGTCTGCGGGATATCCCAGACGCTCGTCGAAGCTCGCGTAGAAGGGGATGGAGTAGAGCGACATCTGGATATTGACCGGGGTGGAGAACTGCGCCCGCACTCCACCCATGCTCTTGCCGGTGGATCCCTTGCCTTGGGCGGTTTCACGTTCGATGACTAGGACGTCCTTACAGCCAGCCGCAGCCAGGTGATAGGCGATGCTGGAGCCGACGATCCCGCCGCCGATGATGACGACTTCTGCGGTGTGCATCTGAAGATTTATTTTACTCAGATTATTTCTTTGCGTACTTGGCGAATGCCTTCGCGCACTTTGCGGTGAAGCTTGTGACCGCAAAGGGCGCCACGGGTTGCGCGAAGATCGCAAAGAAGGCTCGGTTCCTTTGGTGCCTTGAACCCCGCTCTGCTTCCCCTTAAACTTAGAGATAGATGCACATGCATGCCAGCCACGGCGGAGAGCGGACCTCGAAGGTCCTGCGGATTTCGCTGGTTGTAACTCTGGCGTACATTGCGCTGCTGGTCATCGCCGGCATTCGCGCCCATTCGCTGGCGCTGCTCTCCGAAGCGGGGCACAACCTTTCTGACCTGGTGGCTCTGCTGCTGTCGCTGGTGGCTGTGTATCTGCAGGCCCGTCCCCCGAGCGCGACTAAGACCTATGGCTGGCACCGCGCCGGAGTGCTGGCTGCGCTGGTGAACGCGGGGTCGCTGGTGGTGATCTCATTCTTCATTTTCTATGAGGCCTTGCGGCGGTTGCGAAACCCCCAACCGGTGCACGCTGGATTGATGATGGGAGTGGCTGCGGTGGGCGTGGTTATGAACGGAGCGATTGCCCTGTTGCTCCACCGTTCCGGGCGTGACGTGAACATTCGCAGCGCCTTGCTGCACGAGATCGGCGATACGGTTTCAACCGCAGCGGTAATCGCCGGCGGCTGGGCGATTATGGCGACCGGACGATACTGGATTGACCCGGCGCTTTCGTTTTGCATCGGGGCTCTGATTCTGTGGTCAGGTTACGGTATCGTGCGCGAGACCTTGAACATCTTGCTCGAAGGTACCCCACGGGGGATCAAGCTGGAACGCGTGACAGCTGCGATTTGCGCCGTCGATGGGGTCAACGATGTGCATGATCTGCATGTGTGGAGTATCGGCTCGGAGACTGCGGCGCTTTCCTGTCATATTTCGATCGCTGACATCCCGCCCTCAGTCAGTGAGCGCATTCTGCGCGAGGTGAAGGAGCGGCTACACGAAGAATTCCACATTGACCACACCACGATTCAATTTGAAAACGTGGTTTGCGAAGTGGCGCATGGATGCGTGATTCCGGTGGGGGAAGAAGAGCATCACGGGCATAGTCACTGAGGGCCTTTGGCAATTAGCACGTAGCACTTGGCATCAAGCAAGACGGCGGCCACGGAAGCTTCTTCTTTCGAGGCCGACTTCAGCAATTCGGCCACAGTGGCGATCTTGTGCAGTTTCTTGCTGGTAGCTGGGATTTGCCCGCAAGTGGGGCGAGGGTCTTCATCTCCGGGTCTGTAAGCTGCGGTAGCGCCGTGACTTGCCTCTATCCTAGTTTCCCCGAACTATGTCATACTCTAGTTGATTCGGAACTCCCCGTAGGATCATCCAATCCCTATGCAGTTTTGGCGGACATTGTCGCGTTTTCTGGTAGCCGTACAACTACTCCCGGCACTCGAGGGCGGCGAGGAGACCTTGGTGGGCGGGCAGGCTGTGCTCGAAGGTGTGATGATGCGTTCTCCGCATGCCTGGGGAATTGCCTGCCGCAAGCCGTCGGGCGAGGTTTCGGTCCACAGTGAGCCTTTAGAGCGGTTGTCGGAGAAACACAAGTGGATGGGTTGGCCGGTAGTTCGCGGCGTCATCACGCTGGGCCATGCCATGACATTGGGTTTCCGGGCGCTGAAGTTTTCCGCCAACGTGGCGCTGGACGAATTGCAACCGGCCCCTAAGCCGGGTGAGCCGGAGAAGAAGAAATTCGAGATCAGCGGCTGGATCGCGACCGTGAACATTGTCTTCTCCGTCGGCTTCTTTATTTTCATGTACAAATATTTGCCGCTGCTGGCGGCGACGGAGTTGAAGAAAGTCGATCCGGCGCTGGGCGGACAGATTATGTTCAACCTGGTGGATGGCGTGATCCGGCTGGCTTTGTTCCTGTTCTTTATCTGGGGTACTTCGTTGTGGCCGGACATCCGCCGCGTCTATCAATATCATGGCGCCGAGCACAAGACGGTGTTCGCGTTCGAGAATGGCGATCCTCTCGAAACCGCTGCGGTGCAGAAATACTCGACCTATCATCCCCGTTGCGGAACCAGTTTCTTGATGACGGTGATGATCATTTCGATCCTGGTGTACATGCTGTTTCCGGTGACCACGTTCTGGGCGCGATTCGCGCTACGGATTGCGCTGCTCCCGGTAATCACCGGGCTCTCCTACGAGATCATTCGTTTTTCCGCGAAGCATCGTGGTTCGCTTTTCGCACTGATGACGAAGCCCGGACTATGGCTGCAACGGATCACCACCCAGCCGCCCACGGATGAGCAAGCGCAATGCGCCATTGTGGCGTTGAATGAAGCCATGTCGCTCGAAAAAGTGCATGGTGGCGAATTGGTCATTGCCTAGCGGCTCTTCCGTCGTTGGTCGTTCGTCCTTGGTCGTTGGCTAGACCGGTGGTTCCCTTCGTCCTTGGTCATTCATCACAGATTGCTTTGCAGGCCGATGTGTACATTGCTGGGGGAGGCTTTGTATGTCATCGTCATTCAAAGATTATTGCAAACGCAGATTCTGATTGCAGAGGAATTACAATACTTGCCGGGAGACAGCGCATCTCCTAAATTCGGCTGACGGAGTGGGTCGGCGCCTTGAGCGTGCTGATTAGCTCGCTAAGTGCGAAGGCGGTGTAACGCGTATGGCCGACGACGAACGACCATGTTAGAGAGACTCGACCAAATCGAAGCCCGCTATGACGAACTGACGCGGGCGCTATCATCGCCGGAAGTCATCCATGACTCGGCGAAATACCAGAAGACTGCCAAGGCGCACAGCGAAATTGCTTCCGTGACCGAGAAGTATCGTGAGTATAAGGACCTGACCCGCGGGATCGCTGAGAGCAAAGCCATGTTGGCCAATGAGAAGGATGCGGACATGCGCGCCTATGCCCAGGAAGAGCTGGACAAGCTGCAAGCGCGTGTCGGGGGCATTGAAGAAGAGCTCAAAGTTTTGCTTCTCCCCAAAGACCCGAACGACGAAAAGGACGTCATTCTGGAAATCCGCGCCGGCACTGGCGGCGACGAAGCTACGCTGTTTGTGGCCGAGCTGTTTCGTATGTACACCCGCTTCGCGGAGACCCAGCGCTGGAAGGTGGAAGTGCTTTCGACTTCGGAGTCGGCGGTGGGTGGGTTAAAGGAAGTCATCGCCATGATTCAAGGCCAGCGCGTCTACTCGCGCTTGAAATATGAGAGCGGCGTGCACCGGGTGCAGCGCGTGCCGGCGACGGAGCAACAGGGGAGGGTGCACACTTCCGCCGTTACCGTGGCGGTGCTGCCGGAAGCGGAGGATGTGGACATCAAGATTGAGGCCAAAGATCTGCGCATTGATACCTTCTGCTCATCCGGTCCGGGCGGGCAGTCGGTGAACACGACCTATTCGGCGGTGCGCATCACGCATATTCCCACCAACACCGTGGTCAGCTGCCAGGACGAGAAATCGCAGATCAAGAACCGCGAAAAGGGTATGCGGGTACTGCGCTCGCGCTTGTATGAGATGGAAATGCAGAAGCAGCAGGATGCCCTGGCCAAAGAACGCAAGCAGATGGTGGGTTCAGGCGACCGCAGCGAAAAAATTCGCACCTACAATTTTCCCCAGGACCGCGTGACCGATCACCGCATTGGTCTGACCATGCACCAGTTGCCGGATATTATGGACGGCAAGCTGCAGCCGCTGATCGATCCGCTGGTCGCGCACTTCGAGGCGGAGAAGCTGAAACAGGAAACCGCCGGCGTGGTCTGAGTGAAACCAGCAAGAAATAAAGAGCCCCTCCCGCAAGAGGGGCTTTTTCTGGGGGAGGGCCGACGGGCCATGAGCCTGCCGACGACCAGAACTTATTGCTGGGGCGCTGCCGGCGCATTCGAGCTGGCCGAGAGCTGCTCCAGATCATTCTTCAACAAGCTGATTTCTACGCGGCCGCCGCTGGTGCGCTTGGCGGTCTTGGCCTCGTCGCTGCTCACCGGAGCATTGCCCATGCCCACCACATAGATGCGGTAGACGGGAATCTCGTGGTTCAGCACCAGGTATCTTACCACTGAGTCGGCCATCTTTTGTGAGGCGGCGATCGCGGCCTGTCCGCGGCCCGACGAGAAGCCTTGCACCTCGACGATGTAACCGCGCTGACTCTTGAGCGGGGTGGCAAGCTCATCGAGCGCGGCCTTGGCGTTCTTGCTCAGCACGCTCTGGCCGGAACGGAAGCGAATCTCGGTTTGATTGGTGGCCTTGTACTGGTCGATGTTGCCCACCACCTGTTCGACGGTGGAGAGACGGGTGTTGGCCTGAGCGGCGGTCTGCTGCGCTGCCTGGGCCTTGTTGCCGGCGTCAATGGCATGCTGGTCGGCTTCATTGGCTTTGGCGGACGCCAGCTGAATGCCCTGCTGGGCGCGCGAATCCACGTCTTTGATCATCTTGCTGTTGGCCGCGGTGAGCTCATCCAGTTCGTTCAAACGGTCACGGATCGGGCCGGTTTGCCGCTGCACATATTTCTTGCGGGCAAAGGGATTGAGATGGCCCCAGAAGCCTTCGCGGGCGGGTGGTTGCAAGGGCTTTCCGGTGGCGCTATCGGTAATGACAGCGGCCGGTTGGCTGGTGCTTGGTGCCGAGCTTTGGGCCTGGTTTGGGGCTTGGGTTTGATCGGGCGTGGCAGAATTGGTTTGCGCAAACGCTGGCAAGGCAAGCCCTGCAATCAGCAACGCGGTCAGAACACGATTCTTCATTTCACTTCCTCCGGGGTGGGGGAGCTTTCCTGGGAGCTCCACTCCAGCACGCCATTAGCGGGCGTGGCGCATTTTCGAAATCCATCAAGTTCAAGTGCGGCAAGCTGTCGATGCCCTTGTGGGCCGACTGTCTCAACTCGCGACGACAGCCTGGATGCGCGCATCCGCTAACTGGTAGAACAGGTTCGATGCCAAACCAGATCAAAGCTAAGTCCTTAGATAACAATGATATTGTAGTCTCTGGCCGTCGCGAATGGGAGTAATTTTGGTAAAAGCTGGTATAAAAACTTCGCGCACCTCAAGTCGAGTATCGGGAGATCGAATGTTCAGAAAGAATCGCTTTAGCTGCCGGGTTGCCCTGTTTCTGACGATCATGTTCACGGGCGCGGCGGTTTGTGCTCAGGAAAGCGGCAAGGCCCTGGTCTCCGACCGCATCCCCGCTGACCGCATGAAGCAATATGCTGACCAAGCGGTCGAGTGGGAACAACAGTATCTGCGCATTGACACCACCAATCCGCCAGGGAACGAGATGCGGACGGCGACTTTTTTCAAGAAGATCCTCGACGCGGAAGGCATCGAGAACCAAGTTTTTGAGTACGCTCCCGGACGCGCCGATCTCTGGGCGAGGATTTCACACACCAGCCCCACACCCAGGCGGCCGTTCGTGCTGCTCAGTCACATGGATGTAGTAACCAGTGACCCCGCGCACTGGAAAGTGCCGCCATTCAGCGCGCAGATCGTTGACGGGGCCATCTATGGCCGCGGCGCGCAGGATATGAAGAGCGAAGGCCTGGCGCACTTGATGGTCATGGTGATGCTGCAACGCGAGAAGGTGGCGCTCGATCGCGATGTGATCTTTCTGGCGGTGAGCGATGAAGAGGCAGATGGGACCGGCACGGATTGGTTCATCGCGCATCAACGGGATCTGCTGGGCAACGCGGAATTCATGATCAACGAAGGCGGAGAAAACATTCTGCGGTCTGACGGACGGCTTAAGTATGTGGGCGTAGATGTGGGCGAGAAGTCTCCGTTATGGCTGCATGTAGTGGCGCACGGGCAGCCGGGACACGGCTCGCGTCCCAATAGCGATTCGGCGCCCAACCGGCTGCTGCGGGCCTTGACCCGAATCCAGGCTTACAAAACGCCGCTGCGCGTGCTGCCGGTGGTGGACGAGTTCCTGAAGACCATGGCACCCGATGAGCCGCCGGTGCGGGCCGCGATGTTTCGCAATCTTCGCCGCAGTCTAGAGAACGAAAAGTTCCGGCGGCAGATTGAAGCCGATCCCGACCTGAACTATTTGTTCCGCGATACGATTGCGTTGACCATGCTGGGCGGATCCGAGCAGACCAATGTCATTCCTTCCGAGGCCTGGGCCAATCTGGATGTGCGGCTGCTGCCGGGAGGAAATCCGAAAGCGTTTTTGGCGACCATTCGGCGGGTGGTGGACGATCCCAATGTGACGGTCGAGCCGCAGAGTGCTGAATTCCGTGAAGCCAATTACTCCCCGACCGACACGGCTCTGTATAAGGCTGTTCGCCAGGTGACCGCGCACTATTTTCCCGGTGCTCCGGTGGCGCCTTTGCTGACCAGCGGCTACGACGAGAACCAGCGCTATCGTCCACTCGGGATCTACGCGTATGGATTCAATCCTTATACGGCCACGCAGGAAGAAAACGACACCGAGCACGGAAACGACGAGCGCATCCGCGTGGAAGAAGTGCGGCGGGGGTTTCGCGTCATGTATGACGTGGTGACCAGAGTGGCGGCAAAGCCGGAGTAAACCAAACAACCACAAAGGACACAAAGGTACACAAAGGGAAGCCTGCGGATCCAAGACCTTTGTGATCTTTTGTGTCCTTTGTGGTTAATCGGTTTTTACTGACGATACTTTTCGTACTGCTCGTAAATGTAATTGTCAGTCATGCCGGCGATGTAGTCGCAGATGACACGGGGCAGCGGAGTGTGATGAGCGGACTCCTGATAGCTTGCGGGAAGATGCTCGGGCTTGGCCATCCAGAACTCAAATAGCTGGCGGATAATCTGCTCCGCGTCTTCTTTCTCAGGGTCAAGCGTAGGGCTGTAGTAGAGCGTGCTGTACAAGAAAGCTTTGGCCTGGCGGCGTTCTTCCTCGGCTTGCGGGCTCAACGCAACCAGCCGCTGAGGAAAGTCGCGCACGTCTTCAAGGCTGCGGACGCCGGCCTTGGCGATTTGTTCTTTCGTGTTGTGGATCAAATCTCCCACCCAGCGGTCGAGCATATGCCTGACGGCTTCGTTGAATTTCAGCTTCTCCATCACATCGGGATATTTTCGTTCGGCATCGGCGTAGAAGCGCGCGAACACCGGCACGCCGCCACGAATTGTTTCGAGAGTCAGCAGGCGGGCTTCGTAGCCGTCATCGAGATCGGCGGTGCTGTAGGCGATTTCATCGGCCAGATCGATGAGCTGGGCTTCGAGCGGCGGACGGCGGTCGAGCAAATACTCCGCCAGTTCAGCGAACTCGGCCGGGCTGTAATCGTGCGAGTGCTTGATGATGCCTTCGCGAACTTCGAAGGTCAGGTTCAACCCGCGAAACGCGGCGTAGCGCAGCTCGAAGTCTTCCACGATGCGCAAGGCGTGCAGGTTGTGGTCGAAAGAGAAACCTTGCGCTCGCATGGCGGCGTCAAGGGCTTTTTCCCCGGCATGGCCGAACGGAGGATGGCCGACATCGTGAACCAGAGCCAGGGCCTCGACCAGATCGACGTTGAGGCCGAGTTGCGCGGCAATGGTGCGGGCGATCTGCGCGACTTCGAGCGTGTGCGTCAGGCGATTGCGAAAGTGGTCGGAGTAGCGGCGGGTGAAGACCTGAGTCTTGGCCTCCAGACGGCGGAAGGCGCGGGAATGGATGACGCGGTCGCGGTCGCGCTGAAAGTCGTTGCGGTAGGGATGCTGCGGCTCGGGGAAACGGCGTCCGCGGGACTGTTCCGCATGCACCGCGTAGTCGGCGAGCATAGGGAAGTTTAGCATTCGAGCACTCAGCCGTCAGCACTCAGCATTCAGCCAAGCGAGACTTGGTTCGCGGAATGCCGATGGTCGAATGTCGAAAGCTGCTCCAGCCAACGCTTGCGAACAGTCTAGGAATGAACGTCCCAGGGATCGACCAGATCGACGCCGCAGTCGCGGAAATCAGCCACGTCGCGAGTCGCAAGCGTGGCGCTGTGTAATTGCGCGATAGCCGCGATCTGCGCATCTGGATTGCTGATAGGCTTGCCTTGCAGACGGCGATGGGCGGCAATCTGGGAGAAGATTCGCGCCGCGTCACTTTCAAAGCCGATCACTCGGTCTTTCAGATCAATATCGAACAGGGATTCGGCCGCCATCAACAGCTTTTGCCTGCGAGTTCCATGCTCGAGCAACTCAATTCCGTAAAATATTTCCGCCTCTGTGATCGCTGTGGTGTAGAGATCGATCAACGGGTGTTCGTGAAACCACGCTGTAACCTTAGGCGATGGACGGCCCCTCATCAACTCGGACAGAACATTGGCGTCGAGGATGATCATTCCGCGAAGTCAGGAGGTTTGCGAATAGGGTCTCGGGGCGGCAGCTCAAGTTCAACCCCGCCCAGAGGCGCAAATCGGCGGCGGACAATTTCTGCGAGATTGTCCGTGAGGTTGGGCTGGGTGACCAGCGCGGAGCGGAGGATCTCTCTGGCTTCTTCCTCCATGGAGTGTCCGTGCTCCGCCGCGCGGACCCTAAGGCGAGCCTTGGTCTTCTCATCGAGTTGCCGAATGGTCAGTGTCGCCATGCTGTCAATGCTAGCATTTGCTAGCATTGACAGCATTGACAGTCAAGTCCCATGCTCTACGCGCGGCTGACGGCTGAGTGCTGAATGCTGCCTTACCTCAGCTTCAGCTTCATCTCATTCGTCGACTCAAACCCCAACGAATCGTAGAGCGGGCGGCCGTCTTTGCTGGCGTGCAGAAATACTGAGGCGAAGTTTTGCTGCCGGCACCAGTCCATCATGGTCTTCATCAGCATGCGGGCGACGCCCTGCCTGCGAAACTCGGGATACACATAAACGTTAAGGATGGTGGCGCGGCGACATTCAAGATCGTGGGGATGACTCAGCCAGGGACTGATGATAACAGCGCCGCCGCCGACGATCTTTTGGCCTAGAAGCGCCAGCCAGCTTCGGAACGAGCCATCGGCGAGAGAGCGGCGCAGATAGGGTTCGCAGGTGGCAAGCATCTCCGCCAACTCCGGCGAGTCTGCGTAATCCATGTCCAGATACATGGCCCGGCGTTGGCGGAGAATCTCAGGAACGTCATCCGGAGTGGCTTCGCGGATGATGAGATTCTCTCGCATGTGTGAGGTGAGGGCTACTTATGTTCTGAATCTTCTTTAGCCAGCTTGACCTTGGCGGACTCGAGGTCTTTCTGAACCTTTGCCATTTCGTCGGTATCGACTTCCGCGGCGACGGTCTTGTTCCATTCCTGAATCGCGCGGTCCCAGTGGGCTGCGGCCAGCTTCAGGCGTCCAGTTTTCTGATAGAGGTCGCCGAGGTGCGCCTGCACCGTGGGATCGGTTCCCATGTGCTGGGCGGCGCGGGAAAGATTATCTTCGGCGAGGTCATACTTGCCTAGCTTGAAATAAGCCCAGCCCAGGGAGTCGAGATAAGCGCCGTTGGCGGGATCCAGTTCCACGGCCTTCTTGATCATGATGAGCGCTTCGTCGAGCTTCACGCCGCGGTCGGCCAGCATATAGCCCAGGTAGTTGAGCACGGCGGCACTCTGAGGATCGGCGGCCAAAAGCTTGCGAAATACGGTTTCCGCCGGTTCGTACTTTTTCTGCCGTTCGTAATTCGAGCCACGCAGGAACTCGACGTACTGCTTATCTTCGTCCTTGGTGGAAAGCTGGGCCGCTTTGTTGAGGTTGTCCTCGGCGTCCTGCCAGCGTTTCAGGCGGCTGTTCATCTGGGCCAGGCGGATATAGACGTCACGGTCCTCGGGCGCGCCCTTGAGCATGGCCTTCACCTGCTGCAGGGCCTCATCGGATTGGCCGGTGTCGCTAAGCTGCGCCGCGTACGCCATCTTCAGGTCGCGGTCGTTGGGCAGCTTTTGCATTGCTTCTTTGGCGACGTCGGTGGCTTGCTGCCATTGCTTGGCCTCGCGGTAAGTGTCGATGATCTGCTGGTAGCCGCGCTCGGCGTTGTCATCGCCCAGGGTCAACATCTTGCGGAAAGTCTCGATCGCAAGGGCAGTATTGTTGTTGTCGCGATAGATGGTTCCCAGGCGCTCCAGAAACAGCGCACGATTGCTTTTCTCGCCCTGGGAATAGTTATTGTCGGCCTTGTCCGTCTTTTTCAGCAGGTCTTGCAGAATCTGTGCGGCGTCGTCATAGCGGCCCTGCGCCTGGTAGACCGCGGCGCGGTTGTAGGGCACTTCCATGGAGTCTTGCACCATGGATTCGGCTTTGGTCAGGTTTTGCAGGGCGAGGTCGAATTTTCCCTGGCGGCGGTAGATCTCCGCCATGCGCAGGTAGGTCTGGGCATCGTCCGGGTTGGCGTCCGCAATAATCTTGTATTGCTCGAGGGCCGCGTCCGTCTGCCCGTCGTTCATCAGGTTTTCCGCCAGACCGCGAATCGCGTCGAGATTGTCACGGTCGAGTTCAGCGGCTTTGCGATAGGCGGCAATCGCCTTCTTGTACTCTTTTTGCTGCTCGTAGGCATAGCCAAGGACGGAGTACAGCTTGGCGGAGCGCTGCGCATCCGGCACGGAACTCAAGACCTCGGCGGCGCGAGTCGAATCTCCTTCTTCGGTGTAAAACAAGGCCAGGGTGGTGACCGCGTCTTCGGAATCGGGCTGCAACTTCACTGCAGTCTTGAATTCGTCTTCCGCTTTGCGCAGGTCGTTGTTGACTTTGTAGAGCCGGCCCAACAGAAGGCGGTCGTCCACGCTGTCGGGTTGCAGCTTGACGATCTCTTCGTACTGCTCGATGGCCAGCTTGAGAACGCTGTCGGAAGTGTTGCCACCCTGGACATCGCCCAGAGACTTCAGATAAATGCGGCCCAGCAGCTTGTGGGCTTCGAGGTTGTTGGGGTCGCGCTTGAGAATGTCCTGCGCTTCCAGCACGGCATCGCGAATACGTCCCGCGCGAGTGTAAAGTTCCGCCAGGGCCGAAGTCAGGTATTCCGAGGTGGGATCGGCCTCGATGGCTAGGCGATACTCGTCAATGGCCTTGCTGACCAGTTCACTGCGGCCGTACATTGCCACCTGCTCCTCATAGAGATGAGCCAGGGTGTAGTGATAGTAAGCGGCAGCGCGATCGACTTTTCGCGGAGGAACTGGGGCCGGTTTGGCCGCGGCCGGGGACGCAGGCTCGGGAGTGGAAGCAGCCGGGGCTTGCTGCGCTCCCGCACTCAAGGCCGTCAACAACGCAAAGACAACACAATAAATTCTTTTCATTCAGGACCTTCGGATCACCATAGCCACAGCGTTTTGGATGCGGAATCGCTGCCAGCGGGTGCTCGGATTATTGTAAACCCTTGTCACTCGGGATGGTGCAAAACGGCGCCTGGAAAAAGACCGGGGAAACAGTCAGAGGTACAGGGACCGTTAGCAGCCGGCGACGGGCAAAGGCTGCATCAGTGCCGGAAGTGGCGCACACCGGTGAAAATCATGGCCATCCCGTGACGGTCTGCGGCCTCAATGACTTCCTGGTCGCGGACTGATCCCCCCGGCTGAATAATGGCGGTAGCGCCGGCTTTTGCAATTTCTTCGACTCCATCAGGAAAGGGAAAGAAGGCGTCGGAAGCTGCAACCGTACCTTGCAGCGGCAAAACGGCCTTCATGGCCCCCATTTTGCATGAATCCACGCGACTCATTTGCCCTGCGCCCACGCCCACGGTTTGTCCATCCCGCGCATACAGGATGGCATTGGATTTCACGTGCTTGCAGACCTTCCAGGCAAACAGCAGTGCGCGTTTTTCTTCGTCCGTAGGCGGCCGCTTGGTGACGAGTTTGAGATCGCTTTCATGCAGCGGGCGGACGTCGGCATCTTGTACCAGGATTCCACCGGAAACATTCTTCAGCAGCCATTTTTGCGGGGCAGCGCCGACTTCAACCAGGCGGAGATTCTTTTTCGCGCTGAAGATTGCTTTGGCGGCGTCGTCGAATTTGGGGGCCGCGATCACTTCCAGAAACAGCTTGGCCATTTCCTCGGCGGCGGGGCCATCGATTTCCCGGTTCACGCCAATCACACCGCCGAAAGCTGATACAGGGTCGGTCTCGAGGGCTTTCTTGTAGGCTGCCGCTAAAGTTTTGCCGGTCGCGGCGCCGGCAGGATTGGTGTGTTTAATAATCGCGCAGAATGGTTCGTCGAATTCCTGGGCCAGGTCCCACGCGGCTTGCATATCGACGATATTGTTGTAGGAAAGTTCTTTGCCCTGAAGCTGGCGGCCGTTGGCCACACCCTCGCCGGTGCCGTCGGAATACATGGCGGCTTTCTGATGCGGATTCTCGCCGTAGCGCAGGTCCATGATCTTGCGGAAGGAAAGCCGCAGGTTTTGCGGAAAGCCCGGCTGGGGCGCATCTTCGTTGGCGCTGACACGCTCCAGCGTTGAGGCGATGGCCGAGTCGTAGGCCGCGGTGGTGGCGAAGGCTTTCTGCGCCAGCCGCCATTTAGTGGTGCGCGACAACTCCCCGCCGGATTGCGCCATCTCTTCTGCGATGGCGGAATAATCGGCGGGCGAGGTGACCACAGCCACGTCCTGGAAATTCTTGGCGGCGGAACGAATCATCGAAGGCCCGCCAATATCGATGTTCTCAATCAGTTCCTCGAAAGCCACGCCGGGCTTGGCGGCAGTCTTTTCGAAGGCGTAGAGATTCACCACCACCATGTCGATGGGCTTGATGCCATGCTCAGCGACGGCGGCGCGGTGGTCAGGATTTTCGCGACGATGCAGGATGCCGCCGTGAACTTTGGGGTGAAGCGTCTTGACTCGCCCATCGAGCATTTCGGGGAAGCCGGTCAGCTCAGAGATATCTTTCACGGGAATGCCGGAGTCGCGCAGTAGTTTGGCCGTGCCCCCGGTTGAGATTAGCTCCACTCCCAGCGCGGCGAGTTTGTGGGCGAATTCGGCGAGGCCGGTCTTGTCAGTCACGCTGAGAATGGCGCGATGGATTTTGGACATTATGGAAATTCTACCAGCGGGCGGGTGCGGAGCGAGGGGTGCGCAACGGCGTATGAGTTTTGAAAGGGCACGGCTTCCCAGCCGTGCCGTAAATCTCGCCAAACAGCGTTAAGGCGCGGCTGAAGCCGCGCCCTTTCAAAGCTCTCGCCGCCGATTGGCGAGCTACACTTTCGCCCGTGCCTTCAGCTTGACCTGGCCATTCTGCATCTCAACCGTGTATTCGACCGCTAAGCAATTATTCTCCTGGCGGATCTGCGCGGTCTTCTTTTGGACGAACGACGCAAAGCTGTCGAGGTTGCCGGCGACGGCTTCCCCGCTTTTTTTCTTGGCGTCGGTGAGGGCCACGTAGAGTTTTTCCACCTGATCGCGTTCGGCGGCAGGATCTGAGCATTGCACGGCGAACGGTTGTTGCCCGGTCCTCGAAGCAGGCGCGGGCGCCACTGCGGCTGCGGCAGCGGCCTGGCCCAGTCCGTACACCGGGCGCGTCTCCGGTTCAACCCCTTCCACCGGACGAACTCCCTGCACCGAAAGCAGCGCATCCTGCGGACGCCGGTAGCCTTCCTCGCGAATGCGGCCTTTCTTGCGCCACAGGTCGCTGTAGATGGCATAACGCTGCGCCATTTCGTTGTAGCGGAAACGCTGCGAAAACGTCAGCCGCCCGCCGTCGCTGAACTTGCGCAGCAGACTCAACACCTTCCACTCCACGTCGGTGGGCGGTTTCTTGGTGGGGTTGCTGAAATAGACTTCGTACTCGATCTTGAGCCGGCGCAACTGCGACTCGAGGTGCGTCAGTTCTTCGTCAATGGTCACCGAGAGTTCTCCAGCAGACAGTCTAGATTCTACTGCCACTTGGAGACGAGGTACCGGTGGGCCGGGGCTGGGGATGGTACGAAGGTACCCAAAGAGGGATGGGGTTACCTGGCGTTGGCAGCCATTTTCTTGACCATGGCCAGCACCAGCTTGCGGTCGCTGTCATTCAGGCTGACGGAGTAGCGGCGGATCTGGCTGAGGAAGCGGACTTCGTCGTCGGAGAGTTGCGGCAGGCCTTTGCCGCCGTTGGTGTGGCCAGCTTCGGAGAAGAATTGCGAGAGCGGCAGCTCCATCGCTCCGGCGATTTTCGAAAGCGTGTCGAGCGAAGGGATGGTGTGGCCGTTTTCCACTCGCGAGAGATAGCAACGCAACAGGCCGGTGCGCTTCTCGATATCGCCTTGGGACATTCCTTTTTGCAGCCGGTAGTTCCGGATGGTCTCACCGATGTTCATTGAGAAGGAAGCCAAAGTCGGTTCTCCGCGAAGCAGAATAGTAACCAGAGTAGTACGGTCTGGCAAGTGGAATTTCGTTGCCCAAAAAGCGGTGCGGCTAAGTCTTGTGGCCGCAGGCCAACTGGAGCGTCGAGCGATGAAGCGCTTCGAGTTTCTTCTACTTCAGCGTGGCGGCAAAGAACTTAACGGTGCGCTGCCACGCATCGGCAGTATCGTCGGGACGGTAACCGTCTTTGTTGACGGGATTTTCAAAACCGTGACCCGCATCGGAATAAATTGTGACGTCCACTGGCTTGCCCAGATCGTTCATGCTCTTCTCAAACTTGTGAACATCGTCCGGCGTGATGCCGCGGTCCTGGCCGCCGAAGAGGCCGAGCACAGAAGCATTGATGGCCTTCAGCGAGTCGGTGTCAGTGGCGAGGTGACCATAGTTGATGACCACGGCGCGTAGAGTCGGTTCCTGCAAAGCGACATCGAGGGCGAATCCGCCGCCCATGCACCATCCGATGGCGCCGATGCGGTCTTTCTTCACGTTGGGTTTCGATGCCAGGTAATCAAAAGCGGCGTGCAGGTCTCGCTTGGCGCGGTCTTCCGGC
>JBAWFN010000102.1:0-112376 GCA_049591935.1 Terriglobales bacterium | reverse complement strand
GTGGATGCACGCATGGTACCCTCAACTTGCTCTGGTTTTGTGCGCCCGCCAGCGCTGTGGCAGTACAAAAAGACAACTTTCGCAGACTTCTGCGGACGGTCGAAGCGCTCTCCGATCTTGGCCCCGCCATAACGGCCGAGCGCGGCTTCACGCAGATCTCAGGTCTCATGCTGACCGCCTTACAACAGGCGTCCGGTGCGCGCGAAGTTGTGCTCTTCACCTACAGCGACAAACCTTCGCTGCTGACTTCGATCGCGTCCAACGGCTTCGCGTTGATGCCCGACCCGGCCATCGTTCCGTTGCTGCCCAAGCATGTGCATGCGCTGGCTACGGCGCGGGGTCCGGTGGTGCTGGAGGCGGGATCCTCGGATGAGTTCCTCAGTTCCAACGGGAATGTGGCTCCTGAGCTGTTTCGATGCGTTGCTCCACTGCGGGTTGGAGGCAAACTAGTAGGCGTGGTCGCCCTGGGGCATCGCGAAGGCGACGCGAACTACGACGCCGCCGAACTGGAATCGCTGGATCTGCTGTGCCACTATGTGGCCCTGGCCATCCATAATCAAACGCTGAGCCAGACTCTGGCGCAGCGAGTCTCAGAAAATCTGCGGCTGGTCGCCTCGCTGCATGGTTTCTACGACAACGCGCTTGAAGTCTTTGCCACCGCGATTGACGTGAAGCACGTGAACATTCACGGACACTCGCTGCGCGTAGGACGCTATTCGGCAGCCATCGGCGAGGCCATGAACTTGGAGACCTCTGAAGTCGCGGCGCTACGCTCGGCAGGCTACTTGCACGATATCGGCAAAGTTGCCGTGGACAAACGCCTGTTCGGCAAGACGACATCGCTGGATGCGGAAGAGTTTCGCGAAATGGCCGACCACACGGTGGTGGGACACCGGATTGTGAGCGGTGTGCAGTTTCCCTGGCCACAAATTCCGGAGATCGTACGCTGGCATCACGAGCGGGCAGATGGGTCAGGATATCCAGACAAGTTGGCAATTGAAGAAGTGCCGTTGGCCGTGCGCATTGTGGGACTGGCAGACACGTTCGACGCCATGATCAGCGAGCGGCCTTATCGCGAGCCGATGTCGCTGGGGGCTTCGTTGAGCGAGATCGTGCGGCTGACTCCGCTGAAATTCGACCCCCAGGTGGTGCAGGCTCTGCTTCTGCAAGTGCGTCGCGATGCGGTAGGGAGCAACCGCGTCCCCTTCCTCGAAATCCGCATGGCGGACACCATTGCCGCACCCGATGTTGACCATTTGGCGGCCAGCCTGCAGCACAAGGTAACCCGCGGAAGGCTGTTCCTGACGTAGTGGAGTGACTTGTCGGCTTGGCCTACAGCCGCAGCTAAAATCGAGCAGATCAATGTATATTTAATTAGACGTACTATATGACTAAATGCTACAATGACTTGATTTTATGAGCCCTCGCCGCTATCGCATGGCACAACGCAACGCCACTCGCGAGCGCACTCGCGAACGCATCCTGGATGGGGCCCGGGAGTTGCTGGCCGCGCCCCGTGGAATCTCCGGATTCAGCGTGGATGCGGTGGCGCGAAAAGCGAGCGTGGCGCGCATGACTGTGTACTACCAGTTCGCATCGCGAGCGGGGCTTCTCGAAGCACTGTATGAGCATCTGCTCGCGCGGAACGAAACCGCACAATCAAGCGACGCCCTTCGCAAGACCGATTCCCTGGCGGCGCTTTTGGAATTTATTGATGTGTTCATCCGAGTGTGGAGTTCTGATCGCGTGGTGATCCGGCGCGTGCACGCGCTGGCGGCACTTGAGCCAGCGATTGCGCAAAGTGTACAGGCACGCAACGCGCGCCGTCGGCACGAACTCGAAATGATTTTGAAACGCGTGCGCGGGCAATATGGACATCCCGGGTTCAGCAAATTCTCTGAGGCGCTCGAAATTGTTTACATGCTGACCAGCTTTGAAAGCTTTGATCAACTGGCGGGCGCGAGCCGCAGGCCGAATGAAGTAGCGGACGCAATCAAGCGAATGGCACTGGCCACCGTCGTGCTCCATGGAGCCGAGATCGAATCTGGGAAGGCGCAGGTGGTTGCACGAGCGCCAAGAGCCTCATAGATAGGGAGATGCGCCCCAGCAACATTTGCATTCTTGTGGGGTTCATAGCTGTGGGGATTTTTCGTGCCGGTATGAAGCTGAGACATCGCCAGATCGCGACTGCGGTTTTGCTCGTTGGATTCACCGCCTCGGTACAGTTGGCGCCCGCCAAAAAGAAGGAAAAGCAAAGTCTCGACACCGCGCAAATCGGCCAGGAGAAGCGTGCGGTGCACGCGCTGAGCCGGCTCACCTTTGGACCCCGGCCGGGCGATGTGGAACGCGTACAGGCGCTGGGCGTGGATCGCTGGATCGACCAGCAACTTCATCCGGAAAGAATTGACGACAGCGCCCTTGATGCCCGGCTCACTTCCTTTCGCACGCTGAAGATGGACACGCGTGAACTGGTGGAAGAATTCCCTTCTGGCGAAATGATCAAGGCAGTCGCCGAGGGCAAGCGACCACTTCCCTCCGACCCACTGGAACGCGCCGTGTACCAGGCGCAGCTTGATCAGTACGCAGAGAAACAGGAACGCAAAACCGGAAGCGGACCGAGCGCTACGGTCCCGGATGCCGCAGCCAAGCCCGACAAAATGGCCGGTGAAGACCACATCTACGCCGACGAGAGGGTGCAGCAACTACTGGATATGCCGCCTGATCAGCGAGTCGCGACGGTTCTTCAGATGTCCGCGGAAGAGCGACGGGCGCTGACTGCTTCCCTGCGGGGCAAGCGAGATGAGTTCTTCGAGGGCATGAAACCGCGGCAGCGCGAAACCCTGCTGGCGCTCAACAATCCGCGCCAGGTGGTGAATGATGAACTGGTCCAAGCCAAACTGCTGCGCGCCGTATACAGCGAGCGTCAGTTGCAGGAAGTGATGGACGACTTCTGGTTTAACCACTTCAACGTCTTCATCGGCAAGGGCGCTGATCATTATCTGCTGACCAGCTACGAGCGCGACGTGATCCGTCTCCACAGCATGGGCAAGTTTGAGGATCTATTGGTGGCCACGGCGCAAAGCCCGGCCATGCTTTTTTACCTCGACAACTGGCTGAGCGTGGGGCCGAATTCGGATGTGGCCAACGGCATCCCCAAGCGCAACCATGACGACTGGAAAAAGCGCGCTCGAAGCAACGGACCAGTCAACCAAGCCAAGGGTAAGCGCAGCGGCCTCAACGAAAACTACGGCCGCGAACTGATGGAACTGCACACGCTGGGAGTGAACGGCGGTTACACCCAGAAAGATGTGACCGAAGTGGCGCGAGTATTCACCGGGTGGACGCTCAAACAGCCGCGCCAGGGAGGCGGGTTCACGTTCGAAGAGCGCATGCATGAGCCCGGGGACAAGACGGTGCTGGGGCATCACATCAAGGCCAAAGGCGAAAAAGAAGGGTTCGAGGTGCTGCACCTTCTGGCGCATCATCCTTCGACCGCGAAGTTCGTGTGCACCAAGCTGGCGGTGCGCTTCGTCTCCGATGATCCACCGCCGGCGCTGGTAAATCGCATGGCGCAGACCTTCCTGAAAAAAGACGGTGACATTCGCCAGGTTCTGAAGACGTTGTTTGCTTCGCCCGAATTCTGGGCCGCCGATACCTACCGGGCAAAAGTAAAGACGCCGCTGGAGTTCACGGTTTCGGCGGTACGAGCCAGCGGGGCAGAAGTCAGCGATGCCATGCCGCTGGCCCGCCAACTGCAAAACATGGGAATGCAGATTTACGGTGCTCAGCCGCCGACCGGATACTCCATGAAAGCGGCGGCCTGGGTGAACTCGTCGGCGCTCTTGGGACGTATGAATTTTGCCCTGGCGCTGACTGCGGGAAAACTGAAGGGTGTCCAAGTGAACTCTGCGAGCCTGAACTCTGAGAATCATGCCGGCGGGAATGGCATGCCAGATTCTTTGGCAACGCTGGCATATTTGGAGGACGATTTACTACATGGCGATGTTTCGAAGCAAACTCACGATACGATCGCGGCGCGGTTGCAGGATCCGCAGATCAGCCAGCGCAGGCTGGATGATCCAGCGCGGGCGCCGAACGTCAGCGCCATCGCGGGTTTGCTGTTGGGGTCGCCCGAGTTTCAGAAGAAGTGAGCCTTCAGCTATCAGCCGTCAGCTCTCAGTTCCAAGTGAACCGGGGACTGACAGACTGACAGCTGACGGCTGAAAGCTGAGGTTTTATGTCCATCACTCGCCGCATATTTCTTCGCAACAGCGCGCTGGCCGTGGTTGGCACCGCGGCCATCCCGTCGTTCCTCACTCGCGCCGCATATGGCGCGGTGGAATCCGGAACGCGCAATAAACGTCTGGTGGTTATTTTTCAGCGTGGGGCGGCGGACGGTCTCAACATCGTAGTGCCGCACGGCGAGCCGGCGTACTACACCATGCGGCCGTCGATCAATATTCCCCGTAACTCGGTGATGGATCTCGACGGCTTTTTCGGGCTGCATCCCTCGCTCGCGCCTTTCCAGCCACTGTGGAACCAGCGCCATCTGGCGATTGTGCATGCGGCGGGCTCACCGGATACTACGCGATCACACTTCGATGCGCAGGATTATATGGAGTCCGGCACACCCGGCGTGAAGGCGACCGATGATGGATGGCTCAACCGCTGCCTGCACGCTCTGCCTTCTGCGGGCGACAGCTCGGCATTTCGTGCGATCGCCATGGGGCCTTCCCTGCCGCGAATTCTTTCTGGCAGTGAACGCGCCTTGGCGGTAAACAACGTCAATGATTTTGGAGTTGGCGGACGCAATGGCAATGTCACGGCCAATACATTCGAAGCGATGTATGCGAAATCGGTGGATTCGGTGCTGCACGGCACAGGGCAGGAGACGTTCGACGCCGTGAAGATGCTGAAATCGGCCGACCCTTCAAAGTACAAACCGGCCGTGGGCGCAGATTATCCCAAGGGCCGATTTGGCGATGGACTGAAACAGCTGGCTCAGCTGATCAAAGCCAACCTTGGAGTGCAGGTGGCGTTCGCGGATATCGGCGGATGGGACCATCATGTGAACGAAGGCAGCACGCAGGGCCAAATTGCCAATGTTCTAGGCGAGTTTTCGCAATCGCTGGCTGCGTTCTGGGTTGATCTCGGCGATTTGGCAGAAGATACCGTCGTCGTGACCATGTCCGAGTTCGGGCGCACGGCGCGGGAGAATGGCAATCGTGGCACCGATCATGGCCATGCCAACGTGATGTTCGTCATGGGGGGCCCGGTAAAGGGCGGCAAGGTTTACGGGCGCTGGCCTGGTCTGGATCAGTCGCAGCTTTATGAAGGCCGCGATCTGGCGCTGACCACGGATTTTCGACAGGTGCTGGGTGAGGCGGTCTATTCGCATCTGGGGAATACGTCGCTGAATAAAGTGTTCCCAGGGTTTGAGAACCGGACAACGGGCTTTCTGAAGATTCTCGGCTAGAATTTCCGAACATCCGTTCTTAACAAGCTGTCTGGAGCAGTAGGCGCGCCGCACTCCTCGCAGAATTTCGCCAGCGGCGGCATTGCATGTCCATTCAGGCAGCGCCGGCTGGCATCTAACTGGTCCACGTGGAGAATGGAGTACATGGTACAAAAAGATACGCCATAAAAGATGATCGGGAAAAGGGTGAATCCTCCCTCCGAGGGTGCCGAGTTTCTTCCCAAGACGACGGGAAGGAACGTTATCGCCATCACGATCCCACTGCCAACCCACAAGCACATTCTCATCCAAGAGGGACATCCACGTAAGGCAGCCTTCCACAGATCCTTCTGCTTGAAATCGCGGGTGACGGTGTTCATTAGCAGGACTGTGGGCAGCCAAACCACGAAAATCCCGACAAACAGAATGGGTGGCCCGGATGCGAGGGGGTGGTGTCTCCCAGTCAACCATCTCAAATAGGAAATCAGGCAGAGCAGCACACCCGCGCCAGCAAGCAGCATAACCGGAAAGGCTATGGCTTTTCTCATTGCGGCTCTATCCAACTTCTATCATCACTTCGCCGTTTTCAATTTTCAAGGGATAGACGGCAACCTTCGTGCTGGGATTGTGTGCGGCTTCGCCGGTCTTCGGATCCCATTGCCAGCCGTGCCAAGGGCAGACGAGCTTGTTGCCCTCGATCACGCCTTGTCCCAGCGGGCCGCCGCGGTGCAAGCACACGTTGTCCATCGCCGAAATGGTTCCGTTCACGTTGGCGACGCAGATGACTCTGTCGCCGCAGGGAAATTCCTTGGCTTCGCCTTCGGCGGGAAGTTCGGATTGGGGGAAAACTAGCATTTAGCACTTGGCACTTAGCATTTGGTCACCACCGGGCAAAAGCAGCGACGGGGAGATCGAACCTTTCATGGCTAAATGCCAATGGCCTATTTCGGTTGCAGTGTCTGCGCGATCATGACCTGGCGCTTGAAGTTCTCTACCATGTGGGGATCGAGCCGGACTTCGGTCGGCTTTTTGGCCAGGGTCATCTGATCGATTTTGTCTTGCAGCTTGAGCAGCGCGTAGAAAAGATTCTCGGGACGCGGCGGGCAGCCAATCACATACACGTCAGTGGGGACAATCTTGTCGACACCTTGCAGCACGGCATAGGTATTGAACGGGCCGCCGACCGAGGAGCACGCGCCCATGGAGATGACCCACTTGGGGTCGGGCATCTGATCATAGATGCGCTTCACCACCGGCGCCATCTTCAGCGTGACCGTGCCGGCCACGATCATCAGGTCGCTTTGGCGCGGGCTGGGGCGGAAGACTTCCGAACCGAAGCGGGCAATATCGAAACGCGCCGTGGACGAGGCAATCATTTCGATGGCGCAACAGGCCAAGCCAAACGTCATCGGCCATACGGCAGACTTTCGCGCCCAATTAAAGACGTAGTCCACCGTGGTGATCATGAAATTCTTTTCAAACTTGTTTTGCAGCCAGCCCATGAGGTGTCTCGTCCTTGGAGCTTCGCGTGGTGCAGCGTACGCATCCAGTCTAGGGATGGGCGCAGGGAGTGTCAAACCGGCCGCAGAATCATTGCGCAATCAAAATGAGGTTAGCTCGTTGTTCATTTGCCGTAAATCAAAGCCTGGCCGACACCATGGTCGGGTGCGCCGATCACGCCTGTGGTTCCGTTGCCGAACGAGATCGCTCCGGGTGCTAAAGCGTCAAGGTTAACTCCCACCACCTGGGCGAGCCAGGGGCTCCCGGGGCAGGTCCTGGCATATGTCCTCACGGCGGCGATTTTGCTTTGACCGCAAGAAACGGACAGCATGTCTGATCGGCGACCGATATGGTCAGACCATGCATAAGACGATCGAACCGACCATCCTTTACTTTGGCACACCGGTTGCGCTCATTAGCACGCTGAATCCGGACGGCTCGCCCAACCTGGCGCCAATGTCCTCGGCGTGGTGGCTGGGCTGGAGTTGCATGCTGGGCCTTGGGCAGATGGGCCAGACCTCCGACAACCTGATCCGAACGCGCGAGTGTGTAATCAATCTGCCGTCGGAGGATATGGCCACGCAGGTCGACCGCCTCGCACTCACCACCGGCAAGAACCCCGTACCCGATAAGAAACGCCAGTGGGGCTATCGCTACGAGCCGGATAAATTCGGCATCGCTGGGTTCACTGCGGTGGAGTCGGAATCGGTGGCACCGCCTCGAGTGCGAGAGTGTCCGATCCACATGGAGGGGGTGGTACACGATTACCGTTCCTTCGGCAAGAACGTGAGCGCCCACGTGTTTGAGGTTCATATCTTGAAACTGCATGTGGACGAAACGCTGCTGGTGGGCGATAGCTCGCGCCCGCATATCGACGCAGTGCGGTGGCGCCCGCTCATCATGAGCTTCTGCCGATTTTTCGGCCTGGGCGGCGAGGTGCATGCCTCACGCCTGGCGGAATCTGATTTCATGAAGTTTGTGACTCGGGGAGCGACCTCACAGCCGGCGAATTCGGCTACTGCACCGGAGCGCACCTAGTACAGATTAAGCAGTTCCACCTGCTACCATCAGCGAATGTTTCGTGCCCGATTCAAGAAAGAGATCGTTGCCGAGTTCTTGCCGCCGGCAGGTGCTCGCAAATCGCAGAACGTCATCATTTTGTGTGATGGCATGCCGTCAATTCCTCGTAAGCAAGCGCTCGCCGAATTTCTATCGCAAGAAGGATACTGGGTGTTTTATCCGCGCTACCGCGGAGCGTGGGAGAGCGGTGGGGTATTTCTGGAAAAATCTCCTCATGAGGACATTTTGGATGTGATTGAGGAATTGCCCGGGGGAGTAAAGGATTCCGCGTTTGGCCAGAAGTTCTCACTCTCGCCGGACAAGGTTTTTGTAATCGGCGGAAGTTTCGGCGGACCGGCTGCGATTCTGTGTTCGCTGGACCGGCGGGTGACGAGAGTGATTGCCAACTGTCCAGTCGTGGACTGGTCAATCTTGTGCAAGAGCGAGAAGGTTGAAACCTCGAACAAGAATTATGCGGCGTATATCCGTGAGGCGTTTGGTCACGGATACCGCCTCTCGGACAGGAATTGGAAGAAACTGCACAGCGGACGATTCTACAATCCGATACGCCATGTGGATGAGATCGACCCGTCGAAGATCATGATGTTTCACGCCAAAGACGATCCTTCGGTTCCATGGCGTTCGGTGGAACGATTTGCAAGACAGACGGGGGCGAACTTGAAGTTGCTGGCGCGAGGAGGACACCTCAGCACGGACGTGATTGTGCGCAAGTATTGGCCGCGGATAAGCCGGTTTTTTGCGCAAGGCCTTTAAAGCGGGTCGAGTCCCGAAGGTCAACGCGTCTGTGCACACCCATCGAACCGCGATGGGGGGGCAACCGATTCAGCCCACTCACTTCGGCTCAGAGCCCAGCCGCAATACGTTGCCATCGGGATCTTCGACTTGCATTTCCCGGGCCCAGGAATAGTTGGTCGGAGGAAGACGGATTTTTAGCCCGCGGACCTGGTATTCCTGGTGGAGTTTGTCGACGTCGTCGACGCCGATCCAAACCCACGCTTCCCCTAAGCCCTGACTACCCCGACACAGGTAGATGCCAGCGCCATCGCGCGTCACCGAGGTGAAGTCGTTGGTGCCCCAACTGGCGTTTTCAAATCCCAACGCATTCACGTAGAACTGGACGCTGGCTTCCATATTTTCCACGCGCAGGATGGGGTTGATGCACTCAAAACGAATGCGGGGGAGGTTGGCGGGAGTCATGTGGGTCCTCCGGGGCATGATGATAACAGTTCTTGAGAATCAGGAGAGTTAGCAGATTTCTCGCGACCAAGCAGGTCGTGCTCTGTTTTTTCGGGCGTGGATTCCCCATAATCCAGAAGGGCGCTGGAAATCGAGAGGGCTACAGATGATCCGTCCATCCCTGACCTGCGAGTGCGGGCATTGCATGTGGCTCCCCTATACCAAATCTCAATCGGGGCTAAGCGCGCCGGAGTGGACACCGAAGGAGTTTCTATTGCGTGAAGTGGCCTGCCCGGAGTGTGGCCGGGCATCAAGCTATTCACCGCGGGACGTGCGCTGGGCCGAAGGCGCGAAGATTGACCCCTTGACGGGCAGGGGCGGGGTCGTCTGCTGGTGCATCGAAACCGGGTGCAATGAATCGCGATGCGAACTGCCCGTCGGATTCCACTGGCTTACGGGCGGACAGAGCGGACCCGAAGAAGTCCGCTTTCGTACCTTGCGATTGTTCGAGCAACGATTCTTCAAGAACCTGCGGTGCGGACGTGGCCATCCACCCGGGACCCGCATCCCCGGGGTGCGTCGCGTGGGATAGCCAAGTGCCAGGAGCAGCGAGTGGTTGTATCCTGAGACACAAATGAAAGCTCTGCATGCCTGACGCCGCAACCTCGAGCGGTAGCTTAGTCCGTCGTTGGTGGGCGGTGGCGCGGACTTCCTTTTTTTGGATGATCGTAATTGCACTCGCGCTGCGCCTGGGTTACATCCTGGTGGCACACACCTACAAGTTCAAAACCGTGGAGGACAATTTTGACTTTGGCTGGGAGATGGGACGCATTGGGCGCGCGCTGGCGCAAGGCGAAGGGTTCAGCAATCCGTTCCTGGGTATAACCGGGCCAACGGCATGGGAACCACCGCTTTATCCGTTCCTGATTGCCGGCGTGTTCAAGGTATTCGGGATTTATAGCCGGGCGTCAGCGCTGGTATTACTGAGTATCAACAGCCTGCTCTCCGCGCTAACCTGCCTGCCGATTTTTTTGATCGGCAAGCGGTGTTTCAACGAGAAGGTCGCGGTGTGGACGGCATGGACCTGGGCGCTGCTGCCTTCGGTCATTTTCTGGTGTACACGCTGGGTATGGGAAACCAGCCTGGCAGCGCTGCTCCTGGCGGTACTTTTCTGGCTGACGCTGGTGATGGAAGACGCCGACGATGTGAAACCGTGGCTGGGTTTCGGTTTGCTGTGGGGCGTGGCAGCATTGACGAATCCTTCGCTGTTGTCGTTTCTGCCGGCTTCCGGACTGTGGGCGTGGTGGCGGCGTGCGAGACAGGGCCGGCGGTCACTCAGCGGAGTTGTGTTGGCAGCGGTCATGTTCGTTGCTTGCGTCGCACCCTGGCTGGTTCGCAACGACCGCACCTTTGGACAGCCGATTTATATTCGATCCAATCTTGGGGCGGAGCTGCGGCTGGGCAACGGACCGGGGGCGAATGGGTTGTGGATGGAGTACTTGCATCCGACAAAAAATGTGGTGCAAATGCAGCGGTATCGCGAAATGGGAGAGACGGCCTATGTGGCGGAGCGGAAGCGAGAGGCAATGGCTTTCATCCGCGAAGATTACGGACGCTTTGCCGGTCTGTGCGTGAGGCGGTTCGTTTTTTATTGGGGTGGTCTGCCGCATTCGCCGGACGCATCACGGCTGGCGCCGATGGCAAATTCGCTCTATCTGGCGTCTTCGCTGCTAGCGCTCTGGGGGCTGGGGCGGGCGATTCGTAAGCGCCGCCCGGGCGCATGGCTGTTCTTCTGGCTGGTGCTGTGTTATCCGCTGGTCTATTACGTGGTGTTTCCGCATCCGCGCTACCGGCACCCCATTGAGCCGGAGCTGGGCATTCTGATGGTGTACGTAATTTCGGAGGTGGAAAAGAAGAAGCCGTGAAGACGATTCATTGGGCGTCGATGCTTACGACGTGGATGGAGTCGCCTTTTGCGTCCAGCGTTCCACGCACTTTGACCTTTTCGCCTACGAAACGGCGAGGCAGGTCCTGGTTGTCCAGGTGAAAGACGTGGCCTTTGGAGGTTAATACGAATTTCCCTCCAAGTTGGGTAATGCAGTAAATAGAACAGGTGGCGGCGTTGTGACCGGCAGCGCCGGACTTGGACTTCAACATCTCCTCGTGCGATTTGGTGAGGGAGTGAACGTTGAGGGCACACTGGCTGTCGGAAATCTCGCCCTTGAACGTGGCGGATTCCTGCTCGCCGGCATAGGTAGCGAATGCCGAGAGGATAGTAAAAATCGCGATCCAAGTTTTGCGCAGCTTCATAGTTCACTCCAAACCACCGCAGGAAAGTGTACCGCAAATCACACCCAGACTGATTGCGGTCAGGGCGTTACTACAAATTTCATGGACATGCCCTCGTGATCCTCGCTGCAAATCACGGTGCAGACTACTACGTAATCGCCCGGCTCTTGTGGCGCCGTCATGGTGAACTCCTGAGTACCGGGTTTGAGTAAGAGATCCCAGTCAGGAACTTTGGAGCGGTCTTTCGCACGCAATAGCGAGAACCCGTGAATCGAGCCATCGCGGTTGTGCGATTTTGCTTTGCGAGCAGTGATCCGAAGCACGATCTGCTCGCCCGCTCTCACGGAGATCTCCGGAGCCTTCTCTCCCGCGATTTTGTAGCGGCTGTCTTTATCGGCCAGAATCTCGATCACCCGGAGTTGACCGGAGAGCGGAGCCTGCGCCCAACCGGCGGAACAAACCCCCAGACAAATCCCCAACCAGAAACTTGCGCGCAGGCGTCTCACTTGTCCTCGTCGAACCCTTACTGCGTCATGTAATAGAGGACCAGACGCATGTCCTCGTCGGTGATGGTGGCTCTTACTCGCATGTGACGAAGGATGGTCGCCATCATGCGTGGCGGAAACTTTTGTGGTGCGGCGTGGCAGCGGCCGCAATTGGCGCGGAATCTTTTTTCGCCCTCCAGCCGCATGGTATCTGCCTCTTGAACCTTGCTCACGGCCGGTGGACCAGCCGGAGAATCGTTTCGCGGGGGGACGGCGGCAGCGGCAATGGAAAGCAAGGCTGAGACGCACAACGCGGCGATGATTGCCGGTCTTTTGTTCACTGCAACTCCGGCCGGCCGAGAGGCAGAGCGAAACGGTAAGCGATGCCCACGGTCCACAAATTGAGATTGCCTTCGGAGCTGAATTGGCGGCCATAACTGGCCACGGCTTTAAGCCCGTCATGCAGATAATAGTTCAGACCGAATTCACCTTCGCGAGTGTTGGCGCCGGGCAGTCCGATTGCTTCGGCGTCGTCTGCGCTGATCTGGCCGCTGAAGAATTGCTCCAGCCTGCCCGCGAACTCGGTGCGCCGCATCACTTTGGGCCAGAAAGAAACCTGGCTCAACCGGTAGGCGCCGTCGATCCAGTAACCACTCCCCTGCATGGACCGGGCGTACTCGGAGTGAACGTTGAGAGGAAGCCGCGTGGACTGCCACGCAAAATGGAATCCAAAAGCATTGGTACGCTGGTCCTGCAACAGCTTCTGCCAGGAAGCACCAACCTCAATTCGCGGGCCGGGGAAGAAAGCCCCCACGCGCCCGCCGACGTTGCGATCTGTTTCCAGGTTGCTGTGCCCTGTGCTCAACGCCGAAACGTATGCCGCATAGTTCAGGTTGACCTTGGCATTCGCGGGGAATCCACCGCGTAGCATCGCGCCGTCACTCGATTCGGCGGAGAATGGCAGAATCAAGGGATCCTGTTGCAGGCTGCGAATCCAGATGGGATAGAGGCGCTCATTAAAAATTCCAAAAGGTGTGAGGAATCGGCCCATGGTGGCCGTCACGTATGGGTTGGCGATGTAGTCTACCTGCGCATAGTCGAGATTCTTGCTCACCATGCCGCCATAGGGGCCGCCATCCGGAGGACGCTGAAACGCGCCTTCGAACTCCGCCCTTGATTCCACCAGCCAGTGGTCGCCCAAGGGCAGCAGAAGAACTGGATTGATCTGGGCGTCAAGCTGATTTTGTCCGGCGGTGACGAAATTGAAGTAGCCCGCCGTACCCGTGAGGATCGGAACCGGTTTCTCCGAATCAGGCTCCTGCGCGAGCAACTGGACGGAGAATGTAAACAGTGGGAGCAGTATGAAAAAACATGAAGCGGGTAGAATCCGGCTACAACTCCAGCGCGAGACCGGAGCCGACGCCGACCGCTGGCCTAAGAACTTAGGCGGGTGCTGCAAGACTTCCTCACTTCCTGCTGCTGGTTGAGAGTATTGTGGAGGATCGCAAAAGGCCGGGAAAGATAACGGAAGTAACTGTGCTGCATCGAGTTACGAGATCCGGCAGTTTCGGGAAACATTGCACTCACGAACTCCGGGTTGGCGCGTCTAAGCTGTGTCACAACGGAGGAACTATGAACCGCCAACGCCGACTTGCCGCCCGCATGGGAGCGATTGTGGGCATGCTGTGCGCCCTGCTCTATGCCGCTGAAGCCAACGCCAAGGATTATGGAAAGCTGACCGAGGAGTTTCACCACACCTATCCGCTGGGTGCGGGAGGCCGGGTGGAGTTAGACAACATCAACGGCGCGGTTCACATCACGGCGTGGGACAAGGACGAGGTCAAGGTGGACGCGGTGAAGTATGCCAACACGAAAGAGCGCATGGACGAGGCCCAGATCGAAGTGGAAAGCGGCAGCAGCTACGTCTCGATCAGCACCAAGTACCGCGACCACAACCATACCTGGGAGCACGACGGCTGGAACAATCCGGCGAGCGTCGAGTACACGCTCACCGTTCCTAGAAACGTCCGGCTGGATGAGATCAAGTTGATCAACGGGCCGCTTGATATTCATGGAGTGGCGGGCGAAGTGAGGGCATCATGTATTAACGGGCGCATGACGGTGCAGGGGTTGCAGGGCCGGGTGAAACTGGACTCGGTCAACAGCCGCATGGACGTGCAATTCGACAAGTTGAGCAACTCGCCGGTTGAGCTTTCTTCGGTGAATGGCGGGATTGAACTCACCCTGCCTTCGGACGCCAAAGCCGAGGTAGAGGCATCGACCGTATCCGGTTCGATCGAAGATGACTTCGGGCTGCACGTCAACAATCATCGCTGGATTGGACACGATCTGCGCGGAGAGCTGGGCAGCGGCGGGCCGCGAATTGAGCTTTCCAATGTGAATGGACGGATTGAGATCCGGCATGCGAATGATGGGCGGACTGTGAGCACGGTGAAAGATTTGAGTCGCCAGGACCGGGATGATGATAAGGATGACGATGGGGATGATGAGATCTAGAAGTTGCTAGTCGTTGGTCGTTCGTCGTTGGTCGTTAGCACAAAACACGAAGAGACAGCCACCCTGTCTGGTTGTAGAATTGCCTCCTTTAGGCCTTAGAGGAGGACAATGGCGAGAATAGCCCCGCTCTCACCCGTCCGGCCTTCCTATCGGACGATTCTGAGCATCACCTTGCTCACGTGTCTTGTGGTTCCAAGGTCTCCTGCCCAAAAAGCACAGCAAGTCGCACAAAGCACGTTCCCGTCAGTCGTCCTGCTTGTAATGGAGGACGAGAACGCAGAGCCGATTTCATTGGGAAGTGGGTTCTTCGTCCGGGACGGCGTCGTCGCGACGAATCTGCACGTTATAGAAAAAGCTGCGCGCGGCTACGCCAAGCTTGTCGGCCACGGTTCCTATCGCATACCTGAAGGCTTTGCTGGATCACATTAAACCTGCACTTCCATTACCCGTAAGAACAGCCTCGGTGCCGAGCAAGAGTCCGTTTTCTCCGGTCTTGGCGGTCGCAACACCGAAGGCGTAGTCGGGACTGACTTCAAGTGGGACTGGCCGTCGCCGTATGCCGCCGCTTTCTCCTTTACGCTGCAAAATAAACTTCGGGACTCCATAAGAGATGTCTACTGTTTGGTCATATTCTATGGCCCCAACGGTAATCCGCTTGATGTGGCCGAGGTTCAATATCAAGGTTCGGTGCCCACAGGACTGGGAAAACGTATCAGCGGCCACGAAGTGTCTGGCAGCGTGCGAGATCTGACCTCAACTTGGGTCGGGCGTGATGGTAGCACTTGGGAGCTTAACCCCTCCGCCAGGGTGGAGATAAGAGTATTAGATTTCCGCATCGCCGAGTGAGAAGAGCGTGCGGCTTGGTCTGTGGTTTTTCAGGCAACCTGAGGAAAAGGTACTGCTCATGCCTCTGACGATCGGTGTTTTGATAATCGGTTCTTTGTACTGGAGGAACGGCAAGAGGAGAAGGTGGCGAGATTGGCGATTAGACGTGGATCGTAAATGGGTAGTCAAAACACCGATCCGATATGGTCGGCTATCCCAGAACAACACATACACGATGGTGTTTTTTCGTCACAGCTCTGAGGATCAACTCGGCCAAGCGATAGTTGCACCGTGCCGACATGGAGTGTCGTCCTCGGCAGACCTTATCAAAGAAGCTGAATGGCTTTGGTCAGCAGAGAACAACGAGGTTCCATCTCTTTGCTGTTCATCACCAAAGCAAAGTATTTCGGCGAATTGGGGCGGCTGCGTGGCTCTAATGGGAAATCCTGAAAGCGAAATCCCTCACAACTTGCTTAGTGAGTGGGCGACACACGTCGCAAAACACTACCAGGCCGAGGAGCGTCGGCTTGTTGACGCTCAGGGTATACTCCAGGTTCCTTGGCCCAAACTTTCGTTGGATAACAGCCTGGCACCAATAGACTTGTTGCTGGCAACGTCGAACGACCGCGAACTGCATTATCCAACTGTTCAACAAATAGCCGACGCTTGGAGGCAGCACCCGAAAGTTGATTACTTCCCCAAGAATCGGGAAAATGAAATCGAAACATTTGAAGATCAAGAGATTCTTGCACGGATGCAAGTGCAACAGCCTACGGCGAGGCCGCCCGATGCTGGCGCTTCGTAGCTGTGCCTACGGTTGTGCTAATGAGCAATTTCTTTGAATGTCTACATCACCGCCGTCGGCTGCGCCACTTCTTGAAGCGCAGCCGCGAAGGCGCCGATGGCCTTATCGATTTGCTGGCGCGTTATGATCAGCGGCGGCTGGAAGCGGATCACGTTGCCGTAAACGCCGCCCACTCCCACTAAGACTCCATTTTTAAGCAGCGCATCGCGGATGGCCTCTGCTTCGGCAGTTGCCGGGGTCAACTTTTCGTCTTTCACCAGCTCAACACCGATCATCAGGCCGAGGCCGCGGACGTCACCAATGATGGGATTCTGCTTTTGCAACTCGCGGAGCTTTGACATGGCGTAATGGCCGGTTTCGGCGGCTCGGGCGGGTAGATTTTCTTTCTGCATGAATTCGATGTTGGCGAGTGCAGCGGCGCAGGAGACAGGATTGCCGCCGAAGGTTGAAAGATGGTCGCCGGGCTTGAAAGCGGCAGCGATCTCTGGTTTGGTCGTGAATGCGCTTAGCGGGAAACCGTCGGCGATGCCTTTGGCGGTCACCAGAATGTCGGGATCGACTCCGTAGTGCTCGTAGGCAAACATCTTGCCGGTGCGGCCGAAACCGGATTGAACTTCGTCGGCGATGAACAGGATGCCGTGCTGGTCGAGGATTTTCTTTACTTCTTTGAAGTAGTTGGGCGGCGGCACGATGATTCCGCCTTCGCCCATTACCGGCTCGGCAACGAAAGCAGCTACATCGGCGGAAGTCGCGAAGCGGATGACGTCATCGATGGAGCGGGCACATTGGCGTCCACATTCTTCGGGATCATTGCGCCATTGCGAACGGTAGGCATAAGGCGCGGGCGCAAAAGCCACCCCCGAGGCATAAGGGCCGCCGCGTTTCTTCCGTCCCTGGTTGCCGGTAACGCTGAGGGTGCCCCAACTGCGTCCGTGAAAGCTGGCATGGAGAGCGATGAACTCGTGCTTGCCAGTGTAAAGGCGCGCCAATTTCATTGCACCTTCAATGGCTTCGGCGCCGCTGTTGCCGAAGAAAGTCTTGGTGAGCCCGCGGGGAGCAATGTGCGCGATCTTCTCGGCGAGGTCGGCGACGGGCTGCACGTGGTAGATGTAGGAGGAGCAGTGGACGAGCTTGTCCATCTGGGCTTTGGCAGCGGCGATGACTTGCGGATTGTTGTGGCCGGCGTTGACCACGGAAATGCCGGCGAAGCAGTCGAGGTACTCGCGACCGTTGACATCCGTGACGGTGGCGCCGCTGGCGTGGTCGATGACGATAGGGACAACCGACTTCATGAAGCCGGTCATCACGTAGTCTTTGTATTTTTGAATGGTGTCTGACATCGTGTCCCTTCTCAATCTGTGGAGCTACGTCGCTCGTCTCAACACGTAAATCACCCAGGGAGCGATCTTAGTTTCGTTCACCCACGGATATGGCTCATCGCCCGTTGCCAGCGGCTTCAAGACTTGGACAGCCTGCAAACGTGCTTCTCGATATACCGCCCGATATGATTCGTCGGTGCAGAGGATGTCTTCGACCGGCCTCTTATCTTGGTGGTCGGTCACGATGATGCGCACCGGCTCACCAGTTCGAGCGGACGCGTTCTCTGGAAAATCCCTGGTCGAAAACGAAGCCCATTCGTGGGTGTAGATCTCGGGTGCCGAAACCAGGCTCACCATGGTCCCATTCGGCGCCAGCAACTTTGCGAGATCGGAGAAGATTCTTGTCTTCGCCGCTCCAGGAATGTTGTCGAAGGTGAAAGCGGAAAGCACGAGGTCGAAGGCCCCAACTTCAAGTCCGCCGAAGTTGTCGTCCGGCACGAGACGGTAATCGCCGGAAGGATCGAGGCCACGTGCGATCCGCAGCATGTCCTCGGAGATATCAACTCCGGTCACGCTGAAGCCGAGTTTCCGCAGAAGCCGGGTTGACCTGCCGGTGCCACAGCCGAAGTCAAGCGCCCGGATCCCGGTGACCTGCTCAGCCAGAATCGCGGGCAGGTCACGGTATGCAAGATAGTAAGTATTCGCGAACTCGAGCGTCGCATACGCGCCGGCACGGTTGGCATCCGCGTAACAATTGACAAAATCCGCAGTCATAACTCTTCCCTTTCAAAACTTGCGCGAATGCTCTTTCGCCCAGCGTTCCACGACCACTTTCTTTTCAGTATAGAACTCGACCGCGTCGCGGCCCTGGCCGTGCATGATTCCGAAAAAGCTGTCTTTCCAGCCGCTGAACGGGAAATAGGCCATGGGAGCGGCCACGCCGATGTTGATGCCGATGTTTCCGGCAGGAGCCTCGTAACGGAAGCGCCGCGCTGCGGCACCGCTCGACGTGAATAAGGACGCCTGGTTGCCGTAGGGACTGCGCTCGAGAAACGCGAGGGCTTCGTCCATATCATTGGCGTGGATGAGGCTAAGCACGGGACCGAAAATCTCAGTGTCGGCCAGTTCGCTGGTGGCGGGCAGATTGTCGAGTATGGTGGGCTTCACGAAGTTCCCAGCGTCGTACTTGGGGATCTTGGCATTCCGCCCGTCGAGCAAGAGTTTCGCGCCCTGCTTGGCGCCGGTTGCGATCAGAGATTCGACTCGTGACCTGCTTTGAGGAGTGATTACCGGCCCCATCTGCACGCCTTCGTCGAGACCGTTGCCGACGCGCAAGTTCGCGGCCGCATCGGTGATGGCATCACGAAATGTTTTCTGCGCCTCGCCCACCGTGACTGCAACCGACACTGCCAGGCAGCGCTGGCCCGCGCATCCGAAGGCGCTGTCGCTGATGATCTGCGTCGCCATGGCCATATCGGCGTCGGGGAGAACAATGACGTGATTCTTGGCGCCGCCCTGGCATTGCGCACGTTTGCCATTGGCTCCGGCGCGTGCGTAGACGTGTCTGGCAACCGGGGTTGATCCTACGAAGCTGATCGCGCGGACTTTGAGATGATCGAGCAGAGCATTGACTGCGTCTTTGCCGCCGTTCACCAGGTTGACGACACCTTTTGGCAAGCCGGTCTGCTCAATCAGTTCGAAGGCACGGCGCATGGTAAGGGGCACGCGTTCGGAGGGCTTCAGGATGAAAGTGTTGCCGCAGGCGATGGCGTAGGGCAGAAACCAGAACGGAATCATGCCGGGAAAATTGAATGGGGTGATGGCGGCGACGACGCCGAGGGGCTGGCGAATCATGGTTTCGTCGATGCCACGGGCGACGTCTTCCAGGTTGTAGCCCTGCATCATCATCGGAATGCCGCAAGCGACTTCGACGTTTTCGATGGCGCGGCGCAGCTCGCCTTTGCCCTCGGCCAACGTCTTGCCATTCTCCTGGGTGATGATGCGGCCCAGTTCGTCAATGTGATCTTCGAGGAGTTGCTTCAGCTTAAAGAGAGGCTGGATGCGGTCCTCGGGCGGAGTACGGCGCCATTCGGGATAAGCGGCAGCGGCAGCCTCCACGGCAGAGGTAACTTCGGCGACATCGGAAAGGGGAGTTTGGGCGATCGTCTCGCCAGTCGCGGGATTGGTGACGTCGAGCCACTCGGAGGCGCGGGACTCGACCCAGTGGCCGTTGATGAAATTTGGGACTTTCGTGATTGAAGGTGCGGCAACCGACATCAGCTTCCCTCAGCGGCTAAAGCCGCGAATCGATGTGGACCGTGAACGGCGCGGCTGAAGCCGCTCCCTTTCACAGCAAAACTACGTGACTTGTGCCACCGCGCCGTGGCGCTCACTAACTGTTTGCAACGCCGCTTCCAGCACGTTGAGGGCTTCGTCCATCTGCTCGCCAGTGACGACGAAAGGTACCAGCACGCGAATCACGTTGGAATACGAGCCGGCGGTGATCGTGATCAAGCCGTGCTCGTAACAATATTGCGTGATCTGCTTGGTCACGTCGGCAGCAGGTTCACGGGTCTCGGCAGATTTCACCAGTTCGATGGCCTGCATGGCGCCCAAGCCGCGAACATCGCCGACGATGGGCCAGCGCTTCTGCCATGCTCTGGCGCGTTTCTGAAACTGATTTCCTATGTCGTTGGCACGGCTCAAGAGATTTTCGCGGTCGAACATTTCGAGCACGGCCAGAGCGGCGGCGCAGGAAACCGGATTGCCAGCAAAGGTGCCGCCCAAGCCGCCGGGGCCGGGAGCGTCCATAATTTCTGCGCGTCCGGTGATGGCCGCCAGAGGCAGGCCGCCGCCGATTGACTTAGCCGAGACTAAAATGTCGGGCTCGATGCCGTAGTGTTCGCTGGCGAACAATCTTCCGGTGCGGCCAAAGCCGCTTTGGACTTCATCGGCGATGAACAGCACGCCATGCTTGTGGCAGATATCGATGAGCACGCGGAAATAGTCTGGCGGCGGGACGACGAATCCGCCTTCGCCCAGTACTGGCTCAGCGATCACCGCGGCGACGTCTTCCGCAGCGACCACGCGCTTGAAGGTGTCTTCCAAATGGCGCGCACAGAAAAGATCGCAGGAAGGATACTTCAGCGAGTAAGAACAGCGATAGCAATATGCGTAGGGAATGCGATACACATCGCCGGGAAATGGCGCGAAGCCTGCTTTGTAGGGATGAGTCTTGCTGGTGAGGGCGAGAGTCATCATGGTGCGGCCGTGGAAGGCATCTTCAAAAGCGATGATCCCCGAGCGGCCGGTGTGGGCACGGGCGATCTTTACTGCGTTTTCGACAGCTTCGGCGCCGGAATTTACGAACAGCGTCTTCTTGGAAAATTTTCCGGGAGTTACTTCATTCATGCGTTCGGCCAGGCGAACATAGTTTTCGTACGGGGTCACCTGCACGCAGGTGTGCAGGAAGTGGTCCAGTTGTTCGCGGATGGCGGAGAGCACGGGCTCTTGCCGATGGCCAACATTGATGCAGCCGATGCCGCCCGCGAAGTCGATGTAGCGGTTGCCGTCGACGTCTTCCAGCCAGGCGTCTTGGGCTTTGGCCACATACACGGGAGTGCCGTGGGATAGGCCGCGGGGGACAGCGTTGGTGCGGCGTTCCCCTAATGCTTTCGATTTGGGGCCGGGGATGGTGGTTCGCAATTGGATCGTGGACATCGAATTCCTTAAAACCAGTTCTCAGTTCCTAGTTCTCGGTAAGCCTTCAGTACCAGCCGATGGGCGCTTCGTTTAGATTGATGTGGACCTGTTTGGTTTCGAGATATTCTTCAATGCCCCAAGGGCCGAGCTCACGGCCGAAGCCAGATTGCTTGTAACCGCCCCAGGGAGCTTCTACGTAAGTGGGTTGCATGTGATTCACCCAGACGATTCCGGCTCGCAGAGCCTTCACCGCACGAAAAGCCTTAAAGATGTCGCGAGTCCAGACCGCTGCGGCAAGGCCGTAGGGCGAATCGTTGGCGATCTTGACCGCGTCTTTTTCGTCCTCAAAAGGAATGACCGTGGCCACGGGGCCGAAAATTTCTTCGCGGGCAATGCGGGCAGTGTTGGTGACATCATAAAAGATGGTCGGCTGGACGTAGTAGCCTTTGGCGAACTGCTCGGCGCGGCCGCCGCCGAAAGCCAGTTTCGCTTCTTTCTTGCCGACTTCCTGATAGGAGCGCACGCGTTCGTACTGGTCTTTGCTGACCAGCGGACCCATCTTGGTATCACGGTCGAGGGGAGCGCCCAGCTTGATCTTCTTGGCTTTCTCGGTCATGGCATCCACAAACTTCTTGTAGATTGGCTTCTGCACGAGGATGCGGCTGCCGGCGGAGCAGACTTCTCCCTGATTGATGAAGACTCCGAAGAGGGCGCCGTCGATGGCGGATTCGAAATCGGCATCCGCGAAGAAAATGTTCGGAGACTTGCCGCCAAGCTCAAGGGTCACGCGCTTCACCGTGTCAGCGGCCTGCTTGACGATGATCTTGCCGACGGCGGCGCTGCCAGTGAAAGCAATCTTGTTGACGTCGGGATGCTGGACGAGAGGAGCGCCACAGGTTTCGCCAAATCCGGTGATGATGTTGACGACGCCGGGAGGCAGTCCGACATCGGCGAGCCAGTTTGCCATTTCAAGCGCGGTGATGGGCGTTTGCTCGGCGGGCTTCAACACGCAAGTGCATCCGGCGGCCAGCGCGGGCGCCAACTTCCAGGCGGCCATCAGCAAGGGATAATTCCACGGAATGATTTGGCCAGCGACGCCGATAGGTTCTTTGAGGGTGAGGCTGACGGCGTTGTCGGGCACGGGGTTTACGAAACCAAGAATCTTGGTGGCCAAGCCGCCGTAGTACTCAAAACAGGTAGCGACATCGGTGATATCGAATTCGGCCTCGACAATGGGTTTGCCGGTGTTGCGGGATTCCAGTTCGGCCAGCATGGCCGTGTTCTGCCGAATTTTTTCCGCGAGACGAAAGAGCACGCGGCCACGTTCCTGCGCAGTGGTGGATGCCCAGGGGCCGTCTTCGAAAGCGGCTTTGGCGGCAGCTACGGCGCGGTTGACGTCGTCGGCATTAGCGTCGGGAACCTGAGCGATGACCTCTTCGCTAGCGGGGTCATAAACCGGAAACGTTTTGTTGGATTTGCTGTCGACCCACTCGCCGTTCACGTACATCTGATAAGTGCGAACATCGGCTTTAACACCACCGGGCATAAGAACCTCCAGAGCTAATTGCGAGCTTCGCTCGCGTGGACGGGCGAGTCGCCCGCCCCCACACGAATCTGCGCCGCCTTACGGCGGCCGTAAATAAAGAAAAAGAAAACGGCCAGCGCGATGAAGAACAAGGTCAGACCGAACATGGTTACTTCGTAACGCCAAACCGAAGTGATCTGCTTGGCTGGAGAAAAAGCGACAACAATCCCGAGAACAGTGGTCAGCAGACCACTTCCCCCGGCGAACACCAGAACGCTTTTGCCGTAGCGTCCCTTCCCTGCCGCCTCGCTGATTGCAAATTTCAAGAGGGCCGCGAACACATAAATAAACGGTACCAGTTGCAATACGACCGCCAACGACAGCATAGTTTGAAACGCTTCCTGCACGCCGCCGGAAGCGGCAAAGTTGATCACACACAACACCAGCGACACCACAAACTGCACGATCAGCGCGGCGTAAGGCGTAGCATATCGCGGATGCACTTTGCCCAGCCATGACGGCATGTAGGAGTCGAGTCCGGCGACGAACGGAATCCGGGCTGAACCGCCCATCCATGCGGAACCAATTCCCGCAATCGACAAACTCAACATCAGAGCAAATGGGGCCACGATCCAGGCAAACCCAACTTTGGTTGCCATATGACTGACCGCCTGCACGATGCCTTGAAGCACGCTGATGTCGTTCCTGCCGACAGCGATCAGCAAAGTGAGAGTTGCGCCGATGTACAGCAAGCCGCTGAGAACGCCACCCCAGGCAACCGCGCCGGGCAAAGTGCGCGCCGGATCGCGGATCTCGTCGCCCATCACCGAAGCAAGTTCGAGTCCCACCAGGCCGAAACAGATCACGCCGAAAGAATTCAGGACGAACCGGGGATCCGTGGGGATCTTGAAATCCGCGGCTGTGATTGACGTACCAAAACGCGAGAGAACAATCACGCCCAAGCCGATCAGCGTGGCGGCGGCAATGCCCGTGCCAATCCCTCCCAGATTGTTCAGCCATTTCCCCACGCTCAGTCCCACAATGTTCAGAATGGTCAACAGCGCGAGCAACAGTGTGGATGCACCCAGAGCGAAAGCCTTGTTGTCGGCTAAGCCGGCGTGTCCCGGACCGAGCACGAAAACCGAAACTCCGACAAAGTAGAGCATGACTGTAGGCACGTAAAGCATGTTGTTAGTCCAATAACACCAGCCGGACAAAAAGCCATGAAAGTCGCCGAACACTTCCTTGGCCCACAAATAGACTCCGCCTTCCCCCGGAAAGCGGTGAGCGAGTTCAAGAACCGCAATGCCCTGCGGCCAAAAGAAAAGCAGCAACGCGATGAGCCAGAGCCAAACCGTAACTCCGCCGTTGGCGGCAATCGACGGCACCACGTTCAGGTTGAAGACCGCGACCACGAATAGCAAAACCAGATCCCAACGGCCGAGGACGCGCTTGAGGTGCGGCTGGTTGGAATCGTTCGCCGACAAAGTCCTGCTCCTTGACATCAGGGGCTAAAGCCCCAGGGATTTTGGCAGCTCTATCGCAGGGCCGGAGGCCCTGCGCCACCAAAAATAAGAACCGCCGTCCTGCTTGATCCGCGGAGCTTGGCTCCGCCGGACAGCCGAGGGCGGCTGTCCCGCGTGATTCTAGTGGGCCACTGCTTCCGCGGTACGCTCCTGCTGGGCTTTAGCCAGCGCTGGCGCCACATCCGCAAACGCCGCGAGGTGCTTGTCGATATCGGCTTCGGTGTGCTGCACCGAGATGGTCCATTGCTCGTCCCACCAATAAGGCTGCGCCATGACGCCGCGGTTGACCATGCCGAACCAGTAATGCCGCCATAGGTCGATATCGACCGTGGTCCAGTCGCGGTAGTTGCGAATCTCTTTCGGGTAAAGCATCAGAGCGCCGTTGGCGCCGGCGACGGCGATATAGCCCTGAAGACCGGTCTTGGCCAGAGTCTTGCGATAGCCCTCGACCAGCTTCTTACTGAGCTTCTCGACGTGTTGGTAATTCTCGCGGGTGAGCACCTCGCGAAATGCGGCTAGACCGGCAGCCATGGAAACCGGATTGGTGTTGTAAGTGCCGCCGTGGAAAACCTTGTGCTGCGAGATGAGGTCCATCACTGACGGGTGCGCGCCGAACGCCGCCAGCGGAAAGCCGCCGCCAATCGATTTAGCCAGGCAGATCATATCGGGCTTGACGTTGAAGTATTCGGAAGCGCCGCCCCATCCGAGCTTGGCGCCGGTCTTGACTTCGTCGAATATCAAGAGCGCGCCATTCTTGGTGCAGATGTCGCGAAGGCCTTGTAAAAATCCAGGCTGCGGCATGCAGAGGCCGACGTTCATCATGATGGGCTCGAGAATAATTGCGGCAATTTCGCCGGGATTTTGCTTAAAACGAAGCTCGACGCTCGCCAGATCGTTGAAGGTAGCAATAGGCACGTTGGCAATGGATGCCTTGGGAACGCCGAGGCCGCCGGGAACGGAAGTGGGCGCGTTGACATCGCCGAACTCGGGGGCGTGAGGCTTCACGCTGACCAGGGCGGTATCGTGCAGACCGTGATAGCCGCCCTCAAATTTGAGGATCTTGTCGCGTCCGGTGGCTGCGCGTGCCAGACGGCAGGCGTGCATCGTAGCTTCGGTACCGCTCGATCCGAAGCGGACCATCTCCACCGGAAAGCGCTGCGCGATTTCTTCGGCGAGTTGCCATTCCATGTCGTGTGGCATGCCGAACATGGTGCCGGTGCTGAGCCGGGCCTGCACGGCTTTCATGACCGCGGGATGGCAATGCCCGGCCATGAGCGCACCGAAACAAAGATTGTGATCGATGTAATCGTTGCCATCGAGATCGCGGAAATGGGAGCCGCTGCCTTCTTTCACGAAAATGGGATAAGGATCGTAGGCTCGGTAATTGCTGGCCACGCCGAGCGGAATGCGCTTCAGGTTGCGCTTGTGGGATTCGGCCGATTTAGGCGTACGACGCTCAAAGGTGGAAATCTCCTGCTGCAATTCGGGGTACATCTGGGTCTCCGGGAAATCTCAAGCCGCCTCCTGGCGGCCATTAGAGTACCCGGGCAGCAAGCAGCCCGGGCTTTGGGGCTAGAAGATATATTTTAGAGCAAATTGTACCAGGCGTGGGTCGCGTGCTTCGGTGACCTGACCGAATTGGGAGCCGTCCGTGCTGTCGCCGTCCGGGTTGTCGAACTGCGTATGGTTGAAGATGTTGAACAGCTCGGCGCGAAACTCCATGTGCGTCCCCTCTGTAACCGGGAGGTTCTTCAGGATGGCAAAATCTGTCTCGCTGATGTGCGGGCCGCAGCAGATCGTCCGGGGAGCATTACCAATGCGGCCAAACAAACTGGGATCCGCCGTCGTATCTTCGGTAAAACTGTTCGGATTGAAGAAATAATTTCCGTTGCTCTGTGGATGCTGGGTGTGGAAAGGCGCGATTTGGTCGGGTTCGCCGGGCAGTTCGAAATCAAAACTATCCATGAGTTCGTTGTCGGCCTCGGAGGTGATGCGGATGGGGAAACCGGTCTGGAATGTGGTGATGCCCGAGAGGCCCCAACCATTCAACACCTTGCTTTTGAGGCCAGTGTACTTGGGTATGGGCAATTCCCAGTAGTAGCTGGCAACGATGCGATGGGTCGCATCGAACAATGACAAGGACCGGTTGTTGGCTCCGGGGAGCGGATTCAGGATGCCTTCAAAGCTGGAGGCTTCGTCGATGGACTTGCTGAAGGTATAGGCCAGAGAGAACTGAAGTCCGTGAGCGAATCTCTTGTCAAGCGATGCTTGCAGCGAGTTGTAGGCGGAGTTGGCGATGGTGTCCTGCGCGAAAATGCTGGAAAAGACCGGAACACCAGACGCCGGACAGCCAGCGCCCGTCAGGGGGTTGCACTGCGGAGAAGAATAGGGGCGAAGTCCGACCAGAGTAATGCCGGCCGGTCCGATGGTCGTACCTTTGGGGATCACGGAATCGTTTTGCGCATAAGGCAGGTTCAGAGCAACCGGCAGAACCGTCCCCCCCGGAATGAAGAATGAGCTATCGGCGAAGAATTGCCCGCAAGTCCCGGCTCCCAAAATAGAATTTAATTCGATGCAAGTCTGGGCATTGCCGTAATTGATGTCGTGGGTCGCCAGCAAGCGGTGGCCTTGCGATCCTACGAAGCCGATCTGAACCTTCATGTCCCTGGACAATTCGCGCTGCACCGTGAAGTTGTACTGGTCGGAATACTGGGAGCGCAGATGCGGCTGAAAATCGCCGAACAGCTCAATCGGCTCGAACTTGGCCCAGTCTTGCGGAGTGCCCCTGTTAGGCGTGATGATGCCGTTGAAGGGATTGAGAAACGTGGTACCGTCCTGTCCCAGAAATGGCGTATTGAAGAGGGTTTCTGACAGCACCACACTGCCGCCGAACGGAGGCTCGGCGCCAAACTGCTCCAGCACCAGTTGTTCGACGGGGTTGTAGAACATGCCCCAGCCGGCGCGAATGCTGGTCTTACCGGAATTGCCGGGACTCCAGGCAATTCCGATGCGTGGGGCAAACGATTTGTAATATGTCTGGGTCAGCCCTGGAGGTATGCCCGTGTCCCCGGGAACCACCAGTCCAACCGGGCTTTGACTCGCGCAGTCTGTGTTTGCGGTGTTCTCGCAGGGAAAGATAGTGCTGTTCTGACCGGGCCGGTAGGTTTGTACGTGGTGCGTGATATCGGCGATGGGGGTGTTCAGTTCCCAGCGCAGGCCGTAATTGAGGGTCAGGTTCGGTTTGAGTTTCCAGCTATCCTGGGCAAAAAGATAGAACCCGGTATTGCGCACACGCTCTATCTGCGCCGACCCCTGCCCATACTGATCGCTCAGGCCCAGCAGGTAATTGGGGTACAGATTGCTGGAACCATCGGCATTGGTCGCTTCTACGTCATTGGGGCCGCCGCCGAAGAATTCTTGTTCGCCACTGACATTGAAATAAAGGGTCTGGTCGAAGCGTTGCCGGCGAACGTCAACACCGAATTTCATGGTGTGATTGCCGGCAACCTTGGTGAGGTTGTCGGACCACTGGAAAGCGTTGCCCACCTGCGGAAGCTCTCCCTCCGCGTTGTTGCCCAGGTTGAAGCCGCCGGCTACGTTGATAAAGGGAAGGCCTTCGCGTGTCGGCCCCAGGCCAGGATGAATGCCCAGCGCATTCGCTGCCGTGCCATCGGAGAAACACTGCAGCGGTCCGGTCACACCGGTAAGCCACGAGGGAGCTGCCGGACAGGAATTCTGCACCAGCTCTGTGTTCGCAGGGTGCTGGAAGGTGAGTTGGCCTTCGCGGTTGTAGTTGAAGCGAAATTCATTCACCGTACTGTTGCTGATGGTCCAGGTGTGAGAAATATTCCACTGCTGGAAACGCTCGGCAATGATGCTGCCAAACCCTGGGACATTGGCGCCTGCCTGCTCAAAGAATGAAAAGGGCTGGTTGGTGGTGTCATCGTTGAAATAGTAGTAGACGCTGAGGTTCTGCTTGGTGTTGATGGTGTGATCGAATCGCACCGTGAACTGATCTCCGCGGACGGCCTCTGTGGGAACGGTCTCGATGGTATTGCCGCCATTGGTGGGAGTCGGAACCAGCTGAAGCAGATCGACTGCGGTCGAGTCCATGCAAGCCAGTGGAATCTGATTGTTGGGAAAGATAGTGGCGTAGGCGACTCCGTCCGAGATGGCGCCGCCGCCCGCAGCACCCACCGCCGCCGCACAACCGGGGCGGTTGGTCAGGATGGAGGAGTTGGCAATCGTCCCGGCAAATGGTGTGCCTGCGAAATTCGAGAAATTCTGCGTGGCGCTCGGCCTTTGCGCAGCCGTAGGGACCGTGACCACAGGCGAGGGCACGCCCTGGTGTATGCGGCGTCCTTCATAGGAAGCAAAGAAGAAGGTGCGATCCTTCTTGATGGGACCGCCAAACGTCCCGCCAAACTGGTTCTGGTTGAACTGCGGCTTGGTGGTATCAAAGTAGCCTTTCGCGTTCAGCACCTTGTTCCGGAAAAATTCATACATATCGCCATGCCATTGGTTGGTACCAGACTTGGTGACCACATTCACCACCGAACCGGAGTTACGCCCGTACTCGGCGTCGAAGGTGTTGGTTAAGACCCGAAATTCCTGGATGCTGTCGGGTGAAGGCTGCACCGTAGGCAGATTCACGAATTGGTCGTTGGCGTCTCCGCCGTTCACGCTGAAGTTGTTGGATCGTCCCCGGCCACCATTCACCGAAACTGCGCCGGCCTGGTTGCTTCCATAAATAATGCTGTTGCTCGACCCGGCCGTGGACATGACGCCGGGCTGCATTTGCAGGAGTTGATAAGTGTCGCGGGAATTCAACGGAAGCGCGACTACGGTGCGGTCATCCACGACGGCGCCGAGTTGGGTGCTGGTGGTGTCCACCAAAGGAGCTTCCGAGGTCACGTCCACAACCTCCTGGTTTGCGCCCACCTGCATGACCATATTTAGGGTCACGATTTGATTGACTTCGAGAGTGACGCCCTTGCGTATATTTTTCTTGAAACCAGCCTGTTCAAACTCGAGATGGTATTCGCCGGGGGGCACTTCTACGAAGCTGTAGTCTCCGCTGTCGTTGCTGGTGGCGTTACGGCTGGCGCCAGTCGCCTCATTCACCAGGGTGACTTTCACATTGGCCAGCACCGCTGCGGTCGGATCCGCGACGCGGCCCAGAATTCTGCCGCCGGTGCTCTGCGCGAAGGCCGGAGAGGAGAGAAGCGCGACCAAACTGAGCAGGGCCAGGCAGAAGGACAAACTACGGCGGTCCAGAGACGGGTGCATGCAGCACCTCCGGGGTGGAAAATTTGCCAGCAACCAGGTTGCGTGAAAAGCAAACCTTGCTATAATCGCGCAAGGTTAGTGAAACCTGCGGTAGACTGTCAAGCAAAAAATGGTTTCGGGAACGCCTCGAAAATACGCGCAGAGAGCGGTTTTGTAAAATGAAATCCGCCGAGCCAAAGCCCAACTTGAAAATCGGCGAAGTCGCCCGGCTCGCCGGCATTTCTCCCTCGGTGATCCGCTCGTGGGAACGACTGGGTCTGACCCGTCCTCGTCGCACGGCCAGCCAATATCGCGTTTACACACCGGACGACGTGAAGCTGCTGAAACGGGCACGGTTTCTGCGCAAAGTGCGGGGACTTAACGCTCCCGCCATCGTGCAATTGCTGCGACGCGAGGGACGAGTGCGGTCGTCTGCGAACGGCGCCAGCGGAGCCATCGCGATCCACTTACGCCAACGCCGGCAGCAGCGCGGGCTGTCTCTCGCCCAGGTGGCGAAGCAAGTGGGCATCTCCGTGGGATTTCTGAGCGCCCTGGAACGTTCCCAGATGAGCGCATCGGTGAGCACCCTGCGCAAGCTGGCACTGTTCTACCAGACCAATATCCTGGATTTTTTCGACGCGGCGGAATCGCGGGGCCGGTTGGTCTCGCCGGGGAAGCGCAAGATCCTGGAAGCGGGGCCGGGGGTTCGCATGGAATTGCTGGCGTGGGGGAACACAGTGATGGAACCGCACCTGTTTCGCATCGCGCCCAAAGCCGGCAGCGGCGAATCCTACGCTCATGAAGGCGAGGAATTTCTCTACGTGCTGCGGGGAGAGCTAAGAATTTCAGTGCAAGAAGAGGAATACCGGCTGCGGACGGGTGACAGTTTTTATTTCGAGAGCGCGACTCCGCACCGCTGGCTGAACCCCGGCCGCAGTGAAACCTGGGTGTTGTGGGTGAATACGCCACCGACGTTCTAGCGGAGGTAACATGACGGACGGCATGGTATACCAATCACCAAACTGGGACGGGGCAGGGACAAATTCGGAGGGCACACGAATGACCCGGCGCGTTGGAATTGTCTTGTTGATGGTTTGCGCATTGCTTCTTGCCCTGGGATGCACAAAGAAAACGCCAGCCCTGAATCTGTTGGTGTGGGAGGGGTATGCCGACCCGTCTTTTGTGCGCGGATTCGAGGAGCAATACCACTGCAAGGTTTCCGCTTCCTACATGGGATCGAGCGACGAACTGGTGGCCAAGCTGCGGGGCGGGAGCGCAGGCAACTATGATGTGATCTCACCTTCGAGCGATGTGGCGACTTCGATTGCTTCCGCCGGACTCGCGGCGCCGCTGGATCTGTCCAAGCTACCCACTTACAGCCAGCTTTCGCCGCAGCTCACTTCCCTGCCGCTGGTGCGGGTCAAGGGCCAGGTTTTTGGAGTGCCTTTCATGTGGGGCCCGGACCCGCTCATTTACGACACCACCGCATTTCCGCAACCGCCGGATAGTTGGAATGTCTTTTGGGACCCGAAATATCGCGGCAAGATTTCGGTGTGGGATGATCTTTCCACGGTATACATGGCGGCGCAGGTGTTGGGCTTCGACCACCCCGATCCCAGTCAGCTTTATAACCTGTCCGACGAGCAACTGGAGGCGGTCAAGAAGAAGTTGCTGGAATTGAAACCGAATGTTCGCAAGATGTGGTCGACCGGCGGCGAGCTAACGAATCTGTTCCAAAACCACGAAGTGGTGGCCGCGATGGGCTGGCCGCTGACGACCAACCAGCTTCGCAAGATCAACTTTCCTGTGGGTGAAACCATTCCCAAAGAGAATACGACGGGCTGGATCGACCACCTGATGATTACTGCCGGGAGTGAAAACAAGGAACTGGCGCAGCAGTTTCTGGAGTACATGATCGGAGCAGAAGTGCAGAAAAAGGTGACCGACATTACTGGCTACACTCCAGCCAATCCGCAGGCGGCGCAATCTATGTCTGCGGCCGAAGTGAAGAGCCTGCATCTGGATGACGTGGACAATTACCAGAGGCGGCTATATTTCTGGCAGAACGTTCCACGGCGTGCGAAGTACAACGAGATTTGGAATGAGGTAAAGGCAGCACAGTAGTTTTCATCGAGTAGCGCCGGCAGCTTGCGGTGGCGCTACTAGGACCAATGGCCACCACCATCGAACCCACGCTCGCTCGTTCCGCCAATTCTGGGGCGCAACCGCTGCTTTCCATTCGCAAGGTCGCGAAGTCGTTTGGGAAGAATCCGGTGTTGCGGGACATCTCCCTGCAAATTGCGGAAGGTGAATTTCTGACGATCCTCGGAGAGAGTGGCTCGGGCAAGACGACGCTGCTGCGCATGATTGCCGGCTTTGAGAGTGCGACGTCAGGTGAGATCTGGATGGAAGACGAGCGGCTCGACGTTCTGCCTCCGTACCGGCGGAGGGTGAATACCGTCTTCCAGCACTACGCGCTGTTCCCGCATATGACGGTCGAAGAAAATGTTGGCTACGGGCTGCGCGTGGCGAGAGTGGCGAAAGAAGAAGTTGCGAGCCGGGTCGAACAAGCGCTGGCGATGGTCAAGATGACGGCGTACGCCAAGTCCAAGCCGGCAAAGATCAGCGGCGGACAGCAACAACGGATCGCTCTGGCGCGGGCGCTGGTGAACCGGCCGCGGCTGTTGCTGCTGGATGAGCCGCTCTCCGCCCTGGACGCGAATCTGCGACGGCAGATGCAGGTGGAACTGAAGTCGCTGCAACGCGAAGTCGGCATTTCGTTTGTGTTTGTCACCCATGACCAGGAAGAAGCCATGGTGATGTCGGACCGGATTGCGCTGCTGCGGCGGGGCGAACTGGAGCAGATTGCTTCTCCGCGGGAAATCTACGGCCAGCCGGCGACCGCGTACACGGCGCAGTTCATCGGACACACCAACCTGCTGCAAGGAGAGGTGAAGGGCGGAGTGGTGCGATGCCACTCGCTGGACTGGCCGGTCGGGCTGCCGGATGGGCCGGTGTTGTTCTCGCTGCGACCGGAGAATGTGCGGATCGTGGATCTGGCGGTCGGAAGCGCCGGGGTAAACGTGGTGCGATTTCGCGGCAGAGTTTGTCACCAGGCGTTTCACGGCTCGACAGAGTTATTGCAGGTGGAGTGCGAGGACGGATTGAAGTTGTCGATTCGCACTGCGACGCGAAAGAACTGGCTGGGCGAGCTGGAACTGGAATTCTCGCCCGAGGATGCCGTCGCGGTCCGCAAGTCCGAGGAGAGGACCTGATGTTCTCCCGCGCCTACCGGGCCGCGATTACGGTACCGCCGCTGGTGTGGGTCGCAGTGTTCCTGCTGGTCCCGTATGCGCTGCTTTTGTGTTACAGCTTCTGGTCGGTCTCGCCGACGCAGACGATTGTGCATTCGTGGACGCTCGACAATTATCGCGACCTGTTTCGAGTGAATGTATACCTGCAGACGCTGTTCCGGTCGATGTGGATTGCGGCGCGGGTGATGCTGTTCTCGCTGCTGTTGGGTTATCCGCTGGCCTACTACTTGTCATTTCACGCGGGCGCGAGAAAAGAATTGTTGTATCAGCTAGTGATTATTCCCTTGTGGGTGAGCTATCTGGTCCGCGCCTATGCGTGGAAGACGATTCTGGGGAGCGACGGCGTACTCAACACGCTCTTGCAATACGTACACCTTACGCGGCATCCGCTGGATTTTCTGCTCTACAGCCCGTTTGCCGTGGTGCTGACGCTCACGCACATCTACACCCCGTTCGCTTTCTTGCCGATTTACGCTTCTCTCGAGCATATTCCCCGCAACCTGGTGGAAGCCTCGCATGATCTGGGAGCGTCGCCGTTTCAAACCTTCTGGCGCGTGATCTTTCCACTTTCGATCCCTGGCATGCTGGCCGGAGCAACCTTCGCGTTCGTGCTGAGCCTGGGAGATTTCCTGGCGCCGCTGCTGCTGGGCGGCCCGAGTGGCATCATGATTTCGAATATTGTGGTCAGCTTGTTCGGGGCGGCTTATAACTGGCCGCTGGGAGCAGCGATTTCACTGTGCATGTTGCTGCTGGTGCTGGCGCTGATTTATCTGTCGGAAAGTCTGGAAAAGAAATGGAGTTTCCGATGAGCGGCGGCGTGCCGATGAAGTCGAGGTGGCTGCCCTGGCACGCAATTGCAGTATTCGGCTTCTTGTATCTGCCCATCGTCACGCTGATTGTGTACTCGTTCAATGGAACCGGGGTGGGAGGGTTTCCGCCGCGCCATCTGACGCTGGATTGGTATCGCATGCTTTTCGCCGACGATGCCATCTGGACGTCGGTGATGAATAGTGTGCTGGTGGCGGCGGCGGCGATGGCGATTTCGCTGACGTTTGGAATTCCTGCGGCGTTGGCCCTGGACCGGGCCAACTTTCCAGGAAAGGTGCTGTTCCGGCGACTGGTTCTGCTGCCCCTGATTCTGCCGGGAATTATTACCGGATTATCGTTGCTGATGTTGTTCCGCGCCGCCGACATGAAGCTGAGTCTGCTAACCGTTGTGTTGGGTCACGGCACGGCGCTGATTTCGGTGGCGACGACCGAAGTGTTCGCAGGCTTGCAGAAGCTCGACCGTGCTCAGGAAGAGGCATCGCTGGATCTGGGGGCGAACTACTGGCAGACGTTCTGGCGGGTGACGATTCCTAACCTGCGTTTGTCCATCATTGGGGCGGCGCTGCTGATCTTTACGCTGTCGATGGATGAGATTGCGGTGAGTTTTTTTCTGATTGGACGTGACAACACGCTGCCACTCGAAATCTGGGGACGGCTGCGGCGGGGCATCACGCCGGAGATCAACGCGATTTCGAGCATCATTTTTGTGTTTTCGCTGGTGGCGATTGTGACTTGGTATCGATTGCGGGCGGGTGCGGAAGCCAAAGTTGAAGTGTAGCGCCGGCATCTTGCCGGCGGCGCGACGGGGAAGAGGAGTGCACATGGGCACGAATCGTCGAGACTTTATCAAGTACGTGGTGGCAGGGTCGATCGCCGCGGGTTGTCCCATAGATCTCTCGTTGTTGGCGGCGGAAACCGCACCCCAGCCCGCCGTCGATGGTGAAGACAACCGCATTTGTCATCAGGTTCGCGACGGCAAGGTCTTCACGCTGCCGCCTGCCACCGCTCATCACGATATTGTGATTGTGGGCGGCGGAGTCAGCGGACTGACTGCGGCCTACCAGTTGCAGGGTCATGATTTCCTCCTGCTGGAAAAGGAACCGCATTGGGGCGGGAACGCCTATCTCATGGAGTATGACGGAAGCGCCTTCGCGACCGGCTCCGCGTTTCTCGGCAAAAGCGAGCCTGCTGCTTTCAACTTGGCCAAGGAGATCGGCCTGGAGCCGTTGCCGGTACACGATCGCGACTCCACCATCATTCACGGCGAATGGATTCCCAATACCTGGACCGACGGGCTTGATAAGCTGCCATATCCCGCTAGCGTTCGTGAAGGGTTCAAGAAGTTCAAGAAAGAGATAATGGCCATTGATCTGGCCAAGCGCAGTAAGGAACTGGACAATCTCCCGTTTTCTAGTTTTCTGAAGGGCTATCCGGCCGAAGTCAAGCTGTGGTGGGACAATTATGGGCCCTCCAACTGGGGCGCCGCCAGCGAACAAACTGCGGCCCGACTCGCGATCGGGGAACTGCAAGAAATCGGCTCCGATACGGTTCCGGACTTCTACACTTGGCCTGGGGGTCTGGGCGCAATCACCAAGAGGTTGACCGAGATGCTTCAGCCTTCGTTCGCAGATCGCATACAGAGCGGAGCGACGATCGTTGCCGTCGTGCCCGGCAAGCACGACGTACAGGTCACTTATATGCAAGGCGCAGAACTAAAGACGGTGACTGCCAAGGCGGTCATCATGGCGACTCCGAAGTTCATTACCCGGCGCATTGTGCAGGGCCTTCCGGAGAAGCAGAGCGATGCCATGCACAAGATCCGATATATTCCTTATCCGGTGGTAAATCTCATTTTTGATAAACCGGTGTTCAACAAGTCGTATGACACCTGGTGCCCGGGGAACGCGTTCACTGATTTCATTGTCGCCGACTGGGTGGTCCGCAACCAGCCGGGCTACAAGCAAAAGTACAACATTCTGACTTGCTACACGCCGATGAAGGAAGACGATCGCGGGTATTTGCTGACCGAGGGCAGCACGCGGAAAATCGCGGAGAATGTGCTGCGGGACTTCCAGAAGCTGTTTCCGGGATCGAATGTCGACCCCATCGAGGTCCATATTTACCGGCGGGGGCATCCTCTTTACATGTCCACGCCCGGCCTCTATACCACTGTTCAACCCTTGGTGCGGGAACCAATGGACCGTGTGTTTTTTGCCAATACCGACTCGGAAGGTCCCGAGTCGACCACGAATAAAGGAATCATCGCGGCGCAGCGGGCGGTGAAGGAAGCGGAGCGTCGTTTGGCAGGAAAACCGATGCCGAAGCGCACGGGAGTGGCGGGTTAGCATGGCTGGTAAGTCGATGAAAACCAGTTCTCCGTAGCCAGTTCTCAGTTCTCGATTAGTCCCCAAATGCCCCCAGCATAGTAAAGTAGTAGTGAGGCATAGCCTCGTTCCCTGAAAGGATTCTCTTGAGTTCCGGCATTCGCAACATCGCAATTATTGCCCACGTTGACCATGGCAAGACTACGCTGGTCGACGCCATGCTGAAGCAGAGCGGCACATTTCGCTCCAACGAGCACATTATCGAGCGGGTCATGGATTCGAATGACCTGGAGCGTGAGCGCGGGATCACCATTCTGGCCAAGAACACGGCCATCTTTTATCACGATGTGAAGATCAACATTGTGGACACGCCCGGTCACAGCGACTTTGGCGGCGAAGTGGAACGCGCGTTGAAGATGGTGGATGGAGTGATGCTTCTGGTGGATGCCAGCGAGGGACCCCTGCCGCAAACGCGGTATGTGCTTACCAAGGCGCTCGAAGCCAAGCTTCCGCCGATTCTGGTGATTAACAAGATCGACCGCTCGGATGCGCGTCCGCAGGAAGTCTTGAACGAAGTCTATGACCTGTTTATCGATCTCGACGCCAAGGAAGAGCAGCTAGATTTTCCCGTGCTCTACACCAACGCCAAAGCAGGCACGGCGACGCTGGACATTAAGGGTGGAGGCGAGAATCTGCTGCCGCTGTTCGAGGCCATCGTCAAGACCATTCCCCAGCCGACCGGCGATCCCCACGGGCCGCTGCAAATTCTAGTAGCGAACCTTGACTACAGCGATTACCTGGGCCGGTTGGCCATCGCGCGAGTTTTCAACGGAAGCATGCACACCGGCGAGGACGTGGCGATCGCGAAGCTGGATGGAACGCTACACAAGACCAAAATCACTAAACTGTTTTCGTTTTCCGGCCTGAAGCGGACGGACATCACGGAGACCACGCTCGGAGATATTATCGCCGTCGCTGGCGTCGAAGGCATCACCATCGGCGAGACCATCACCGAGGTGGAAAATCCTGCGCCGTTGCCGCACATCACCATTGATGAGCCCACCATCGCCATGCAGTTCACAGTGAACACTTCCCCATTCGCCGGGCGCGATGGCACCTATGTCACTTCGCGCAATCTCCGGGAACGTCTGCAGAAAGAACTGCTGACCAATGTTTCCTTGCGGATTGAAGACACTGAGACCACAGACACGATGGTGGTGATGGGGCGCGGCGAGTTGCAGCTTTCAATTCTCATCGAAATGATGCGCCGTGAGGGCTACGAGTTGATGGTCGGAAAGCCGGAGATCGTGACCAAGCGGGTCGACGGAAAGCTGATGGAACCAGTGGAGCACCTCACTGTGGATGTTCCCGAAGAGTTCGTGGGCGTGGTCATGGAACAGCTTGGGGCGCGAAAAAGCGAAGTCAAGAACATGCACAATCACGGTTATGGGCGAGTGCGAATCGAGTTTCGAGTCCCCAGCCGGGGCTTGATTGGCTTGCGCAGCCAGTTGTTGACCGATACCCGCGGCACCATCGTGATGAATGCTTTGTTTGACGGGTACACGGAATGGCAGGGAGAAATTCCGCACCGGCTTACCGGCGCATTGGTCGCGGACCGTGGCGGCACTTCTACTGCTTATGCACTGTGGGGCCTGCAAGAACGCGGCGAATTGTTTGTGGGGCCGGGCGTGGAACTGTACGAAGGAATGATCGTCGGGGAGAACGCCAAGGACAACGATCTCGATGTGAACGCGGTGCGCGAGAAAAAGCTGACCAACATGCGGGCTTCGACGGCTGACGAGGCCATCCGTCTGGTGCCGTTTCGCAACCTGAACCTGGAGCAGGCCATTGAGTTCATTGCCGACGATGAGTTCGTGGAGATCACGCCGAAGTCGCTGCGGTTGCGGAAGAAGGTGCTGCAGTCGAATCAGCGGAAGAGGAAGTCGATGGCGATGGCAGAAGAGGGTTGAAGGTGAGTGGCGGCAAAATGATGGCGCAATGCGGTGGCGGGCTGCGGATGTACTTAGTCCCTTGCAGTTGTGGCACCACCTTCGCGGTGACGGAGGATCACGATCGCAAAGGTGGCGGTTGGAGCCGCTATCTGAAGTGCCCAAACTGCGGCAAGCGGCATGACCCCAAAAACCGGCTGCTCCAGGTGGGTTTTCAGAACGAAGGATATTGGAAAGTAGAGCAGTGTTGACAGCCCACGATCCTCTCGTAAGAGATACGATGACACCTGAAGCGGCGCCTCAGCCTCTTCCTACCCGCGTCGCCATTGTTGGAATGGGAAACGTTGGCGCAAGCTTTGCCTTTGCGCTTCTGCTCAGCGGGCTGGCCGCAGAAATCGTTGTGATCGATGCCAATCGGGCCAAGGCGGAAGGCGAGGCCATGGACCTGAACCACGCGGTTCCCTTCAGCCATCCCACGCGACTCTGGGCCGGCGATTTTTCTGATTGTGCAGGGGCCGTAGTCACGGTGCTGGCGGCCGGCGCGAACCAAAAGCCTGGGGAGACGCGCCTCGAACTGGTCAAAAAGAACACCGCGATTTGGCGGCAGATCGTTCCCGAACTGGGCAGGCACAATCCCCACGGAATCCTGCTGATCGCGACCAACCCTGTGGACGTGCTGACGTATGCAGCCTGGAAGTTGTCAGGGCTGCCGGCGGCGCACGTGATTGGATCCGGTACCATCCTCGACACCGCGCGCTTTCGCTATCTACTCAGCCAGCACTTCGGCGTGGATGCCCGCAGCGTGCATGCTTTCATCATCGGCGAACATGGGGATAGCGAGGTACCGGTATGGTCCTCTGCCAATATCGCAGGCATGCGCCTGCCGGAATTCTGCCGGGCGCAGGGAATGCCATACGATCCCGAGGCCATGCGACAGATTTTTCTGCAAACGCGGGACGCAGCCTACCGCATTATCGAGCGCAAAGGCGCAACCTACTACGCCGTGGCCGCTGGCCTGATGCGGGTCACGCAAGCCATCCTGCGCAACCAGAAAACGGTGCTGTCGGTCTCCAGCATCATCCGAGATTTTCACGGGCTGGATGACGTGTGCTTCAGCCTGCCAACGGTCGTGGATCGCGGTGGCGTAGAGAATGTGTTACGGCTTGAACTGGACGATTCCGAGGTCGGCAAACTGCGGGATTCTGCGGAGCTGTTGCGTAAAACCATCGAGTCACTCGACCTGATGTGACGCAAACCAGACGGCTGAGGTATTTGCTGGAAATTGGCGGTAACCTGCTATACTTCCCCCGCATTTGACTGTCGGTCAACTCCGGCTGCCTGGCCAACCAGCCTCCTCTGTCTCGCCGAAGCCGCACAATCAAATAGCTTGCAGAGGAAGAGAGAACGTCGCTTGAAAAACATTTTTGTTGGCAACCTCGACTTCAACACTTCGGAAGATGAGTTACGCAAACTCTTCGAGCCGCACGGACAGGTGGACCGCATCACCATTCTGACCGACCGGGACACGGGCCGCTCCCGCGGTTTCGGTTTTGTGGAGATGACAAATGCGGAAGAGGGCGACAAAGCCATTGCCGCCTTGAACGGCAGTCAGATCGGTGGACGAACCCTGAACGTGAACGAAGCGCGCCCCAAGACGGAACGCAGCGGCGGGGGTGGCAAGGATCGCGGCAGCGATCGCGGCGGACGCGGCGGTGGCGGTGGGGGCGGCAGGAACCGCTGGTAGCGGCCGCAGCGTACATGGCCCGTGCAATTGATGGGGCCAAGCTGTGCATGTACACTGGAACCGGAGTGCGCCCGTAGCTCAGATGGATAGAGCGATTGCCTCCGGAGCAATAGGTCGGGAGTTCGAATCTCTCCGGGCGCACCAGTTTTCCCGATCCCCACGTGTTTGAGATCCGGGTCTCCGCTGCAAATTGTTGACCTTCCCTTAACCACCCAGCCGGGATGTTCCCGCCCAAGCAGGGGGGCTCGGGTCGGCTGCCCGTGCGGGTAACAGGGGCAGACTACGGCGTAAGCCGCGCCAGAGTGCATTTTTGGCCCGTATCTGGACAGGTTCGGGTTACCAAGGTTCCTTCCCCGGAAGCGTACGCGGCGAATATAATTTCAGGATTCCACTTGCCACTCGAGGTCGCGTTTTAATGACCGAGGCCGCTGAGCCTAACCGCAACCGGCTGACCCAGGAATTGGCCATTTTCCACGATGTGGCCAAGGCGCTGACGTCGTCGCTGGACCTCGACTCCATTCTGCAAACCATCATGGAGAAGATGGCGGAATACTTCCGTCCCGACAATTGGTCGCTGCTGATGCTGGACGAGGAGCGCGATGACCTGTATTTCGCGATTGCGGTGGGAAATGCTTCCGAGGCGCTGAAGAATGTGCGCTTGAAAGTCGGCGAAGGGATTGCCGGCCATGTGGCCAAGCACGGCGAACGGCTGGTGGTGCCGGATGTTTATACCGACCCGCGATTCACCAAACGCATCGACGAAATGACCCGCTGGGAGACCCGTTCCATCATTTGCTTTCCGCTAAGGTCGCGCACCCGGGTGCTGGGCGTGATTCAATTGGTGAATGTGGACATGAAGCATTTCGGCGACCAGGAAATCTATTTCCTACAGTCGGTGTGTGACTATGCCGCCATCGCCATTGAGAATGCGCGGTCGGTACAGAAAATTCAAGAACTGACGATCACGGATGACTGCACGGGATTGTTCAACGCGCGACATCTTTATAAAACTTTGGAGACCGAGGTGTACCGCTCGGCGCGCTTCGGATACGAGTTTACGGTGGTGTTCATCGACCTGGACCACTTCAAGCAGGTGAACGACACTCACGGACACCTGATCGGAAGCAAGCTGCTGGCAGAAATTGGGTACCTGGTGAAGGCGCAATTGCGGTTGATTGATTACGCGTTCCGCTATGGCGGCGACGAGTTTGTGGTGCTGTTGCCGCAGACCGGGAAAGACTCGGCGCTGGTAGTGGCCAAGCGCCTCCGCGACAGCCTACGCACCAGCATGTTTTGCCGCGAAGAAGGACTGAACCTGAATATTCGCGCCTCCATGGGCGTGGCCACCTACCCGCACGACGCCAAGACTCCGCACGACATCATCCGGCAGGCCGATGAGATGATGTATCTGGTGAAGAACACCAGCCGCGACAACATTGGGATTGCGCAGCGGGGAGTGATGAAGTAAGCATTCAGCATTCAGCACTTGGCACTTAGCATTTGGTGGGCGAGCGTTGATTACTTCCCTTGGTATGGGATGCTCCTCTGAGCTTCGATACTTCTTGGTCTTTCTTTTGGGATCTGCTTAAATCGGCTTCGAGCCGCACCCGTGATCGACATCCATTGTCACATTTTGGCGGAAGTGGACGATGGGCCCACGTCGTGGGAGGTGTCCGAAGAAATGTGCCGCATGGCAGCGGCCGACGGCACCGAGCACATCGTGGCCACGCCTCATGCCAACCGCCGCTTCCACTACGACCGCGAATACCTAGGGCGGGCACTCGAGCAATTGCGTCAGCGGGTGGGAAAGCGGCCGCGTCTCAGCCTGGGATGCGACTTTCGTCTTTCGGCGGAGAACCTGAAAGATGCCATGGCTTTTCCTGAGCGCTATGTGATCGAAGGCGGGCGCTACCTGTTGGCTGAACCCAATCACACAGACGTTCCAGCGCATATTGATGACGATCTGCGTGAGTTGCTGAAGATTGGAATCATTCCAGTGATTACGCATCCCGAGCGCAATACCGTTCTACAGCGGACTCCGCAACGCATCCTGGAATGGGTGGAATTGGGATGCGTGATTCAAGTAACCGCGTCGGCACTGACCGGAGGCTGGGGAGAGACGGCGTGGCACACGGCGCAATGGCTGCTCAAGCAAAATGCAGTGCACGTGCTGGCCAGCGATGCACATGACACGGTGCGGCGTCCGCCGGGACTTTCGCTGGCCCGTGAGGTGGTGGCCGAGTCCCACGGGGAGAAAGTGGCGCGGGCGCTGGTGGAGGAAAATCCGCGGGCGATTGTGAGTGGGAAGGCGTTGCCTTATTTTCCGAAGCCGGGGGTGAAGTGAGGTTGCCGCCAGTGCGGCAGTTGGTTGTCAGTATTGAGGATCAGCCGGAGCGGTGGGACCTGTGCTTTGTGCGGCGTGCGCCGGTGGCGGCTCGGTCATGGCGCTCTGGGGATTCAGCAGGTGTTCGTGGTCGGGACCGAGGCCGAGCTTGATTAGGGCGCGGGAGTCGGGCGTGGTTTTCGATTGCCAGCCATGGTCGGCTTGATACTTTTGCATGGCTTTTTGTGAGGCATCGTCCCAGACGCCGGAGGCTTTGCCGGTGAGATAGTGTTCGCGAATCAAGGCTTCCTGGATATCGTGGGCGCGCTGGGGGTCGATCTTTTGTTGACCGCGGCGTGAACTGACTTTCTTGTGAGATTTCTTCTTCTTGTGGGTGGTGGTGGATGAGGAAGTACTGGTCTGAGCGAGAAGTGGCGAGGCCACTGCGAGCAGGCAACTCAACGCCAGAATGCTGATCACGCCAACACGAAGTAAACGCAACATCCCCCCGATAAGGAAGCGCAAACACGCGATTCTTGTGCCGCAAAAGACGCGACCCATCGCGCGGCTTCGGCCAGATCCTTCGTTTCGCAAAGAACGCTCACTCAGGATGACACAACCTCTGAGTATGATGCCGTGAATGGCCTGCTCAGTGCCAGCGTGTATGACTTGCGCTAATTACGGAAGTGTACCGGCCAGGAAGATCGTACCGCCCTGACGGCCAGTGCCCCGCTGGAGAACCAGGAAGACGACATCCTGTCCGCTCTTCAGAGTGGCGGCGACGCGGTTGAAATCGTCCTCGGAGTCGACCATATGCTTGTTGATTTCGAGGATCACGTCGCCCCGGGCCAGACCGACATCGTCGGCGAAAGCGCCGGGTTTGACATCCTGGACAATGACGCCCTTGCCGGCGGCAATGTCGAGCCGGTCGGCCATTTCAGTGGTGACTGCACGCACCGTCAACCCCAGCTTGCTTTCTTTGGGGGCGACCGGTTCTCCGCCTTCGTCCTCTTCTCCCAGGCGGGCCGAGAACAATTTGGCGCGATCGGTGACGATCACGCCCGCTTCCTGCTTCTTACCATTGCGCACCAAGCCCAAGGTCACCTTGGTACCAGGTTTGCGGCCGGCGATGTCGGCCACCAGTTCGTCGCCGTTCTTGACCGGCTTGCCATCGACGGAAACGATGGTGTCGCCCACCTGGAGACCGGCTTGATCCGCCGGAGTACCGGCGATGACGTTGGAGATGGTGACGCCGCTGTTGACCCCATAAACGCGGGCGATGGCGGGATTCTCCTGCGCGGCAAACTCAATGCCGATGGAGCCACGGGCCACCCGGTGCTCAGGTCCGATGAGTTGATTGTAGACCGTGACCACGGTGTTGGAGGGCATAGCGAATCCGACTCCGGCGTAGGCGTTGGTATCGGTGAGAATGGCGGTGTTGATCCCGATGACTTCTCCCGCCATGTTGACCAGCGGGCCGCCGGAGTTGCCGGGATTGATGGCGGCGTCGGTCTGAATAAAGGACTGGAATTGACGGTTGGGCACGATGTTGCGGCCCTTGGCAGAGACGATCCCCGCGGTCACCGTCTCCGACAATCCGAAGGGGCTGCCTACGGCCAGCACCCAATCTCCGACCTGCATGCTCTCGGAATTGCCGAGCTTGGCGACGGGCAAAACCTTATCGGTGTCGATCTTGATGACAGCCAGATCGGTTTCCTGGTCGGCGCCGATCAACCTAGCGTCGTGCAACACGCCTGGAGGATCCGAGTCGATTCTGACCCGGATGCGGTCGGCCTTTTCGACCACGTGGCGATTGGTGACGATATAGCCCTTGGCATCCACGATCACGCCGGATCCCAGCGAACGTTCGCGGATGGGACCCTGGTTTCCGCCCTGGCCGCCGAAGAAACGGTCGAAGAAATCGTCAAAGGGATTCTGCTCGTCGCCTCCGTCTTGATCGGGACCGCCGCGGCGGCGGCGTGGCTGAGCCTTGATCGTGGACTCCGTGTTGATGTTGACGACGCTGGGTTCTAATTGTTTCGCAATCTGCGAGAACTGGTTCGAAAGTTGCTGGGGCGAGGGAATGGTCAGCGGCGTAGCTGCCTCCGAGCTCTTTTTGCTCTCCTGGCCGCGGACTCCCTTGGAGATCACCGTGCCGATCAAAATGCCCAGGGTCAGAGTGGCCAAAATGGTGAGAGTGTATGCTGGTTTCCAACGAGTCCCGAAGCCGCTTGCGTGCGGATCCATACGATTACTTCCCTCCAGACATGCTGTGACATTATACCGTTTCAGCCTCCGGCTGTGAGATGCGTAGGTTTGGAGTCACGGTAGTATGGGATCGCGATTCCCGACCGTGGCACGGATGAGTTCGACTAGCTCAGTAACAATGTCATCCGGGAGCGGTTCGTGCGTCAGGCTCTCGCACAGGGCTGTCAGATCGACTGCCCGCGCAAGGGGCTGCCATTTCTGGGGCAGAGTACCGCCGGCACGGGCGAACCCGGCTGAAAAATGGGGCTCGGCTGACGGGCGAGAGGCACGCTCATAGCGAAGGAAATGACCGAGATCGGCCAGGGGAGAGGCAGAGACTGCAAACTCCCAATCGAGGACCGCGGCTACCGACCAGCGGCCCTGGTCACGGCGCACCAGAATATTGTGTTTTCCGAAATCACCGTGGACGAGGCAGGCGTGGGAATCCAGCTCGGCGAGTTCAGGCGCCCACGACCACACGAGTGTATGAACGCGATCACGCAACTCCGCCGGTATGCGGGGCTGAAGGTTTGGCGAGGCCAGACACAGGTCCACAAAACGTGGAGTGGGATTGGCTCCTTCGAGCAGTGCTGCGGTGACGGTTGGCCCCGGACTGAGCCATCCTGATGTTGGAAAGGTAAAGCGGCCGATGGCTGCCAGAGTCTCGCCTACGGAGGCGACCGCCTGCGCGGTTGCGTTACGGTCGCCACTGCGCATCAGTTCACGAAGAGTGATCCCGTCCACAAACCGCATCACAGTAAATGGCGGAATCTCCTCTAATCCGCGTGGTTCGACGTGGATTACGTCGGGAAGGGGTACGGAGCGACCGATGAGCTGAATCAAGTCATGTTCCTTCTGGCACAGCGAAGCGTCGTGTTCGTAGATTCGAACGACAATCCAGTCTGCGCTCTTGTCCAGCCGAATCTTTAGGTTCGTGTTGCGAAAACCGCTGGTCAGAGGGTGCACTTCGAGAATCCGGCACTGGCCAAACACGTGGGCGACGAGGCGATTCAGGCTCAAGGCCGGCAGAATTCGCCGAGGCTCTGCGCGGACCCATCGAGCTTCGGGGGGAGCACCGGGAATTAACATTTGGGCTACTGGACGTCCTGAGGGAAGGATTTAAAGGTCACGTCGCGTGACTTCGAGGAGACTTTCTTGTCCGCATCGGTGCGAAAGTCGGTGAGCGCGCCTTTGAGCACATGATAGGCCTCGTCGGCTGGAGTTTTGCCTTCTCCACGATCAACGGTGCCGGCAAATTCGAACCAGACGCCGTGTACGGTTTCGGTGGTGAAGCTGAGCTTGTTGCCGTCGAGCTTTCCCTGCTTGAAGAACTGATCGAGGAAACCGCCGCGGTCGCTGCCGGCGTCTCCGTAGCGGGAAACAAAGCCGGTGACCTTGCCGGCATCTTCCACCGTAACCTGCACAAACTCGCCTTCCTGCAGGAAGGTGTACATGCCGGAATAGCTTTCGGATGGGGAGGGCGGCGGTGCGGAAGTAGTCTGGGCGATGAGTGTTGAACTCAACAAGGCAAGCGTAAAGGCCAGGAACCCAGACAGTCTCATATCGGTATTAGAGCATGAAAAATGGCCAACGAGGCACTTGTGGCGAAATGCCGGACCGCGACTGGCGGCTATAATGAAACCTCTTGTGGGTGGCGGCCAGGGCATGAAACAGCGCTTTAAGCTGATTGAATCCGAACTGAAACGGCGGCGGAACCCGGTCGCAGTACCCACTTTTCTGATCAGAGTCGATCCCTGGCATAAGACGTTTTTTCGCAATCTGCGCGATCTGGTGAGGCGGCAACAGGAAACGCCGCTGCGAGTGGTACCCCGGCCGGGGACGTTTTGGGACGATGTGTTCGTGGCTTCTCCGCTGCCCTGGGCCCGGTTTGCGGAATCTGGGGCGGCGCACGCGGCGGTGATTGCGATGCTATGGGGCGCGTCGGCCATCTGGTCGCAGGGAACTCGGGTGGCGCCGCGGGCAGTGTTTCACAGCTCGGATGTGGTCTACTACTCCGCGCAGGAATACCTGCAGCCGCTGGATACGGGTGGAAGGAAGCCGCGCTTGCCGCAGAAAGCTGATCCGGCGTACGCGCCCCAAGCCATTATTTCGGTGCCGCCGGAGGCGGACAATCGCCGGCAGACGATTGTTGCTCCTCCCAAGATCAAGCTGGATCACGATGTGGCAATGCCTAACGTGGTGGCATGGGGTCCGGCGCAACCCGCGGTTCCACTGGCGGCGACCAGCAAGGCGACCGATCTGCGGCTGCCTGCGCTGCCAACTTCAGTGGTGGCCCCGCCGCCGGAAGTCAACAAAAACCGGTTGGCTTCGGCTCCGACGCTGGTGGAAACGGTGGTGGCGCCGGCACCGGACATGAACACGGCACGCACGAACCGCAATGTGCACATGCCTGAGCCGGCGGTGGTGGAACCGCCTCCCAGCATGGAAACGGCGTCAATTCGAAAAGTGGGAGACATCAATATTGGCCATGCGCAGGTGGTCGCTCCGGCGCCGCAACTGCCGGTCGGTGAGCAGCGTGCGATCGCAACTCTGGGGCAAGGACCGCTGGGAGGAGCAAGCCCGGCGGCGGTTCCGCCCCCGCCGTCGGTGCCGGGAGGCGGAGTTTCGGGTGCGGGGGGACGGATGATTGCGCTAAGTGTGAATCCGGCGGCCCCATTGGCCGCGGTGGAAGTGCCCGGCGGAAATCGCAGGGGAACGTTTGCGGCGACGCCACAGGGCAAAGCCGGCGCCGCCGGAACTCCGGAGGTTGCGGGCGAAGGCAAGGCGGCAAGCGAATCGAGTGGACGCAGCGGTGCAACCAATAGCGCCAATGGGGTTCCTCCTGGACTGTTCGTGGGGGCAGGGCCAAAGTCAGATAGTCGTTCCACGATAGCCGGCAGTGGGAAACCAGGATACGCAGTTGACCCAAGACTGGTGGCCGGGGCAGGGCCGTCTCGGGGCTCCACTTCGAGGAAGGTGGCCTCTGAGATATCGCCCGAGAGTCAGACGGAAGCAGAACGCAAGGTGTTTGCGGGCCGGAAGTCTTATGCCATGACGCTCAACACGCCGAACCTGAACTCCGCTGGTGGGAGTTGGGTGATGCACTTCGTGGAGGAAAAGGAAGGCGAGAAACAAGGCGAGTTGGTCGCGCCTGTGGCCACGCGGACGGCGGATCCAGGGTATCCGCTGGAGTTGATGCGGCAGAACGTGCGTGGCACGGTCATACTTTCGGCGGTGATCAACGCGGATGGCACCGTGGGCGAGGTGCAGGTGTTGAACAGCATTGATGACCGGCTGGACGAGTACGCCTCGAATGCGCTCTCCCGATGGCGATTTCTGCCGGCGCTGAAGAATGGAAATCCGGTGGCGCTGCAAGCGGTGGTGATGATTCCATTCAGGCCGCGGCCGGAGAAGGCGGGATTTTAAGGGACTGACTCACTCGCGGATGCCAGCGAGGGCCAGCACCGTCAGCAGAATGCGTTTGAGGCTCAACTCGCGGCCGCCGCAATCGAACCATTCCTGCAAAGTGTGAGCGCCGCCGCCGGTACCACCGCCGCCGATCGCGATGGCCTCGCGCGCGAGCGATAGCGGGATATTGGCGTCGGTGGAAGCGCGCTGGATTTGGGCGGCGTTGCCGAGGTGGGCATCCACAGCGCGAACCACTTTGAGCATGCGGGCGTCGGCCGCCAACTCGCCGGCGGGGCGATTGCCGATAGCAACCACTTCATGGCTGAGAACGCTGGAGCGGCGCGGGGAAGGGTTGCGGCGTTCGCTGGCCAAGGTTTCTTCTTCGCTGGCCCGTTCCAATTCGCGCCGCAGGGCAGCTTCCAGACGCTCCATTTCCGCCATCGAAGTAGAACGAATATCCACGCGCATGCTGGCGGATTCGGGGATCGAATTTACCGAAGTACCGCCCCGGATCACGCCGATATTGAAAGTGGTCTTGGGAGAGGTGGGAACCGGGCTTTGAGCGAAGGCGCGGATGGCCCGCGCCAGCACCAGAATCGGATTGGGAGCGCCAAAGTCGCTCCAGGAATGGCCGCCCGGGCCACGCACGATGACTTCAAAACGGCGGCTGCCCAGAGCTTCGGCGACGATAGTATCGGCTCCCGCGCCATCGAGTACCAAGCTGTAGCGGATGGAATCTCTCCAGCGCGGGTTGGCGAAAATGTGGCGCATACCGCGCAGATCGCCTTCGCCCTCCTCGCCCACGTTGCCGATAAAAAGAATCGGAGTCTGCGGCGAGATTTTCGCCGATTGCAAGGCGGCCGCGACCGCAAGCAAGGCTGCAACTCCGGCGCCATTGTCGGAAACGCCCGGCCCATAAAGACGAGTTCCCTGCTGGCGGACGTTGAGCGGAGTTCCCGCAGGAAAGACGGTGTCAATGTGCGCGCTCAGCGAGACGAACCCAGGACCAGAGCCGTTCCGTATTCCGAAAACGTTGCCGACACTGTCGATGTGGACGTCCGTTAGTCCGACTTCACGAAAGCGCTTTTCCAGCCACTCGGCCCGGGCAGCTTCGCCAAACGGCGGGGCGGGTATTCGCGCCATCTCCAGCTGCCAGCAGGCGACTTGAGTCTCCTGGGAACGAAACCAGGCGGAGGCGGCGCGCAACTCGGGAAGCCCTGCCAGATGGGCGATCTCCTGCGGGGCGGTGGGAACTGCTTCCGGTAACGCTTCGCGTGGGGAGGCCATGGAACTTGTGGGTCATCTTACAACGGGTAGGGCAATTTTTGCTGCGAAATGCCGGGTGCGAAAAGCAGCCCGGTGGCGGCAACCGCTAGCGGGAGTGGGCAATCTAAGTCGATAGGGCCCAGGAAAGCATCAACCACGAAGGACACGAAGGAACACCAAGGTACTCCGGCCGCAGCATCGGCGGTCGTATTAAGATAGGGTAATCATGAAACGTATGCGCTTTGCGGCCTGGCTGGTAGCGGTGTTTGCCATTTGCGGTCTGATGCTGCCCGCGGTTTGGGCGGATGAAGGACCGCTGGAGAATGTTCAGCCGAAAAACGCCACGGTGGAAGAGATCATTCAGCGCTTTGCGGCCAAGGAGAAAGAGTTCAAGACGGCACGCGACCAATATACGTATCATCAAACCGTAAAGGTGCAGACGGTGGATGGTGACACCGTCGATGGCGAGTACCGGGAGGATTTCGACGTCACCTTTGACAACCAGGGACACAAGACCAAGACCGTTACCTTTGCGCCCCAATCCACGCTGGAGCGGATCTTCATGTCGCAGGAAGATTTCGATGACATCGAGAACCGGCTGCCGTTCGTGCTGACCAGCGACGAGATTCCCGAGTACCAGATCGTTTACGTCGGCCAGCAGCAGGAAGATGAATTGCACTGCTACGTGTTTGACATCGCGCCCAAGCAGATCGAGGGGAAGAAACGGTATTTTCAAGGGCGCATCTGGGTGGATGATCACGATTTCCAGATCGTGAAAACCTATGGCAAGACGGTCCCTGATATAAAGAAGAAAAAAAACAACGAGAATCTTTTCCCCAAGTTCACCACCTGGCGGGAACAGGTTGATGGCGTCTTTTGGTTCCCTACCTACACCAAAGCTGATGACACCCTGCGATTTACTACTGGGGATGTTCGCATCAAGGAGTTTGTGAAGTACGAGAATTACAAGCGATTCGGTTCGAATGCAAAGATCACCTTCGATGGGAAAGAAATTCCGAAGACGGACGAGAAAGGCCAGCCGCAGAAGCCACAGTAAGCCGTCAGCACTCAGCCTGCAGCCGGCCAGAGCGGCGGTGATCCATCAAATCTCCATGGGTCACGGAATCAGAATCGGGTTGATGGCTGAATGCTGATGGCGGAGTGCTGATTGCTCAGTAAAAAAGATACTTCCGCCACTTGTCGTCAGAACGGCCCATCAAACGCATGATGTGACGGCTAGTGTGCAGGTTGAAGGCGCGGGGCTCGCGCATCAGCTTCATGCCAGCTTCGGCGGGGAACTGATTTCCCTTCTGGCGGTTGCAGAGATGGCAGCAGGCCACCAGGTTCTCCCAGGTCGAAGCGCCGCCGCGGGAGCGGGGCACAACGTGATCGAGCGTCAACTCACCTGACGGCAGGACTTCCGCACAATACTGGCAAGTATTGCGATCGCGCAGCAGGATGTTTTTGCGCGAGAGTGCGCGTGTCTGATGTGGAATGCGGCGATACTCGAGCAGCCGAATCACTGAGGGGAGGCGAATCGCCAAGCGCGCGGCGTGCAGGAAATGGCCGTTTTCTTCTTCGGTCATGGCGACGCCTTTGAGCACCAAAACAATGGCCCGGCGGGCAGCGCAAACGTTGATGGGCTCGTAGGAAGCATTCAGCACCAGCACCGGCGCGTGCAGTACGTGGACTTCACCGTCCGGGCGAGCGTTCTCGGGGCGAGCCAGGGCCATGCTCGGCGGCAACGTGTGAGTCCGAGTCATGCCCAGCGCCGAATTGTGCCATTTCCCTGACATAGATCGTTAGCTCGCAGCAGCCATTGTCATGGCGGCTTGGGGCTCTAATCGTGCTCCTTGCGCTTCCAGCTTCAGTGTCCGCGCCACGGTTGCGACGTAAACTTTGGCAGCGCCGGCGCGGCGTAGCACGCGGGCGCACTCGGAAACCGTGGTGCCGGTGGTGAAAACGTCATCCACCAACAGGACTTCGCGGGCACGAATCACTTCGGGTGCAGTCACGGCAAATGCACCGCGCAAGTTTTCGCGGCGCTGGTGGCGCGACAAGCCGATTTGCGATTGCGTTTCGCGAGTGCGCTCGAGAACGAGTTTGAGTGCAAATCGTCGAGACGGCTCCAGCTTCAGGGCGGCACGAGCAATCAGCTCGCTCTGGTTGAATCCTCGCTGGCGCAATTTTCGGGCGTGCAAGGGCACCGGAACCGCCACCAGCCGATTTTCCGCCAAGAGCGGTTGTAACATTGCAATGGCTTCCGCCAGCATACGACCCAGAACATTGGCGGCGGGGCGAACTCCGTCGTACTTGAGCAGATGGATCAGCTCACGCAGACCGCTCTCATAGCTGCCATAGGCGGCGGCCTTCACAAACGGAGGTTCCAGACGGCGACACAGCGCGCAAAGCACCTCGGCACCGGTAGAGAGTGGGTACGGGCCCAGCAATCGTTCGCCGCAGATGGAGCAGAGGCCATCGCCGAGCGGACGAATGGACGACAAACACTGGTCGCAAACCGGGAGCCGCGAGATGTTCAGTAATGGGGATCCACACAGGCGACAATCGGAAGGGAAGAGCGTGACGAACAGGGCTACGGCAACGCTATGAACTCCGGAGGTCAGAGACGAAACCAGCGAACCTTGCAGCGTTCCATACGCGGACCGAATTGAGCCCTTGCTACTGCTGAAGACGAACCTCCCTCGCCCAAGCGCCACAGCAGGGCTCCAGCCGGGCGAATCTCTTATAGTATATCGGCGGGCCGATGTGGGCGCAACGCGGAGAATCCGGCTAGGCCGCCCGGAAGTAACCCCGCTATCATTTTGGCGACTCGGGTGAAGCCGTCCGATGGCGGGCGAAGAAGCTCCAGATCACCTCATTTGCGTTCACATCGTCGCTGGTCTTACCGATCACCTTTTCCACCAGGTACTGTTCGCCTCCCGGCCACGTGTTGCCGCCGCCATCAATGCTATAGAGCGCGACTTGTGCTCCCTTTTGGCAGTCGTCGTAGGTATCGACTTCAGTTTTCATGCCGCCTTTTTCTCGCGGAGATAACTTCTGCTTTTGCGGTTTGGACTGGCAACCATTTAGCTTGGCCCAATATTTGGCGGTGTCTTCGGCGGAAAGAACAGAATATCGACCGACGTGGCCGCCGTTGTAGTGCACGATTGGATCTGACGTGCCATTCATCATTACCACGGTTAAGGGGTGAGAAGGCAGGCAAGTCATGGTCTTGGGCATGGTCGCGCCCACCGCGGCAATGGCGGCGAAGCGGTCGGACAAGGTGCAACCCAGGCGGAAGGCCATGAATCCGCCATCCGATAGACCTGCTGCGTAAACCCGCGTGGCATCGACCGCATACTCGGATGAGAGTTTATCGAGCATCTGGTCGATGAAGGCGTTGTCATCGGCCGGAGTTGCACGGCTCTCGCGGCCTCCGGATTGGCCACTGCGACCACCACCGCTGCCGCCCGGATAACCGCCACCACCGCCGGGATAGCCTCCTCCGGGATAGCCTCCGCCGCCTCCCCAGCCGCCGTGTCTGCCGCCTCGGCGGCCCATGTTGCTGGGAGCAGGCTCTTCCTGGGCGATTCCGAGATTCCAGCCGCGCCCGGCGGAATTGGGGTACACGGCGATCACGGAATCGCGATCGGCCAGCTCATCAAACCGCGTCAACTGTTCCATGTCACCTGCGTCCTGGTCGCGGGTGTGCAGCAAAATCACCAGGGCGTAATGCTGCTTGGCGTCATAACCCTTGGGAAGATGGACGATGAAAGCGCGCTCCTTGTCATCCACTGTGATTTTTTCCTGGGGCACTTGAGCATGAACGGAGGGCAGCAGAATAGCGAACGCGAGGATAGCGACAGGCAGTTTGGGATTGTTCACAGCTAAATCGGATGCACGCGCCGAAGATCAAGTTGTTCGGCTTGGCTAGAGGGAACACTGCCAAAATTCGGGCCGCACTTGTATTGTAATGACGGTGCGTGGTAACTTTCGCCGTCCTGATTTTGCGCCTATTCCTGACCACTTACGAGGGTTTTGCCTATGAGTCCCGCCGGTACCAGTGAAGCTCCGAAGAAGTTCAAACCGTATGTTCCCGAGAACATGGAGATGAAGGAGTTCACGTTCCGGGCCGTGTTGATCGGCCTGGTGATGACCGGGATTCTGGGTGCGGCCAATGCCTATCTCGGATTGAAAGCCGGGATGACGATCGCAGCAACGTATCCGGCAGCGGTGATTGGCATGTCGCTGCTGCGGCTGATGAAGGGCTCGCTGCTGGAAGAAAACATTGCTCGAACCGTCGGAGCGATCGGCGAATCGGTGGCGGCAGGTGCGGTGTTCACCATCCCGGCGTTTGTGCTGGCGGGGTTGTGGCCGAGCCTGGGCATGGAACATTACTGGGCGTCGGTGGCGTTGATGGTGATCGGCGGATTGCTGGGCATCTTGTTTGTCACGCTGTTGCGGCGGGTGATGGTGGAGGATCCCGAACTTCCCTTCCCCGAGTCCGTAGCGGCGTCGGAAATCCATAAAGCGGGGCAGCAAGGCTCGAAAGCAGCGAAGATTCTGTTCGCCAACATGGGTTTTGGCGGACTGATGTACTTCCTGTCGCAGGTCAACCTCTTCTGGTACACCCGAAATATCCTGATTGACATTCCAAAGATGGCGACTGGCCTGCGTCTAGGGCGTGGGAGCAACGCGCCCCTGTTGGCCACTGGAGGGATGACGCAGTTTACGTCACCGGCGGTCAGCCCAGCTTACCTGGGCGTGGGCTACATTATTGGGCCAAGGCTGGCATCGCTGAATTTCGCGGGTGGCGTGGTGGCGTGGGGGTTGCTGGTTCCACTCCTAATTTATTTCCTCGGACCGACTTTGCCAGCGATGCCGGAAGGCGCAAACCCCGCGGCTTATTGGGGTGGGATCGCGTTTAGCGTGTGGTATTCGATTGTGCGGCCGATCGCAGTGGGCGGCATGCTGGTGGGCGCCGGGTTCACACTTTTCCGCATGCGCAAACAGCTGGTGGCGGGCATGAAGCGCGCGGTTTCTGATTTGAGGAAATCGGCGGAAGCGCATAAGGCTACCAGCCGCATCGATCGCGATCTGAATGCGAAAGTAGTTTTTGCAGGCGTTGGGCTGGTGTTCATTGCGATGATCGGGCTGTACTACTACTTTATTTCTGCGGCGCACAACCTGTCAGGAAGCAAGGTGATAGCAGGCGCGGTTGTGGCAGCTGCGGTCATGATCGTGCTCGGATTTTTCTTTGCCGCGGTCTCGGGCAATCTGGTGGGCATGATTGGGTCGTCAAATAACCCAGTCTCCGGCCTGACGCTGTGCACGCTGGTGGTAGCGGCGCTACTGATGGTGGCTTTGGGAGTCTCAGGCGTGGGCGGTGTGGCTGCCGTGTTGGGAGTCGCCGCCGTGGTCTGTGTTTCGTCGGCGGTCGCGGGCGAGATGCTACAGGATTTGAAAGCCGGGCACATTCTAGGCGGCACACCGTCAAAAATGCAGATTGGCGACATTCTAGGGACGGTTGTGGCGTCGCTGGTTTTGTTTTTCCCGCTGATGATCCTCGATAAGGCTTATCACTTCGGGAGCGCTGCGCTGCCGGCTCCGCAGGCAGGGCTGATGGCCATGCTGTCGCAAGGGATCGTCGGCGGAAATATGGCGTGGCCGCTGGTGATTGTGGGCATCCTGATGGGATTCGCCATGATTTTGGTGGAAGTAAAGAGTCCCATGCTCTTTTCAGTTGGCATGTACTTGCCGCTGGAAACCACGTCGGCGATCTTTGTGGGCGGGGTCATACGTTGGTTCACCGACAAACTGCGTGACCGGCGCGGATACAACGATGCGCAGAAGGCGCGCGTGGACAACGCAGGCGTGCTGACGGCCTCGGGTTTGATTGCCGGGGAGGCGCTGTGCGGTCTGGTGATCGCGGGCGTGGTGGGCAGCAACCATCAGCTTTGGCACATCGACATAGGTGACTTTGCCTTCTCTGGGTTGATCGGGCTGGCGGTACTGATCTTCGTGATGATGAGAGTGCCACTGGCGAACGCGGGAAGCCCGGATGAGCCGGCGCCGCCGACGGCGATCATGTAGTCAACGGCAATAACCACAAAGGACACGAAGGTACACAAAGGAATGCTTGATTCGGATTATTTCCTTTGTGATACTTCGTGTCCTTTGTGGTTCATGGTTCTGATGTCAATCTCGGACAATATCGCGCTAGTGCGGCAGCGGATCGCGGACGCAGCGCGGCGCGCGGGACGGAATCCGGTTGAGATTTCGCTAATGGCCGTGAGCAAGACGCAGCCGCCGGCGCATATTCGCGAAGCTTATGACGCGGGGCTGCGGCTGTTTGGGGAAAATCGAGTGCAGGAATTTGCTGGGAAGGCTGAGGCGCTGTGCGATTTGGCCGATGCCGAGTGGCACATGATTGGTCATTTGCAATCGAACAAGGCGGGGAAGGCGGCGGAACTGTTCTCGACTGTGGAGTCAGTGGACTCGCTGCGGTTGGCGGAAAAGCTCAACGCGGCGTCGCAATTGCTTGGCAAGAAGCTTGCAGTTCTGATTGAGATCAACCTTGGCGGAGAGGCTGCGAAGAGCGGAGTGGCAGCGGAATCGGAAGAGTTGCAAGAACTGCTGCAGGGAGCGGCGAAATTGGAGCATCTTGAATTTCGTGGTTTGATGACCGTGCCACCATTCACTGAAGATCCGGAGCGGGCGCGGCCATATTTCAGAAAGCTGCGGGAATTGCGCGATCGGATTGCCGCGCGGGATCTGCCCGCGGTGGGCATGCAGGTGCTTTCGATGGGGATGTCGCATGATTTCGAAGTGGCGATTGAAGAGGGATCGACTTGTGTGCGGGTGGGGACGGCGATTTTCGGGGAGAGAGGAAAAGCTTAACCACGGAGGACACAGAGGAACACAGGGGGAAACATCAAATCTGGGATTGGCATTTCCTAAGAAGGGCTGGTTGAACAACCAGTTCTCAGTTCTCAGTTCTCAGTTCTCAGTTTCGGGTGCTCATGATCCATTTTTACGAAAGCGCTGTCGGCGTCAGCTTTGCGGTGAAGGTCCAGCCGAGGGCGAAGAAGAATGCCATCGTTGGCGAACTGGGAGATGCTTTGAAGATCGCGCTGACTGCTCCCCCGGTCGAGGGTCGCGCCAATGAAGTCTGCATTAAATTCTTGGCAAATCTTTTGGAGGTTCCGCGTTCCTCCGTTACTATTGCGTCCGGTGAGACCAGCCGGCGGAAAGTCATTCGAGTCCAGGGGCTGACTGCGGAAGATTTGCGCAAACGGCTTCGACCGTAGAGATTGCGGCGCTACACCTTGAGAACATTCCATGAGCCTGTCTTTTTCTGAGCGCTTTCATGAAATTCGCACCGGGTTTGAGCGGCCGTTCTGGATCGCGAACCTGAGCGAGATCTTCGAGCGGCTGTCTTACTACGGCGCTTTTGCGTCTCTCGCGCTTTATCTGCAAGAGAAGCTGAATTTCTCCACTGAACAGACCGGGACGCTGACTGGCATCTTCGGCGGCATGGTGTGGTTTCTCGCCATCTTCGGCGGAGCGGTCGCCGATCGTCTAGGTTTTCGCCGGGCTTTGGCGACTGCATACCTGATTCTGGCTGTGGCGTATTTTCTGATTGGGTCGATTGGCGCGTCGTGGCTCGCGGCGGTGCGGAATGCGGTGCCGCTCGGCTTGTTCGTCGGATTTATTCTCGTGCTTCCTGCACTGGGCATCTCGATGGTGAAGCCTTGTGTGGTCGGAACCACCGCCCGCGCCTCCAAACCCAACGTTCGTACACTTGGCTACTCGATCTATTACACGCTGGTGAACATCGGCGGCGCGGCCGGGCCACTGGTTGCGTCCTGGACGCATCGTCATCTGGGCGTGGAGAAGGTATACAAAGTCTCCGCGCTGAGCGTGTTCGCGATGTTCTTCGTCGTGCTGCTTTTTTTTCGCGAGCCGCGTAAGGCCGGAGATGCGCCTCCACCTTCGATTGCGACCGTGGCGAGGAATTTCTGTGTGGTGGTGGGCAACTACCGATTAGTGCTGCCGGTGTTGTTGATTGCGCTGCTGCTGCGCATTGGGTTGTGGGTGTATCCCGGCTTCGCAGTGCCGTGGTGGGTTTGGGTAGGGCTTCTGCTGCCGGTACTCGCGGGCATCAGCAAGTTCATGTGGTTTCTGGTGATCTTCACCGGCTACTGGGTTGTCTTCTGGCAGGAGTTCATCAGTCTGCCCGGATATCTTCATCGGTACGTCAGCTCCCAGGCGGACGTGGAGAAAATTCTGGCGACCGACGCCATCACGGTGATCTGCCTGACTCTCGCCGTGAGTCTTTTGACGCGCAAGATACCGGCATTTCAGGCAGTAATTCTGGGGACGGTGATCACATCGCTCTCCTGGCTGATTTTTGCGTTGCGGCCGACGATTTGGGGAGCAGTGCTCTCGCTGTTTGTGCTCGCGCTGGGTGAGATCACCCAACAGCCGCCGTATTACGACTATATCTCGAGGCTGGCGCCGCCGGGGCAGCAGGGGACGTACATGGGATTCGCGTTTCTGCCGATTGGAATTGGATCGCTGGTTGGGGGATGGTTCGGCGGCAGGTTGATGCATCACTTTGGAGAAGTTACAAATCAGCCGCAACGCATGTGGTGGGTAGTGACAGGGGTAGGGCTGGCCACCGCAGCGGCGTTGTGGATTTATGACCGGGTAGTGAGGACGGGTGGCGCGAAGAATACCCAAACCTAAGATTGCGCCCGGCAACGTGGCTGCGGATATCCGCCGATTGCTACAGAGTGGCGGCACCGTCGAGCATGCCGGGGGCGTGCAGTGGTTTTTCAAGGACGAGATTAAATCCCACGGATGGTATACGGCGGACCTGCGCCGGGCAGCGGTGAAGTGTCGCCGATCAATTCTCAAGGAGTTCGGACTTCCCTTTCTGCTGCGGGTTGCTGATCAGCTGTTTTCTGGAAGGAATCTTGAGGAGAAGATCTTTGCGGTGTTCCTGCTGGAGAATTTGACAGGCGAGTTTGGGGACGCTGAATTCACGTTATTGGAATCGTGGCTGCCACGGATCAGCACTTGGGCGGATCATGATGCGCTGGTGCATTCTCTGGTCTCTCCCATGGTGGTAGCCAAGACTTCGCGAACGAAGAATGTGTTTCGCTGGGCGAAGTCGCGGAAGCGATGGCATCGGCGGGCGGCTTGTGTGGCGTTGATCCGCGGGGCGCGGCAGAAGATGTTTTTTTCGGAGATCAAACGGCTCACGGCGATGCTGCTTGCCGACGAAGACGACATAGTGCAGAAAGGCCTCGGTTGGTTGCTGCGGGAGACGGCGAAGCATGATGCCGGACGGACCGTGCCTTATCTGATGAGCATTCGGAAGAGCGCGCCGCGGCTGGTGCTGCGGACGGCTTGTGAAAAGGTGCCGGCATCAACGCGGAAAAAGATCATGGCGAAGCCTTAGCTTGCGGTTCCTTAACGGGCGTCCTGCCCTGCGCTGAGGCCGAAAACGACTCCGTCGGGATTTCCCTGCGATACGACGCCGCCATGCTGGGTTGTGCCGTAGAGATTGCGGTCACGGCCCTGGATCAGCGGAGCCATGGGCTCAAAGCCGTCGTTGCTATCAAAAGGGATATTTTGCAGAAGCGAACCATCCTGTGAGGAAAGCTGCGCGACCGAGCCTGGATCTCCGACGGAGGCGCCGTACGAGGTCAGCCAGAAGGTGCCGTCTTCCGTCTGCAACAAGCTGGAGACGGCGTCGGTAAATGCGAGCCCGGAAACTCCCGCGAATACTTGCAGTCCACTACCGTCCAGGGCAACCTCATAGAGCGCGGGTTCGACCTGACGATTCTGTAGTACTCCAAAGAGATTTCCGTTGGACGCTTGAATCACGCCGACGGCAGCTCCGTAGGTGTTGTCGATGTAGGTATAGTAGGGCAAAGTCACCAGGGTCTGGAATTGGCCAGCCGGGGTGAGGCGGAAAACAGTGTTGGCAGTCGTTCCGTAGAAATTTCCGTCCGAGGCCTGGATCAGGCCCGAGGGGCGCAGTCCATCGGTAGGGTTCAGTATGTGCAGAATTCTGACAGCGCCGGTTCTGGGAGCGATGCGGAAAAGCGTGCCGCAGCCATATGGGCAGAGACCCTGGTTGAAAAATCCCCCGCCCAGCGAAGAGGCGTAAAGAAAGCCGTCCTTGCCGACGGTTAGGGTTTCTCCGAAGTAGAAGGCGGTGGGGAAGGTATCGGGGAAGCTCTGAGCTACCCGAAAGCCGGAGCCGTCTTTGTTGATGCGGAAGATAACGCCGAGGCCGAATTTGCCGCCCATAAGGGTGGTCCCCCAAAGTGAACCGTCGGGGGCTTCCACCAGGGTCGCGCCGGGTTGGTGACCGTTTGTCCCGTTGAAACTGAAAAGCAGGGTGAACTGGCCGCTGGGGGTGAGCTTGAAGATGGCTCCAAGGCTCGCGGAACCGCCATCCGCAGCGGCTCCATAGAAATTTCCGTCAGACGCCTGGACTATGACCTGCGGGCCGGCTCCCTGGGGGCATTGCTGGAGCTGCTTATCCTGGCAAGCGAACGAAAAAAGTTGCTGGGGTTGGGATGACGCGCCCGCTAACGGAGTGAACAGCGAGGCAAGTCCAACAAGCACCACGCTTAGAACGACATTCAGAAAACCGGTCGGTTTCACGAGACCCTCCCCTTCTGATCTGGGGCCGGCTGACGCCCCATGCCCAGGACTAGGACAGCCGACATTTATACATCGAGTTGCAGGAAATTTGTCAGCGATTTGTAAAAATCCTGTCAACTGCCCTTCGACCCTGAGAAGTCACTCGGGCGGGGAAAGGGTTCGGACCGGCGGATTCGCCGAAATCCCTTCTCTTGTTTAGAATAGTATCTTCGCCTATGAATCTGGCCGCCATCCAGTCTGCCCTGCACGAGCGCAATATCGGCGCATGGTTGTTCTACGATCACCATCATCGTGATCCCATTGCTTACCGGGTGCTGGGTTTGCCTGCGGATCTGATGGTCACGCGGAGGTGGTATTACCTGATCCCAGCCCATGGCGAGCCGGTCAAACTGGTGCACAAGATTGAGTCTGGGCATCTGGACACGCTGCCCGGCAAGAAATTGCAATACTCGGCATGGCAGGAACTGTTTGAACAGCTGAAGGGAATGTTAGCCGCTTACCGGGACGTGGCCATGCAGTATTCTCCCAACAACCTCGTCTTCTATGTTTCGCTGGTGGATGGTGGGACCATCGAGATGATTCGAGGCTTGGGCAAGAACGTGGTCAGCTCGGGCGATCTGGTGGCGCAGTTTGAGGCCACGTGGACGGAGGAGCAGATCAAGAGTCACTACGCGGCCCGGGATGCGGTAGACGCAATCACCGCCGAAGCTTTCAAGGAAATCGGACGGCGGGTGCGAAACGGCGGCAGCAATGAATACCAGATTCAGCAGTGGTTCATGGAAGCGTTCGGCCGCGAAAACCTGGTGACGGATGATCCCCCGATTGTGGGCGCGAATGCGAACAGTGGAAACCCGCACTACGAGCCGCATGCGCAAGGTTCGGCTCCCATTCGCGAAGGGGATTTTGTCCTGCTTGACGTTTGGGCGAAGAAAAATACGCCCGGGGCCGTCTATTATGACATCACGTGGACGGGGTTCGTGGGCAAAGCGCCCTCCGACCGTATGCGAGAAATCTTCACCATTGTGAGTGGCGCGCGGGATGCCGGCGTAAAAGCTGTACAGGATGCGATTGCGGCCGGCCGTGCCATCGCGGGATGGGAAGTGGACCGGGCGACGCGAGAGCACATACGGAAGGCGGGATTCGGGGAGTATTTCATCCATCGCACCGGGCATTCGATTGGGACGGATGTTCACGCCAACGGGGCCAACATGGATGATCTGGAAACCCACGATGAGCGCCGCATCCTACCGAATTCTTGCTTCTCGATCGAACCCGGCATTTACCTGCCGGAATTTGGAGTGCGCAGCGAAGTGAACGTTCTAGTGCGGCCCAAGGCGGCAGAAGTGACCGGTAAAATCCAACGTGAGATTGTGCTGATCTGAATGGCAAATTCCCCGAGCGCTAAGAAATCGTCGGAAGCCACCGAGGGTAAGGCTGCGCTGACCACCATGGCGGTTTTGGCGCCAGCGGTAGGATGGCTGATCCCCGGAGCCGGACATTTGATCCAAAAACGCTGGATTCGCGGCGGGCTGCTGTTGGGCTCGATTGCGACCATGTTCGTGCTCGGCTTGCTGATGCAGGGGCACGTTTATCAACCCAACGGCGGTGACATTCTCGACATTCTGGGATTCGTCGGCGACGTCGGCGCCGGAGGTTTGTACATTCTGACCCAGGCGATGAACTGGGGGCAGGGCGCTATTTCGCACGCCACGGCGGACTATGGAACGAAGTATCTGATCGTGGCTGGACTGCTGAACTTCATCAGCGTGGCGGATGCCTATCACATTGCAGTGGGGAAAAAGCCGTGACCCTCGCTCTTTCGCATTTCAGCGCCGCCTTGCTGTTCGCCGTATTTGCCTCGATTGTGTTTGGCATCACCCAGCGCAGCACTTCGCGCGAGCAGATTCGCTACGGCCTGTACTGCTTCGCCATGTTCGTGGGTGGAGTGTTCGTCGCCGGATGGGTGATGTGGTTCTTGCGCAGGTAGGCCGCGGTAGTACAACGCGCTTTCCGACTTATTTCAGTTCCTCTTTAAACGAGAACACCGGGTCAATATCCACCGGAACTTTGGCGGCGGACTTCAGAGTTGCCTTCAGTTCGATGGGCATGATGTCGTACTTCTTGAACCAAACCTCGACACGCTCACGATCCCCGGTCGCTTCCATGGTGAGAAGGTCTTTCGCCAAATCGCTCAAGGTCCCCGGCATTTTCGCGTAATCGACGACGTAGCGTTCTGACGGCTGCCGCTTAAGCACGCCATGTTCGACCAGGTAGTTGAATTCCATCATCTCCGCCTGAGAGTGCGCTTCGGCGACTCCGAAGCGCACGGTGCGAAACAGGCCACCGACGTAGGAGGCGTAGCACTCCTCCATGCCGCTCTTGGGCATGAAGCCGTGTGCCACCAGCCAATTCAGGCCGAACAAACCGACGACATCCGCCTTGGCTTCTTCCAGTCCACTGTAGGCAGGCCCGATGGCTTCGTGAATGTCTGTTTTGCCGGCTTTGGTGCGCGCGTAGGCTGGCCCGAGTCCGTGCGAAATCTCATGCATGATGGTTCCCAGAATATAGCCTTCGACGGTGACCTTCGCGGCCTGCGAAGGCAGCATGACATGCCGGGCGACTGGGATGATGACGTAGTTCACCCGTGCATCCATGAAGTTCTTGAAAAAGATCTTCTTGCTACCCTGCTGCTCATGAATTCGAGGATCGTTGGGTAGGTTGTCGGCCACGGCCTGGTAGCCGTGGGTCAGATCGCCGGCCCGGTACGGCGCGTCCATGACTTCCATTGGAGTTTTCAGGCCGTGTTTGGATGGCCGGTCTTCGGGAGGCAGTGGAAGCGCATCCTGAATATCCGCCACATACTTCTGGAACATTTCGAGCTTGCGGCTTTCCGCAGAGTTGCGCAGCAGCACCGCGGCGCCATAAGTAGCCTTCACGCCCAGCAGGAGGTCGTCGTAGGTCTCGTAGGGAGCGAAGATCACGTCGACTTTCGGACCGTCCAGATTTAGCCAAGCCAGGTCGCTCTTGTAGTAGTCATCGGTGAGCAAGGCGTCGGCGCGGAGCTGCAGAAAATGGGTAAAGGCCGGGTCATCGCTGAGCGCGGCCGCTTGGCGCAGGTCGCGGGCGGCAGGCTCCAGGAAAGACCGGAAGGCGATGTGATAGGGCAAACCCTCCAATTGGCCGTCATGCCAGCGCACGATGGTGGTGGCGCTGTAGATTTCTTCCTTCTTTTCGGGATGAGCCTTGACGTATTGCTCGATCTTTTCGCGCGTCAGATCCGGCGGGTAAAAGCCGCGACCGGGCGGCATGGGGGCAGTTCCGACAAAGGGCTTGTTTTCGTCGAGCAAATCAAATCGTGAAGCGTTGATGCGAAGATAGCGCCGGAGGTTCAGGTCACGCGGATCTTTACTCCCCGCCAGCGACTGATAAAGCGAAAGGCCCTCAGGGTCAATCTGGCGCCAATAGATTTCCTCCAGGTAGCGTGAGGCATCCACCAACTTTTCAACCATTTTCACTTCGCGCGGAGTTAGGCCAGCGGCATGGAAAGGCATTTCGACGCGGGCGAACTTCGCCACCCGGCGATCGAGATCGGGAACGACGTGCAGGCCCGCGGATTCAGGGCCCTTGGCCGCAGATCCAGTCATGGTTTTATTTTCTTTCTGAGTTCCAACCGAAGAAAACAGAGTAGAAGCAAGAAGCAGGAAAACCCAGGGGCCCGATGTCATTCGTTGGTGATTTTAGCAGAAGCGGCGGCACAAATATGTTCCTTCGTCTCGCCAAGTAACAATAACACCGTTATGCTGTTACGGAATGAGCACGGCAAACAATTCGTATGAATCGCAGGCCTTGCTGATCGATGCCGACGACACGCTTTGGGAAAACAACATCTACTTTGAGCGGGCGATTGCCAACTTTATTTCATTTCTCAACCATCACGAGTACTCCCCTGAACAGGTGCGCGAAGTCTTGAACGACGTGGAGCGGGAGTGCATTGTCAGCCATGGATATGGACTGCACAGCTTTGCGCATGCGCTGGTACAAACCTTCGAGCGGCTGGCGGTGGAACCGTTGACTCCGGCGCTGCACGAAACCATCAGCGGATTCGCTCACACCATTGCCGAGCATCCGGTCGAAATCTTACATGGAGTTCCGGAAACCTTGCAGTATCTGTCGGAGCGGCACCACGTCATTCTGATGACCAAAGGCGCGGTGGTGGAGCAAACAGGAAAGATAGAACGCTCGGGACTAAAGGAGTATTTCGCCGCGGTCGAGGTGGTGGCCGAAAAAGATGTGCCGACGTATCGCGCGGTGATCTCGAAGTACGGTCTTTCTCCCAACTCGACGTGGATGGTGGGCAACAGCCCCAAGTCGGACATCAACCCGGCGCTGGCAGCGGGACTCAATGCAGTGTTCGTACCGCATGGCAACACGTGGATCCTCGAGCACGACGAAGTGGCTGAGGCGCAGCCCCCGAGTCAACTTCTGGTGGTCGAGAGCTTCGCAGGTTTGCGGCAGCACTTCTAGCTCGGTTTCAGCAAGTGTGGTGGCCGAATCTTTAACCGTTCATGGTTCTTAGACTTAAGGCCACAGTCTCGAGAATAAGAACGCCCGACGCAAGACATGTGCGGATGGTGTTGACCTTGTCCCACGGCCGCCAGAGCTCTCGAAGATTCTCCGGCGGGGCATCAGCGCTCCAGGTCATGAGTTTGTTATTCAGGGGAACGTTCACGGCGCGGGTCAACACAGCAGAAACGACAATGCCGCAGGTGGATGCTGCCAGGAGCCAGAATTCGACTGACATCCACTTTGATCGCAGCGAAACCAGCCAAATCAGCGCAGATAAGAGTGCAGCCAGAGTGAGCGGCGGCATGAAGCGAACGAAGTGGGTGTGTACAACCTGTTGAAATTGCACAAAGCCTGATGGACTGAGCTTTTGCAGGGCATATTGTGGACCCGCGCGATGGCCGAGGAATATTCCCGCCTTCAGGCCCACCGAAACGACGGCAACGATTCTGACGATCGCCAATACGTCCACAGGCCCTCCTTATTCTTGCGGCTAGCGCTCGATCCAGACCAGGCAGCCAAGTATAGCCCGAAGGGCTCGCGGAATCCTCATACATACTTGCGCCGCCTGACGAATGGAGACAGTATTTTGTCTTGGCCGTCGGGCCGCTGCAAAAGGGGGGCATCCTTGGAAACTTTGTACTGTCTGCGCTGCAATCGGGAACTGGAAGCGGGACACAAATCGGTTGCGGTATATATGTTTGCACAGACGGTGGGAATCAGGCCACGCCAGAAGTCGGCGGCGCAACGAATTTGTTTCTGCCCACAGTGCTCGGTCTCCCTCGCCATGGGACCGCCGCCGGAAGGCGCGCTCAACGTTGCGGCGTGGAACATGATCCGCGACCTGGTAGGCTCCGACCCTGCGCTGAACCAGGCAGCATGGGAGAACCTGAGAGGGGTGGTCGGTTTGCTGCCAGCCACGGGAACCGACGGCGTCCCCCGACGGGCTAGCGGTGAAGGATATTTTGAGTTCTGATCACTGCGCCGGTTCGGGCTGGAAGCGATATCCCACGCCCCGCACGGTGAGCAGATGGGTAGGTTCTGCGGGGTCATCTTCAATGTAGCGGCGCAGCCGCACCATGAAATTATCGATGGCGCGAGTGTCAGTGTCTTCGCGCAGCCCCCACACTTCCTCCAACATTGACTTGCGGGAGACGACCTTCCCGCTGTTGCGCACCAGGTAGCGCAAGAGTTCGGCTTCCATGAGCGTGAGTTGGATGGTGTTCCCATTGACTCGCAGTTCGAGTTTGCGAAAGTCAAGCGTCCGGCCGTCAAAAAAGAAGACGTCGTCTTCCTGCGCGTTGGCAGCGGAGGTTGGGCTGGCACCGGCATTCGAGGCCATACGCGACCACTCGCGGCGGCGCAGCAATCCCTGGAGGCGGGCCAGCAGAATCGGCAGCTCGAAGGGCTTGGGAAGATAGTCGTCGGCGCCTGACGCGAAGCCTTTGAGTACGTCTTCGGGACGGCCGCGGGCGGTCAGCATCAACACCGGTACAAAGTTCTTGGCGGCGCGGAGTTCAGCGGCAACGGTAAAACCATCTTTGCCGGGAAGCATCACGTCGAGGACGACGGCGTCAAACGAGGCGGGCTTGTTTTTCTTGCCTTGCCCGGAGGGTCCCAACAGCCGGTCGAGGGCGGTTTCGCCGTCGGCAGCAACCTCGACCGAATGACCTTCCGCCTCCAGATTGAAACGCAGCCCGTTCGCGAGATGGGCTTCGTCTTCGACGATGAGGACGCGGCTCACGCCCGCTTCTCCGGTACGGTACTCCGCGGCAGTTCCAAAACCACGGTAGTGCCGCGGCCTTCGCCCTCACTCTGGGCAAACACCCGGCCCCCGTGCTTTTTGGCAATGGCCCGCACGATGAACAAGCCGAGCCCGGTCCCCTTCACATGCGACGACGAGCGGTTCGGTACACGATAAAAGCGTTTGAAGACTCGCTTCAACTCCGCTGGCGGAATGCCCATGCCGTGATCGTGGACGCTCAAAGCGACGCGCTTTTCATCAGGCGCGTCGAGGCGAACGGAAATGTCCACTTGGTCGCCAGAGTACTTGATGGCATTGTCGAGCACGTTGGAGACGGCGGTACGAAGTTCTTCGGGGTCGCCGTTCACGGTCGCCCCAGCTCCATTCAATACGGGTTCGAAGCGCAGGGCTTCCGGTTTAAGATGGCGGCCGTTGCGTGCGATCTGGACACATTCCTGCACCAGTACTGCGAAGTCCAACGGGACGCGCCCAGGGGAGCTTCGTTTGTGGCCCAACATGCCGGCCTTTAAGACCTGCTCCACGGTAGTCAGCAGGCGATCCGAGTCGTCCAGCATCAGGCGGTAGAACTCGCGGCGCTGGGCTTGATCCACGTCGCGATGTTGCAAGGTTTGCAGGTAAAGGCGAATGGAGGCAATGGGAGTCTTTAGTTCGTGGGTGACGGCGTTGATAAAACTGTCATGTTGCTCATTGCGGCGGATTTCCCGCAGCAAAAAGATGGTGTTGAGAACCAAACCCGCGGTGATGGCCCCGAAAAAGATGAATCCCAGGAAGACCTTAATGTCGAGGCGCCAGTTGAGGATGATCCAGCCGGAGCCCACGGCGACCGCGATGCCTGCCAGGCCCACGCCCAGGACAAGGAAAGTGACGGTCGCTTTGCGCCGGCTAGTGATGCGCATAGCAGGATTCTAGCGCGTTAGGAGGAGATGGACGAATGTAGCCGTGCCGGCGGTGATACCGGTGGGCGACGACGCCTAGTCGGCCGAGGCAGCCGAAGAGGCCGGAGCGGCCAGATGCAGGGTGGTGATGGAAGACGCTACCGCCGGCGTGGGCGGCAGATTGGACATCTTCACCCGGTACACATGTCGCGCCAACCCGAGCTTCTTTAGCGCCCAAATGCCGTACCAGTTCATGTCAATTTCGTACCATCGCAAGCCGTGCTGGGCGGAAACCGGGTGGGCATGGTGGTTGTTGTGCCAGCCCTCGCCAAAAGTGAGAAGCGCTACCCACCAGCTGTTGGTGGAAAGATCTTTGGTGAGGAAGCGGCGCGAACCCCAGCTGTGGGTTGCGGAGTTGACCAGCCAGGTCGCATGCAGACCGACCACGGTGCGCATGAAGATGCCCCACATCAGGAACGGAAGTCCGCCGACGGCAAGCAGCACCAGGCCAAGCACAATCATGGGAACGTAGTGATACTTCGTGAGCCAGACGTGATACTTGTCTTTGGCGAGATCGGGAACGTAACGGGCAAGCGTGGTGGTGTCGTGATGCATGGACTTGCCGGTCAGAATCCAGCCCATGTGGGCCCACCACTTGCCATCAATGGGCGAGTGCGGATCGCCCTCTTCGTCGGAGAATTGATGATGAATCCGGTGCGTGGCCACCCAGAAAATCGGGCCGCCTTCAAGCGCCAGCGTGGCGCAGGTAGTCAGGAAATACTCGACCCACTTCGGGGTCTTGTAGCCGCGGTGAGTCAGCAGCCGATGATAGGCCATGCCGATGCCGAGACTCCCCGAAACCCACCATAGGAACATAGCGACGAATAGGGCTTTCCAGGTAAAGAAAAACAGGGCCGCAATGGCTCCAAGGTGAAACAGGGCCATAAAGGTTGCGGTTACCCAGTTGATTTGATTGTCGGCGGCGGCTTTGCGGTTGAGAGCTTCGAGTTCCATGGCGCGTTTCCCCGGTTGTGGCTGGATTCTGGATTTAAGGTAACAGCAGGCGTGGATATCCCGTGTAATAGTTCTGTAATACTGGGGTTACGAGAGGTCAGGCCCATCAAGCCGCAGTGCCTTTGACCTCGATTCCCGCCCATTTTTCGAGCAGGGTGAGGGTAGCGGCGTAGTCCAGGTTTTCGTGGCCGTCCTCGGTGGCCATTTCGTAGATTTCTTCTACGGTTTCAAGGCCAGGTAGTTTGACGCGAGCTTCTTTAGCGGCTTCGAGGGCGAGACGGATATCTTTCCGCATGAGGCGTAGCGGGAAATTCGCGGAAAAGTCGCGTTTCAGGATAAACGGCGCTTTGTAGTCCACCACGCCCGAACGAACCATGGAGGCCTCGATCAGAGGCAGCAAGGTTTCGGCGTCGACCCCGAGTTTCGTGGCCAGGGTGAGGGCCTCCGCGAAGCCCTCGAAGATAAGCGCAATTTGCAGGTTCATGACGAGTTTGGCGGCTTCACCTTTGCCGGTTTCGCCCATGCGGAAAATCTTCTTGCCGGTGGCGGCAAACAAAGGTTTCAACCTCTCGATGGCCGCTTCTTCCCCACCCACGATGAAAATCAGCGTGCCATTTTCGGCTCCGACCTTGGATCCAGTGACGGGTGCATCCACGTACTGCACGCCCTTGGCCCCTACGCGCTCGGCAAACCGCCGTGTGGCGGAGGGAGAGATGGTGCTGGAATCGACAATGATTTGTCCGGCAGCCAAGGATTCATCAACGCCCTGAGGCCCGAACAAAACGCTCTCCACGGCTTTGGTGTCGGCGACGCACAGCCAGATTACTTCGGCATCGCGTGCGGCATCGGCTGGTGATGCGGCGGTCTTGGCGCCTTCAACATCTTTGCCTGGGGTGCGGTTCCACACCGTCACTTCGTGACCGGCTTTCACCAAGTTCAACGCCATGGCGCGCCCCATGATGCCCAAGCCTAAGAATGCGATACGCATGTCCACTCCCTGAAGTAAGAAAATGCCAGAACATGAATTAGAAATGACGGCGGTGGAACGGTCAAGCAATCTGCGCGGGATTTGGCATAGAATGGAGACAACTAAGCCCACATCGGATGAGTCCAAGTAGACAGGAGCCCTAAGCAGTTTGGATCCTGCCCCCGGAAACCGGCTGTAGCCGGACCGGGTGAGATTTGAAGCGCATTGATGCTGAAGGCCAGTCTCAAGAACCCCGTCCTTCGCAAGCGTGCCCGAGCCTTCGGGCGGTTGGTGCAGAATTCCGCGGTGACACCCCGCACCGGGCAAACCCACAAACCCAAGTTGGTAAGCAATGGAGAGCTGGGAGTAACTTTCATTGGCCACGCCAGTTTCTTCATCCAGATGGGCGGACAAAACGTAATCATCGACCCCAATTTTGCCCGCTGGTTATTTGTGCTGAAGCGGCTGAAGAAACCGGGCGTACGCCTGCGCGATCTTCCTGCGATTGATCTAGTTTTAGTCACCCACGCGCATTTCGACCACTTGCATCGGCCATCGTTGCGAGCGATTGTGCAGCAGGCTCGGCGTCGGCGAGCGGCTCCTCCGGTGATTGTCGTGCCTCATGACGTTGTGGATCTGGTCTCAGATTTGGGATTTCGCGAGGTCGTGGAACTGGATTGGTGGGACAACTATTGCCGGCAGGGACTGACCGTGACCCATGTTCCCTCCCGCCATTGGGGAGCGCGGGTGCTGAAAGATTCGTATCGCGGCTATGGAGGATACGTGCTGCGTGACCATCAGCATTCGGTCTATCACGCCGGTGACACCGCCTATTTCCCGGGATTTCGCGAGATTGGGCGAAGGCTGGCCCCAGAGCTCGCCCTGCTGCCGATTGGGGCTTACAATCCTCCCTCGTTCAGAAACGTCCATGCTGACCCCTCCGACGCAACCCGCGCATTCCTCGACCTGGACGCGCGCTGGATGGTGCCGATGCACTACGGGACGTTCCGGCTTTCGCACGAGCCTGTGGATGAGCCCTTGCAACTGCTGGCTAAAGAAGCCAAAGCCGCCGGTATTGAAGAGCGCGTGCGGGTGATGGAAGAAGGGATCACGCAGTTTTTCTAGGAGCGTTCTGGCCGCCAGGATCCAAGATCCGTCCTACTGCGCCGCCTTTTGTCCTGGAACGAACTCCTCCATGACCGCCTTGCGCATCAGGTCCGGCGGAAGCAGGCCCTGCGCAAGAATGAAATCGTGGAATCTCTTCTGGTTGAACTTCGCACCCAGCGCCGCCTCCGTATCTTTCCGTAACGCGAGCAGCTTGATGAAGCCGTAATAGTAGCTGTTTGCCTGGCCCGGAGCGCGATAGGTGTAGCGCTCCACTTCCTCTTCCGCAAATGCGGGTGATTGCACCACGTCCTGCTCCAGCACGCGCTCGGCATCGGCAGGCTGAATCTTGCCGGCCTGCAACTCTGGATCCAGGAACGCCCGTGCCGCCCGCAACAGCCGGTAGTCGAGCGAAACCAGCTGACCCTCCAGCGGCATGTAAGGCCGGACGATGTATTCCGAATACAATCCCCAGCCCTCAACGTTGGTGCTGTTGAAAGCGTAGTGAACTCGCGCGATGGAAACGCCCTTCTCCAGCATCGAATCGAACTGGAGTTCGTGGCCGGGACGTGCTTCGTGTGCTGTGAGAGTCCAGGCCGCCGCATCGAAGGTGAAATCGTCATATTTCTGGGATGCGCTCTGGCCGGGCCCTGGCGGGATGTTTAACGGCAGGATGAACTCGCCTTTCTGCCCGGTATTGTGCAGAAATGGAGGCGGCGACATGTGCGGGGCCGGCTGCTGCGCGGTCTCAGCTGCGGTTGCGATGCGAATCCGCGCCGGGCGGTCCGGCAAGGTTACCAGTTCCCTCTCGCTGATGATCTTCTCAATCTGCTTCAGCCGCTCCTCATAAAAAGGCAGGATGGCATCGCCCACCAGTTGCTGCTTCTTCAATTCGCGGATCACGTCGCGATAGTCACCCGACGGCAGCTTGCGCTCTCTGGCGATCTGCGCGGCGATCGGCTTCATCTCCTCCTGGATCTCGGTGAATCCGTGGTGCGCCAACTCCGCCATTTGAGCGGGCGGGATGTCGATGCCATACTGCTCCAGCGCCAGCGCGTACTCTTCCGGCTGCAGGCGGAAATCGACGCGCGCTTTGGGCAGTACGGTCGACCTTGTCCAGGCGTCGAAGCCGGTCAATTGGGATTTCAGCCTGGCGTAGGGCTCCTCCCAGCCGGTCAGCTTATATTTTTGGCAAAGCGTGGCGATGCCTTCGAGGTAGTTGGAATTGCGCGCCAATTCTGTCTCAATCTCCACCTTCGCTGGATACGCGACTCCGGGCTTCGCCGTCTGCTCCAGCACACGCTGTTTCAGAATCCCGGTGATCGGCTGGTACCCAGGCTCGAGGCCGGCATATTTACGCAACCGAGCCACTGCGGCCGGCCGGCGCTCGGCCGGAGTCTGGTCGTCAAGCAAACTTCGCACCCCACTAAACACCAGGCTGCTGGCATTCAGGAACGGCACATTGTGGACGCGGTCGTAATCCTGTTCGCGGAATCCCAACTCCACGCTGTGGATGATGATGGCCAGATCCTGGGCGACTTCTTTTTGTTTCTCTTGAGCCAGCGCGATCTTCAGTTGGGCGACCACCTCTTCCGTCTCTTTGCGCTCCTGGTCCTCGTCGGCGAGCGTAGGCTGCGCCACCAGTACGTCGTATTGGCTCAAGCCCTGGCGGGTGCCCTGCTCGGGATGATGTTTCATCTCGACGCTCAACACCTGGTTGGTATAGCCATTGCTGACCTCGATCCAACTGCGGTCGGCGGCGTGGATCGGGGAAAGAGTCATAAGAACCAGAATCAGCGTGCTCAAAAGAGCCATGGCCCTGCGCATTCGTGCCTCCGCAACAAGAAATTAGTAGAGCATGCCCATCCGCCGGACGGCAATTAGGGAGAGACTGGCAGGAGCTCAGTAGGTTAGCAAAATTCGCAGATCGCGGAGATTGTTTCCGGTGGGCCCAGTGATGATGGCATCCCCGAGAGCGTTGAAGAACGGACCGGCGTTGAAGTTTGCCAGATGAGTTTCCGGGTCCAAGCCGCGGGCCTGGGCACGATCGAGAGTGGTGCCATCTACGACCGCGCCGGCAGCGGGGCTGTTGCCGTCGATGCCATCGGTGCCGGCGCTCAGTACGGTGATGTTTTCGCCCGCAATCTTTTGGGCGCAAGCAAGCGCAAACTGCTGGTTGCGGCCGCCGACCCCGCCATGGGTGACCTTGACTGTAACTTCCCCGCCTGAGATCAAGCAGACACGCTCGGAATGCTTGCGCAATTCGCGCAGGCGATCCAGAAGATAATCGGCGGCACGTGTGTAGTCCCAGTCGTCGCAACTGTTGTCCACTTCCACCTTAAAATCCTGACGTCCCGCCTCGGCTTTCGCGGCGTCGATCAGAGTGGCGTTAGATAGCACTATCCACCAACGGCTGCGATGGAATACCGGATCGTCGGACTTGGGGGTTTCTTCCAGGGCATGGCGCTGGAACAACTCACGAACAGAAGCGGGGAATTGCGCCAGCAGACCATGCTTCGCGGCGATGCGGTCGCAGTCCTCAAGGGAAGTCGAATCGGGCATGGTGGGGCCGGAGGCCAAGGCGTCGGGTGTGTCGTCGGGAACGTCGGACACAAGAATCGACACCTGCTGCGCCGGATGGGCGGCGCGGGCCAGCCTACCGCCTTTGATGGCAGACAGATGCTTGCGGATGGCGTTGATTTCCGCGATCGATGCTCCCGAACGCACCAGCGCCTGATAGGTTGCGATCAGATCTTCCAGCGAGATCTCGTCGTCGATGGGTTTTTCGGCGATGGAAGAGCCGCCGCCGCTGAGCAGGAAAATCACAAGGGACGAAGCATCCTGGGAGCCGAGCGATTTAAGCATGGCTTCGGCGGCGCGGATGGATTCCTGATTGGGCGCAGGATGGCCTCCGAGAAAATAGCGGAAGCCGCGAATCTGCGAAGCTGGCGCGGTGGAACTGGCGACGATCCCTTCAAAGCGGTCTCCGGCTTGCATCTCCAGTGCAGTCACCATGGTATGTGCCGCCTTGCCCAGTGCCACGACGAAGATTCGATGGTAGGTATGGAGATCGTACAGGTCTTCGCGAACGCGCAGCACGCCGCGCTCGCAAACCACATGCTGTTCGAAAGCGCGATCAATGCTGGACTCGGCCAGGGCGTGTTCGAAAAGATGGCGCGCGGTGACGCGCATTTCGACGGCTTTGGTTTCTGAGAGCACGGGGAGATTATACGGGCGATCTGACAGTTTGCAGGATTTGTACTGTTTGCGAACTTTGCGACTCCTTCGTGATCTTTGCGGTAAGACTTTAGGACCGCCGACAAATTATCGAACCGCAATCACTTTCCTCACCCAAGTTTCAATCGTCTCTCGGAGTTCTTTCAGCCGGCCTTCAAAGAAATGATCGGCAGCTTCGATCAGCACTAATTTCTTCGGTTCGGGGAGGCTCTGCGCCAATTGCTCCAGCCTGGCCTTCGGGCTGAATTGGTCACGGGTGCCGCTGACCAGCAGTTTGGGCTTGCTGCAGGTGTGAAGAAAATCGAGATCATAACTGCGGTCGTCGGTCGGGACCAGCGGAAGCCCCAAGCCGATGACGGAATCCACACGTGTATCGGGGCAGGCGGCGCGCAAGCCGATGGCGGCGCCAAAGGAAAATCCGGCGACAATCATTGGCAGGTGGAACTCGGCGTCGAGCCAGTCCAGAGCCGCGCGAACATCGTCCACTTCGCCGAGGCCATTGTCGTGGTTGCCCTGGCTCATTCCCGCACCGCGAAAATTGAAACGCAATACCGGAAAGCCAAAGCTGTTCAGGGCCTTCATGGTGTGAAAAACCACCTTGTTATGGAACGCTCCGCCATACTGGGGATGTGGGTGGCAGACCAGCGCCGCGTGAGTTGCCGCTGCGGTGCCCTGATTGAGAAGGGCTTCGAGGCGGCCGGCTGGGCCGTCGAGAAAGAACGAGCGAATGGCGGAGGCGGGCAACGTGTGCACTAACATCAAATTATCAGAAGCACGGGAGAATGCGCCCAGACCATCTGCAAAAATCAATCACCACGAAGGACACGAAGTATCACAAAAGTTTTTGGGGGACAGGATTTCCTTCGTGCACCTTTGTGTCCTTTGTGGTTTAAGTGCTTGGCGGAGTGATGCCACACTACCCCAGTGTCGCAAGTAGGCTATTCTTTCGTTCATGGACCTTGTTGCATTTACTCGTCAACTGATTGACATCGAGTCAACTACCGGAAATGAAAGTCGCGTGGCGGATTTTCTTCACCGTGAACTCGTCCGGCTGGGCTACCGCACCAGCAAGATGCCGGTCGAAGGCGAACGCTCGAATGTATTCGCGACTTCTCCGCAGCAGGCAGGTCCCGAGATTGTGTTCTCCACCCACATGGATACGGTCCCACCGTTCATTCCGTCGTCGGAGGACGACACGAGGATTTACGGGCGGGGGGCTTGCGATGCCAAGGGGATCATTGCGGCGCAGATCGCGGCTGCGGAACGGCTGCGGCTAGAACGAATTTACGTTGGGCTGCTCTTTGTTGTCGGCGAGGAAAAGGATAGCCTGGGCGCGAAGGTCGCGAATCAGCAGTCGCCGGGCTCGAAGTTTCTGGTGAATGGCGAGCCGACGGAAAACAGGATGGCCTCGGCATCGAAAGGGACTCTGCGCGTGGAAATCAGCGCATCGGGGCGTATGGCGCACTCGGCTTATCCGGAACTGGGTGAATCGGCGATCGACAAGCTGCTGGAAGCCTTGAATCGACTGAAGGCGATCAAGCTGCCGTCCGTCGATGGAATTGGGCCATGCACCGTGAATATTGGTTTGATCGAAGGCGGGCGCGCTCCGAATGTGATTCCTGACAAGGCGCGGGCACAACTGCTTTATCGACTGGTGGGGCCGTCGGACAAGCTGCGCGAAGAAATTGTGCGAGCCGTGGCAGGATTGGCAACCGCAGAGTTTGTGCTGGAGATTCCTTTCGCGCGTTTGCGCACGCTGGATGGCTTGCCCACAATGGTCGCGGCGTTCACGACAGACATCCCCTGGCTTGGCAATTGGGGTGAGCCGCTGCTGGTGGGGCCGGGATCGATCCATGTGGCGCACACCAGTGGGGAGTTTATTGGGAAGAAGGAATTGATTGCTTCCATCGAGACGTATTGTTCAATCGCTAAGAGGCTCGTCCGTACCGAACAAAGTAGGAGCTAACCTCCACAACTGGCTTTTGTCCCTGTGTCCCCGGTTCCATCGTGCCCTTCCTGCCGAGATTTCCTTGAAGTTGCACATATTTACGTGCAGCACGTATAATCGTGCCATGAAATCAAACATCACCGTGAAGCTCGATACCGTGTTGCTTAAGGAAGCGCGAATCCTGGCGGCCGAGCGGGACACATCAATCAGTGCCTTGCTGGCGGATTGCCTGGAGCAGGCCGTGAAACAACGCAAGGCCTATGATCGCGCGCGCAAGAGTGCGCTCGCTCGCTTGCGCAAAGGAATGGATTTGAACTGGACGCCTCCCAAATCCCGCGATGAGCTTTACGAGCGCTGATGAAGTATTTCGTTGACACCAACATACTGATCTACGCTCACGATCTTAAAGCGGGAATCAAACACGAGCGCGCACGGCTGCTTCTCGATCAGCTGTGGGACTCCCAACAAGGAGTATTGAGCACTCAAGTGCTCCAGGAACTGGCGGTTAATCTGCGCGGTAGGGTCCATCCTCCACGCTCGACGGACGAGATTCGCGCAGTGATTCACGATTACCTCAGCTGGGAGATTTTTCTAAACACGCCCGCTTCGATTCTCAGAGCCTTGGAGATTGAAAAGCAATATCACCTTTCCTTCTGGGATGCACTACTCGTTCAGGCTGCCGAAGGCGCAGGGGCTACGACGCTTTACTCCGAAGACCTGAATCACGGTCAAAAGTACGGGCTGGTGCGAGTCGTGAACCCATTGCGAGCGTAGCCCAATTCCATTCTCCTTCTCGTCTCCGCAAGCAGTTACACTTGAGCCATGACCACCTCCCCCCTCAACTCCCTTTCCAAGGCCTCTTCCGCCTACCTGCGCTCGGCGATGCATCAGCCCATCCAGTGGCGGGAGTGGGGTGAAGAAGCGTTTGCCGTGGCGCAGCGCGAGAACAAGCCCATCCTGCTGGATATTGGCGCGGTGTGGTGCCACTGGTGCCACGTGATGGACCGGGAGTCGTACGAGAGTCCGGAGATCGCGCAGATTGTGAATGAGCGCTTCGTGGCGGTGAAGGTGGACCGCGACGAGCGGCCCGACATTGACAGCCGCTATCAGGTGGCGGTGAGTTCCATCAGCGGGCAGGGAGGCTGGCCGCTGACTGCTTTTCTTACGCCTGACGGAAAGCCCTTTTACGGCGGCACATATTTCCCTCCTGGCGATTCTTATGGACGCCCCAGTTTCAAGCGGGTGCTGCTGTCCATCGCGAACGCATATCACGAGAAAAATGTGGACGTGATGGAGCAGGCGAAAATGGTCGAGACCGCCATTTCGCAAGCCGAGGCGTTTTCTGGAGCTGGGGGCGATTTTTCTCCGGCAGTGGTTGACGCCATTGTGAAATCGGCGTTGGAGATGTATGACCCGCAGAATGGCGGCTTCGGCAGCGCCCCTAAATTTCCTCATCCGGCGATGCTGGATTTGCTGATCGACCGGTACGTGCGATCCGGCGATGAAGAATTGCGAGACGTATTTGTCAGCACGCTGGAGAAAATGGCGCGAGGCGGTGTGTACGACCAACTGGCCGGCGGTTTTCACCGTTATTCAGTCGATGAACGCTGGGTGGTGCCGCACTTCGAGAAGATGTGCTACGACAACTCTGAGCTGCTAAAGAATTACGTGCATGCTTATCAGGCCACGGGTTTGGAGTTCTTTGCCGAAGTGGCGCGCGACATCATCCGCTGGATGGACGGGTGGCTGAGCGACCGCGAGCGCGGCGGCTTCTATGCCTCCCAAGATGCCGACCTCTCCATGGACGACGACGGAGATTACTTCACCTGGACTCTGGCGGAAACGCGGGCGGTGCTTACCGAGGAGGAAGCCGGCGTCGCCTGCCTCTATTACGACATCAACGATATTGGCGAGATGCACCACAATCCCGCAAAGAATGTGTTGTACGTGCGCGCGACAGTGGAAGAGATCGCCAAGCGCTCGAGCCTGCCGCTTTCGCAAGTCGAAAACTTGCTGCAATTGGCAAAGCAGAAAATGTACGCCGCCCGGCTTCAACGGCCTACTCCCTATGTGGATAAGACGGTGTATACGGGCTGGAATGCGCTTTGCGTGTCCGCGTACCTGGAGGCCGCGAAAGTGCTCGGGCTTGATGCCGCGCGGCATTTTGCGCTACGCAGTTTGGACCGGATTCTAGCAGAGGGCTGGCACGCCGATGGCGCACTATTGCACGTGCTGGCGTATTCGGATGCCGGGGCTGAAAGGCGTGACGTTCCCGCAGTGCTCGATGACTATGCGTTCACCGTGGTGGCGTGCCTGGATGCCTACGAATCGACGGCTGACCTGAGCTACTTCAACTTTGCGCGGCGCATTGCCGACGCCATGATCGAGCGCTTCTTTGACCCGGTCGCGGGCGGTTTCTTTGATACCGCGAAGGCCGAGTCTGGCGCGCGATCTCTGGGGGTGTTGGGCACGCGCCGCAAACCCTTCCAAGACTCACCCACGCCGGCTGGCAACTCCGTTGCGGCCATTGCGTTATTGCGATTGCATGCCTATACCAACCACCAGGGATATTACGACAGAGCCAGCCAGACGATCGAACTGCTGGCGGGAGTGGCGGGCCGGTATGGACTGTTCGCCGCGACTTATGGGATTGCTGGCGTGCATCTTTCCCAACCGCACACACAAGTCGTCGTGATCGGGCACGGAGAAGCTGCGCCACAACTCTATAGCAGCGCGGTGAAGAGTTTCTCGGTCAGCAAGGCTGTGCTCAAGCTGTCATACGAACAGGCCGTAGCGCAAAACTTGCCGCCCGCGCTGGCAGAGACGATTCCCCAGGTACCAGCGATTCAGGAAGGAAGAGCCACAGCCGTGATCTGCTCGGGATTTTGCTGCCAGCCGCCGATCTTTAATGCGGAGGAATTGGCCAATACGTTGCGGCGTACCCTCGGCCACGAGTAACGATCCGTCCAAAAAATGAGGCTGGCGATTTGTAAACCGCCAGCCTGCGAAGTTTCAGCGCTGCATTCGTTGCAGCACGAACATTACACCTGCCTCACTATCGGCAATGTCCACCAGAACCCGGTGGGCAATATGCCGGCGGTGCTCCATCCAATGACATGGCTGGAGTGGCAAGGGCTGCGCCTGCGCACAGCAAACCTACCATCAGGAATAGCATCCTGAACGCTTTCATGGATTGTTTCTCCTTGTGCGGGTCCCCTGGGAGCGGAAACCCTAGATGGGAGGGAATTATACGCGCTCTGTCAAGGCTGAGGAGATCAATCGTTCCGGTGCGGCGGGGTCGAGGGCGGCGTAGAAGTTGAAGCTGGACTCCAGTCTCACCCCTTCGCGTTGATTCCTCAGAGAGATATGCCCCATCGAGGGTGATTTCGCGGAGCGGATGTAACCGCTGGTCAGATCAGGCTAATGTACACAATTGAGACTGACGTCACTTGCGCGAGGGCAAATCAGGCGGAGGAACTGTAGGCGGGGTCTTGCGTAGTTCAGAGAGCAGCTCTTTAGCGGACACCGGCGGGCGATCACTTTCAGTGCGAGAGAACGCCCGATCCACCATGCCTTCAAACATGGGAATCAGCGAATCGCCGGCGGCTGGACGCTGTAAGTCTCCGAGACTCTGCTCCCAGCGCTGCGACATCAGGAGATTCGTAGCCGATTCCCGGGAAGCAGGTTTGAATAACGCATAGCCCAGCCAGGCAACGATGGCACAACAATAGGCTGCAGTGTTGAGAAAAGCCGCAGTCGAGCTATTAATTTGTCCACCGGAATAAAGAGCGTTCCCCGCCAGTTCGACGCTGGCGAAACCGCCGAACCCCAAAGCAATTCCGAAGCTTTGCTGCCGCCAGGAAACTCCCAAATACTTCGAGAACACCAGCAGGAAGAGAATCAAGCCGCACTGGATGACGCGCACGCAGCGTTGCACCGTCACCACCGCCTGGACGATGGGCGATTGTCCAGCGGGACTGGCAGCCGCCACCACTAAGGCTACAAAAAACATGACCAACGCAGCCCATTTAAACAATACGGTGCCCAAGTCACGGAGCGTGTGGTAAGGGCGAAAAACGTCCATGAAAATCTCGTGAATGACTTTGAATCCGATCCCCAAACTGATGAGCGCTCCAATCCAATAGGCATAGAAATAAAGATCGTAGTTGCCGGTCCGCTGGATGGGGAACAGCACCGCGAAATTCACCAACTGGAAAATAATGTAAGCGAAAAAGATGGGGAACGTGCGATGCAGCTTGCGCCAAAGCATGGCCGCGGCCAGCAGGAGTTCCAAGGCCGGGTGGAGAAGCCATACGAACTGGACTTTGGCATTCAAAAGGGGTCGAGCTGTCTCCGCACAGGAGCTCGAAATGCCTCCTGCTCACACTAAAGTTAGCAGGTGTATCTCAATGGTCAATGTACCAAAGTAACGCGAAGGTAACGGTTACTCACCGGGTTACCAGCCGTGTTGCCCAACCACGAAGAGGGTTGAGACTGAGGGACTTACATCTCGGGAGACGCCTGAATATAGGCCCGCATCATGCGAACCTCATGGTCTTTCTCCGTCAGATCATGGAGCAGAATGTCTCGCAGGGAGACCACCGCGACCACACGCGGGCCCTCACAAATGGGCAAATGGCGGAACCCGTGACGGCGCATCAAAAGCATGCAGTTTTCCACGCTCTCGGTGGGGCTCACAGTGAGGGGATCCCTAGTCATGACCTGCTCGACCGGGGCAGTTCGAGGATCGCGGCCCTCGGCCACGACGCGGCTCATCAGATCGCGTTCCGAGAAGATACCCACCAATCGCCCGTCGTGCAGCACCGGCACGGCGCCAATGTTGCGGCTCACCATGGCCTTCACAACCTCGAGTACGGTTTGATTGGCCTCAGCTCCGTAGGTGTCCTGGTTGCTGATCAAATCGGAAATGTTCACTTGCCCACCTCCCGCCGTGTGCGAATCGCTGACCGGCGCGAGTATATGCCGAAATGTGCCTCCAGGAAAGAGGGAAAACTAAGTATATGGCGGGGAAAAGACCGATGGGGTCCAATCCGGGCCTGGGGCAGGGCAAGAACTACGTGCTCTGAGGACCCGCTTCTGGGCGCTAACTCACGCTATCCGGGCCAGCAGCCAACCTTCTCCTCTCCATTAATTTTCGGTTAAATTCGGCCCATCCAATTGACCGGGCTGGGGGGCGGCATTAGTCTGCAGTGGTTATGAGCGAAGCGGATCTTGATCAATTGCGCCTGGCCTACAAGAAGGCAGTCGATGAATGGGTCGACGCCATTCGCGCCGAAGAAGCCCTAGCCACCCCCGACCATTCCATGATCGCCATGGAGCATTGGGATGCCGCCCACTTCACAGAGCACGACGCCCACTCCAGAGTCACGGAAGCGCGCGACGCCTACAAAGACGCGCTCCGGGCCGTGAACTACGGCATCTAGGACGAGGCCTCTCATCGCACTTAAAATCTGACGGGCACTCAAATGAATTCTGTCTTGATTCAGGGCCGGGGGCTATGCCCTTAGCGCATGAACACGAAGTACGAGCAGGCCCAGAGGGCGGTGGGGATGCTGCCGCGAGGCTGAGTCGTAAAGATGACGTTGTAGTCGTCGGAGGGCTGCAGGCTTTCTACCACCGACGGCGAGGGCTGTGGGTTAACGGTGGCGAGATAGGCGAGGAAGCGATAAAGGTCGGGGGTCCCGTCATAGCCCTGCGCGACAAACGACAATTCGGTGTTCTCCCCGGCGAAATGCCAACTGAGCGAGGCCGCGAGTGCAACGGCCTCCTCGTAGCTACTCTCGGGAAGCACCCCAGTCGTGGGATTGTCGAAGACGATGCGCAGCTTGCGCTCGTCTTCGCGGCTGAATTCCCGCACCTTGAGCGAACCTGACTTGGCGGTGGCTTTCCAGTCCACGTGACGCGCTGAGTCTTCGGGCGCGTATTCGCGGATGCGGTAGAGATCGGATCCGCGGCCGCGGGTGAAGGTGGCAAACTCCCCGGTGATCAGGGGGAGCACTTCAAAAAATTCGTCAGCGGGTTCTACCGGCGGGTAGACGATGATTTCGCGGGCAAGGGGAATGCGGCGCGTCTTAACCAGAAAAGCGAAGGGAAAACGGGTTGCCAGGCCAAAGGCTGCCTGCTGGTAGAGTCCGCGGCTGGGGAAACGCAGTGACAGGTCGGCCTTGAGTTCGCTCCCCGACGGGATGTAGGGGAAGTAGACCGAGCCTTCAAAAATGCCGGGGGCAGTCTTAGTTTCTTCCACGCGGCGCAGCTTGCGGTCGGGCAAGTTGAGCCATTGCTCACCGGGCGCGCGTTTCGGCGGGAAGGCGAAAGTCGCCGGCACCCATCGCCAGCGCTTCGAGCTTTCTTTCTTTGTGGCGACCACGTTCACGGAAAATGACGGCAGCCAACGGCGGGGATTGCGCAACACGATTCGGCCGAGCGCCGCGCGACCAGCGAAAACGTGTTCCGGAAGGTGGATGTCCAATTCAAGATTCCGCAAGACTACTGCCGAAGCAATCCCGGACACCAGAATTGCCGCAAGCATTGCCGCCACGATGATGTAGAGCAGATTATTCCCGGTGTTCAGGGCGGCGATTCCGATCAGCAGCACGGTGACGACGTAGGCGACGCCAATGCGGGTGACATCGTAATCGAAGGCGTCCCGCAAACGGGAGACAGCAACCCGCCGGGCGAGATAGGGCACAGTGGTCAGGCCCACAATCACGGCCAGCAGCAGGGCGGTGGAAGCGAGGACTAGAGTGCCCCACAGGCTTCCTGACTCGCGGGCTACGGTAGAAAAGAGTGCCGCCGCGAGAGCCAGAACCAATCCGACGATGGCCAGCAGGAAGCGTACCCAGACCTCGGGAACGTCGAGGTGCAACGCACGGGCCAAAGGCCGGCGTTCAGGGGTCGGGAGTGACTTCGCGGAAGCAGGCATCTGAGTTTCTGTGTGTCGAGGTTAGCACTGGGCAGGGGGAGCATCAATTGCCTTTCGCACGTCTCTCTTCTCGAACCACCTCTCTAATGACTTCTCTAATGACTTTTCTAATCACTAGGACAAGAACATCGCCACGGTCCGATTAAACTCTTCCGGTACTTCTTCGTAGGGCAGGTGACCGACACCCTCCAGCATGATCAGGCGGCAATTTTGAAATTGTGCTTTCAATGGATAGGCCGAGGCGGGCTCGACAGCGGGGTCGCGGTCGCCCCAGATGAGCAGCGTAGGAATGTGGGCGATGCGCGGGATCGCGGCTTGGAGTTCCCTCATGTCTCGCTTCCAGGTACGAAGCACGCTCAGGCCGTACTCGAACGAACCGGGAGTCTTCAAGGGCGCCGCGTAGCCTTCCAGCGTTCCCGGCCGAATGCGCCGGGTGTCGCCAAATAGCCGCCGGAAGTAGAAATCCTGCAAAATGCGCAGCCGAGGAAACACTTGCAGGAAAACGGGCGCGACCGCGGGGTTACTGAGGAACGGGATCAGGAAGCGAGCGTAGGCGGACCAGGGGTTGGCGGGCGCAACCAGGATCAATCGCCGCACGCGCTGTGGTGCCAGTGTAGCTGCCATCATCGCCAGCGCCCCGCCGTGAGAGGTTCCCAACAGATCGCAGGATGCGATACCCGCCTGGTCCATGAAACCCAACAACCGTTTCGCGCTTGCGGCCTGACCGCAGTCCATATCAGCCGAGCGATCTGAAAAACCTGTGCCCGGCAGGTCAAGCGCGTAAACCGTGGCTTGATGGGCGAGGGCGGGAATCGTGTAACGCCACGAGAATGAATATCCCAGAAGACCGTGTACCAGCAGCAGCGCCGGCCCCGAGCCGGCACGTTGATAGCGGCAGCTCAGCCCATCGAGATTCATTCGCAGATCTTCGATGGGAATATTGGTTTGGCGAGGGGTGAGGTTCACAATGATTGTCATTAGAGAATGTGGGAAATTGCTAGGCCTTGCGACGCTTCTTGCCCAGAAATTTCTTGAGCACGCGAATACCTTTGTCGACATGCTTCTCTTGCAGGAGAAACGGCGGGAGGAAGCGCATCACCGTGTCCTGCGTGCTGTTGAAGAGCACGCCCTCACTGAGGGCTTGCTCCACGATGGGACGCGCAGGGACATCGAGCTGCAAGCCTTGAATCAGACCCCGGCCCCGCGCTTGCTGGGCAGCGGCGTAGCGCTCGGTTAGCAGAGTCAATTCCTGCTGCAAGTAAGCGCCAACGCGCGCGACATTTTCCAGGAGCTTGTCGTCTTCGAGAACCGCCAGGTATTCGAGCGCCACTCGACAAGCGAGCGGGCCGCCGCCGAACGTGGTTCCGTGTTGCCCCACTGCGATTGCAGAGGCAAATTCTTCTTTTGCGAGGAACGCGCCCAGTGGCAACCCGGCGGCGATGGGCTTGGCTATGGCAACGATGTCAGGGGTGACGCCAAACGTTTGGAAAGCGAAGATGGTACCGGTGCGTCCCAGACCGCATTGGATCTCGTCGAAAATCAGGGCAGCACGATGATGGTCGGCCAATCGCCTACATTCCTGCAAGAATTCCACCGAGCATTCGTGGATACCGCCTTCCCCGAAAATCGGCTCCAGCACGATAGCGCAAGTGTTGTCATCGACCGCCGCCCGAAGGGCCTCAGCATCGTTGCGGGCGACGAATTTCACTTCTTCGAGCAGGGGTTCAAAACCCTTGCGGTATTTGTCCTGGCCGGTAAGCGACATGGAGCCGAAGGTGCGGCCGTGATAAGAGCCCTGGAGTGCGACCAGTCGGCTCTTCGCTTCGCCTCCCGTGCGATGCCCCGCCAGCCGCGCCAGCTTGATAGAGCCTTCAATCGCCTCGGTCCCGCTGTTCGAGAAAAAAGCGCGCTGCAATCCGGAGAGGCGGCACAACTTCTCGGCGAGCAGTCCCTGGTATTCATTGTAGTAGAGGTTTGATAAGTGGATGGCGAGCGCCGACTGCTCGCGGATGGTCTTCACGATTCTCGGGTGGGCGTGGCCCAGAGCGTTTACGCCCAGACCGGCGACGAAATCCAGGTAGCGTTTGCCGTCAAGGTCGAAAAGGAAAACACCCTTGCCGCGGGCGATTACAAGAGGGTATCGACTATAGGTCTGGAGCAGAAACTGGCGTTCGCGCTGGATGACTTCTTCGCTGGAGCTCATAGAGGGAACCATGATTCTACTGGATTCGCCCTTTGTGGGGGAATGTGAGAAACAGGAGCGCTAACCGACACTTAAATCAAACAGTTACCAAATACCACAACACGGTTTCCAAAAAACATATCTTTACCGCGGGATTGCCCTTATAATATTGGAACTAGATGTTTCCAAGCCACTTACTGGCTCTCTTACTGGCTCTCTTATGGGTGTGGTCATGGCAGCGAACGTGCAAAGAGCAGGGCAGGAACCCTCCAGCCCGCGGCTGGTGCCGTCGCCGTCCATGAACAAGGACTTCCAAGTCCGCTCCACTGTGATCCTGTTGGCCTTGCTGACCACGGCAGCGATCATTTATGCGGGATACAACTTCCAGGCGGAACGCTCGTTCCAGTTGCCGACGGACGGTGTGTGGTGGGTAGAGCAGGGCGGAAGCCTGGTGGCAAACCGAGTGGATGAAGGTGGCCCCGGAACCCGGGCGGGAATCAAAGTCGGCGATCAACTGACGGCAATTGACGAACACCCCGCGACTACCACCGCAGCCCTCAGCCATCAACTGTTCCGTGTCGGCGCCTGGTCCAAGACCACGTATTCGCTGGTTCGGCAGGCGGTTCCGGTGGATGTGGTGCTGATTCCGGTCCCGGCCGAGCGCTCGCAATACAACTGGCTGAGATTGATTGGCCTGATCTACCTTGGGGTTGGACTTTACGTGTTATTGCGGCGGTGGACAGCGCTCGGGTCCACGCACTTTTATATTTTCTGCCTGGTTTCGTTCATTTTCTATACCTTCCACTACAGCGGGAAGCTCAACCAGTTCGACTGGACGATCTATTGGGGAAATGTGGTCGCCTGGATGTTGCAGCCGGCCCTATTCCTGCATTTTGTTCTAACTTTTCCGGAACGGCGCCAATTCGTGCGCGAGCATCGCTGGGTGCTGCCGGCAATCTATGTACCCGGTGCGGTGTTATTGAGCCTGCATGTCGCAGCATTCCAACTGCTGCGGGCCAGCGAGGTTTTGCGCTGGAATCTGGACCGGTTGCAAATGGCTTATCTGGCGGTGTTTTTCATCGCCGCGGCCGTGGTACTGGTCAACACCTACCGCCGGGCTGGCACACCGATTCTGCGTCAGCAACTGAAGTGGATCACTCGGGGAACCATTCTAGCCATCACACCGTTCACGTTGTTCTACGTGATCCCCTATCTGGCGGGCACGCTACCGGAAAACACCATGAAGGTTTCGGTGTTGTCCCTGGGACTGCTTCCCCTGACCTTCGGGTACGCCATCTTCCGCTACCGGTTGATGGATGTGGACCTGATTTTTAAGCGCGGCATGGTGTACACGTTGTCGGCAGCGGCCATCATCGGTGCGTATTTCGCGGTGGTGGCAGCGGTGGCGGAAGTCGTACACGCCCGGGTTCCCAGTTCCGGTCCGATCGGGCTGGTGCTGGCGATTGTGGTCACGGCGCTGGTGTTCGATCCCGTGCGCAAGTGGATTCAGGAACGCATTGATCAGTTTTTCTATCGCACGCGCTATGACTACAGAAAAACCCTGATCGAATTTGGCCGCGAACTGAGCGCGGAAACCGACCTCGACGAGATGTTGAGTTCGGTCGTGGATCGTTTGTCACGGACGCTGCTGGTGGACCGGATGGCGGTATTCCTTTCCGGCGGAGAAGGGCCGGTACGCTTCCTGCTCTCGAAATCGTTCGGTATGACGCAGACCAGCGGGCTGGACTTGAGCTTCCTGGCGGCGCCGCGGCCGGAAATCGGGGCGGGACATATCTTTTTCGACAACACGCATCAGGTGCCGCGTGAAACTCCCAGTGCGCAGCAGACCATCGCGCGGCTGGATTTGAACTACTACATCCCCTGCCACGCCCAGAAGCAGACCGTCGCCGTCCTGGGTTTGGGAAAAACCGTGGAAGGCGACTTCCTCTCCAGTGAAGACGTGGAACTGCTGGAGACATTGGCGGGGTACCTGGGCATCGCCATCCAGAACGCGCGCCTCTACGCCTCGCTAGAACAGAAAGTCGCTGAATACGAACGCTTGAAGGACTTCAACGAGAACATCGTCGAGTCCATCAACGTCGGCGTGCTGGCGGTGGATTTAGCCGACCGCATCGAGTCCTGGAACTCGCAGATGGAAGTGATGTATGCGCTTCCGCGCTGGCAGGTGCTGGCGCGCCCCCTGGGCGAAATATTGCCGGCAGCTTTCGTCGAAGAGTTCTACCGTGTAAGGCAGAATCAGGGCATCCATAACCTTTACAAGTTCCGGCTGACCACGCCAACCGGCGAGAGCCGGATTGTGAATGTGGCGATTGCGCCGCTGGTCACGCGCAAGTTCAACGTGATTGGCCGGCTGATCATCATGGATGACATTACCGAGCGGGTTGAGCTTGAGGCCCAACTCTCGCAAGCCGACAAGCTCTCGTCCATTGGGCTGCTGGCCGCGGGCGTCGCGCATGAGGTGAATACGCCGCTGGCGGTGATTTCCTCTTACGCCCAAATGCTATCGAAGCAACTGCAAGGCGATCCGCAGCGAGGCGCGTTGCTGGAGAAGATCACACGGCAGACCTTCCGGGCCTCGGAAATCGTCAACAACCTTTTGAACTTCTCGCGCACCAGCGGCACTGAGTTCACCGCGGTCGATGTGAATCGGATTATCCACGACACCTTGGCGTTGCTGGAGCACCAGTTCAAGACCTCGAAGATCCAGGTTCAAAATGAATTGGCCGAGCATCTTCCGGCGATCAGCGGCAACGCCGGGCGGTTGCAGCAGGTCTTTTTGAATTTGTTCCTGAATGCCAAAGACGCGATGTCAAACGGCGGCACGCTGCGGATTGCCACTTCCAACGGCGAAGGCGTCAGCGTCGTGGTATCGGACACCGGGTCAGGAATCGCGCAAGAGCACATCCAGCGCATTTACGACCCCTTCTTCACCACCAAGGCGGCGCGCGAAGGCCAGCCACGGGGCACGGGGCTGGGTTTGTCCGTGAGTTACGGAATCATACAAGAGCACGCGGGGAAGATTCGGGTAGAAAGCCGCCCCGGCGAGGGCACCCGCTTCTATCTGGATTTCCCGCTGACCAGGAAGGCAGTCAGTGTCTGAAGCCGCCGTCATCTCGCGCCCCATGAACAACGCCCACTCGTCGATGGGGTCAGTGTTGATCATTGACGATGAGGCCGCCATCCGCGAATCACTGGAGACGCTGCTGGAAATGGAAGGTTACGCGGTCGAGTCGGCCGACAGCGGCGAGTTGGGATTGGCGCGAATCGGCGAGCACAATTTTGACCTGGTGCTGCTCGACTTGGCGCTGCCCGACCGCAACGGTATGGAACTGCTGGCCGAGATTCACGCCCAGGATCCGCAGCTATCGGTCATCATGATTACCGCCTACGGCACGGTCGAGAACGCCGTTAAGGCCATGCAGGTGGGCGCCGCGAATTTCATCCAGAAGCCCTGGGACAACGAAAAGCTTCTAGCCGATGTGCGCGCGGCCATTGCCCGCCATCGGGCCGAGGAAGAAAACGTTCAACTCAAGCGCGCCCTCAAGCAGCGCTACAATTTTGAAAACATCGTGGGCAAGAGCGAGCCCATGCTGAAGATTTTTGATCTGGTGGGTCAGGTCGCGGCCAGCCGTTCCACCGTGCTGTTGCAGGGCGAGAGCGGTACGGGTAAGGAACTCATCGCAAAAGCCATCCATCTGAATTCTCCGCGACGGGACCATTCCTTCGTTCCCGTCAATACTGGGTCGGTGCCGCCGGATCTTTTAGAATCGACACTTTTCGGGCACGTGAAGGGGGCATTCACCAGCGCCATCGCATCCAAGAAAGGTTTGTTTGAGGTCGCGGACCGAGGCACCTTGTTTCTCGATGAAATCGGCACCATGAACCTGGACATGCAGAGCAAGATTCTGCGCGTGCTTCAAGACCGGAGGTTTATGCATCTGGGCGGAGTCCACGAGATTCAAGTGGACGTGCGCATCATCGCCGCCACCAACGTCGACCTGCAACAGCAAGTGCGCGAGGGCAAGTTCCGGGAAGATCTGTTTTACCGCCTCAACGTGATCACCATTGATCTGCCGCCTTTGCGTCAGCGCCGCGAAGACATTCCGCTGCTGGCCAGTTTCTTCCTCGACCGTTACTCCAAGGAGAATGCGATTGCCCTGCGGCGCATCACGACGGAAACTCTCAGGCCGCTCATGGCCTATTCCTGGCCGGGCAACGTGCGTGAACTGGAGAATGTGATCGAACGCGCTGTCGTGCTTTCCACGGAGGAGGAGATCGGCCCGGAACTTCTCCCCGACCAGATCGTGGGCCGGACGGCGGCCTTCCCTGCTCTGGAACACCGCTCGGATGCTTCGCTGTTCGACATCATGGAAGATGGCGAACGGCGGGTCATCATCGACATGCTGGAGAAATGCCATTGGAACCAGACCGAAGCCGCGGAGCGCTTTCATGTGCCCCTTTCGACGCTCAATCAGAAGATCAAGCGGCTCAACATCGAAATTAAGCGTAAGGCGCGAGAATAGCCGCGAGGTTTTCTTAGCGCACTTGGTGAATCCTTTGCCGACTTTACGTCAAAAACCTTGGACCGCAAAGGGCGCAAAGCCTTTCGCGCAGAGACCGCCAAGAAAGCCCTCGTCCCGAATTCCCTCCACAACTAGGGCTGAACGCAAGCCGCTTTCTCTGCTATAGTGCCGTGAGCGATTCTGAGACACACCATGGAACTGATCTCGCCCACAGAAATAGCCAAAGAAAAGTTGGAAGCGGTCCAGGACTATTCCCTGTTGGCTGGCCGGTCGGTGGCCAATCTGTTCCGCTACCCCCGCTACCTTGCTGACACCATGCAGCAAGCCGACCTGATTGGCGTTGGATCTCTGCCCATCGTGGTGCTGACCGGGCTGTCGATCGGCGCGGAGCTGGCATTGAACAGCGCCAATACGCTGCAGCGATTTGGCTCGCTTTCGTTGATTGGGCAGCTTGTGTCCGTAGGAATGGTGCGCGAGCTGGGTCCCATCATCACCGGGCTGATGGTCGCGGGCCGAAACTCTTCCGGCATGGCCAGCGAGCTGGGTTCGATGGTGGTGACCGAACAGATCGATGCCATGCGCGCCCTGGGCACCGACCCGATGAAGAAGTTGGTGACTCCGCGGGTGGTCTCCACCGTGTTTATGCTGTTCTTCCTGACCATCATCTCTGATCTGCTGGGATTGTTCGGCGGGTCGCTGATTTCCACCTTGCTGTTCCGAGTCGACTGGCGGCAGTACTGGAACAGCGCCTACCAGATTCTGATGTTTCAGGATGTAATCATGGGCCTGCTGAAGCCGGTTCTGTTCGGTTTCATTATTGCCACCGTGGGGTGCTACTACGGAGTTTCAGCACGCGGTGGAACCCAGGGGGTGGGCCGGGCAACCACTCAAGCGGTTGTGGCGTCATCGGTTTTGATCCTTATGGTGGATCTGCTAACCACCAAGTTCCTAATGGCAATTTTTTCCTATCGCTGAGTCATGGCCGCCCCTCCGCTCACTTTTGACCAGAGCCACACTTCGATGGAAAGCTCTCCGTCAACGGTTATTGCCTTCGATGGGGTCTCGATCGCGTTTGAGGGCAGGACGGTTCTGGATGGAATCTCCTTTCAGCTGTCCAAAGGCGAGACCAAAGCGATCTTCGGGGTCGCGGGCTCGGGAAAAAGCACGATTCTCAAGCTCGCTTTGGGACTGATAAAACCTGATGCCGGACACATTCATGTACTGGGCGAAGATGTGACCCAGATGAAGGAAGAGGATCTGTTCGATCTGCGGCGTAAGATCGGCATGGTGTTTCAGGAGAGCGCGCTGTTCGATTCGCTCACGGTGCGGGAAAATGTTGCTTTCCGCTTGCTCGAGGAAGGCGACGTTACAGAAGAAGAGGTTGAGAAACCGGTACGCGAGTCATTGAGTTTTGTGGAACTGGAACGGACGGTGGACATGTTTCCCTCGGAGCTGTCGGGAGGCATGCGGCGGCGCGTCGCCATTGCCCGCGCCATTATTACCCATCCGGAGATACTGCTTTACGATTCCCCCACCGGAGGACTGGACCCGGTCACTTCCACGACGATTGTTCAATTGATCGTAAAACAGCGGGATGTCTACAAGACCAGTTCGCTGCTGGTCACTCACCGGCTGCAAGACGCCTTCATCATGGCGGCAAATTATTTCGACCGCAAGACCAATCAGATGCAACCACTACCCCCGGGCATGCGCGGAGAGGTCCCCATGGGGTTCCTGATTCTCAGGGATGGCAAGATCATCTTCGATGGCGACGTACACGAGTTGGCGACGTCGCGCGACGAGTACATCCGGGAATACATTTCCTAGCAGAGAAACCAGGGCGGCCGTGGCGAACACAGCCGCCCCATCACCAATTTCGATTCCTAGGCAGCCTTGGCGGCCTTGCGGAACGCAGCAATCGATTGCTGGGTTTGTTTCAATCGCTCTGGACCCCCTTGCGAGGTCATAATCACCTTCTCCACGTTGCCGAAGAGCTTTGGATTCTGCATTTTTTCGCGCAGTTCCTTGAGATAGGGCTCGATCTTGGCAAAGATAAAGAACATCTCCCCCGAGAAACTGCCTTCCAGAAAGAGCTCACGGTTGAGGGTGCCGTGCAGCACGAAGGAAGCGGCCATCTCCCAGTATCCGCCAACCTGGCGCAGCCAGGCGTTGTCCTGAGAACCGAGAGCAGTGGCAACCTTCAAGATGTCATCGGCAGATTCGGGCCAGAAGCCCAGCCACCAGTTTCGTGCTTTGCGAATTTCTGCTTCGCGCCTAAGGTCATAGAGCTTGAGAATCAGTTCCGCGTCAGCGGTCGTCGGCGTATTAGACATGGCAATTCTCCTAATCAATGTTGAGGGAATGTTTGGAGCTCGATACAAGACTGACGCCCCTATAGATGAGCGTTGTGCTGCCGGGATTCAAAATAAGTGGACTTCCCGGCGGTTCAAGAGTTCGCCGTCGCGGCTTCCAGGGGCGCAGACCGCTCATAATCGCATTCCTTATTAGGACAGGCAATCACGGGGACTGACTTGACAAATTTCTCGACCAGGAACTCATGGCCACAGCTCGGACACTTCTCCGGAATCGGCTTGTTGGCCGACGTAAATTTGCACTTGGGATAGTTCGAACACCCATAGAAGGTATTGCCCTTGCGGGCGCGTTTCTCCACCAAATCACCGTCTTTGCAGAGCGGGCACTTTACCCCGATGAAATTCTGCTTCACATATTTGCACTCGGGATAGCCGCTGCAGGCGGTGAATTCCCCGTAGCGTCCGTGGCGGATCATCATGTTCCGGCCGCACTTGGGGCAGGGTTCGTCGAGCGGAATGTCGGGAACCTTCTTCCCCTGATCCAAACGCCGCGTGGTCTTGCAATCGGGATATCCCGTACACGCCATGAATTGCCCGAAACGCCCGCGCTTCAGCACCATCACGCGGCCGCAATTCTCGCAATATTCCTCCTGCGTGGTTTCCTGCACATCGGCGGAATCAAGGTCCGGCAAATTGATCGGATTCTCTTTGGTGAAGGTGCAACTGTCGGGATTTTCCTTGTCGTACGAACTGCATGCGTAGAACGAACCGTGCTTGCCCCACTTGATCACCAGCGGTGAGCCACAGCGCTCGCACTTCTCGTCTGTGGGCTTCTCCATCCGCTTGATGTTCTCCATGTGCTTGGCGGCGTATTTGAGGTCCTTCTCGAACTTCTTGTAGAAGTCGGCCAGCGCGTCGGTCCACTTTTCTTTGCCTTCTTCGATTCCGTCGAGGTCTTCTTCCAGCCGGGCGGTGTATTGAATGTCGAAAATGTCGGGGAAGTTCGCCACCAGAAGATCGGTCACGACCAGTCCGATTTCCGTGGGCGTAAACTTGCCGCCCAGCTTCTGCACATACTGCCGCTCCTGAATGGTGCTGAGAATCGCCGAATAGGTGGACGGACGTCCAATGCCGCGCTCTTCGAGTTCTTTGACCAGCGAGGCCTCGTTGTAGCGCGGAGGCGGTTCGGTGAAGTGCTGCTCCGGCTTCAATTCACGCAGCGTCAGTTTCTGTCCAGCTTCGAGCGCCGGCAGTTTGTGCTTCAGTTCTTCGTCTTCCTCATCTTTGCCTTCCTTCGATTCTTCGTACACTTTGAGGAAGCCGTCGAACTTCATGACGGACCCGGTCACACGGAACCAGAAGGTGTCCGCGCCGGATTTGGCGTCGATATCAACCGTGGTCTGGTCAAAAACAGCAGGCGTGATCTGTGAAGCCACAAAACGCTGCCAGATCAGCTTGTAGACCTTGTATTCGTCTTCTTTTAAATACTGCTTGATCTGGTCAGGATGTCGCGCCGCCGAGCTGGGGCGGATGGCCTCGTGCGCGGCCTGCGCTTCTTTCTTCTCTTTGTAGGTATTGGGCGACTGCGGCAGATACGGGTCGCCGTACTGACTCTTGATGTATTCCCGCACTTCGGTCAGGGCTTCTGCCGACACGCGCGTGGAATCAGTACGCATGTAGGTGATGAGACCAACCAGGCCCTCTGCGCCCAGTTCCACGCCTTCATACAGCCGCTGGGCGATCATCATGGTGCGCTTCACGCTGAACCGCAGTTTGCGCGAGGAATCCTGTTGCAGCTTGCTGGTAGTGAACGGCGGAGTGGCATTGCGGCGGCGTTCCTTGCGATCGACCGACCGGACCAGCCAATCGGCTTTCTCGATGGCCGCGCGGATTTTCTCGGCTTCCTCGCCATTGTGCACTTCGACTTTTTCTTCGCCCTTGCCCACAAAACGGGCAACGAAGGCCGGAGGCTTGGGGCCAGTGAGATGAGCGTCAATAGTCCAATATTCAACCTTCTCGAAGGCCTTGATCTCGCGCTCACGCTCGACGATGAGGCGTAGCGCGACCGTCTGCACGCGGCCAGCGGAAAGGCCCCGGCGGACTTTATCCCACAATAGAGGAGAGACTTGATAACCCACGAGGCGGTCAAGAACGCGACGCGCCTGTTGGGCGTCTACCAGGTGTTGATCAATGTCGCGGGGATGTTCGAAGGCAGCGCGAACCGCGCGTTGTGTGATCTCGTTAAAGGTGACGCGGCGGATGCGCTCACCGCCGTTTTCGTCTTCGCCCTTGGCTTTCTTTTTCTTCTTCTTGGTTTTGGCCCCATCGCCCAGTTCTTCTGCCAGGTGGGCGGCGATGGCTTCGCCTTCGCGGTCCGGGTCAGGCGCCAGATAAATCTTGTCAGCGGAGAGCGCCAGCTTCTTCAGCTTGGCGAGAACTTTTTCCTTGCCCGGGATAACGATGTATTCAGTCTCAAAGTTGTTATCGGTATCGACACCCAGCGTGCTCTTGGGCAGATCTTTCACGTGGCCGAGGGAAGCCTCGACTGTGAAACCCGCACCCAGATACTTCTGGATGGTTTTCGCCTTAGCCGGCGATTCGACGATGACTAAACCTTTGCTCAATAGACCCTCAATGGATAATTGCTTTTGAAGCTAGCACGAATGTGGCGGCGGCAACAAGGTACCGACGGCTTTCAGCGGTCAGCTCTCAGCTTTCAGCTATGGGCTTTCAGCTTGTGAATCAAGGAGGCAAGCATGCGTTTTACTTCAACGACTCCCTCTGCAAGACGCTGGTGGTCCAGCAATTTCAATAATTCCAGATCGCGTGCCAGAAGCAGGTGATACTCGAGTTCGCTAGCCGAACCGATGGCAATCTGTAGGAACCGCCCGAACTCGCAGTCGCCCTTGCGGCAGGATCCCTCGGCGATGTTTGCTCCGATTGAGGCTGACGCTCTCCGCATCTGACTCGTCAATCCGTACATTTCATCTCGCGGGAACGGCTTGCTCGACCGGTACACGTCGAGCGTCAGAACGTGGGCCTTCTCCCAAACTCTAAGATTCCTGAAGCTTTGCAATTTGGCCTCCCACCCGAGCCGCGTTAGCCGAAAGCTGACGGCTGATAGCTGACAGCTAGAAGCTCTTCACAAAATTCTTCCCTGGCAGTTGCTTCACCTTGCCGGCCAGTTCCAGCTCGAAGAGCGCAGCGAAAATCTCAGAGGAAGACAATCCCGGCTCCAACCGCTCGACGATCTCATCAATGTGGGTGGCTTCGTCAGCTTTGAGCAGGGCAAAGATCTTTTTTTCGTGGGGCGGCAGTTCGTTTTCCTGAAATAGAGATGCGGTTTGCCCGTCCGGCGATTCATCGGCGCCTTCGGGTTGGAGCCTAAGTCTAACATCCGTAGGGAGTTCCTCCCACACGTCCTCCCATGTGGCCACCAGCTTGGCACCCTGTTTAATAAGGGTGTTGGGGCCCCAGGAGTTCTTGTTGGTAACGTTCCCAGGGACCGCATAAACGTCGCGACTCTGCTCCAGGGCGCAGCGCGCGGTGATGCGGGTCCCACTGTATTCGGCCGCTTCCACCACCAGCACGCCCAGAGAGATTCCGCTGATAATCCGGTTGCGAATGGGAAAATTTTGCGGCGCCGCAAACGTTCCCATGGGAAATTCGGAGATTACGGCGCCTCCTGCCGCCAGGATCTGATCCATTAGCCGGGTGTTTTCTTTGGGGTAAGTGACGTCAACTCCTGTGCCGAAGACAGCGACGGTCTTCCCTTTTCCAGCCAGAGCACCGCGGTGACCCGCAGTATCCACGCCGCGGGCCATCCCGCTGAAGATGACGAGCCCGCGGGCGGCCAGATCGCAGGACAGCCTTTCCGCCATCCCCAGGCCGTAAGGTGTGGGGTGACGGGTGCCAACCAGAGCGATTCCCGGCTGCGAAATTACGGGGTCATCGCCACGCACATAAAGAATGAGCGGCGGATCATAGATTTGTTTCAACTGTGTGGGATAGGCGGAGTCATCCACCGAAATGACCTTTACCCCCGCAGCTGCGGTGCGTGCCAGTTCGTTTTGCGCCAGCTCCAGTGAGCGGCCCGTGCCCAGCGATTGGGCGGAGGCAGCCTGGATGCCGGTGGCTTCCAATTCAGTCAATGACGCCTGAAAAACTGCATTCACCCCACCAAAGAACTCGACCAGGCGGCGACCCCGGGTTGGTCCGAGGCCCGGCGTCAGGGCTAGGGCAAGCCACTGGCGGGTAACGGTTTGGATGGTTCTTTCAGATGCTGTGAGGGCTACGGCCACTGATGACCTCCATTAAGCCTCTGGCGCATCTATACACGGCAGGATAAGGGAGTCAAGGTTAGATGAACATTGAGGTTTGTTAGAATTGATGGGTTCCCAGATGAAACGTCTGCGCATCTCCGCCATTTCCTACCTGAATACCGCGCCGCTCATGTGGGACTTCGAGCACGGCGTCGCCGGCTCGGCTTTCGAGATTTCTTACACGCTCCCTTCACAGTGTGCGGCCAGCTTGCGGGACGGGTCGGCAGATATCGGAATCATTCCCGCGGCGGCATATTGCAGCATTCCCGATCTTGCCATTATTCCCGGAGTCGCAATCGCGTCGCGGCGGGCGGTAAGGTCCATTCTTCTGGTTAGCAAAGTGCCCCTGGAGGCTATTCGTACGGTGGCATTGGACACTTCCTCGATGACCTCGGTCGCACTTACCAAAGTGTTGTTTGCGAAGTGGTGGGGCGGGGAAAGAACCTTCTCGCCGATGGTCCCGGACATTGGGCGGATGCTCGACCAGCACGATGCCGGACTGTTGATTGGCGATCCCGCACTAAAGATCGATCGTTCGCGGTACCTTACTTACGATCTCGCGGAAGAATGGATCCGTTTCACGGGCAGGCCCTTTGTCTTTGCTTTCTGGGCGGTTCGACACTCAGCCTTGCAGCATGCGGGCGACGTCGATCTGACGGCCTTATTTCAACAGTCGCGCGACCACGGACTGGAACCTGAGAATGTGAATCACACCGCCCGCGAGTGGGCGCCTCGCCTGGGGTTGAGCGAGGAAATGGTAAGAGATTACTTGACTCATAGTATCCACTATTCTCTCGACGCGGAGTGCCTGGCGGGGCTGCGGCTTTTCTATCAGTACGCGCAGGAGTGCGCAGCGCTGCCGCGAGCCGCCCGCTTGCAGTTTCTGGAAGCTGCCAAAGCAGCGGCTGGTTGATGACGCCTCGGCCTTTGTTTGCGGCCTTCGCGAGACCTTTGCGAACTTTGCGGTTAAGGCTCTTGACCGCAAAGAACGCAAAGTCGTGCGCAAAGAACGCGAAGACAACCCAACCCGATTCCGCCCAGGTTGGCTCCAGAGTTCGCTGTCCGTTAGAATCATCCAAGTATGTCTCTGACCAAACCACAAGCCCTCGATCTCTTTCGCTCCGATGACCTAGTTGGCATCGGCATGGAGGCCAATGCGGTGCGTCGCCGGCTCCATCCTGAGGGCGTGGTCACGTACATCATTGACCGCAATATTAATTACACGAACTACTGCACCGAGTACTGCACCTTCTGCGCTTTTTATCGACCGTTGAAGGGGCCGAAGGCTAAAGAGGGATACATCCTAGATTTCGAGACCATTTACGACAAGATTCGCGAGACCGTCGAACTGGGCGGGACAGGCGTGCTCATGCAGGGCGGATTGCATCCTGACTTGAAGATTGACTGGCATGAGCAGATGATGCGCGGCATCAAGCAGCGATTTCCGAAAGTTCACCTGCATTGTTACTCAGCTTCAGAGATCATCGCCATCGCCGAATACAGCAGCCTGAGTATTCGCGACACCATTGCGCGGCTCCGAGATGCTGGTTTGGATTCAATTCCCGGCGGTGGAGCGGAGATTCTTGACGACGAAGTGCGTTTCAAGATTGCCCGCTTGAAGTGCCTGACCGAAGACTGGCTCAACGTACACCGCACGGCGCACCAACTCGGCATGCGCACCACGGCGACGATGATGTTTGGCGTTGGGGAAAGCATCGAGAACCGCGTTAACCACTTCCAGCGGCTTTATGAATTGCAAGAGGAGACTGGCGGGTTCACAGCCTTCATCCCTTGGACGTTCCAGCCAGCGAATACGGCGCTGGGCGGACGTCACTGGGACGAGGCCACTTCTGTCGAGTACCTGAAAACGCTGGCCATCTCACGGCTTTATCTTTCCAATTTCCTGAATGTGCAATCCAGTTGGGTGACGCAGGGATTGAAAGTTTGTCAGCTTGGCTTGCAATTCGGCGGCAACGATGTGGGATCCGTAATGCTCGAAGAAAACGTCGTGCGAGCGGCGGGCGTAACCAACTGCACCACGGAGGAAGAACTACGGCGGATCATTCGTGATGCCGGGTTCAGGCCGGCCCAGCGGGACACGTTATATCGGACGTATTTCCTAAACTAGCGAAGAAACGAAACGGCCTCGAGTCCTCGAGACCGTTCGCAAAAGCACAGTACCCCGTCAATGTCGTCTTTAATTATCGTTGACGGTGTATTCCTAAATCAAGTTACTTCTGTGGGAGGCAGACCACCCCGTCTCAATCCGCTCCCGTTTTGGCAATAATGCCAGTCCCAATCACTTGGGTGTGGACCTGGCGGGACTCGAACCCGCACCTACAACATTGACGGAGTGTTGTGCTGCCGTTACACCACAGGCCCACGGCGTCAACGTACTCTCGCGCACTACAGAAAGCATGTTCATGCGTCACACCGTCAACGGTCACAATTCCGTTCCGGCACCGTCCTTCAGGTAGAATAGAGGTTTCGGCCAGACTGGCTGTGAGCCGCTGAGGGGCTCCCACTCGTTCGCATGGTCCTTTCCTCCCAAATGCTAGCGGCGGTCCTTGCCCCCAAAGGCCTGGGGCAGTACATCCGCCAGCATTTTCTGGATAAGACTTTCCAAGGCCTTTATCACGCCAACGCCTTTGACCTGGCTTTGCTCATTCCCTACTTCATCGTGCTGATTTTGCTGGCTTCCTACGGTGCGCACCGCTATGTGCTGGTTTATCTCTACTACAAGCACAAAAAGAACCGGACCACCGAACCAGCTTCACATTTTTCCGAGTTGCCGCGGGTCACGGTGCAGTTGCCCATCTTCAATGAGCAGTTTGTGGTGGAGCGGCTGCTGGAGGCGGTCTGCCGCCTGAACTACCCGCGAGAGAAGCTCGATATTCAAGTCTTGGACGACTCGACTGATGAAACCGAAGCGGTGGCGCGGGGTTTGGTAAACCATTACGCGTCCCAAGGGTTACCGGTCACCTATCACCACCGCGAGAACCGTGAGGGATTCAAGGCGGGCGCACTCGCGGAAGGGATGAAGACGGCCAAGGGTGAGTTTATTGCCATTTTCGATGCCGACTTCGTACCCCCGGAAGATTTTCTCTTGCGCACGATTCATCACTTCACTGACCCCAAAATCGGCATGGTGCAGACGCGCTGGACCCACATCAATCGCAACTATTCCTTTTTGACCGAGGTCGAGGCCATCTTGCTCGATGGCCACTTTGTGCTGGAGCACTCCGGCCGGGCGCGCAGCGGCGTGTTCTTTAATTTCAACGGAACCGCTGGCGTGTGGCGGGGGCAGGCGATTGAAGAAGCGGGCGGCTGGCAGCACGATACGTTGACCGAAGACACCGATCTTTCCTATCGGGCGCAACTCAAGGGTTGGAAATTTGTTTATCTGCAGGACGTCGAGTGTCCCGCCGAACTGCCGGTGGAGATGACTGCGTTTAAGACCCAGCAGGCGCGGTGGGCGAAGGGGCTGATCCAGACCAGTAAGAAAATATTGCCCAAAGTGCTTAAAAGTGATCAGCGTTTTCACGTCAAGCTGGAGGCCTGGTACCACCTGACAGCAAATCTCAGCTACCCGCTGATGGTGGTGTTGTCGGTGCTGTTGATGCCGGCCATGATCATTCGTTTCTATCAGGGCTGGTTTCAGATGATGTACATCGACTTGCCTCTGTTCCTGGCTTCGACGTTTTCGATTTCCAGCTTCTATCTGGTATCGCAGCGCGAATTGTTCCCAGGAAAATGGTTTCGGGCGCTGTTGTATCTTCCGTTCTTGATGGCGCTCGGAATCGGGCTGACCGTGACCAATACACGGGCGGTGCTGGAGGCGCTGGTAGGGAAAAAAACCGCGTTCGCGCGGACGCCGAAGTATCACGTCGAGACCCGAAAAGACAAGGTGCGCGCCGGTAAATATCGACGACGCCTGGGGTGGGTGCCGTGGGTGGAACTGCTGATTGGCGGTTATTTTGCTCTGACCGTTTACTACGCGATAGACAACGAAAATTACATCACGGTTCCTTTTCTGATTCTGTTTGTAGTGGGGTATTGGTACACGGGGCTAATGTCGCTGCTGCAGGGACGGTTCTCTGGGCTCTCCCTGAGCGCAGAGACGCATACCAAGCCCTTTCCGGTTGGAGTTTAGACTCTCGCAGTGAAGGATGAAAGCAATGCGCAGACTTTTGCTTGTAGCTTTGCTGATCGCGCAAACGGCTTGGGCTTTGGATCGTCAGCCCAACGCAGATTTCCATGCCCGCCGGGTAGCGCTGGCCGGCAAGACTCCGAATGCCGGCGTTGTGGTCTTATTTTCGCCGCCCGAAGCCGAGGGGCCCAATGATGTGTTTACTTATCGGCAAGAGAACAATTTTTTCTATCTCTCAGGCTGGACCGAACCAGGAGCGGCCTTGCTGATCGCGCCCGCGGTCGAAGCCAAGGATAACTCACCGGCCCGCACCTACACCGAGATCTTGTTCCTTCCGACGCGCAACCCAGCCCAAGAGAAGTGGACAGGGCCCAAGCTGGGGTCTGAAAGCCCCGAAGCCGCGCGGGTCACCGGATTTGATCAAGTGAAATCGCTCGAAGACATGCGCGGGGTGATTTACGGACTGCTTTCCGAACACCGGGCCGCAATTTACACCGATGTCCCAACTGCGGGAGAGGCCTCGAACTCCGAGGGATCATTCAAATGGCTGCAGCGGGCTAATGCGTTTCCTCTGGGGGGTCGTTTTCAGGACGTAAGGCCGCTGATCGAGTCGCTGCGCACCGTCAAAGATGCGGGGGAGATCGAGCGGATTCGCAAGGCCACCGAAGCTTCAGTAGCGGCGCAACTCGCCGCCATGCACGCGGTGAAACCCGGCGTAAACGAAAGCGAGATTTCCGCTTTGCTGCAGTACGAGTGGGGCAAACGTGGGTGCAGCCGACCGGCGTATTCGCCCATCGTCGGATCGGGATTGAATTCCACGGTACTGCATTATTCGGAGGATTCCGCCACCATGCAGGCCGGTGACGTAGTGGTGATTGACGCGGCGGGTGAATATTCGATGTATGCCTCGGACATTACTCGCACTCTGCCGGTTTCGGGGAAATTCACTCCCCGCCAGCGCGAGATTTACGACATTGTGCTGGGAGCGCAGCAAGCAGCGATGGATGCCTTTCAGTCGGGTAAATCAACGTTGAAGGCTGGGCCAAATACGCTTCAGAAAGTCGCCTACGACTACATTAATACTCACGGCAAGGACTCCCACGGAGATCCCCTGGGCAAGTACTTCATCCATGGGTTGGGCCATTACGTCGGCTTGTATGTCCACGACGCAAATGACTACGATGTTCCGCTGGGTCCAGGATCGGTGTTCACCATCGAGCCGGGGATCTACATTCCCGAGGAGAAACTGGGAGTCCGCATCGAGGACATGTATTACGTGGATGGCAATGGGAAACTGATTAAACTGAGCGTCGATCTGCCTTCGAAGGCAGACGAGGTAGAGCGCATAATGGCCGGGAAGTCAGCTCAGTAGTGATATCCTAGGGTATCGTGCGCATGATGTGGTGGTTTCTGATTTTTGCCTGCGGTGCCGGTGCGGCGTTGTGGGCGGGAATTGCGGCCTATCTTCGTGTGCGTCGGAACTTGAAAGGCTCGACAACCCCGGAAGTGGCGAAGAAGAGCGGCGTTGAGCGATAGGCGGACCTATTTCGCACTACAGTACGGAGGACCCAATGCTTAAGTCAGCCACGTCGGTTCTGGACAACCATGATCGCATCCTCGATGGCGCGAAACAGGTGACCATCGTGGTGGGCGCCAGCCTTTTTGTCGCGTTGTGCGCGCGTGTAACCCTGCCTTTACCCTTCACCCCGGTGCCCTTGACGCTACAGAACTTCGGGGTCTTGGCGGTCGGCCTGACCCTGGGAAGCCGTCGCGGCTTTGCGGCGCTGGCGCTGTATCTTGCGGAAGGGATGGCCGGGCTGCCGGTGTTCAGCCCAACCGGCCCGGGTGGCCTTGCTCAACTGGTGGGGCCGACCGGAGGCTTTCTGCTGGCTTATCCTGTCGTTGCCGGGCTCGCGGGCTGGATTCTGGAAAACGGCCGGCGCACTCTGGCACGCGCCTTGACCGCCAGCATATTCGCCGAGATTGCATTGTTTGCCAGCGGGCTTTCGTGGTTGGCCATCCTCACTCATTCGCTTGCCCAGGCAGTGCGCTGGGGGCTTTACTGGTTTGTTTTTGCTGAAGTGATCAAGATTATGTCTGCCGCCGCGCTCGCCGACGGCTGGCAGCGCATTCGCAAGGTCCGGCCATGACGCCGATCGATCTCACATCGGAGAAAGCCTCTTCCCATGAAAGCAGTCCGCCTTCGATGGTTCGCACCATCACCGTGGCGCACAGTCCTGACTCCGATGACGCTTTCATGTTCTACGGGTTGGCGACCAACAAGGTCCGGGTGCCGGGTCTGCACTTTGCGCATACGCTTTGCGACATCGAGACCCTGAACCGGAAGGCGATGGAAGGCGCGTATGACGTCACCGCCATTTCATTTCATGCTTATCCCTACATTCAGGAGCACTACACGTTGCTGCCGAGCGGCGGCAGCGTAGGAGACGGCTACGGTCCGATGATTGTAGCCCAGCGCGCATTTTCCGCCCAGGACATCAAAGGGAAATGCATCGCCGTTCCGGGAACCATGACCACAGCCTATCTGGTTCTCAAACTCTTTGCCCCTGGCATTGAAACCGAAGTGGTGCCCTTCGACCAGATCATCCCGCAGTTGCTGGAAGGCAAACACGAGGCCGGACTGATCATCCACGAAGGACAACTCACGTACGACAAGTCGGGCTTGCATCGCATCGTTGATTTAGGCAGGTGGTGGCAGAAAGTAACGGGTCTGCCGCTGCCCTTGGGAGGAAATGCGATTCGCCGCAGCCTGGGACCGGAACTGATGTCAAGAGTCGCGGGAGCGTTGCGGGAAAGCATTCAGTATGCGCTTGACCATCGCGAGGAAGCGTTGGCCTACGCCATGCAGTTTGCCCGTGATCTGGATCCGCAGTTGGCAGACAAGTTCGTCGGCATGTACGTGAACGAGCGCACGCTCGACTATGGACCTGACGGGCGGGAAGCAGTGCGCCGCCTCCTGGACATGGGACACACCGCCGGGATCATTCCCCAGGCAGCCAAGGTGGAATTCGCGGCGTAAACTGAATTATGGGTAGTTCCTGGCTGCCCCCGCTCTGCTTCATCCCTCCCACACAAATGCGTCGAACACGCGCTTGGTGTCAAAACCCAGGCGAAGGTAGAGTTCCACGGCGTGGGCGTTGGCCTTGGTGACGGTCAGCGAGAGCAGCGCGAACTTCCGTTGGCGAAGATTGTTGGTAGTGCACTCCAGTAAGGCCTCGCCGATTCCCTTCGACCGATATTCCTGCAAGACACAAACCTGGGTGACGTGACCCACATCGTGACGCACACGGGAACACAGAATCAATCCCAACAAGGTACGACTCTTGGGGTGCACGGCGACGAACGAAGAATCTGGATCAAAGGTGCCGCAACCGGGAAAACGGACAATATTGTTCAGGAAGCGCAACGATCCGCTCAGCGTGCGATATTGGTCGTTGATTTCGGAATCGACGTGTCCACGATATGCGGAAGTAATGACGGCGGCGGCAGGCTGGTAATCCTGTTCGGACCAGCGGCGGATCTCGATGTCAGTACGCATTGATGGGGTGGGTTTAGCTGAGTTCTCCAGCGGCAGTACCATGAAAAGGCGGGCATGGCGGTGGAAACCTTGGTCGAGAAAGGGCTGGGCGACCGCTCCGGTGTCATGCGCCAGAAGTTGCGCCTCTACACGGTTGATGCCGGGCGATTGCTGTAGGGTCTCAATTACGTGCACCAGCAACTGGGTTTCAACCGCGTGCGGATCTGGCAGGCGGCCACCATTAGCGACGAACAAATCCCCGATCACACCTTTACTGCCTTCATAAACGAAGAAGGCATATCCGAAGATGCGGCCGCGATCAACAGCGGCGTAACCGGGCAGAATCTTGGCGTCCACGTAGCGGAGAATCATGGCGGCGGAGCCGGAGTAGTCCCACGATAGCAGGCGCTCCCACACTTCGGCCTCGTCATCGAGCAGAGGACGTAAGTCGACCGCGGAGAAATGCCTGAGATCAAGAATCTCCACCCGGGCTCCTGGAGGGTCAGCGATGCTGCAACAATTCTGATCGCGAACCGAGTTTAGATGTTTCCCAGGGCGAGAGGCAAACCGGGAAACAAGGGGAATACACACATTTGTTTCAGGGAATGAAGGGTTGAGACGGGCCACTCTTTGGTTATCAGGGACAGCCCCAAAACATGCTATACAAAAGGCTTCTAGCCAGCTGACTTTGCCGTCGTACGTCTGGGGAAACCATGGAATCTGCTCCGGTTGCCGGTCTGCTTCTGCTTACAGCGGTCATTCTGGCATTCGCGCTCAGAAACCTACGCAAGCAGCAAGGGCAACGTGAAGCCGGCCTGATCACGGTCCTGTTCTTCTTTTCCGGATTCCCCGCCCTGATCTACCAGATTGTGTGGCAGCGGGCGTTGTTTGTCATTTACGGAGTCAACGTGCAGTCGGTAGCGGTGGTGGTGAGCGCGTTCATGCTGGGTCTGGGAGTGGGAAGTCTGGCGGGCGGGCGGCTTTCTGCGGCCTTTCCGCGACAGGGAATCGTGATTTTTGGAGTCTGCGAACTGGGAGTGGCGATTTTTGGCTTGAGTTCACTGCGCATTTTTCACTGGGCTGCCGAATATACGGCGGGCGCCAGCTTAGGGTTGACGATCCTGTTCAGCTTCCTGCTTCTCATAGTGCCCACCATACTGATGGGTGCAACTCTACCACTGCTGGTGGAGCAGTTGGTTCGTTCCTCGCGCGATGTGGGCCATTCGGTCGCAATTCTGTACTTCGCCAACACCCTGGGGTCGGCGTTTGCCTGCTACCTGTGCGCGGAATATGTGATGCTCAATTTTGGGCAGTCGGGATCGGTGACCATTGCGGCGTGCCTCAATGTGGTGGTGGGCACGGTGGCCTACTTATACGGTCGCAGCCAGCAGCCGATGAGTGCGGAACCGGCCACCGAGGCCAAGACGGCGCCAACCGACGCCCAACCTGGGTTGCCGCTCGCAGCCGCCATGTTGATTGCGGGGCTCGCAGGATTCATCGCCCTGGGATTCGAGATCGAGTGGTTTCGCGTGCTGGCTCTAGGGTCGGCGGACCGGGCCCCGGCGTTCGCCCTCCTTCTTTCCACTTATCTGTGTGGCGTTGCAGCAGGGAGCTACGCGCTTGAGAAGCTGACTGAGAAGAAGAATGCGGCGGTGGTGATCAACACCATTGGCTTGATGCTATTGGGGGTGGGCGCCCTGTCCGTCTACCTGCCGCCGCTGGTAGCTCAACTTTCCTGGAAGAACTATCCCCTGATGGCGAGTGCGCCCGCATTCTTTCTTGCGGCTGGCCTGCTGGGATCAGTGCTGCCTTTGCTCTGCCGCCTGGCCGTTTCCGCAGACACGGAATCCGGGCGGCACGTGAGCTTGATCTATGTTGCGAATATCGTGGGATCTGCGCTGGGAAGCCTGGTGGTTGGCTTCATGCTGATGAATGAGTTTGGGTTGATGCAGATCGCAATTCAACTGGCGTTGCTGGCAGTTCTCACCGGGGCACTGGTGCTGTTGTTTTCAGATGGCCGCATGCGGGTGCCATCGATCGGAAAGCTGGTTGCGGTTCCGGTGGCGTTGGGTGCAATTCTCCTTTGTTCACCGCTGTACTTGAATGTGTTCGGCCGGCTGATATTCGGGCCCAAAGCGGCGATGGTAGGGTACATGGCGCATGTCGTCGAAAACCGCAATGGGGTTATTGCGGTAACGCAAGATGGAAGGGTGATGGGAGAAGGCGTCCACGACGGCTATTTCAATGTAGATCCCTTGCACGATAAGAATCTGATCTTCCGGGCATACGCTTTGGGACTGTTCGACCCGACCCCCAAGAAGGCATTGTTGATCGGACTTTCTTCTGGCTCATGGGCCCAAGTCACGGTCAACAACCCACAAAACGAGCGTGTGGACATCGTGGAGATCAATCCCGGGTATTTGCAATTGATTGAGCAGTACCCGATGGTGAGATCGCTGCTGAGTAACCCGAAGGTGACAATCTGCATTGATGATGGCCGCCGTTGGCTGCTGGCACACCCAGAGGCGGGCTACGATCTGGTGCTGATAAACACCTCGTTCTTTTGGCGTGACCACAGCTCCAACCTGCTCTCTGCCGATTTCCTGCGCCTGGTAAAGCTGCACCTGAACCCCGGTGGAGTTCTTTACTACAACGCGACAGATTCGGCCGATGTGATGGCAACGGGTTTGCACGTCTTTCGTTATGGAATTCGAGTAATGAGTTTCCTGGCGGTCAGTGATTCTGCGTTTCCGTTGAACAAAGAGCGCTGGCTGGGGATTTTGCGTGAGTACAGGATCGACGGGCGATTGATGTTCGATCCCCAAAATCCACGGGCTGAACACATACTGGCCGCGTATGCGATGCTGGCGGACGGGCTTCATGTGTCTTCGCAAGACACCGGGCTCGAAGGTGGGGACGTGACGTTGGGGAGCAGAAAGCGGCAGATTATCACCGACGACAACATGGGAGCGGAGTGGGCGAACATCAATGGTGCGGACTGGCGGTGAGAGTTACGCCTACACTAGTGCGCCGGTTCTTGGCGGGAAACCCAGTAGTAGTCGAGGCGTTGGGGCGCGAAACTGCCTAGATAGAGGACGCGGCGCCCGGCGAGGCGCGTGATTAGTTCCTCGCCAGATCCGGCGGGAGTAACGACGATGTGCTCTTGTTCTGGAATCTGTCCACTCTCGTAGCGATCAATCGTCTGATTGCGGTAAAAAGCCAATCCAAATTCGGTCTCACGCCGCACATGGAGAACAGCCAGAGGTAAAGGCTTGGATCCCAGCTTGCCCAGTTCGATGGCCAAAGGACGAGCGGACAGGTTATTGTCGAGCGCGGGCGCGTAAAGGCGCAGAACGGCCGCGACCGCCAGCACCACGGGAATGAGAGTGACGAAGCGCAGCATGCGAAACCCGCCCGGCATGCGCAGCGTGAGCACAATGCCAATCGCCAGCACCGCGGTGAGTAACAGCGCAATCAAAGTCGGCGTGCTCCAAACGATGCGGTGTAACAGCAGCATCTGTCCCATCAGCAGCGCAGGAACGACCAAAGCAGCAGCGACCACCGCGTGGAGAAGGAGCGGAAAAGCGCCGGGCCGATGGTCGCCGGCAGTGTGGCGGCTCACATACTCTGACAGTAGTAGCGTGCCAGCCGGCAGCGCGGGAAGAATGTAGCCGGGCAGTTTCGATTGGGAAATGGAAAAAAAGATCACTGGAACCAGAAGCCAAATCAGCAGGAATACGTTCAGCGTATCTTCGTTTCCGTCCGCGGACTTCAACATTTCTCTGCGTTGCGACCACCAGGCTCGAATCGTTTCAGCCACGGCGGCGACTGCGAAGACCGTCCAGGGAAGTATTGCAAGAACCACCACCGGAATGTAGTACCAGAACGGCTCCCGGTGGCGATAGAGGTTGCTGCTGAAGCGCTCCAGGTTGTGTTTCAGGATGAAAGCATGAAAGAAGTCCGGGTTCCTGACTTGCACCGCGACGTACCACGGCAGTGCGACCACACAGAACAACAGCACTCCCGGAATTGAAAGCATGCGGCGAAGGATTCGGTAGTCACCCTTGGCGACGGAAAAAATGCCGATGACTACCGCCGCCAGGAATGGAGCCACCGGTCCTTTGGCGAGCATTCCCAATGCCACGAACCCATACGCGAGCCACAAATAAAGTTGAGCACTGCTTTCTTGCCACACGTACCAGGCCAGCAAAGCGATCGTGAAGGTAGCGGCGAGAGCCATGTCCATGGAAGCGGCACGGGCAAAGCCGATCATGCCGGCGGCGGAGACGGTCATCAGCGCAGCGTCGAGCTCGGAGCCCGGACGAAATCGCCGAAAGAAAAGATAGATGGCAATCACCATGAAGGTCGCGTCCACTGCCGAGGGCAGGCGGGCGGCCCAGTCGCTCACCCCGAAGAATCGATAGGCAAGCATGGCCTGCCAGTAATACAGCGGAGGTTTTTCCAGCCAGGGCTTGCCGCCGAGGGTGGGGGTGATCCAGTCGTGACGGGCGAGCATTTCGCGCGCGACCTGAGCGTAGCGGGGTTCATCGGCACCGACCAGACCAAAATATGCGAGTCCGTAGAAAAACAAGAATCCGCAGAAACCGGCGAGCAGAAGCCAATCGGTACGAACCCGCTGGTTCACGCGGAAACCCCCAGCCACGAATTTTCGCGGATGCGCAAAGACGCCACTCCTCAGTGTTGCCCAGTGGGTCTGGCCAGGGCATACAGGCTGATCAGCACCCACGTAACTTCGAGCACAACAAAGCCAACTTGAAACGGATGAAAGGCGATGTAGGCAAGGATTGCGGAGCCAATCGTGTTCAGAATGTTGTATGCGGCTCTGCGCGAATCCATCCACCCTAACTGGTGGCCGACGTAAGCAAACAGAATAAGGAGGGCCCCTAAAAAGGATGCAACCTGCCGCGCCAGCGAAATGTCCATGGCCCACTATTGTACGGAAGGCTCGGCGCGAAGTTGCGCCAATACGCGTTCCACCGCGGACGACAGCGGTCCGTCGAGCGAGCAGCCGCTGGCGCACTTGTGACCGCCCCCACCGAATGCTTGTGCCACCGCGGCAACGTTGAGCTGGCCCTTGCTTCGCAGGCTGACGCGGAAGCGCCCGTCGGGCAATTGGCGGAAAAACGCTGCGACCTCGACGTCCTTGATAGAAAGCGCGTAGTTCACCAGGCCTTCGCAATCCTCTTCCCGCGCTCCGACTGCTTCCATTTGCTCCTGGGTCACAGAAATCCATGCCAGAGGGCCGTCGCGGTGGAGATTCGACAAGGCCGCGCCCAGCAGGCGCATCTTGGCGGTGGAATGCGCGAAATAGACATTGCGCGCACACCGCGAGGGGTCAGCTCCAGCCAGCACCAACTCTCGCGCCAGGGCAAAGGTATGCTCACTGGTACCTTCGAACATGAACGAACCGGTGTCGGTGAGAACGGCGGTGTAGAGGCAGGTCGCAATGTCGGAGGAAATCGGCACTCGCGCCTGGCGCGCCAACCGGTAGACCATTTCGGCCGTGGCTACGGCATGCGGATCAATCCAGTTCACATCGGCAAAGGGACGGCCGCTCAGGTGATGGTCGATACTGATCAGGAAATGGTTTTCTAAACCCTCCAGCCGGGTGCGTTGGATGCTGTCACATTCCAGAACAATGGCAGCTTCATAGTCGCCGTTGACACGCTGCGCCCGAACCACGGCGTCGGCGAATGGCAACTGCTGATAGATGCGCGGAACGCCGTCGTGCAGGACCACGTCGGCATGCTTGCCCATCAAGCGCAGAATCTGGCAGCAGGCCAGGGCTGACCCCACAGCATCGCCATCGGGGCGCGCGTGCGAAGTCAGCAGAAAGCGGCTGCGCTGTTCGATATGTTTGAGCACTTCGTCCAGCATGTCAGTTAACTTTTCTTCCGCCTTTTGGCGCGATTCAATAGCTGGTCAATTCTGGCGCCGAATTGCTGTGAGCGGTCCAGCTGAAAATGAAGCTCCGGAGGACGGCGGAGGTGCAAATTCTCCGCCACCTCGCGGCGTATAAACCCGACGGCCGCGGTCAATCCCTGCAACGAACGTTCGGCTTCTTCGTCGTTTCCATCGAGCGTGACGAAGACATGGGCTGAGCGCGAGTCCTGGGCCAGGACCACGCTGGTGACGCTGACCAGGCCGATGCGTGGGTCGCCGAGCTCGCCTTCGACGATGGTTTCGATCTCTTCGCGCAAGGCTTCTCCCAGCCGTTCACGATGATATTTGCGTGCGCGCTGTTCCACGATTTTCCCTCGGAGTAAAACGGATGAGAATATCAGAAAACGGGCTTCCCGTGTGCAGGGGAAAGCGCGCCAGGAGGGTACTTCGGTTACAACATGGGCCTAAGAGACAAACTGGGGGCCTAAAGGTACTCGACAAAGGAGTCGGCGATCTCGGCGCCGGCGTTGTTGGTGATGCGGTTCGCCTGGCGTTCCACATTCTTCATCAATCCATCCAGATAGTCTCGTGAGCCGGATATGGCGACCACCCCTACCGTGGCCCGGTTCCACAGACCGCTGGGGTCGAGTTCAGCGACCGACACGTTGAAGTGGGCGCGTAGGCGGTCTTTCAGGCTGCGAAGCACTCGCCGTTTGTCCTTCAGAGACTGGGCGGCCTCGATGTGGAGTTCGAGAGTGAGCAAGGCAATCATTGGACTACCTGATCAAAGTACCATATCAGATGCTGGTATCGAATATGGTATAATTTTGGTAATTATGGAAACAGTTCGAAAGATCACGGTGGAGATACCTGGGGAGCTTCTTGACAAAGCCCAAAGGGCCAGCGGCGCGAGCATCACCCAGACCGTCCGCACAGGGTTGCAACTGGTTGCCGCATCCCACGCCTATGCCCGGCTACGCCAGCTTCGGGGCAAAGTGCGCTTCGCACACACCGCGACCGAACTCAAAGCCGATCGATGATTGCCGCCGACACCAGCACCTGGATCGCATTTCTAGAGGGAATGAAGGGTCCCGATGTCGAATTACTGGACTGCGCACTTCGAGAACGTCAGGTGCTCATGCCCCCCATCGTGCTCACGGAACTGTTGAGTGATCCGCAACTTCCTTCGAGCGTGGCTATGACACTCTCAGATTTACCGATGATTGAAATCGAAGCAGGTTTTTGGCAACGTGCCGGAGCATTACGAGCGAAGACATTGTCCAAGCGCCGCAAGGCGCGCCTTGGTGACGCCCTGATCGCACAGTGCTGCAAAGATCGTGGCGTCCCACTGCTTACGCGGGATCGGGACTACCAAGCGTTTGCGGAAGCCACCGGGCTGAACATCATGGCGGGAACCGCTATCCACCCGATGCCCGACGAATGATCTTTACGCAATCACTTCCGCCGCGATCTTTTCGGTGACGAAGGCTTCGATCACGTCGCCGACCTTGATGTCGGCGTAGTTGGCGATGGAGATACCACATTCCATGCCGTTGGTGACCTGGCTAGCGTCATCTTTGAAGCGGCGAAGCGATCCTACTTTGCCGCTGAAGATGACCACGTTGTCGCGAAGCAGGCGAACCTGGGAATCGCGCTTGATGAGGCCATCGACCACGGTGCAGCCGGCAATGGTGCCGACCTTGGGGATGCGGAAAGTCTCGCGCACGTCAGCCCGGCCCTGGTAAGTCTCCTTGATCGTAGGCTCGAGCAGGCCGCTCATGGCGCGCTTGATCTCATCCTGCAGCTCGTAAATGATGGAGTGCATGCGGATGTCGACTTTTTCCTGCTCGGCCAGTTCTTGAGCCTTGCGTTCGGGACGCACATTGAAGCCGATGATGATGGCGTTCGACGCAGAGGCCAGCAGCACGTCGGTTTCAGTGATCGCGCCCACGCCGGAGTGGATGAGTTTCAGACGGACTTTGTCGTTGGAAAGCTTGGCCAGCAGGTCGCTGAGCACTTCGACGGAGCCGCCAACGTCGGCTTTGAGAATGATGTTCAGTTCCTTGATGCCGGCAGTCTTGATTTGTTCGGCCAGGCCTTCGAGGGAAACGCGGGAACTCTTGGCCAGCGCGGCTTCGCGGGCCTTCTGCTCGCGGTATTCGGAAATGCCACGGGCCTTGTCACGATCAGCCACGACCACAAACTGGTCGCCGGCCTGGGGCAATCCTTCCATCCCCAGAATTTCAATGGGCGTCGATGGCGGTGCGGTTGCGAGCGAGTTACTGCGATCGTCGAACATGGCGCGCACTTTGCCGTAGACGTTGCCAACGACAAAATTGTCGCTGGTTTTCAGCGTTCCGTTCTGTACCAATAGGGTAGCGACGGGGCCGCGTCCGCGATCCAGCTTGGCTTCGAGGACGACGCCAGTGGCCGGGCGGTCCGGATTGGCTTTGAGTTCCTGCAAATCCGCAACCAGGCAGATCATTTCCATCAGCAGGTTGAGATTCGTTTTCTTCTTGGCGGAAACATCGACGAAGACCGTGGTGCCTCCCCAGTCTTCGGGCATCAGGCCGCGATCCGCCAGCTGTTTCTTGACCCGGTCGGGCATGGCGTCGGGCTTGTCAATTTTGTTGACGGCCACAATGATGGGAACTTCGGCGGCATGGGCGTGATCAATGGCTTCGAGAGTTTGGGGCATGACGCCATCGTCGGCCGCTACCACCAGGACCACAATGTCGGTGGCTTTGGCACCGCGGGAACGCATGCGCGTGAAAGCTTCGTGACCGGGCGTATCGAGGAAAACGATCTGGCGGCCATAGGCCGGAGATTGTGCGTCCTGAATCGTGACTTTGTAGGCGCCGATATGTTGCGTAATGCCGCCGGCCTCGCCTCCCGCAACGTCGGTGGAGCGGATGGCGTCGAGCAGTGTGGTCTTGCCGTGATCGACGTGGCCCATAATCGTGACCACGGGAGGCCGGGAAACCGTCTCGGTGGCAGCAGCGTCCTCACCCGCAGCACTGTCGGCAACATCTTTCGCTGCCTGCTCTTCGAATGAGATGACGTTAGTGTCGGCTCCGAAGAAGCGCGCCATCTCGCTGGCCAGTTCGGTATCGAGCGTCTGGTTGACGGTGGCAAAGACGCCGCGAGCCAACAATCGTCCGATCAGATCTTTAGCGCGAATTTCCAGTTTCTCGGCGAGATCCTTGACGCTGACTCCCTCGGTGATGGTAATGCTGCGCGTAATGGGCTGCGGTTCGTTAGAAAGCGTGAGCCGCGGCGGCGGCACAAAGCCCTTCATCGGGCCTTCCTTGATGCCTCGCGGAATGTACCGCTGCCCGGGCCGACGCGCCGGACCGCCCGGACGGCTACCGGGACGAGTGGAACCCGGCGGCGGCATTCCCGGCCCGACTCCCAGCGGACGGCTGCCGGTGGGCGCGGTGCGCGTGG
>JBAWFN010000101.1:0-26171 GCA_049591935.1 Terriglobales bacterium | reverse complement strand
CAGTGCCCGCAGTTCCTCCGCACTCACGCTTTCGATTTTCTCCAGCAGTTCGTCCATGCTGTAGAAGTGGTCAAAGTACATCTCCTGCCGCGCCAGGTTCGACATGCGCGCCGTCGAGGACTCCAGTGACAACATCAGGCTGCCCTTCAACTGGTCCTTGGACCGCCGCAATTCCTCTGTGGGCACCGACTCCGATTTCAACTTTCGAAATTCAGACACAATACACTCCACCACCTTGACCGCAGACTCCCGCGAGGTGCCCGCATACACCGACAGGCACCCGGTGTCACGATATGGGTTCAGATCGCTATAGATGGCGTACGCCAGCCCTTGCCGCTCCCGAATATTCTGAAATAAACGCGAACTCATCCCCCCACCCAGCAGGGTGTTCAGAATGTACGAGGCGTGGCGTCTCTCATGGGCAATCGGATGCGACGGTACCCCCACACAAATCTGTACCTGCTCCAGCGACTTCTTGTTGCGCATGATGATGCGCGGCGCAATCTCGGGTCGCGGGCTGTGAAAGCCATTCTTTACCGGTTTCATGTGCTGGAAGTGCTTGCCCACCAGTTCCACAAACTGCTCGTGCTTCAGGTTTCCTGCCGCACAGATGATGACATTGCCGGGCGCGAACCGCTCCCCGTAAAAGTCCAGCACCGGGCCCCGCTCAAACTTCTTGACCGTCATCTTGGTGCCCAGAATCGGCCTTCCCAGCGGGTGGTCCTTCCAGAAATTTTGGGTGAAGATCTCATGCACCAGATAATCCGGACTGTCCTCATCCATCTTGATTTCTTCCAGAATCACGCCACGCTCACGGCCAATGTCTTCGGGAGCAAAAATCGGATTCAGAACCAGATCGCTGAGCACGTCCAGCGCGATGGGGAGGTGCTCATCCAGCACTTTGACGTTGAAGCAGATGCACTCTTTCGCGGTGAAAGCATCCATGCCTCCGCCGATGGAATCCACTTGCCGCGCAATCTCCTCCGCCGAGCGGTGCTTCGTGCCCTTGAAAACCATATGCTCGATGAAGTGGGAGATGCCATTCCATTGCGGATCCTCATCACGCGACCCGCTCTTGATCCAGATCCCAATCGAAACCGAGCGGATGTGCTGCATCTGCTCGGTGATGATGGTCAACCCGTTGGGCAGCACCTCGCGATGAATGTTACGGATTTCTTTGACCATAGCTTCTTCTTAACCGAGAACTGGGAACTGCGATCTGACAACTGGTTTTCAAATACCATGTTGTCAGTTGCTAAACCCGAACACGATCAATTGTTACACACTGCCGTACGATCTGGCAGTGGCGCATTAACCATTTAGAATCAATAAGTTAAGCTGGTACCGCCGCATTCCGGCCAGTTTCCCGGGGTTTTCCATCCTTACTCTTCTACAATCAAAGGGGACTCTACTTTAGATGCATGACTGAACTCAAACCAACCACGCTATTAGGCCTTACGCTGCAAGAGCTTACGCAGCTGGCGGAGGAGTCCGGCCAGCCCCCCTATCGCGGCCGCCAACTGTTCGAGGCGATCTACGCCCACAGAATTGCGGCTTCGGAACAAATCTCCACGCTTCCGCAGGACTTTCGCGCCCGCCTAAGCCACCAAGGGCTTGCCGTCGGTCTGCCGGTGATCACCAGGAAGTTTTCCTCGAGCGACGGCACCGTGCGTTACTTGATGGAATTCGGCGACGGTCAGACCGTGGAAACCGTTTGGATGCCCGAAGGTGATAACGGCGAAGCCGGCGATGGCAGTGAAGCTGGCAGTCAGGCAGAGGACACCGGCCGCACCCGGGATCGCAGCACGATTTGTGTTTCCAGCCAGGCGGGCTGCGCCGTGGATTGCCAGTTTTGTCTCACCGCGTTGCTGGGTTTGAAACGCAATCTGACCGCCGGAGAGATCGTCGGCCAGGTTTGCGCCGTGTTGAATGATCAGCAGGTTTCTCCGCCCCAATCGCGCGTCAACATTGTGTTCATGGGGATGGGTGAGCCTTTCTTGAACTACGACAACTTCATGAAGGCGGCGCGCCTGCTGGTCGAAGGCGTTGGCATCGCCGAATCACGCATGACCGTTTCCACAGCCGGCATCGTTCCCCGCATCTACGATTTTGGCGCCGAGCCCATCCGCCCGAAACTGGCAATATCGCTCAACGCATCCAACGACGAGCTGCGCACCCGCCTGATGCCAATCAATCACAAATGGAATCTGCAACAGCTGATGGCTGCCGCTCGCGATTTTCCACTGAAAAACCGGGAGAAGGTGACCTTCGAATACGTTCTGCTGGAGGGCATCAACGACGGTGCGCAAAACGCCCGCGAACTCGTGGAGTTGATTCGCGGCTTGCGCGCCAAGATCAACCTGATCGCATTGAATCCTGGCCCTGGAATTGCATTTCAAACTCCCACGGAGGCGCGCGTCACAGAATTTAAGCAGATCCTAAGGTCGGCCGGGGTTCCCGCATTTGTCCGCCGCCCCCGCGGGCGGGACATCTACGCCGCTTGCGGTCAATTGAAACGCAGCCTCGAAGCGGGCGCGGCTTAGGAAGCGCCCGCGGTTCGTACTTGCGTCCGCGCCGCTAACAATGCATGGGACGGTGACGAATCGCCTCGCGTCGCCACCGGCAGCTCGATGCGAAATCTTGCCCCGCCTTCCGGACGGTTCTGACACAAGATTGTCCCTTGGTGTTCCTGGATAATTCCATAGCAGACGCTCAGACCCAACCCAGCACCCTGCCCCACCGGACGCGTCGTATAAAAAGGATCAAAAACCCGGTCTGGCTCCTGCAGGCCCGGCCCATTGTCCACAAACTCGATCACGACCATGCCATGGCTCGCTCGGGTACTTACCGTGAGCGAACCGCCCGTCTCCGCCATCGCGTGGAGAGCGTTGTTGGTGATGTGCAGGCACACCTGCAAAAGTTGGTTCGAGTCCCCCAGCACTCGGGGAAGGTCGCTGGCCAGATCGGTGTGCACCTGGACATTCGCCGTCCGCAATTGCGGGGGATAGAGCTTGACCGCGGTTTGCACCATGGCATTGATGTCGAGCGATGTCTTGTCGGCCGGGACCTGCTTGGCAAAACTCAGCAGGCTCGAAACCAGCGTCCGGGTGCGGCGAATCTGGTGTTCGATTTTCTGCGCCAGCGTGCGTTGTTCGCCGTTCAGGGGCGTGGCGGTCAGCAATTCCGAATAGCCCAGCATCGCGGTCAGGGGATTGTTCAATTCGTGGGCCGCCCCTCCCACCAGTTGCCCCAGGGATGCCAGTTTCTCGGATTGCACCAGTTGCGCTTGCACCCGCCGCAAGTCGTGAAAAGATTGCTGCGACGCCCCCAGCAGATGGAGCAATTCACGGTCCAGCAGGTGCTGCTTCAAAAAGACCATCGAGCCCAATACCAGCATGCTGGCCAGCGTCACAAACAAACGGAACATGCGCACTCGCTGAGGCGTGGTCACGTCGAACATCGACCAGGCGGCAAGCAAGGGAAGGGAAGAAACCGTAATCATACCCAACCGCGCCACCCAGACTCCGTGTCCGTTGGAATTGCCCGAGGGTTTTTGTTGCGGCGCCGATTCCAGCGCTTCCAATCCAATCCACGTGACCCACGCCATCGAAGCCGCCAGCGGCACATCGTAAACACTCCCCGAGAAATAAACCCTTCGTTCGATGGCCCAGTTCGCCAGATAGGAGCTCAAGCTGTAGGTCAAGGTGCAGCCGAACCAGCTCGCGTAGATCGTCCTCCAGGAATGACCGCTGCGGGTCCACAACACCGCCAACCCACCCAGGAACACGATCTTTTCGATGAGGTACAGGATATTCAGATTGTGTTGGTAACGGGTGTCGTCCCCATAAACATACTGCCAGGGGATTACGGTGACCACATAGAGATAGAGCCACCAGACCAGGAGCATCGCGAAATCAAGCGTTCCCAGCCGCGTCGTGCGATTGTCTTGCTCTACCTGGGGCTGCATCGCCAGGGCCGCGGTCATCGGAACCAGATGCAGGAAAATAACCACGTCGCCGGCGAAAGGCGTCGGGACGTCTTTCCGCAGAAGCACTTCAAAGTAACACCACAGACCCTGATAAGCGAGCCAGAAGGCCAACCCCAGCGTCATCATCGCCCAAAACATCCGCGCGCGTCCGTGGCTCGACCATGCCACCAGCAGCAATGCCACCGTTCCTGATAGCAGCAGCAACAGTTGGGTAACGTCACTCAGGGCGATGAGCACAAACCCCTGCGGCAGCACCAGCGAGGCTGCGGCCTGTGCGCATAGCAAACCTGACGCCGTGAAAATCCACAGCTTGGACCGCCTGGACATACGTTGTCATTGTAGAGTTAGAAGAGGACGGGGAAAGTTACTTGGGTAATCTGCTGCACACCGAGATTCGGGCTGCGTCCGACGCGCGCTTTCGGAACACCTGCGTCTGCCCCCGCCGAAGTTTCGCTTGCTCTTGGGTCGCATAATAAATAACATTCGTGGCACCCTACTTTTCGTCAGAGGGACGCACTCCATTGCCCTTTCGTGCAGTTCGAGATCGGTTCCTTTGGAGACTCCGGGCCCCTATGGGGCCGGGCGAAGTTCGGCGTATTGAACGCTGGCTGGCCAGCGCCCGGGTCTTCCTGGCAGTCTCCGCTCTGGTTGCCATCTGGATGGATCCCGGGGCGATTCGCTATTCCCTTTGGGCCTTCGGCCTGCTCGCGTTCTATCTGGCGCAGGGCGTAGTGATCATCATCTTCCTGCGGCGGCGCCAGCAATCGACACCTGCCTTCCGCTTGCTGGTTCATAGTGCCGATATCGTCTGGCCCGCCGTCATTTCGGTTTTCGCCAGCGGTCAGAATAACCCCTTTTTTCTGTTCTTCGTTTTCGTCCTCGCCGCCGCGGCTTATCGCTGGGGCCTGTGGGAGACCGTCGGTACCGCCGCCGCCGAAGTCTCCTTGCTTTGGCTGCAGGCCCTGAGCTTCCATTGGGGTCTGATGTCATGGATCACCGGCCTCGCCGCTCGCTACCGGCTGCCGCCTTTGCGCATCGATCCCACTTCGTTCGAGCCCAAGGGGCTCTTCATGCGCTCCATCTATCTTTTGGTGCTGGGCTTCCTGCTCGGTTATCTGGCGGAACAGCAGAAGCAACTTCGCGCCGAAAAAGCCGTGATCGCTCGTATCCTGGGAAAGGCGCGAGTGGAGGCCGGCGTTGTAGGTACCCTCCACGAGATTGCCAGCGAGCTGCTTTCCATGTACCGGGCTCGTTTGTTGGTGATTGCCTCCCAGGAGCTCAGCAGCTATCGGGTGTATGTCGGCGAATTGAGTAACCCGGAACAGGGGTCCGGCTTTCGCTGGCTCGATCCCTCCGACAGCGACCGCCAGACCTATCTGATAGAGTCCCCATCCGTCGCGTGTTATGCGGAACGGAATGGTGCCGACGGAGCTGAACACTTCTCCCTGCTGGCGCTCGATGAGGAAACCAGAATCGAGAACGTGAATCTCGAGTTCCTCGATCCCATCGCCCGGAAACACGAGTTCCGCAGCGCCATGATGGTTTCCTTTGTGTTCGGACAAGAGTGGCGGGGGCGGCTCTTTTTACTGGATCCCAAGCTTACCGGAGACACCGAGGAGGAATTACGTTTCCTCCAGGAGTTGGTGCGCCAGGTGGGACCCGCCGTTTACAACGTGCTTCTGTTGCGACGCTTGCGTTTGCGGGCCGGGGCCGTGGAGCGCGCCCGCTTCGCCCGCGAACTGCATGATGGCGCGGTACAATCGCTCATCGCCGTGGAAATGCAAGTGGACGTGTTGCGTCGGCAATCCGCCATCAAGCCCGACGTGGTGCCAAAGGAGTTGGGCCGCATTCAGGCCTTGCTCCGCGAAGAAGTTCTCAAGCTGCGCGAACTCATGCAGCAAATGAAGACCCTGGATGTAGACTCCAGGAAGCTTCTGGGCGTGCTCCACGATACCGTAGAACGTTTCCAGCGCGAGACCGGAATCGTCGCCCGTTTCACTTCCGACCTGGAGGAGTTTGACATGCCGCAGCCCGTATGCCGAGAACTGGCCCGCATTGTGCAAGAGGCCCTGGTGAATGTGCGCAAGCACAGCCAGGCGCGCCAGGTCGGCGTCCGCCTCGGCACCAGCGGCAACGGCTGGAAGATTGTCATTGAAGACGATGGCCAGGGTTTCCCCTTCACCGGCCGGCTTTCTCAGCAGCAACTCGACGATCTGGGCAAAGGACCGTTGGTCATCAAGGAACGTGTCCGTTTGATTGAGGGCGAACTCACGATAGAATCAATTCCGGGCCAGGGCTCCCGCCTGGAGATTACAATTCCTCAGCAACAAGGCGCGATTCATGGATAATAGAAAACCTACCCGCATCGTGATTGCCGATGACCACCCGATTTTTCGTGATGGCTTACGGCGCCTTCTGGAAACCGAACCCGACCTCAAAGTGATTGGCGAAGCCTGTGACGGAGCGGAAGCGGTCAAGTTGGCGCGCCAGCTCAAGCCCGACATCCTGTTGCTGGACCTGGCTATGCCTCGCCACCCCGGTCTGGAAGCGCTGCGCGAGATGAGCGCCGGTCCCGGCTCCGATGGGGTGCGTGTCATCCTGCTCACCGCCGCCGCGGAAAAGAACCAGATCGTCGAAGCTCTGCAGTTAGGCGCGCGCGGAGTGGTGCTGAAGGACTCCGCCACCCAGTTGCTGCTCAAGGCAATTCATACCGTGATGGCCGGAGAATACTGGGTGGGACGCGAGAGCGTCTCCAACCTGGTGCAGTATCTCCGCAACCTGGTTCAGTCTTCCGGCGAAGATGCCCGCAAAAAGAAGTTTGGCCTCACGCCCCGCGAGCTGGAAATCGTTTCCGCCGTCGTAGCCGGATACTCTAACAAGGAGATCGCAGAATACTTCAAGATCAGCGAGGATACGGTCAAGCACCATCTTAGTAACATCTTCGACAAATTGGGAGTTTCCACGCGTCTGGAACTCGCCCTGTTTGCCGTCAATCAATCGTTGCCGTTGAAGCCTATCTCCTAGACGACATAGCACTTTCGTGCCATGGCCCGACCCGTCTGGGCTATTGCCTGGTGACGGCACAGACACTACCATGTTGGAACCAACTCACAATTGGCATTTCCCCCGTGATTGGTGTCGCGGGGTTGTGTTATTCCTGGACGCAGTGCATAGTCAAGGGTTCGCGAGGAGGCGGCCTGTGGCAAAGTTCTTGCATCAACTCTGGTCCGACGAACGCGGCCAGGATGTCGCCGAGTACGCGGTGATGTTGGCAGTCGTCCTCGTGATCGTTGTCGGCACCATCCGCTTGATCGGCGCCAACGCCAACAACGTGTTCTCGTCAGTCTCTAGTTCGATCGCCCAGTAGGTCGTCGGCGACGCTCGCGCGCTTCCCGCTGCCTCAGCGTCCTTCTCTCCAGTTGTCGTTTCCGCCTTTGCCGCAGCACCGCCTCGGGATCTTTCGCGCAATTCTCAGGGTTCGCAACAGAAGTTAACCGGGCAGCTTTCTATTCGAGGACGCCATCCGTCAGCTTGGGGCGCGTTAGCAGTGCACAATTTTCGGACTCTTAATCCCGCGTGTAGCATTGCGCGTATCCACCACCAGCTGCGACTCGCGCACGATTTTCGCGTAGTCGTAGTCGGAGTGGTCGGTCACAATCAATACACAGTCATACTGCCCAAGATTGTCCAGCGGTACGCACTTCATTTGTAGGTCGTACTTGCGTCCCTTGCCGATCGTGGGAAAGTACGGATCGTTGTAACTGATCTGAGCGCCTTCTTTCTGCAATAATTCAATGATCGCCAATGCCGGCGATTCGCGGAGATCGTCGATGTCCCTCTTATAAGCCACTCCCAGCACCAACACCCGCGAGCCATTCAACGCCTTCTTCTGCTGATTCAGGGCCCGCGCCACAAATTCCAGCACGTGGTACGGCATGTTGGTGTTGATTTCTCCCGCGAGTTCAATGAACCGGGTGCGGAAGTCCCATTCCTTGGCTTTCCAGGAAAGATAAAATGGATCCACCGGAATGCAGTGACCGCCCAGTCCAGGACCCGGATAAAACGGCTGGAACCCAAAAGGTTTGGTAGCTGCCGCGTCAATCACTTCCCAGATATCGATTCCCATCCGCAGTGACAACATTTTGAGTTCATTCACCAGCGCAATATTGACGCAGCGATAAATGTTCTCCAGCAGCTTGGTCATTTCCGCTGCGCCCGGCGAGGAAACTCTGACCACGCGATTGAAAATCGCGCCATACAGCGCAGCCGACAGGTCTGACGCCTTCGCGTCCAATCCTCCCACCACTTTGGGGATGTCGCGTCGCGCCACCGTCGTATTGCCCGGGTCCTCGCGTTCGGGAGAAAAGGCCACATAGAACTCCGCTGCATCCGAACTCCCGCCACGCGAGGCCTTCAACCCCTGCCGGTTACCCTTCTCCAGAATCGGGATCAGGATTTCTTCCGTGGTGCCGGGATACGTCGTACTCTCCAGAATCACCAGATGGCCCGCCCGCAAATGAGGCGCGATGGCCTTAGCCGTCTCGGTGATGTAGCTCAAATCCGGCTCGTGATAGTCATTTAGCGGCGTGGGCACGCAAATGATGATCGCGTCCATCTGTTCCAGCCGGGAATAGTCCGCGGTGGCGCTGAAGCCCTGCGCCTTCGCGGCTTGAATCTCAGCGGCAGGAATGCGGAAGATGTAGGTTCCTCCCTGGTCCAGGGTCGCCACCTTGCGCTGATCGATGTCAAACCCCGTCACCGGAAATTTCTGTTCGCTATAGAGTAGCGCCAAAGGCAGGCCGACATAACCCAGCCCGATAATCGCGACCCCTGCGCGTTTCTCCTCAATCTTGCTCTTCAGGGCGGAAAACAAGTTGGCAGAAGTTGTAGAAGTGGCAGTCATCTTCAAGGGATTCGCTCGCACTTGAATTTTAGCATGTAGCGGACATCTTTCTGGTGACGCGGAAGACCCTGACGGGTGGTAATGTCCATCGCCCGCCTGGCACACCCTGTTATCCACAGGCTGGAACCAGCCCTGCCACTTTCTGCGCGCCCGAGCGCCATTTATTTTCTTGCTTCGCTGCAACGCGAGGGGCAGAGCGCACGATGGCGGAAACACTCACTGGGCAGGACATCAGTTTCATCGAGCTGCAAACCGCCGTGTTTTGTGTCGAATGTGAGTTGATCAGCAAGAACAATACTCCGTATTGTCTGGCCTGCGGCAGCCGCGCCGTGCTGAGTTTGTCCCGAGTTCTCGGCGGGTCATTGCACGGGCAACAGACGGCGCACCTAATCGCCGATGCGGAACTCGACCGCCTGGTGCGTGAACTACTCCGCACCGTTCCCTCCAGTTCTGACACTCGTCTGCCCGCTTCCTTTGCCGTTCTCGCTCCCTCGCGCAGCCACGCGCGTACTGCCGGCCCATACTCCCTCTCGGGCATGGTGCCGGCCCACGATCGCGAGATCCATCCTGGAGAAATTGACCTGGAACCCGCGATCAGTGTAATTGCCGAGCGTGCTCAATCTTTGACCGGAGCCACCGGCGCTGCCATCGCCTTACGCCACGGCGACGAAATTGTTTGCCGTGCCCGCACTGGCCGCACCGCGCCCGACCTCGGTGTGCGCCTGCAAACCGATTCCGGAATTTCCGCCGACTGCGTCCGCACCGGCGAGGTGGTTCTTTGTCACGATGCCGAACGAAATCCTTGCGTAGATCTCGCCAGTTGCCGCCGTTTAGGTGTCCGTTCCATCCTGGCCGCCCCGCTGCGCCACTTTCGCCGTACTCTCGGCGTATTCGAGGTCCTCTCGGCCGCTCCCAACGCCTTTGACCACCGCGACGTCGCCACCATGCAACTGCTCTCCAGCATGATGGTCGCGGCCATCTCTCGCCTGTCCAACCTGAGAACTGGGAATGGAGATATGACAGTGGGCTCTAAGTTAGGAAAGCATTAGTTGCGGTAGCTCTCAGTTTGCTCCTGCCGGGTTTCTCTGCGTACTCTGCGGCTGTTCTCCGTGACCTCTGCAATTTAAGACCTTGTGTTCTGCCCGCCGCCTGGCCTGCTCCGCAACTGGAGTAAGATGTACCCAATTAGCAGTATGCCGACCCTCGGGCCTAATCCGGCGCAGATTGGCCAGCCAACCGTGCCCTCCCCAGAGCGTCGCCGGCGTGTGCGCCACCAGCTCCACCTTCCCGCCTATGTGGGTTTGAACCCGGCACAACACCAAACCCCGGACCTTTGCGAGATCATCGATCTCAGCCAGGATGGCATGGCCATCCAAACCGCATCGCGGCTCGAAGCCGGACGCGACGAGAATTTGTTTCTTGATCTCCCAGAGACCAATGCCTCAATCCAGACCATCGGAACCGTGATCTGGTCGGATACCTCCGGGCGTGCCGGAATCCACTTTCTCGATCTTCCCCCCGAGTCGCTGTCCGCCCTGAAGAAATGGCTCTTCGTCGATGCGCTTGCGGGTTGTGTCCAACAAGCCGCTGAAAATCGCGTCGTGGAGCCGCCAGACCCGTGGAAGGAAATCGAACCGGACCACACCTCCGTCCTCACCGCCTTGGCCGCGGTAAGAAAGGAAGTGGAAGCGCTCGGTCCTGACCTGGACGCTGCCTTGTACCTGATCGCCCGCCGGGCCCAGGCTTTCACGCGCTCGACCGCAGCCGCCGTCGGCCTCGCCCAAGATGACGACATGATCTGCCGGGCCACCGCCGGCCCCAACGCGCCCGCCGTGGGCGTGCGGCTGCGCGTGGGCTCGGGCTTTTCCGGAGAATGTGTGCGCTCCGGCATTCTGCTGCGCTGTGACGACTCCGAAACCGATCGCCGGGTTGACCGCGAGAGCTGCCGCGCTCTCGGCATCCGTTCCATGATCGCTGCCCCCATTCGTTCGCGCGGCGCAGTCATCGGACTCATCGAAGTTTTTTCTCCCCATCCCAATATTTTTCAGACGGATCATGAGCTGGCCTTGCAGCACTTGACGGAAGTCGTCTCCGCCGCGGTACTTCGTGCCCGCCTCCCGGAATCGTCTTCTCCGCCGGCTTCCGCAGCCAGCCTGGACGACGAATTTCCCGTGGAGACTCCCGCCGATCTTCCCATCCCTCATCTCTCACGCTCCCGCAATCTTCTGCTGCTTAGTATCCTCATGACTGTTCTTTTCGCTCTACTGTGGGTGACCCAGCCTTGGAGGACGAACAGTCGCAGCGAAGCTGGCGCATCCATTCCGCCGCAGGAAGTTACGTCGCCCGCGCCTTCCGCCAACAAGCTGGAAACACTGCAAAGACTAGCGGACGCCGGCGATCCCGCCGCGCAGTTCGATTTCGGAGTGCGCTACTGGACGGGCGACCAGGTTCCTCAGGATTACAGCCAGGCCGTGCGCTGGTTTTCCCTGGCTGCCGAGCAAGGCAACGTTGCCGCGCAAGCCATGCTGGGCAACTGCTACTGGGCGGGCCGCGGCGTACCCCCCGATCCCATGCGAGCTTACTTCTGGTCCTTCCTGGCGCAGGCCGCCGGAGATGAGGCCAGCAAGTCTCGCGTCGCGTTGTTGGCCACACGGCTCACGCCGAGTCAGATCGCCGTTGCTCAGAAAGAAGCCAGGGACTGGATGGCGCATCATGCCCCCGCCGCGAAAGATTCATCCCCTGCCCAATAATCGTCCTACGGTGCATGCCCATTCCCTCTGCGCACTCTGCGGTGCCAACTCTGCGACCTCCGCGATTTGAGACGTTGTTTTCCCGCGTCCAGACCCCGCCCTATAAGGTCTAGAATGACCTTAGAGGCTCCCTTGCCGGCCCTGCGCGACATTTTGAATCAGCACGTCCGTGAAGGTGAGCTGTACGAGAAACTCGACCGCAATCGCGTCCGCTGCTACGCCTGCGGCCATTGCTGTCCCATTCCCGAGGGTCAGCCGGGCGTCTGCAAAGTGCGCTACAACCAGGGTGGAACCCTATACGTGCCCTGGGGCTATGTGGGTGGCGTGCAGTGCGATCCCATTGAGAAGAAGCCATTCTTCCATGCCTACCCCGGCGCTCTGGCCTACAGCTTCGGCATGTTGGGATGCGACCTGCACTGCGCCTACTGTCAGAACTGGGTCACCTCGCAAGCCCTGCGCGATCCCGATGCTGTTTCTCCACCGCTCGAGGCCTCACCCCAGGCGCTGGTGAAGGACGCCCTCCGCCAAGGTGCGAAAGTCCTGGTCAGCACTTACAACGAGCCCCTCATCACTAGCGAATGGGCGGTGGCTGTCTTTAAAGAGGCCAAAGCTGCCGGCTTGGTAACCGGCTTCGTCTCCAACGGCAACGGCACCCCGCAAGTATTGGAATATCTGCATCCCTGGATTGATCTCTACAAAGTCGATCTCAAGAGTTTCGACGACCGTCACTATCACGAACTCGGCGGACGCATTGGACCGATCCTCGAAACCATCCGCAGCCTCCACCAGATGGGAATCTGGCTGGAGATCGTCACCCTGCTCATTCCCGGCTTCAACGACTCCGACGACGAACTGCGGGGCTTGACCAACTTCCTGGCCAGCGTTTCTCCCGACATTCCCTGGCATGTGACTGCTTTTCACAAAGATTACAAAATGGAGGATCCGGACAACACCCGCCCCGCCGACCTGCTGCGCGCGGCCGAGATCGGAAAGCAAGCCGGGATGCGCTACGTTTACGCCGGCAACTTGCCCGGCATGGTCGGCGAGCACGAGAACACTCGCTGTCAGAATTGCGGCGACACCCTCATCCGCCGCCATAGCTATTTTGTCGAAGCCTATCGCCTCACGCCGGACGGCCGTTGTCCCTCCTGCGCCGCCGCGCTTCCGGGCCGCTGGGCGCTCCGCTTCGAGGGCCAAATCTCCGACCGCCCTTTTGTTCCAGGCCGTAGCCTGATTAACATCCGCAACTGAGAACTGAGAACTGAGATCTGACAACTGAGATCTGACAACTGCGTTTCCCTTCACGGCGTGGTTCCGAACCGCTGTTTACAAGTCCTACCCTGCCGCGTTATACCTCTGTCTCAGGCCATGCCCAATAAAATTCTTCTCCTCCCCTTGCTCCTCATCGTCGCAACCGTTTCCCCTGCCGTCGACAAGCCTAAACTCACGCTCGACGAGTTTTTTGACTCGGTCGATATTGCCGACTTGCAGCTTTCTCCCGACGGGCACTCGCTGGTGTTTAAGACCGAGCGCGCCGATTGGAACCAGAACATCTATCGCGACGACCTCTGGCTTTACCACGATGACGGCACCGGCACGCCCACGCAACTTACCCAGTCCGGCCACGACAGCGCGCCGCAGTGGTCCCCCGACGGCCGTTGGATCGCATTCCTCTCCGAACGAAAAACCGCCAACGACCCGGGCGACGAATCCGCCGACGAGGTCACGCAGCTCTGTCTGATCTCGCCCACCGGGGGCGAAGCCTTCCCCGTGACCGCCGGAGATGAAAGTGTCCACGCCTTTGCCTGGTCGGCCGATGCCCGCACCCTCTACTTCGCCACCCGCACGCCTTGGACCCACGCACAAAAAGATGATTACAAGAAAGAATGGAAGGATGTGATTCAGTACCGCGCCGCCGAACGCGGCGACACCATTTTCAGCCTTGGCCTTGCCCAAGCTCTCGCCCGTCACGCCACCCGCGGAACCTCGAAGGATCAGCCGGATGAGGCCACTGGCGCGACCCCCGGCGCCCACGCGGTTGCCACTTCTCCATTAAGAATTCAAACTCTGGAAGCTTCGCCCGATGGCCGCCGCTTGGCCCTGCTGACCACTTCGATCTCTGAGCGTGAAGAAAAAGTTGAGGACTTCGAGATTGATACGGTGGACTTGGCCAATGCCGCTTCCGATCACCCTCCGCACCAGGTTACGCGGAACCAGGGTCTGGAACAGAGCATGCAATGGGCCACCGACAGCCAACACATTTTCTTTCAAGTGGAATACGGATCAGCCGAAGGGAAGTATCACGACACTCAGACTCGCCTCTACTGGGTTGACGCCGCTACCGGCGAAATCAAGCGCTGGGCAACCGATTTCGCGGGTGCGATCGGCTCCTACGGAGTCACTCCCGATGGCGGCGCCGTCGCCACCGGCCGCTGGGGCACAGAAGTACAGCTCTATGCCCAGGCCGCAGCATCTGCAACTTTTTCCAAGCTGACCGGATGGCCCGGCACTTACGAAAGAATCGCCACCGCCACGCACTCACCGCGCATCGCCTTTATCCATTCGTCGCTCGAGAAACCCAACGAAGTCTATATCGCCGAAAGCCTGGCCACGCTGCCAGACGCCCGGCCAGTTACTTCCTTCAACCGGCTTTTCACCGAGCGGGATCTGCCGAAAGGCAAGCCCTATCGCTGGACCGCCGATGACGGCGCCACCATCGAAGGCATGTTGATGTATCCCCCGGGAAAATTTGAAGCCCGCAACCTGCCGCTGTTCGTGCTCATCCACGGCGGCCCCGACGACGTGGACGACGCCGACGGCTCTCACTTCCAGGCCGATTGGTATCGCTGGGACCGTATGGCTGCGACCCAAGGCTGGCTGGTCTTCGAACCCAATTATCGCGGCACCTCCGGCTACGGCGATCAATTCCTCGAGCAGATGGTGCCGCACATCGTCTCCCGCCCCGGCAAAGACATTCTCGAAGGCGTGGACGCGCTGCTGAGAGACGGCATCGCCGACCCCGCTCATCTCGCCGTCGGTGGCTACAGCTATGGCGGCTACATGACCAATTGGCTTATCACCCAGACTACGCGCTTCCGAGCCGCCGTCACCGGCGCGGGCGCCGTGGAGAACGTTGCCAACTGGGGCAACGACGACACCACCTTCGACGACGCCTTCGATCTCGGTGGTTTGCCCTGGGAAGTCCCGCAGAATTACCAGGATGAAGCCGCAATCTTTCAGATCGACAAAGTCCGCACGCCTACGCTCATTGTCGCCGGCGCTGACGATATCCGCGTAGCCGTGGCAGAAGCCTACCTGCTCGACCACGCTCTGTACAACTTGGGAGTGCCGAGTTCGCTGCTTATTTTCCCCGGCGAGGGTCACAGCCTGGAGAAAAATCCCTGGCACGGCAAGATCAAAGTGCGGGAAGAGTTGAAGTGGCTACAGAAATACGGCGGAGTTCCGGTGAAGTAGCGCTGACACGATCGCTGTCAATCCTTGAAAATCCGTGGCGTTTTTGTCTTTCCTACTGCCCCGCCGGCCCCGCCGCGCTGGCCATCTTGACCCGGCTCTGTTCGGCGTAGCGGGCAACCCCCTGGTACAGAGCCTCCGCGATTCGCTGCCGGTAGGTTGAACTTTGCAGATTGTTCTCGTCCGTCGGACTGCTGACAAAAGACACCTCGGCAAGCACCGCGGGCATCGAGGTTCCCGTCAGCACTACGTACTGTGCCTGCTTGACTCCACGATTCGCCAGCCCAGGATTGTTGGCCGACAACGTTCCGTAGAGCGCTCGCTGAATGCTGGCCGCTAAGCGCCGCGATTCGTGAACTTTCTCCCGGATATCAACATTCGTCCAATCAATGTCCGGCGATGTGTCCGCATCGCCGCTGTCATGTGTCCGTGCGCGCACCGAAGAATAAGTATTGGTGTAGTAGGTCTCCACTCCGCGTGCGGATGGGAAGTCGCTGTAGTTGGCGTGAACCGAAACAAACAGATCCGCCTTGGCCACATTGGCGACCTCGGCGCGCTTCTCCAGCGCAATGTAGTTGTCGTCGGTGCGCGTGTAGATCACCGCCGCCGCCAATCGCTTTTCCACCAGCTTGCCCAACCGTTCCACAATGTCGAGCACCAGATCCTTTTCCAGCAATCCCTTCCGCCCTACCGTTCCCAGGTCCCACCCGCCATGGCCGGCATCCAGCACGATCCGCAACCTCGGTTCGCCGGCTTGTAGTTTCTTACCGTCCAGCAGGGGAGGAACCGGACTGGGTGCCGCATTCAGCGTGGGTGCCCCATTTCTCGCGCTCTTTGCGAGAAGTGGGGAAGTTCCTGGTGCTGCCTGATCCATCGGCCCGAACAGCTCCACCTTCGCCCGCGGCTTGGGCTCCGCTCCAATCGTCCTCACTTCAATTACCAGACGATAAGGATTCGGTTCCAGACTCACCGAAAAATTCGACGCTCCTGTGGTCTCCAGCACCACCCGCGTCACCCCATGGGTGGGCTGGGCCACTCGAACCCGCTGCAGCAGCGGATCGCCCACGTCAATCGTCTTGTTAAAGAGCGAGGCCACCAACCGGGTGTCGTGCAGGTCCAAATAGATTCGCTCGGGATGCGTTAACCGGTGCGCTTCATATTGCACCTGGTCTTCGAGATCAATCACCACCGTACTCGAACCCGCCCCCGACCAGTGCCGGATGCCGGTCACTTCAGGTCTTTGGCCCGAGGCCGCAGCACTCGGCGCTTCTTGCGCAACTTCTTCTTGCTCAGGCTCCGCAGATTCCGCAATCGGCGCGGCGGCCGTCGGGCTCGACGTTGGTGTCTGCGCCGCAGGCGCAGAGTTCGTCTGCACTGGCGCAATCGTTTTCGGCGTAGAAGCAACCGGCAACGTATGCCGGCGAATGTTCCACCACAGCCCCATTGCCAAAGCCACGGCCACTACGATCAGCGCAATCACCACGGCCAGCCCGGGCCGTGAGTCACTGACCGCTTCAAATTCCGGCACCGCGTCAGTTTCCGGCGCCGCCGGAGCCGGCAGCAGGACCGCTGCTTCTTCGAGCTTCGCACTGAGTTTCGCTTCCTGTAACTGCGTGGCAGCCTGCTCAATGTGTTCTTGCTCTTGCCCGGGCTCAGGTGGATCCGCTTCGACCCGATCTTGCTCGTCCTGCGGCGGAGTGCTTTCCGCAACCGCAGTGCCCTCGGCTACCGCTGCCTGCGCCACCACTCGCTGCGAGATCTCCGCTAGCCGGTCTTCTTCCTCCGGCCGCAACGCGGCAAGGATCAATTCCGCCAGCAGGCTCAGGCTGCGAACGTCGCAGTCGTTGAATCCATACGGCTCACTGGAGAATGCCTCCACCAGGCCAATAATCGTCTGCTTCGCTGACAGCGGCACCGCCACCATCGAGCGCGTGCCCAGCGTGCGGCACGTCTCCGCATGGACCCGCGAGTCCGTTTCCGAATCGTCGCAGCGTACCACCTGCCCTGACGTCAGACACGCCCCGGAAAATCCCAAGTTCGGATCCAGCCGCGCCCCCGCGTCCGGCGTAACCTTTCCTGCCACGGCGCGGCAGACAATCGCGTCTCCTTCTGCCAGCGCGATGGCCACACCATCCGCGCCCGTAATCGCCAGCGCGCGTTCCGCCACCAACTGCAGTACTTCATCCAGAACGAAATGTTCCAACTGCCAGGCATCCGCCGCACTCGAAGCCGCGGGATCGTGCTCGGCGTGCGCGCGTCTTTGGCGAATCTGCTGGTGCAGCGCGGAAAAAGCCAGTAGAGCTTGCAGAGCTTCTCCGCTCGAAGTCGTGGCCGGCGCAACCCGCAGCGAAGTCGAAGGCAACGTGGCCACGCTTGCCTCCACCTCCACTCCCATTTTCGGACTCGCACTCACCCGTTACACTCTCCGTCCAGGAAAACCAATCCTAATCAGGCAAGAATCAAGAATAAAGAGAAATTCGCCGCGATCATCTTTGCGACCTTTGCGAACCCTTTGCGTCCTTCGCGGTAAAAGCTCTTGCCCGCCAAGCATCGCTAAAATAAGGACCGCGAAGAACGCCCCCAAACCCTGCCGACACACCACCTCTGTAACTTACAGACCGCCAGCCCCAACCGCAACATACCCACCGCGCACGAAAGTGGGAACCGGAGCCTGCTCTTTCGTAAGTAAGTGGTTCCGATTCAATCAGTTCCAAACCCATTGCGCTGCCTTCAAAATGGGGATATCCTGTGTAGTTGGAATGACTTACAAGGTTGCGGCGGGTGAGTGAAACTGGCAAGAAGTCGGGTTGGTTGTGGCCCCTGGGGCTTTTGGCCACCAGTCTGGCTGGCATCGGCGTTGTGGTCATGCGCGGCTGCTGGCACGGCAAGATGAGTTGGCCGGTTCGTGCCCAGGACCATTCCTACCAGGTTTGCCTCGGCTGCGGCATCAAGCGCCTGTTCAACGAGAAGGATTTTCGCTCCTACGGTCCCTACAGTTACGATCTCAACCGCCTCATCGCCTGGGACCGTGCTCATACCGGGACACCCCCACCGAAAGCTGAACCCGAACCCACCCGCAACGCCTCCTGATTTTTCCTCTCCTCCGGTCGCGTGAACCATCACGGGTACTGAGGCACGTCTCCAGCGAACGCTAAAATTTCAGAATGTGGTCTCGCTCCCACCGGGCAGCCTCGACTGAAACCGTGGAACTGGCTGCGCCCCACCGCCGCCGCCATCACCGGCAGAAGCTTCGCAACCTGGCCTACGTGAAGGTGGATTCCAATAACGGAGGCATCCTGCTAGACGTTGGCGAGTCCGGAATGGCTACTCGTGTTCTTGCTCCTCTCAGCCCCGACCAGCCCGTGCGCCTGCGCGTAGACCTGGCCGACCCCCGCGTTCATCTCGAAGCCGACGGCCGCGTCGCCTGGATCAATTCCACTGGACTGGCCGGCATCGAGTTCCTCGATCCCTCTCCGCGCTCCGCCCGTCTGCTGAGAGAGTGGTTATTCACCCAGCTTCTTGCCGACGCTCACCGCCGCAGCGGCAACGCCGCGGGGGAGTTGCAGTTCTCCACCACTTCGCGGCCTACGATTCGGCTAGACCAAGCCCGCCCGCCGGCGTCTCGCCCTCTGCGACTGTTATGGATGCCGGTTTCCGCACCTGGTTTTGCCCGGCTGGTGGACGGCCTGGCCCTGCTCTGCGCCGTGCTGCTCTTCAGTGTTCTGTCCTTGTCGCTGATCGACATCCTTCCATCCTGGCCCATCGCCGCCGCGCTCCTGTTCGGAGTCAGCGGCATCTTCGCACTGCTCTATGGATTCTTGTTTTCGCTGTGGTTTCGAACGACTCCAGGAAAGCGTCTGGCAGAATTGGCAGGACGAGGCGTCGCCAGACGAATGCCGAATAGGGAAGATCAATCCCGCTTCCGGTAATAGGATTCCAGGAGAACTCGGTGTGTCTTTCGGAAGGGCGCGACTCCACAGGCTGCGGGGAAAAAGCCGGTTGCCGCACCCGATTTTGGGTGGCGCAGCGGTTCACCGCTGCGGTAACCGGCTGTTCTCAATACCGGCTTTAGCCGCCGAGATCAGGGCCGTTCGACCCTACCCGATCACAATCACTTCATCTATACTCTCAGCGCCCGCGTCGGAGGACTCATGAAGACGCTTCTTTGCACGGCCGCCATCGTTCTGGCCAGCAGCTTCGTGCTCGGCCAACAATACAAGGTTCTGTACAGCTTCACGGGGGCGCAGATTGGAGATGGCGCTTATCCCGTCAGTAACTTGGTTTTCGATCAGTCTGGGAACCTCTATGGAACCACTCTGGCCGGGGGGGCTAACGCGGTCCAGGGAGGGGTCGTGTTCGAACTGTCTCCTGCGGGTGGCACGTGGACCGAGACGATCCTTTATAACTTCTGTAGCGATGTCGTCAACGGCCGCTGCCTCGACGGACGGGGTCCCGAGGCGGGCCTGATATTCGATGCCAAGGGCAATCTTTATGGCACCACGGCATACGGTGGATCTAATAGCAATTCCGGGACCGTGTTCGAGTTATCTCCGCCCTCGCCTCCCGGTGGGGCCTGGACGGAGACCGTGCTATACAGCTTCTGCGCAAATTACGGCGGCTACAATTGCCTGGACGGGGCGCTGCCGGTCAGCCAACTGACGCTTGACGCCGCCGGAAATCTATACGGCACAACAAGTCAGGGCGGCAGCGGCCACGACGGGTACGACGACGGTGGCGGGACTGTTTTTGAGTTAACACGGGGTGCAGGCGGATGGACGGAAACGGTGCTTTACAACTTTTGTTCGCTCGGTCAAGAGAGGATTTGCCCAGATGGCACGCAACCCCAAGCGGGCGTGACCTTCGACAAGCTCGGAAATCTTTACGGCACAACGGAGGCCGGTGGCGCGCTTCACACTCAGGGCCCGGGGACAGTGTATAAGCTCTCGCCTGGGTCGAACGGATGGACGGAAACCGTGGTGCTGACCTCCAAACAATCCCTCAGCGGGGCGCCATTGGGCACGGTGAGCTTCGACCCGTTGGGCAATCTCTACAGTACGTTCTCGGCGGGAGGCCAGTTTGGTCCTGGGGGCGTATTCCAGCTACGGCCCCACGGAGGCGTCACTGGGTTTTCCTTCAACGGTAACAACGGCTACGACCCTGCCGCCGGAGTGCTTATCGATGCCAAGCACGGCGCTCTCTACGGCACCACTCTGGCCGGGGGCACCAACTTCTCAGGTAACGTTTTCAAGATGGTAGCTCCGGCACAAGAAACCGTCCTGTACAGTTTTTGCTCCCAACCCAATTGCACGGACGGCTCGCAGCCTGTCGCCAGCGTGATCGAAGATAAATCCGGGAATCTTTACGGCACCACAAGGCAGGGCGGGACGAGCACTAACTGCGAATCCGGTTGTGGTGTGGTGTTCGAGATCATGCAGTCCAACAAATAACCTAGTGCGTCAAATACTGCCGCGCCAGCCACAACTGCAAATCCCGGCTCATGCGCCGGGTCATTTCGTTGAAGCGGACGCCCGTATTCCCTTGCTTATTCCACACCACTTCTCCCTGCACTTTGAATCCTGCTCGCGCCCCGGGAAGCTCAAAATTAACTCGCACCGGACCCGCGATCTCGGTAGGCCGGCAAGGCCGCACCGCAACCCCTCCCTGACTCAGATTCAGCAGGCTGGCCTTCACCCGCTTCTTGGAGGCGAGCGTCACATAGATCGGCAGGTCGAGGGTATGGCGATGGTAGCGGAGTCTGCCATCCAGAATCAGATTGCGCGCCGCAGAGAGCGTGTGTACCGCCTGCTCCACTGAAATCGGCTTCTCGAAGACGAAGCTGGCATCGCTGTCCTTAAATCGCCCGCGGCCATGCGCGCTGCTGATAATCACCAATGGAACGGTATTCAATTCGTCGTTGAGTTCCTTCAGAAAGTCGGCCGTGCCGGCCAGGTCATAATCGACAATCAGCGCGTCGACTTTGGTTCGGGCCAGCTTGGCGCGCGCGCGTTCCGGTTCCGGCTCTACATCAACCCCAATGTGAAGACCGCCCAGGATGCATTCCAATACGCTAACTTCAGACCAATCACGGGAAACCAGCAGGGACGAAAGCGTCATTCGCCAACTGTAGTCTGCCGGGTCACCAGACCACAGATAACCAAGGTAATGCCGGCAAGTTTGTCATCCTTGAGCGCAGCCGTTCTTTGCGCGGCGAAGGACCTGGGCGAGCCGCGCGATGGTCGCGTTCTTTGCGACCAAACAAACGCGCGTTTGGCTCGCTTCCTTCATCCCTGCTCGCGATACCACTCAATGGTGCGCTGCAAGCCTTCTTCGAAGCCCACCGTGGGCTTATATCCCAGATGCTTTTGCGCCAGCGACAGGTCTGCCAGCGAGTGCTTCACATCGCCGGCCCGCTCCGCTTCGTACTTCACCTCACCGCCGTATCCGGTGAGTTTCTTGAGCACGCGGAAAGTCTCGTTCAAGTCGATCCGCGTCCCTGTGGCCACGTTGAACACCCGGCCGGCGACTTCGCCCGCGGGCGCCTGGCAAGCCAGCAAATTGGCAGTCACCACGTTCTCTGCATAGGTGAAATCGCGGCTCTGCTTGCCGTCGCCGAAAATCACCGGCGGTTCGCCTTTGAGCATTTGCGTGATGAATTTGGCCAAAACCCCCGAATACGGAGACGTCGGGTCTTGCCGCGGTCCAAAAATATTGAAATAGCGCAGTGAAACTGTCTCCAGCCCATAACATCGCCAGAACGAAGTCATGTAATACTCACCCGTAAGTTTGGCGACGGCATAAGGCGAAATCGGGCTGGGGAACATGTCTTCGCGCTTGGGCAGCGTCGGAGTATCGCCATACGCCGACGACGAAGCCGCATAGACCACACGCTTCACTTTGGCATCGCGGGCCGCCACCAGCAAGTTGGCGGTCGCGTCCACGTTGGCGCGATTGCTCTCTAGCGGATCCAGCACCGACCGCGGCACCGACGGAATCGCCGCTTCATGCAGAACGTAATCCACGCCCCGGCAGGCGTCCTGCACGCTCTTCAGATCCAGCAGGTCGGCCTCGCGCAAGTCAATCTGGTCGCGGATCTCGGCGAGGTTTTCCGGTTTGCCCGTGGACAGGTTATCAAGTCCGCGCACCCGGTTTCCTTGCGCCAAAACCCCGCGTGCCAATGTTGATCCGATGAACCCGGCAATCCCTGTGATCAGGTATGAGGACATGAATTCCTAATCATAGCGGATTGTCATCCTGAGCAAGCGTTTTTTGCGCAGCGAAGGATCTGGGCGAGCCGCGCGAAGGGTCGCGTTCTTTGCGACCCAACAATCGCGCGATTGGCTCGCATCCCTATTGTGACACCGCAACGACTACCCAAGTTCTCAGGCGTTCACCGCCTCCCGAATCTCCCGCCACAACTCGCCGTGCCCGGCGCCAGTCCGGGCAGAATAGGGAACAATCTTTGCTTCTGGCAGCCCTTCCGCCAGCGTTCGCAACGAGTTGCTCAATTGATTGCCCGACAGCTTGTCGCTCTTGGTGGCGACCACAGCGAAAGGCCGCCCGCTCGCGCTCAAAAACTCCATCAGCTGCCGGTCGCTTTCCTGGGGTGGCACATTCACGTCGATCAATACCAGACACAGCGCCAGACAACGCCGCTCTTTCAAGTAGGGTTCGATGAAGGTTGGCCACTGGCTGGAAATCTCCCGCGATATCTTGGCGTAGCCGTAACCCGGCAGATCAGCAAAAATCATTTCCGGCTGCGGTTTTCCCGCCCAGCGCAGCTCGTAGAAGTTAATACTGCGCGTCCGCCCCGGCGTCGAACTGGTTTTCGCCAGCTTAGCGCCTACCAGCGAATTGATCACGCTCGATTTGCCCACATTCGACCGCCCCAGAAAAGCCACCTCCGGCAAGGCCGGAGCAGGGAAGTGGCCGGCATCGGTCGCGGCCAGCATAAATCGGGCGAGAACACGCATGCATCAGTTTGCAGTGAGATGAGGAGAACTTGCAAGTGCACCCCTGTGGCCCGGGTTTTCTCCGCGTTCTCCGCGGCTCTCCTCTGCGAACTCCGCGATTAAATGCTTTTCGAAACTCGGTACGGAGAGGCGGTGTTCACCCCAGCCCCAGCGGCCGCTTGTTCTCCACATCTTTCTCCCGGATCGGTCTGAGCCTGTGCCACAGAATAAGAATTCCCGCCACCGCCAATCCGATTCCCACACTGCTCAGAAAAAACCATCGATAAGCGGGAAGCGCAATCAGCAGAATCGCAACCACACTTAGAGCGATAACCAGGCCAGCCGTGCCCTTGAGGGTCCTTTTGGCTCCGCAATGAGGCGTCGGCTCCATGCCAAGTTTGATGACCAATTTATCCCGTTGTCATGCCAGCAGATCCAATACGAAACGGCTGGTAGCTCTCGCCACCAGCCGTTCTTCGACGACCAACTCGCTAACCCTACCGTCCCTTTGGATGACCCTCTTCATGGGGCGCCGGTTTAGCCGCCGGATGCGCTGCCGGCGCTGCCCGCGGTGCCGCTGCATGCGGTGCCGCTGCATGCGGTGCAGGAGCTGGACGCGGTGGTGCGGCATTCGCATGCGGAGTAACCGCGGTGGGAACCGGTCGAGGAGAAGCTGCTCCACGCGGCGTGTTCACTGGCCGCGGTGAGGCCTCTCTGTTCATAGCACTCGGCGGACGAGGCGCGTTGTGCGCCGGCGTCGCGGTGTGGCCCGCCATTGCCGGATGCGCTGTATTGCTCCCCGGCCGCGGAACGTTGTTGGCTGCCTTCGCCTTGGCAGGGGGAGCCTTATAGGGCGCTCCCGCCGCCTTTGCGGCTACCACTCCGCGACCGGTAAATTCACCCGGCTTCGCCGTCGCCGCAATCGCGGGCGCCCCGTGGTTCACCGATGCTCTCAGCTGCGGGTTGCTGGCAGCCGCAGTTTCGTGCTTGCTCTGCTCCGCCGTCGCTTCGATATGGTGCTCATGCGCCGCCGCCTCTTCCGCCGGGCTTGCATGCGCCTGGATTCCACCCTCGCCACCGTTAAAGGCAACATGATTGTTGTTGACGATGACCGTCTTGTTGTACACATTGGTCACGTGGATCGAGGTCACATTGTTCACATTGCGGTTGTAAAAGAATGCCCCGTTCCTCCAGTAGCCGCCTTCGTAGCCCATGCCGCCGTAGCCGAAGCCGTAGTTGACGCCTCCGTAAAAGCCAATGGTTGGCCCCCAATACCCGGCGTGCCAGGCGTACATACCGTCTCCCCAACCCCAATAGCCGGGCGTCCAAAGCACGCCAGGCTGCGGGGCCATCACCCACGTGCCGGGAACCCAGAAATAGCCATCGGGACCGTTGCCCCAATAACCGGGTGTCCACATATAACCCACGGCCGGGCACGGAGGTTGCACATAGACCGGAATAGCCGGTGGTCCAAAGCCGACCGAGATGAACACGCCGGCGAATGACCCCACTGAAACCACCAGCATCAGCGCCAGTACCACCCAACGAACGTGACGAATAATTCCCATATTTTCCCTCCGCCGGAACGGCCTTCGTTCCCGGTCATGCTTTGATGCTGCGGGTTGCGAGGACGTTACGCACTGTCGAAAACTTACACGCGATATAAACCCCGATGCTCAAACGATGTTTTGCTGCTTGCAAGCTCCCTGATCCCTAAGGACTTAGCCATCATGCAACCAGCGCCCAAGAAAATCAATACTATCGGCGGAACTGTTTGCTCAAAGTCAGCGCTTGCTGCTGATAAGAAGACCCGATCCCCAGGCCGTAAATCTTGTCCGGCTTCGCCAGCAGCGGCATGTAGTTCAGGCGCCCCACCATTTGTCCATGCTCCATCAGAAACGGAACTTCGTGGGCCCGAACCTCCAGTACCGCGCGCGTGCCCTTGATGTCGCTCGCACCGTACCCGAACCCCGGATCAAAGAATCCGGCGTAATGAATACGAAATTCGCCGTCCGAAGGATCGAACGGCACCATCTCCGCCGCAAACTCAGCCGGAACCCGTACCCGCTCCCGCGATGCCAGAATATAGAAATCGTTGGGTTCAAGGATCAGAGATTTGCTGGGTGTTTCCTGGCGCGCTTCCCAGAATTCTTCCGGTGCGTAATAGTTGATCTTGTTCAGTTCGATCACCGGCGCGTTCCGCCGCGCTTTGTAAGCGATCACCTCACCCTTCTCGCCGGCCTCCAGGTTTACGGTAACTCGCAGGCCGCGATCAAGCCGCGCTTTTACCGGACTGTCCTCGTCCATGTAAACCAAGGTCTGCTCTTGATCGAGTTTCTTGATTGCGCGATCATGCGAGTCCGGATTGCCGCGCACAAAGCGAAGCTGGCTCAACCGCATCCCCGCCCGGATCGCCACCGTGAAAGTGCGGGAAACAATCTCCGCGTACAGTCTGCCCTTGTAACCGGGCGGCACGCGGTCGAACTCAACTCCATGGTCGGTTATCAGGCGCGTGAAAATGTCCAATCGCCCGGTCGTACTCTTGGGATTCGCTTTCCCGGAAATGTGGCTGGGTAGATGTACTTCCTCGATCAGCGGCACAATATAAACGCAGTCTCTTTCAAAAACCGCCGCGCCCGTCAGGTCCACGCGCGCCATTCGCAGTTCTTTGATCTTGTCTTCCACCGTGCCGTTCGGCCCCGGCAGAAAACTTGCCCGAACCCGGTGTGCAATATCTCCCAGCCTCAAGTCCAGACTCGCCGGCTGAATGTTGTCGTCTGGAATGGCTGGACTACCCACGATCCGCCCGCTGTCAATCAATTCCCGGATCGTCTGGTAGGGCAGAATCCCGTCTTTCCGGCCCTCCGGCGCCTCATTGGCAGGCTCGGCGAACAAGCCAACCTCGCCGCTTCTCAATTCGAAACTGGACATGGCTTCAGGATACTCCTGCTTCTCAGAAAATAGACCTGCTTGGCGGTTTCGCTAGTGGGTCAGTTTGGTTTGCAATGCTTCGCGGGCTTTGCGAATCCTTGGCGGCCTTTGCGGTTAACCGCTTTCTTACCGCAAAGATCGCAAAGAACCGCCGCTAAGGACGCAAAGTCTGAGTAGCC
>JBAWFN010000100.1:0-1648 GCA_049591935.1 Terriglobales bacterium | reverse complement strand
GCGTAGCATTATTGGTGTCGTCATTGTCTTTTTCTTCCCGCGCCCAGACCACCGTCAGCCAGGGCAGCATTCAGGGGACGGTCACCGATGAGACCAACGCGGTCATGCCGGAGGCAACCATCACCATCACGTCCCGCGCTACGGGCCAGGTTGTCACGGTGAGGACAACCTCGACAGGGACCTACAATTCGGGCGGCCTCCCTGTCGGGGATTACCAAGTTCGCGTGCAGGCCAAGGGTTTCAAGACGGTGCAACTCGCCCTCCCGGTCCAGATCGCGGTAACGTCGTCTGGCAATGTGAAGCTGGAAGTTGGCCAGGAGACCACCACGATTGAAGTGCGAAGCACCGCCATCACCGTTAACACCGAACAATCCACAGTGCAAGGGGTACTCAGTGGCGAGGAGATCGACAACCTGCCGGTCAATGGACGCAGCTTCCTTGACCTCGCCCAGTTGGAACCCGGTGTCCAGATGCAGGATGGAGCAAACTTTGATCCAACCAAAGTCGGCTACAACTCCATTTCTATCAACGGCGATTTCGGCCGCACCCCCCGCATCGAAGTGGACGGCCTCGACGTCAGCGACGAAACCGTTGGCACCACCACCCAGAACATCGCATTAAGTTCTATTCAGGAATTCAATATTGGCCGCTCTTCGCTCGACGTCTCAACGGAGATCACGGGCTCGGGCTCGGTCAACTTGGCCACGCGTTCCGGCACGAACGACTATCACGGCCAGGCCTTCTACCTGTTCCGCGACTACCGCGCCGGCTTTGCGGATCTTCCCGGTGCCGTCTCTTCGCAGTTTCAGCGCAACCAGTTCGGCGGCCGCTTCGGCGGCGCGATCAAGAAGAACAGGCTGTTTTTCTTTATTGATTCCGAACGGCTCAAGCAGGACAGTGCCGATGCGATTGTTGTGGGCGCTCCTTTTCAATTCCTGACACAAGGCATCAGCTCTCCCTTTAAGAGCTCGCAGGCCAGCGGGCGGCTCGACTGGCAGGCCACGCAGAACATCCGCGTTTTTTACAAGTTCGTCTATGACTGGAATTTTTCTCCGACCTCTGCTGGCCAAGGCTTCTCCTATTACGCCAACCGCGACTACGCGCGCGCCCATGCCGTTGGCATTGACATCAATCAAGGTAACTGGTCTCACAGCATCCGCCTCGGATACTCGAAGTTCCACAACCAGATCATCGGGGACACCAACTCGCAACCGCTCGCGATTAATTCATTCCCCTTTGCCGAGATTGCATTCAACGACACCAGTCTGCTCATGGGGCCGAACTTTAACGCGCCGCAGCAGACGTTTCAGAGCAACAAGCAGATCAAATACGATGCCAGCCGAGTTTGGGGCTCGCACATTATTCGCTTTGGCGCCACCGTCAACGGCATCGCCGGCGGCGGGTTTGCCTCTTTCTTCGGACTGGCTCCGGAGCTGTTTACAAATGTCAACTTTAATCTGTTGCCCCTCGGAAGCGTGCAAACGAAGCCGTATTACTCCTGCAATCTTGACACCAACCCCAGTGTGCCCTTCAGTGGCTGCGATCCCAATATCGGCGACTATCCATTCACCGGCGGGCTCGTGGGCAATGGGCAGGGCTCCTTTACCAATCTGCCCGCCTTCGGCTCTCCCGCCGGAGGTGTGTTTGA
>JBAWFN010000099.1:0-2761 GCA_049591935.1 Terriglobales bacterium | reverse complement strand
ACTCTTAATAAAGCCTGTCGCGCGGCTTGACACTAACAAGTTGCGAACCATAATCTAGAATGTTTACGCAGCGCTGACGCGAATTATATCCACCTCCCCTATGCCGGACAATTACTTCGCACGCTACCTGCCACTGCTGATTCACATTATCGTAGCAGGCGCTTTGGCGTCGGTGATTGTGGGACTCTCCTGGCTCATCGGCTACCGCAAGCCCACCCGCGCCAAAATGTCCCCGTACGAATGTGGGATGACTCCGGTCGGCGACGCCCGCGAGCGTTTTTCGGTGAAGTTCTATCTGGTGGCCATGCTCTTCATTTTGTTCGATGTGGAGGCCATTTTTCTGTACCCCTGGGCGGTCATCTTGCGCCAGCTTAAGATGTTTGGTTTCTGGGAGATGCTGGTATATATCGGGATCGTTCTGGTGGGCTTTTTCTACGTCTGGAAGAAGGGCGTTCTGGACTGGGGCGCGGTCCGTTCTCGTCCAGGCGAAGTAGGGGAAGTCTAGATGTTGACACCGGCTATCACCGATCTTGAGCAGTTGAAGGAGCACCCAGCGGTGGCACGGCTGCGCTCCTGGAACCTGGCAGCGGTCGAGGGAGCGAAGTTCGATCGCGACGAGCTCAGCATCTACGTGGAGCGTTCGTGCCTGCGCGAAGCTTGCGCGTTGTTGCGCGACGATCCGAACTGTCCGTTCAATTTTCTGTCGGACGTGACCTGCGTGGACTGGCATCCCCGGGAACCACGCTTCGAAATCGTCTATCAATTGCTTTCGATTCCCAAAAAGGAACGAGTGCGGCTGAAGGTCCGGCTTAGCAGCGACAGCCTCGCCGTGGAGTCGGTCACATCGGTCTGGCCGGCGGCCAACTTCTTCGAGCGCGAAGTCTTCGACTTGTTTGGAATCCGCTTCAGCGGGCATCCTTATCTGCGGCGCATTCAAATGCCGGAGAACTGGGAAGGGCATCCGCTGCGCAAAGATTATCCCGTGGAGGGCTATCGCTAGATCATATGGCCCATCTCTCGTCCACCATCGCGCTCGAACCCACGCAGGATCGCACCATGATTCTGAATATGGGGCCGCAGCATCCCTCGACGCACGGGGTGCTGCGTGTGATCCTGGAGATCGACGGCGAGACCGTTGTGCGGATCATGCCTGACATCGGCTATCTGCACACTGGCATCGAGAAGACCTGCGAGGCTAAGTTCTACCAGCAGGTGGTGCCGCTCACCGACCGCATCGACTACCTTTGCCCCATGACGAACAATCTCTGTTACGCGTTGGCGGTGGAGAAGCTGCTGGGTCTGGAGATTCCGCCAAAGGCGCAATGGCTGAGAGTTTTATTGAACGAGCTGACGCGCATCAATTCGCATCTGGTCTGGCTGGGCACCCACGCCATGGATATTGGCGCGTTAACGGTCTTCCTCTACTGCTTCCGCGAACGCGAAGACGTTCTGCGCTTGTTTGAAGCGGTGAGCGGCCAGCGCATGATGACTTCGTATTTTCGCATCGGCGGAGTCGCGCTGGAACCGCCTCTGGACTTTTTTGACCGGGTGCGTGAGTTCGCCAACCGCTTCCCTGCCAAAGTGGACGAATACGAGAACCTGCTGACCGGGAATCCAATCTGGGGAATGAGGACCAAAGGCGTGGCGCGGATCACCGCGGAAGACGCCATCGCTTTGGGTGCAAGTGGGCCTACGCTGCGCGGCAGCGGCGTGGACTTCGATCTGCGCCGGGACATGCCCTATTCAGGCTACGAAAATTTCAAGTTCAAGGTGCCGGTTTCGCAGGACGGCGACGTGTTCGCCCGGTACGTGTGCCGGGTGCAGGAACTGCGCGAATCCATCGGAATTGTGCAGCAGGCGCTGGATGGCATGCCCCAAGGCCCCATCAAGGCCGATGCCCCCAAAGTGGTTCTTCCCGACCGCGAGAAGATGAAGACGCAGATGGAAGCGCTCATCTACCACTTCAAGATCATTACCGAAGGCTTTGCCGTGCCGGCGGGCGAGGTGTATCAGGCGGTGGAATCACCGCGCGGCGAAATGGGCTATTACATCGTGAGCGACGGCACTGCCAAGCCCTATCGCGTGCACATGCGCTCGGCGTGCCTGGCCAATTTGCAACTGCTTCCGAAAATGTGCGAAGGAAAGTTGATCGCCGATGTGGTGGCAGCGATTGGGAGCATTGACATTGTATTGGGCGAGATTGATCGGTGAAATGAGCAATTGGGAAATTGAGTAATTTGGTAATTGAGGTAGACCAGTGAGCAGCCAGCCGGAACAGATGAGAAACCGAAGCAAGGCTTTTGCCCTGCGCGTGATCCGGCTATTCCGTAGCTTGCCGTACAGGACTGATACTCAAGTGCTGGGCAAGCAACTGCTTCGGTGTGGGACCTCAGTAGCCGCAAACTATAGGGCGGTCTGTCGGGCTCGATCGAAGGCAGAATTTATTGCCCGGATCGGGATTGTGGCTGAAGAAGCGGACGAAACTGTGCTGTGGCTCGAGTTGCTGGTGGAGTCCGGCATCGTGCCGCAGGAAAAAGTAGAAGAGCTGTTAACGGAGGCGTGCGAACTGACAGCCATTTTCACGGCTTCGCAGCAAACAGCTCGAAGTGGAGCTTAGCAGTTTAATTACTCAATTACCCGATTACGCAATTACTCAATTTGTAACGATGAAGTTTTCGGATCAATTCGAAACTCGCTTCGCGGAGATGCTGACCCATTATCCGACGAAGCGTTCTGTGCTGGTCCCTACCCTGCTTTACGC
>JBAWFN010000098.1:0-14847 GCA_049591935.1 Terriglobales bacterium | reverse complement strand
ACATCTGACGGTGCTGAGGGTTTTGGGCAGCTTTCAACTGCTGAGTCACGCGGGTGCGAGATAGGAGAAGCCCTTGGCGTTGCCGCTGGCGGGCAAGTTGGTCCGGAGTGGGGCGGGGACCCGGCTTGGTTAGGGAAGAGGTGGCTTGGGCTTGCTGTTCCTCGACCGACTTGGATTCCCAGCCGCGGGCCATGGAACGATTATATTCCTGCCGCAACGGGCCATCGCTTCCTGGGACCGTGCGCTACGGGTCTGCGCGGCGGGTCGACTTGGCTCCGGTTGCCTCAAAAGCCAGGACGTCTTGCGCCGCTTTAAGCAGTGCCTGAATGGAGGCGTCGTCCAGGGGAGCAAACACGGCGCGATAAAACTTTGCTTTGCCGGCCAGCACCCGGCGAGCGACAGTCTTACCCTTGGTGGTCAGGCGCACGAACTGTTCCCGCCGATTTTCCGGATTTCGGACACGCCGGACGTGGCCGCTCTTCTCCAGACGGTCGAGCAGCAGCACCAGAACGTTTTCATTCAGCGCGAGGTGCTTCGCGATTTGTTTCTGAGTTGGCGGCTTTCCGTTACGGGCGGCGAGTAATATCCAAATTTCTCTTGCGCTTAGGCTGAACCGCCGCGCAGCTTGTTTGGCCACGCGTTGGCTGATGATGAGGGTGCACTTGGTTAACTGCAAGAAGCCGGCGACGGCTAGAGTCGACTCGAGTTCCTTTTCTGCGGGCTCAGATCCAGGCATTGTTTGGGGTGCCGATATTTCGGCACATGCACCTTAACATATAGGAGCATAAGATGTTAACCACAATCTTGTGGGGAGATTGATGTAACAATTCTCATGTCAGCGGATTATATGCAGTAGGGATCATTATTTCCTTAGACCGTCGGTGGCACGGTGCTAGAAGGAAGGAATGACGTCCTGCCAAAAACGTTACGGCAACAAAAAACATCTTGCACCAGACACAGTCAGGGTTAATATAGCGACTCTTGGAGTTGAACGGGTCGTTGTTGCGGCAAGGTTCGGGGAGGGGGACGGGCCTTCGGACTTGCGCGAATGCCCATCACTGCAACTTCGAAGACAAACCGTCGGCTCTGCCACACTCCCGTAGGCACGGGGGATGTTGTCGTGCATCTGCCCCGCCTCCCACGACGGATTCCCTGGCTCTCTCAAAGACCGGATGCGCTGAGTATATTAACGGCCGCCAGTCCTTGGTTGCACAATTTCCGCAACCAAGTCGCGGACTGGAACCGAAGGTCGCAGCCTCTTCCAGACCTGTGCAGCGGTAGTCGATCGTCTTCAGGTGGCACGGCCGGTGGCAGTAGTCGCCTCTGTGTTCCTCGCTGTCCTCGGTCTGGAGCAACAAATTCCCAGCCAGAACCGAATCGTTGTGGTCAAGGCTTTTTCCATGAGGCTGCCGGAGGCGCAGCAGCCAAGCAACTCATCGCCAGGAGGTTGTATGTCAACGCCGGCAATCAATTCTGAACGGTTTGAACCGCGACCATCCTCCAAGCGTCAACTGATGTACGGGATGGTCGCACTGTTGGCGATGGTAGTAGGTCCCTTTCTAATCTGGCCGGCACTTGGATATCGGGTTCTGGCGTCGAATTTCTTGCCGCATCTGTATTGTTACCTTGGCAAACCTGGATTGCTGTGGGCTCACGTGATTGCCGATTCCCTCATTGGTTTGTCCTACCTCACGATCTCTGGAACGCTTGCTTACCTGGTTTATAAAGGACACCGCGACATACCCTTTCACTGGATGTTCTTGGCATTTGGGGCGTTCATAGTTGTTTGTGGTGGCACGCACTTTATGGAGGTGGTTACCGTCTGGGTTCCGGTTTACGTGCTTTCAGCAAGCCTTAAGGCGGCCACGGCTCTGATATCCATGGTGACGGCGGTGATGCTTCCTTTCACCGTTCCACAGATTCTCTCACTGGTTCAGACCGCGAAGGCTTCGGACGCAGCGGAAAGCCGGTTCCGAAGGTTGCTAGAGGCGGCCCCGGACGCGATGGTAGTAGTGAATCGAAAGGGCAAGATTATGCACGTCAATGCCCAGGTGGAAAGGTTGTTTGGTTATAAACGGGAGGAGTTGCTGGGACAGAAAATTGAGGTGCTGGTGCCAGGGCGCTTCCGGGGCCAACACCGTGGCCACCGAACAGGTTTCTTTGCCGAGCCTCGAGTGCGGCCCATGGGGGCCGGTCTGGAACTGTACGGCTTGCACAAGGCAGGGCGCGAGTTTCCGGTGGAAATCAGCCTGAGCCCGCTGGAGACGGAGGAAGGTGTGCTGGTATCGAGCGCGATCCGCGACATCAGCGAACGCAAAGGAGCCGAGCAGGCGCTGCGGGAATCGCAGGACGAGTTGACTCGCATGATTCGAATCGCCACGATGGGCGAGTTGACGGCATCCATTGCCCATGAGATCAATCAGCCTCTCACCGCAGTCGTGACCAGCGCAAGCGCCGCGCTACACTGGCTGGCTTTGCAGCCCCCCAATCTGGACGAGGCGCGGGAAGCGGTGGCGACAGTGGTGCAAGACGCAAACCGCACCAGCGCTGTGCTGGGAAGAATTCGAGCACTACTGCAGAGAGCGCCCACGCAAATCAAACCGCTTGACATGAACGAAATCATCCAAGAGGGACTGGCGCTTACGGACAGCGAAATTCTGAAAGGCCGAGTCACTGTCCATACTGAGCTTGCTTCCGATCTTCCCCTGGTGCTCGGCGATCGCGTCCAGTTGCAGCAGGTCATGCTGAACCTGATCATGAATGGCATTGAAGCGATGAGGATGATTGCCGGCCGGCCGCGGACTCTGCTCATCAAGTCCGCAACCCACCGCGATGGGGTGTTGATTCAGGTCCACGATTCTGGAAAAGGTCTTGATCCCCAGCAAGCGGACCGCATCTTTGAATCGTTCTTCACCACCAAGCCCGAGGGGATTGGAATGGGACTGTCGATCGGCCGTTCCATTGTGGAGGCCCATGGCGGTCGTCTGTGGGCCATGCCCGGAGCTGGGCAGGGAGCAACTTTTGAATTTACCTTGCAAAGGCGGAGGACGTAGATGACCGAGTCGCATAGCACGGTGTACGTCATCGATGACGATGCATCCGTGCGCAACGCACTTCGCAGCCTGATCCGCTCCGTAGGCTTAGAGGCGGAGATATTCGGGGCGCCCCGCGAGTTTCTGCAAGGGCAGCGGCGGGCTGCGCCCAGTTGCCTGGTTCTCGATGTCAGGTTGCCGGGAAGGAGCGGGCTCGACTTCCAGCGGCAGTTGGCTGAGGCCAACATTCACATCCCGATCATCTTTATCACGGCCCACGGCGACATTCCCATGTCGGTTCGGGCGATGAAGGCGGGAGCGGTCGAGTTTCTGACCAAGCCGTTTCGTGATCAGGATCTACTGGATGCGATCCAGGTAGCGTTGGACCGCGACCGCGCCAGACGCCGGCAGGAGGCGGAGGTTGCGGTTTTACGGGAACGATTTGAATCGCTGACGGCTCGGGAGCGAGAAGTGCTGCCCTTGGTGGTTTCCGGTCTGCTAAACAGACAAATCGCGGCCGAAATAGGCACCAGCGAGACAACGGTCAAGGTCCATCGCAGCCAACTTATGCGTAAGATGGCCGCCGACTCGGTGGCGGATCTGGTGAGGATGGCTGAGAAAATGGGAATCCCTCTAAAGTTGCCTAACCTCTCCTAAGTGCCCTTTACGAAGGTAAGTCCGATCTTTACCAAGGGACAGCGGAACCCGGCGAATCTCCTTGCGAGTAACTCACTCGGTGTCTATTATCTAGACATTCTCTGGTCGAACTGCGGAAGGTTTGCACGAGGGGGGCAGCATGGGCTCGCGCAAATGGTTCCTACTGGCCACTTCGTTTCGTGCACCCGTCTCTGGCGCGGAAGAATAGGTCCGCTGCCTGGGGGGTTGGTGTGTGCTCATCCGTCCTTGCCTGAAATGTACGCTTGCTCTCGCCTGAAGTACCTGGATGCTGCTTCGATAACCAGACCTCCTCCGCACTCGCGTCACCGCCCCCTTTCACCGGGGAGGTTTCGAAGCTACCCCAAATCACAGCGGAATTTGTGGGCCCTGAATGCAGTTTGATGACGTAATCGCGAAGCCGGAAGCTGGCAGGCAATTTGTTGAGCGGGCGTCTGCCAAGGTGGCGGAGGACAACTGGGCCGCCTTTTTCGACGCGCCCAACGTGGGGTTTGTGATCTGCGACGAGCATCTGCGTTACGTGAAGATTAATGACGCGCTGGCACGAATGAATGGGATCCCGGCTGCGGCGCACCTGGGCAAGACGGTTTATGAAGTTCTGGGCGAAGCCGCCGCCATGATAGAGCCGGCTTACCATCGGGTGTTCGCAACCGGGGAGCCCCTGTCGGATGTCGAATTGGTGGCGACGTTGCCGGGCAGGGCAGAACCGAGCCGGTGGATCGGAAACCTTTTCCCAGTGAAGGACGGGGGAGGGCGGGTGCGGCACGTGGCAGCAGTGGTGGTTGAGGTCCCAGAGATCAGAAGACCGGTGGAGGACCCACAAGTCAAAATCCAGCTGCGCTTGAATCGACTGGAAATGTTGGCGGAGTTTGGGACGCTGCTGACTTCGAAGTTGCACGACCAAGAGTTGTTTCTTGCCATCTCCGATTTTCTGCGAAAAACGGTCCGGCCAGATTTTGCCGGGATTGCTCTCTATGATGAGGGCATAAGTCAGATGCGGGTTTACGCCCTGGATTTCGAAATCGCCCAGTCCGTCATAGGCTCCGAGGTCAGGGTGCCAGTGACTGAGGAGGCATGGGGTTCCGCGTTTCTGAACGCCGACACGATTGTCTATGATCGCGAAAGACTGTCAGCCAGTCATTCCTCCTACCTTGCGCAGTTGCTCCAGGAAGGCATTCAGGCACTGGGGTGCTTTCCGCTGATTGCTCCCAAGGGCACACTGGGGACGTTCAATTTGGGATGGAGGCAAAGCGGCGCATTTCTGACGGACGAAATCATTTTTCTGAAACATTTCGCCTCCCGGATCGCCAGTGTGTTGGACGGCGTCGGAGCTTATCGGGAGATTGCCAGGCTGTCGGAGAAGTTGCGCGGGAAGAAGCTCAGCCTGGAAGGCGAGATTCAATCCACGCACAACTTTGAAGAAGTGATCGGGGACAGCCAGGCGCTGAAACGGGTTCTGGCGCAGGTGCAGACGGTCGCGCCCAGCGACGCCACGGTGCTGATCCTGGGCGAGACTGGCACCGGGAAGGAACTCATCGCGCGAGCCATTCACCGCATGAGTACAAGAAAGAGTGCCCCTTTTATTAAGCTGAATTGTGCGGCCATCCCCACCGGGCTGCTGGAGAGCGAATTGTTTGGACACGAAAAAGGAGCTTTTACTGGAGCGGTCCGGCAGAAGATCGGGCGGGTGGAACTAGCCGATGGCGGTACGTTATTTTTGGACGAGGTGGGAGAGATTCCGCTGGAACTGCAACCCAAGCTTCTGCGGGTGCTGGAGGACCAGGAGTTTGAACATCTGGGGGGCACGCGCACCATCAAAGTAGACGTGCGCTTACTGGCGGCGACGAATCGTGAACTGGCGAAGAGCGTATCAGGACGGGAATTCCGCAGTGATCTTTATTACCGGCTGAATGTATTTCCCATCACCCTGCCGGCGCTGCGGGAGCGGGATAAGGACATCGCGTTGCTGGTGCGCTATTTTGTACAGAAGTTTGCCCGCAGTATGAACAAGAAGATTGAGAATATCCCGGTGGAGGCGATGAATGCCCTTGCCAATTGGCATTGGCCAGGGAACGTGAGGGAGTTGGAGAACTTTATCGAACGATCCGTAATCCTGTCGGAAGGGACCACTCTGGGAGCACCGCTGGCGGAATTGCTGCCCCACGCCCTGCCGCGCTCCAATGTGACGTTGGAGGACATGGAGCGCGAGCACATTCTGCATGTCTTGCGCGACGCTGGAGGAGTCATCGCTGGAGTTCGGGGAGCGGCTGCCCGATTGGGGATGAAGCGAACGACGCTTCAGTCCAGAATGCAGAAGCTGGGGATCACTCGTGAGGAATATCAGAATTGAGGGCCTGGAGTCTGGGACGCCGGTTCTTTCGGCCCCGAAGTGCCGTGGCTTCGGCATTCTGCCGGGTGGTCGTCAGCCACGGCGCTTGCAAGGGGGCTTTCGGTTGTGACTGCAAAGCCGCCTGGCGTGAGTTTCTTGTGATTTAGCCCGAGGTTCCAGTTTGGCACCATGAGTGCGAGTGGGATCAATTCATCGGGGAAGAAGTACGGCGCACAGGTCACGCGGTATGCCGTGCTTAACAGCCGCGGTCTTAGACAGTCCGGACGCGCACCGGCGGTTTACCCGGGGAGGGAAAGATGTATATGTCGCAAGGAAATCAGGCGGAGAGTCAGGGTGTTGGCGGTTTTCAGGCGGGCGCGCCGTGGCCACCCTTGCCCCTGATCGAGCGGGGCTGCACGGGCACGGCAAACGGTGGTTACCGGTTGCACCAGGATGCACCGGCGGATCCCCTGTACCTGATGGGTTGCGGGTTGAGGTGGCATCGGGAAAGAGACGCGCCGGCGGGGTGGGAGCTGATTCAATTCTTACGCTCGACGGACCACAACGCCCGCGCGTTGGCCGCGGATTTACTGGCAAAGACCAAGCACACGCGCCTGTTAGTACGGCAGTTACGTCGCGCCAAGGCCAAGCTGAATCAGATGAGCACAAACCATACTCCTGTATTCGAGGGGAGCGAATTCAAGAAAGCGGCGGAAATGAACACTCCGTACGGATTGGAAATCATCGAGAGTTGCCTGACCTGCAAATTGCGAAGGGACAACTGGTTTTGCGGCCTTTCTCGTGACGGGCTAAAATCACTGGCCGAAGCCAGTCACCTGACCACGTTTCCGGGGGGAGCGCTGTTATTCGTGGAAGGGCAAATCCCACGAGGCGCCTACGTGCTGTGTTCAGGAAAAGTGAAACTTTCCACGACTTCCCGCGATGGCAAAGTGCTGATCCTGAAGATTGCCGAAGCTGGCGAGGTGTTGGGTCTGAGCGCGGTGATTTCAGGTCAGCCGTTTCAGCTGACTGCGGAAACCGCGGGGCCATGCCAGGTGAACTTCATCGAACGGGAAGCCCTGATCCAACGAATCGAAAAAAGCGGGGAATTGGGGCTGCATGCGTCCCAAGCTCTGAGCCGGGAGTTTCAAGCCGCCTATCAGGACATTCACGATCTGATATTGGCGCGTTCGTCAGCCGGCAAGCTGGCGAAGCTGTTGTTGTCCGGGGCGCCCGGCCGAGAGAAGCCGGAGTCCAACGAAATTCGTATTCGTCCCACCCTGACCCACGAAGAGATGGCACAGATGATCGGCTCATCACGCGAAACTGTGACCCGGCTGCTGGGCGACTTGAAAAAGAAGGAATTGATCCGGCTTGAGGGCTCAACGCTGATCATCCGCAATCGGACGGCGCTGGAAGCTTTGGCCGCATAGCCAATTGTGTTCTGAGAGTGTGGCCGGGTTACCTCCTTCCCGGCCACTTTTTCTTGCCCGACCAATCCTGCCTAAAAATGGAAGCCGATCTCCGCGGTTAGCGCGCGCGGAGTTACGTAATGGGTTCCGCTGAAGGTGGAGAGAAAGTTATAAAGCGCGTAATTGTTGGCGAGGTTGATGGCGGTCAACTGGAGACTCCACTTATACTGATCGCCGTGGAAAAGGTTGTCGTGGCCGATTGAGACATCGAAAAGGTTCCGGGAGGCGATTCGCGGCGGATTGCGGTCGTCGTTCTCCGTGCCATTCCCCGGTACCTGTATAAGACTCGATCCGAGCGGCGCCGGGCAGGGGGATGGGAGCGGACGGGTCGGGGTCGCATGTATTCCGTTACAGGTAAACCCGGCCTCAAACTCCTGATCGGCGGTCAGGGGATTTCCGAAAACATCCTGTAAGAACACGGCTGGTGACCCGGTTGGGACGGACTGCGGGCAATCATTTGCCGGACCCAGGCCGTAGCAGGGCGCGTTGCCTGCCACTAGACCGCTGTCGTACCGCCAATTGAAGCCCAACCACGGACCACGTTTCCAGGGTTGATATTGCAGGTGCGTTGTCTGATTGAATTTCTCATCGTGGTCGATGCGGAAGGGAAGTCCGGCGCCGGTTGAAACGGTTGCGCCCGCCCCACCGATCTGTGGCTGGAAGAAGCGTGCGGCCACGCTGGAGAACACCATCAACGCCGAGAAGCCATGGAGATCAGGCACGCTTACCCGGCCTGCGTATCCCGGGATCTTAGAGTTGCGCCATTCGATGGGAAAAGTGATCGGAGTATTGCCGAGCACACTGAAATCGTAACCGTTGTGGGTGTATTTTGAAATCCACTCCCCGGAAAAGACCACATACTTTCCGAAGGCCTGCTCGATGCCAGCATGGAATTCGTTGCGGAATCCGGGACTCAACGGTGTCAGCGCAGTGGAGGAACAGAGAAGCAGAGGGTTTAACACAGGATTGCCGCATCCGATGCTGGAAAGTATCAGGTTCTCGTTGAACGGAGACTCCAGCGTGCGCGCGTAGGAAACGCGCAGAATCGTATTCGTCTTCTTGATGTTGTAAGCGACTCCGACACGAGGTTCGGCTTGCCGCGCGGTGGAAAGGCCGTTGTAGAAATCACCGCGCAAACCGAGGTTCAAAGACCAGTTTCCTTTGGTGATGTTGTCGCGCACGTATAGAGCGAGTTCCTTAACGTCAGTGTGCCCATTAAATACATAAGGGCTACCGCCGCGGGTTAAGTCATAGGGAGCGAGAACTGGGTTATAGAAAGGATAAACAGCGCTTCCGGGCGCGTTCGGGTTGGAAGCATTGTTTTGCTCGAAGATGCCAGAATTGGTGGGGCAGTCCGCAGCCGTAAGTCCAGGCGCGGAAACAAAGGGGAATGGGTTCACCGTGGTGGTACCCACGAAAGTTATGCAGGGTGCGTTGAAAGTCGGATCGACGATCCCGACGGCGTCATTCTCATTGAGGAAGGTCTGCTCGTAGGTAATTCCGGCCTTGATCTGGTTAATTCCCTTGACATAGGACAGATCGGAACGAAGGCCCGCGTTGGTGAGGGTCCGGTTCTGACCCACGGACTGTCTCTGAAGACTCGGTGGCCCCAGGTCGGCGAAAGGATCAGTGCTGGGGTAGTAGTTGTAATCGTCGCGGCGCACGAACGCGCCCAAGGTAATGACGGCGTTGGTGTTCAGTACGTGCGTCCACGACGGGGCAATGTTGAAGGTCCCGATCTTGGAGCGCTGGTCGGTCGGCCCGACGATATTTCCGTTGGGGTCTTTGCCATTAAAGGCTGCCATTTGCGGTTCAATCCCAAAGAGTCCGCTCCAAGGTGTTGCGTTTTCGGCATCCAATGAATTCGGCGTTTGGAACCAGCTCCGGCTGTACCCGATGTTCAGGTGAATCGAGTCTGCGGTTGTGACTTGGTAATCCACGCGGTCGAACAGGTTTTCTTCATTGCCCTTGTCGTGCAGCACCGTGAATTCCGGTGGATCCAGGAACCGGCCAGTGTTCAAACCGCCGACGGAGACAAAGTTTCCCCAGTTCTTGCCGCCATAAGCGAGATCGGCTGACACGTTGGATGTTCCAAATGACCCGTACGAAGTTGTGATGCTGCCATGGGGTGTGGTGACGCCCTGGCCGGAGCGTGTAGTCGCAACGATTACAACGCTGGTCTTGCCGCCGTATTCTGCGGGCGGTGCGCCGGAGATCACCTCCATGGACTCGATGGAATCGAGGGGAATCTGATTGGAGAAGACTTTGCTTTGCTGGTCAGTAATCGGCTGGCCGTCGACGGAGAAGGAATTCTCGGCGTGATCTCCCAGGCCGTGGAAGAGGCCATTGGAGTCGGCGGCGATTCCGGGAGTGGAGAGAGTTACCAGGGAACTCAGCGACGACGACGCACTTTCCAGTGGGATTTTGTCAAAGAGCGCCTTGTCCACGTCCGTATGGAAGGTGGGATCGTTTTCCAGCAGGTCTCCTCCAGCTTCACTTTGGACCGTAACCGTTTCCGACGAAACATTTACGCTCAGGTTGACGCTGAGATTCAGGGGAACGACGGATCGAACATCGATGTCCTGAGTAAACGAAGTGAACCCCTGGGCAGTGACCGTCATGTGGTAGGGATTGAAGGGGACGTTGGAGATGGTAAATTTGCCCGCGTTGTCGGTCAGGGCCTTTCGGTCAAAGCCGCTGACCGGGTTGTGAATCTCGACCGCGGCATTGGGAACCACGGCACCGGAGGGATCGAGGACGGTCCCGTTTACGGTGGTCGAATTTCCGCCCGATTGCGCATAAGAGTTGAGACTGAGTCCGAGATAGAAAGCGAGTATCAGAGTCGCGAGCAGCGACTTCACATAAGAAGCCAGCATGATTCCTCCTGAAAGATCGAGAGAACAGGGTTAGGAAAGGAGCCTGGTTACACAGGTCCGGTATCGATCTGGGCAGAGCTAGACTGCTGGAGGCGGGCGAATGCGAAGGAAAAATACGAAGCCGGAAGATCCGGAAACGCTCTCGGGCAGCACTGCCAAAACGGCGTGAGTTATGAGCGGAGCCGAATGGAAAACGGAGCTGCCAATCACGCCAGCATGGGCGACCGAGCAAACAGAACACTCGTGGCTGGGGAGTTTGGAATTATCGGAATGGACGTGGACAGCTTGGGCAAAGCCGGCGAAGGCCACCAGCAGGACACAGGCCAGAGACAGCAGCCTGAGAAAAAATCTCGTCCTTGAATGAGTTCGAGCCAAGATGATGCCCAAAACACAGTTAGAACACAGCGTACAGACAAATAGCAAGTAACTTTTGGTGGTCGGATGCGCTGTTCAGTGGCAAAGTTGTCTCCCGGGGAAAGTGTCAAAGGCCGAACAGTTCCCTTAAACGCTTGGTTTGGGCGCGGCTGACCGGGATTTCGGTCTGTTTCTTGTCATCCATGCGCAACTGGTACGAACTCTTGAACCAGGGGACGACTTCCTTGATGCGGTTAATGTTTACCAGATAGGAGCGATGGGCGCGCCAGAAGAGAGTGGAATCGAGGCTATCGAACAATTCTTCGAGAGTGCGGCAGTTGGATTGACCCTCCATGCCGTTCGGCCCGCTGGTTACAACCGTGATAATGCCGTCCTCGATGGAGGCGAAACAAACATCCTTTTGATTTGCCAGGAACATGCGGCCGGCGGTTTTCAGGAGAATCTTGGAAGTCTGGGGTTTCTGCGATTCCAGCATCTTCACCAGAGTTTCCAGTTTGTCGGACGCGGGAGTGGAGGCTCCCAGCTTGACGCGGGCTTTTTGCACCGATTGAGCGACCCGCTTCTTGTCGAAGGGTTTGAGGAGGTAGTCCACCGCGTTTACTTCAAAGGCCTTCACCGCGTACTGATCGAATGCAGTGGCAAACACGATTTGGGGAAGCGAAACTTTGCGGTCGAGCAGTTTCTTGATTACGCCGAAGCCATCGAGGCCGGGCATTTGGACGTCGAGGAAAACTAAGTCAGGGTTGTGTTCGCGGATGAGATTGACGGCTTCGACGCCGTTCTTGCCCTGGGCTACGACGTCGACATCGCCGACATTTTTCAATAGAAATGCGAGTTCGTCACGGGCGAGCTGCTCATCGTCCACGATTACCGCCGACAACGACATGCCTTCTCCTCGAATGACGCCCTACATGCAGGATACCAGATGTAATGCGCTAAGCTGCGAAGTCTTGCGAGGCCGGCAACCAACGCGACTCGAGTATCTGATACCGATTCTGGCGATAGATGCGGCTGAAAATCAGGGCTACAACCAGCAGCGCAACCGGAGTTAAGGCACTGGCCTCGGGACCAACAATCCCGCCGGTGAGCCATCGCGGCCCACTAAGCGTGGAATTGAGCAGATTGTGGTAGGGCACAATGCCACTGTCGGGAACTCCGTAGAAAAAAGTTTGTCCCCAGTCGTATCCCATGTGAAAGCCGACCGCACACCAGAGATTCCCGGTCCGCCGTAAGAAAAGGCAGAGAAGGAGCCCGAACAGCACAACCGCGACGACGCCCAGGCGGGCCTCGTTCGCATTGAAGATATGACCCGCGGCAAATAGGCCCGACGTCACGAGCGCCGCGGGCCAGAAGCCGATTCCCGTAGCCAGCGTGTACTGGAGGTATCCACGGTTCAGGAACTCCTCACACAATCCTACTAAGAGGAACGTGATTCCCCACTCGACTGCTGACGACAAGATTGCTGCGCCGTGAAGAGCCAAGCCGGTTACACGGAATCCGTGAAATAGGAACATGGTGAAGAGCGTGCCGCTGATTGCCAGAAAGCCGATCAAAGAACCAACCCAGAAGTCCTTTCGCAGGGCCTGACGCAAAGACAAACCGTATTCGCTGAATTTGCGACCTTCGATTTTTCCCATGATCAAGGTGGCGACGCAGAGAAGCAGGAACGCGATCGCCTCCGACTTGCTCATGAAAAGAGGTGTGTGGATCGTTTGCGCGAGCTTCCGCGGTGCATCCCGAACGCCTTGAAGTCCGCCGAAGCGAATAAGAGTAACAGCGGCAAACGAACCTCCAAACAGGGCGGCGAAAATCAGCAAGCGCCAACCCACCCGTAGACCGTTGGGTCCGAAGAAGATGCGGCGCGCCGGAGAGCTTTCTACTGGCGGACGTTCGATGGCAGAGCGTGGGGTAGTTATTTCCTCGGGAATCCGATTCATGGTGGTGGGTTCCTTTCGAATTAACGGTTCGGACCAGCCTTACCGGCGAACCTCCACCTGCGGAACGCTTGACCGAACTGCCGGCTCTGGCAGGGACGTCCCACAATAGGGGCAATACGTGTCCTGGGGGCTGACCATACGCTGGCATTGCGGACAGCTGGGATTCAACTTGTAATTGCACTGCGGGCAGAAATTGAAACCCTGGTGCACGCTGTGTCCACACTTTGGGCAGTCGCCGATCACCGGCTGGCGAAGAATGAAGTACAGAATGATTCCCAGACCGTTGGGTACGAGGACGCTAACCGTGGTCCACAGTGCGCGGTTCATGCCGCGGCGCCCGGAATCGCGGTTGACGTAGCCGATCAGCAGCAAGTAACAGGACAGGATAAGTCCGACGAGCAGGCCCAGCAGGGTCCGTTCCCAGGCAGGCGGAGCATCGTGCTCCCGCGCTACCACCACATTGAACACGATCTGCATACTGACGAAGCCGATTGCTGCCAGAATCCATGCCCAACCGGCGACCAGCTTGAAATCGCGGCTTACGTAGCCAACCAGCAACAGATAAAAGGCCACCACCAGGCCGACGGACAAACCCAGCACGGGCCGCGCCCAGGCCGGGGGAGCATCGGGCTGGTGCGCTACCACCACGTTGAAGACATACTGCATGGAGAGGAATCCCAACAAAGCCAAAGCCCACACCCATCCGGCGATGTGTCTGATCTCGGCTGCGAAGCCGGTTAGTTTTTGATTTGTTTCCTGCATAAGTTCTCCAATTCTCTTCTCAGTGGCGCCAATGGCCGGCGTCATCGGTCAAGCGCGTGCCGCGAGCTAACAGGAGCACGCTGACCACAAGCGCCGGGGCAATCACAAAAACGCCGAAACCGGTTTCCCATACGGGAGTGGAAACGCCAGCCCAGCTTCCCATCCAGGAAAAAAGTCTCCACATAATGGGGAGGGTCACGGCGGCGGAAAATCCGATGCCGGCACAAGCAACTCCCACCATCCACAATCGCTCCTTGTGCTGACGGAGCAGCTGGGCATGCTGGCGGACACGGGCTTGCGTCCTCCGCACCAGCGCCGGGGTTGCCGCCATCGGCACCGAGCGTAGGGAGCGAATCACATGGCCGGTGGCGTCGGCAAATTCGCGGCAGGAGTTGCATTCTCGCAGATGCGATTGCAACTGCGACTGCTGGGTTTCGCTGAGACCGTCTTTACCAGTAGAAGCGGCCCCTGTGAGCGCGATCCACTCTTGCGCTTGTTGGTGAATGTCGCGCGTCATGCCTGGGCCCCTTTCAGCAACGGCATAAGAAGATTCAAGCCGCGATAGAGGCGCGACTTTATTGTACCCAGCGGTGCGCCAGTGACAGCGGCGATTTCATCTAGAGTGAGCCCTTCCTGAAAGCGCAGGACGACAGCCTCACGGTATTCAGCCGCTATGCAACTCAGGGCGGCATTGATGCGTTCGGCGTGCTCGTGCTGCGCGATGACTTCCAGCGCGGACGGGCGAATGTCGACGGGATCGAGTGGGGCGCGTTTTTCTTCTTCGTTGTTGAGCAACCCGTCGAGGCTGACGGGGCTTTTCTTTCGCATGGAATCGATGCACAGGTGCCGGGCGACAGAAAAAAGCCAGGTGCCGAATTCGTGCTTGCCGTCGTATTGATGGCCGCGTTCGAGCACGCGAATCCAGGTTTCCTGGAAGAGGTCTTCGGCTTGTTCGCGGTGTCCGGTGAGGTAGGTCAAATAGCGCAGCAGGCGATGCTGATACTGCTCGATCAAACGGTCGAGCAGGTCCGGATCGCGCCGGCGAAGACCACGAGCGATGGCGCTGGTCTCGGACTCCATCCCATTCACGAAATATAAGGCTGCGGCGTTCATGCTACCGGATATACGGGTGAGGTGGGAGAAAAGATGCAGGGTAGGGAGGGGTGACGCTAACCTCAGCTTCTGCAATGATATAAGGCTCTTGATGCCCTAAGTGGCACCGGATCGGACGCGTGATTCCGAAGGACGTATAGAAAGACCTTCTACGTCTAGCGGCTGATCTTGAAAACCACGCCTTCGTTAAAGGCGCCACCGTCCGTCGCGATGCCGAAAAGGTTTCCCGAGGGATCCAGCGTTAACGGGGCATTTGGCGCCCATCCATCCTGCCCT
>JBAWFN010000097.1:0-14270 GCA_049591935.1 Terriglobales bacterium | reverse complement strand
CTGACGGGACTGGATCTGGAATCTGCCTACTGGCTTTGTGTGGTGCTCAATTTCGCGGTCATTGCCGGTGTAATTTTCTGGTTCTCCAGGAAGAGTTTGCCCGGCATATTCCGCAACCGCACCGCTGCGATTCAGAAGGCCATGGAAGAGGCGCGCAAAACCAGCGACGAGGCCAACCGGCGGCTTAGCGACATCGAGTCCCGGCTTTCCCGGCTGAGCGGTGAAATCGGAGAAATGCGCACCACCGCCGAGAGGGAAGCGGCTGCCGAGGAAGAAAGAATTAAGGCTGCTGCGGCGGAAGATGCCCGTAAAATCGTCGCGTCCGCGGAGCAAGAGATTGCGGCCGCGGCCAAGTCAGCACGGCGGGAACTGACCGCCTACGCCGCCGATCTTGCGGTCGCGCTGGCTAGAAAACAAATTCAGGTGGACGCCGCCACCGATCAGGCGCTGGTGCGCGACTTTGCCCAACACATTGCGGCAAGTGGCGATGTGCCGAAGGGCAGAAACTAATGGCCACGGTCATCAATACCTACGCTCGCGCCTTCGCCGATGTGGTTTTTGACAGCCAACTCGACGCTGCCAAGACCTTGAAGGAAGCGCAGGCTCTGGCCGAACTGGTGGCGGCAAGCAAGCAACTGCGGGATGTCTGGGCAACGCCGTCCATTCCCGCTGAGCAAAAGCGCGCGGTGTTGGACGCGATTGTCGAACGTGAGGGAATCTCGCGCCCAGTGCGAAATTTTGTGGCCGTGCTGATGGATCATCGACGCACCAGTTTCCTGACGGCGATCGTAAAACAGTTCGAGTTGGAACTGGACCGGCGCATGGGATTCGCCGAAGCTCAAATCACCAGCGCCCGCGAGCTGGGCGAAGCCGAGCGCACCGTGCTCGAAAACCAGATTCAAGCCCTGGTGGGGAAGAAAGTCCGAGCGCGCTATTCGCGGGACGCTTCGCTGCTGGGAGGCGCCGTGGTCAAGGTCGGCAGCACCATTTATGACGGCTCGGTAGAGGGACAGTTGGAAAGGATCAGAATCGCTATTGGCTCTTAGCCGGTGGCTCTTGCGAGGAGCCAACGCAAAACCATGAACCGCGAAGGCCGCAAAGAAGTGCTGCAAACATCGCAAAGAGAAACTAAGAGCTAGGAGCCAGAAGCTAAAAGCTGAACTTATGGCACAAATCAAAGCAGACGAAATTACTCAGTTAATCCGGCAGCAGATCTCGAACTATGAATCCAAGATCGCGGTCGATGAAGTCGGCACGGTGGTCACTTTGGGCGACGGAATTGCCCGTGTCTACGGTCTGGACAAGGTCATGGCCGGAGAACTGCTGTCTTTTCCTCACGATGTGGCCGGCATCGCCATGAATCTGGAAGAAGACCAGGTTGGCGTCGTCCTGCTCGGCGAGTACACCGAGATCAAGGAAGGCGACGAGGTCAAACGCACCGGGCGCATCATGAGCGTGCCGGTGGGCGACGCCCTGATCGGCCGCGTCGTCGATTCGCTCGGCCGGCCCATCGATGACAAAGGTCCCATCGCAACCGACAAGTTCATTGCTTTGGAGCGTATCGCCCCCGGCGTCATCGACCGCCAGCCGGTGCGTGAGCCCATGGCCACGGGCCTCAAAGCCATCGACAGCATGATTCCCATCGGTCGCGGCCAGCGCGAGCTCATCATCGGCGACCGCCAAACCGGAAAGACCGCAGTCGCGCTCGACACCATTATCAACAGCAAGGGCAACGACCTGATTTGCATCTATAACGCCATCGGACAGAAGCGGTCTTCGATCGCGCAGGTGGTGAAGATTCTGGAAGACGCAGGCGCCATGGAATACACCATCGTGGTCGCGGCCTCGGCCTCGGAGCCTGCACCCATGCAGTACATCTCTCCCTATGCGGCTTGCGCCATGGGCGAGCATTTCCGCGACTCCAAACGCCATGCCCTGGTGATCTACGACGATCTTTCAAAGCACGCCGCTTCCTATCGCGAAATCTCGCTGTTGCTGCGGCGGCCGCCCGGCCGCGAAGCCTATCCCGGCGACGTTTTTTATCTTCACTCCCGTTTGCTGGAACGCGCGGCGAAACTGAGCGACAAGAACGGTGGAGGTTCGCTGACCGCCTTGCCGGTCATCGAAACTCAGGCGGGCGATGTTTCGGCCTACATTCCGACCAACGTTATTTCCATCACCGACGGGCAAATCTTTTTGGAGACCGATCTGTTCAACAGCGGCATCCGTCCGGCGGTGAACGTCGGTATCTCCGTCAGCCGCGTCGGCGGCAGCGCGCAGATTAAGGCCATGCGCCAGGTCGCAGGTACCCTGAAGCTTGATCTGGCCCAGTTCCGCGAACTGGCAGCCTTCGCCCAGTTTGGCAGTGATCTGGACAAAGCTACCCAGGCCCAGCTCAGTCGCGGGCAGCGGCTGGTTGAGATCCTGAAGCAGAAGCAATTTTCACCACTGCCATTTTCCAAGCAGATTCTGATCATCTATGCAGGCACGAATGGATTGCTGGACGACCTGGCGGTCGATCAGTTGCGAGATTTTGAGGGGGAATTGTACCAGTTCGTAGATACGACGAATCCAGGCTTGCTGCGCTCGATCATGGAAAAGAAAATTCTCGACGACCACCTGAAAGCCGAGATGACCAAGGTGATCAAGCAGTGCAAAGAGACTTTTGTGGCGCAGAAGCAGGCGGTTGCGAAGTAGCAGCTGGCAATTTGCACATAGCATCTAGTCAGCTTGGGTGGTTGCCAGTGCCGGCAAACCCCTGTAATGACTAAATGCTAATTGCTGAGTGCTAATTGCTTTCTTTCGAGATAGCAGCATGGCAAATATCTTAGACATTCGACGCCGGATTCGCAGCGTGACCAACACGCGGCAGATCACCAAGGCCATGAAAATGGTCTCGGCGGCAAAGCTGCGCCGCGCCCAGGAGCGGGCTTTGGCAGCGCGGCCTTATGCGCAAATGTTGACCAATGTCTTGAAGTCGCTGGTCTCACGGGCTGAAATCTACGATCCCGAAACCGGTGAGCCCAAACATCCGCTGTTGGCACAGCGCGCAGAGAACAACATTCTGCTGCTCGTCGTCACCGGAGATAAAGGCTTGGCAGGCGCTTTCAATACCAACATTTTGAAAGCCGCAATGCGATTCTTGCAAGCCCTGACCGGCAAGAATGTCGAAATCGAGGCCATTGGCCGCAAAGGCCGTGACTTCCTGCGTCGCCGGTACCCCACCGTCGCGCCGCGAACTGCAGATTCACAGGCTCCCGCCCGCATCGCCCTGATCGGCGAACAGATCGGTGTGTTCAACAAGATGGATTACAGCCTGGCTTCCGGAATCGCGGAGCGCGTCATTCAACGCTACGCGGACACGGATATTGATGCAGTATATGTGGTCTATAACGAGTTCAAGTCGGTGATTTCCCAGCGCCTGGTGGTCGAAAAAGTTCTGCCCATCGAGGCGGTCGGCGAGATCAGCATCGCCCAGGCTGAGGCCATGGGAGAGGAAGAGCGGAAGCGCGCGCTGGAAGCGGCCAAAGGGGCCGGCGTTAGCATTCGTCCCGCGGATACCCGCGAGGCGGATGCAGCAGCCGCGAAGTTCGCCGCTGCGCCGGTGGACTACATCTACGAGCAGCCAGCCGAAGAATTGTTCCGGTCGTTATTGCCGAAGTATGTCGGCATCCAGATTTTCCGTGGCCTGCTGGAGTCGGTGGCTGCCGAGCACGCCGCCCGTATGACCGCCATGGATGCCGCTACCAGCAATGCGACCGATATGATCGATTCGCTGACCCTGGCCATGAATCGCGCACGGCAGGCCAAGATTACGAAAGAAATTATCGAGATTGTAAGCGGAGCAGCAGCAGCGGGGTAGAAGCAGTCAGCAATTAGCACTCAGCACTCAGCCACTGAGGGCTCGTGATGATGGATTTCAGAGGCTGAATGCTGATTGCTGAGTGCTGATGGCTAGTTGGGAGCAGAAGGAACTTATGCCAGAAAACGTAGGACACGTAATCCAAATATCCGGTCCCGCCGTGGACGTGCAATTCGAACCCGGCAAGATGCCGCCCATCTATGAGGCGCTACGCGTGGTGAGCGAAGGCTTCACGGTGCCGTCACAGATCAATGTCATTCTCGAAGTCCAGCAGCACTTGGGCGAAGGCCGGGTGCGTTGCGTAGCCATGGAGGCCACGGACGGCATGGTGCGCGGCATGAAAGCCATCGACCTCAACGGGCCGATTTCTGTGCCGGTGGGCCACGGCACGCTGGGCCGGGTGATGAATGTCATTGGGCAGCCGGTGGATCAACTGGGGCCCATCGAACATACAGTGACTATGCCCATTCACCGGCTCGCGCCCGCCTTTGATGAGCAATCCACCACGGCGGAGATGTTCGAAACCGGCGTCAAGGTCGTTGATCTCATCCAACCCTTTCTCAAAGGCGGCAAGATCGGCCTGTTTGGTGGCGCCGGTGTGGGCAAAACGGTATTCATTCAGGAACTGATCAACAACGTCGCCAAGCAGCACGGCGGATTCTCGGTATTCGCCGGCGTGGGAGAACGTACTCGCGAAGGCAACGATCTTTGGTTGGAAATGAGCGAGTCCGGCGTTATTAAGCCTGGCGACCCATCGAAATCTAAAGCTGCGCTGATTTATGGTCAGATGACGGAGCCGCCGGGTGCGCGCCTTCGAGTCGCGCTCACCGGGCTCACTGTCGCCGAATACTTCCGCGACGTAGAAGGCGCCGACACGCTGCTTTTCATCGACAACATCTTCCGCTTTACTCAGGCCGGCTCTGAAGTCTCGGCGCTGCTGGGCCGTATGCCCAGCGCCGTGGGTTACCAGCCCAATCTCGCCACTGAGATGGGCGAACTGCAGGAGCGGATTACCTCCACCAAGAAAGGTTCGGTCACTTCCGTACAGGCGATTTACGTGCCCGCCGACGACTTAACCGACCCAGCTCCGGCGACGACGTTTGCTCACCTCGACGCTACTACCGTGCTGTCGCGTGCGTTGACGGAAATCGGAATTTATCCCGCCGTCGATCCGCTGGCCTCAACCTCGCGTATTCTCGATCCGCGCATCGTCGGCCAGGAGCACTATGACGTAGCGCAAGGTGTGAAGAAGACCTTGCAGAGCTATAAAGACTTGCAGGACATCATCGCCATTCTGGGTATCGACGAGCTGAGTGAAGATCAGAAGGTGACGGTGGCCCGGGCCCGCAAGATTCAGCGCTTCCTCTCGCAGCCTTTCCACGTCGCCGAGCAATTCACCGGCGCGCCCGGGCGCTACGTGAAGATTGCGGACACGGTCAAGGGCTTTAAGGACATCAACGAAGGCAAATACGACGATATCCCAGAGCAGGCGTTTTACATGAAGGGCACGATTGACGAAGTGCTGGAAGCGGCAGAGAAGCTGAAAGCAGCATAGAGAAGGCAGCATTTAGCACTTAGCACTTAGCCAACAGAGATCTTTGCGGAAGCTGGCGAATGCTCTTGAATGGCCAAATGCCAAATGCTTAGCAGTTGCGCGATAGTGTCAAGCTGATTAGATGCCCGATACTTTCCAACTCGAAATCGTCACCCCGGAGAAGATGGTGGTGCGGGACGTTGCCGAAGAAATCCAGATTCCTGGAAAAGAGGGATATCTGGGAGTTCTTCCCGGTCATGCTCCGCTGATCTCTGAACTGGCCGTCGGTGAAATCACCTATCGCAACGGTAACACCACACACTGCCTGGCCGTGGCCTGGGGATTTGCCGAAGTATTGCCTGATAAGGTTACGATTCTGGCGGAAACCGCCGAGCAAGCCAACGAAATCGACACCAACCGCGCCCAAGCCGCGAAGCAGCGTGCCGAGGCCAATCTCGCCAATTCAGCCACCGAAGAAGACTTCCAGCGCGTGACCGCCGACTTGCAACGCGCCGAAACGAGGCTTGAAGTCGCAGAAAAAAAGTACTGAGACTCCCGGATTTTTCAGTCGCAGCCGCTATAACAATTCCCGATACGTCCCATAAATACTTTCAATTTCCCAAGCAACACCTGCGCGGGTAAAGTGACGCCATTGAGCGGGACCACACCCGCTGGGGTATCAGGCATCCATGGGAAAAAATAGGCTTGCGCGGTTCATCGTTCTCTCGCTCGTCCTCCTCACCGTCGCTCCGCCGCTGTTCGCGCAAGCTTCTTCGGCCGCCGACCCACAGCAGAACCGCATGGCGAGCCTGGAGCGGCAGGTGGCGGAGGCAAAAAGTTCCGGCGACAACGCCTGGATGCTGACCAGTGCCGCCTTCGTACTCATGATGACCGGCCCCGGGCTGGCGTTGTTTTACGGAGGCCTGGTTCGAAAGAAGAACGTCCTCGGAACCATGATGCAGAGTTTCGCCATGATGGCGATCATCACCGTGCTGTGGGCGCTGGCCGGCTACAGCCTGTGCTTCAGTTCAGGGAACAGTTTTGTCGGCGGCTTGCACCACTTGTTTTTGCGAGGCGTCGGGGCTGCACCGGATGGCGACTACGCCGGCACGATTCCCTCCCAGACTTTCATGATTTACCAGTTGATGTTTGCCGTGATTACCCCCGCACTCATCACCGGGGCATTCGCCGAGCGGATGAAATTCGGCGCCATGGTGCTGTTCATGGTGTTGTGGTCGGTTCTGGTTTACGATCCCATGGCGCACATGGTCTGGGGCAAAGGCGGGCTGCTGAACGCCGCTCTGGGCGGGCGTTTCCCGACCCTCGATTTTGCCGGCGGCACCGTCGTTCACATCACCTCTGGAGTCTCCGCATTGGTCTGTGCGCTCTATCTCGGGCGGCGGGTGGGTTATCCAGACGAACCCATGCGCCCGCATAGCGTGGTGCTGAGTTTCATCGGGGCATGCATGCTGTGGGTAGGATGGTTTGGCTTCAATGCCGGCAGCGCCCTAGCCGCGGGTAGCCTGGCCACCAGCGCCTTCGTCGCTACACATTTCGCCGCGGCGGCAGCGGTCGTCGGTTGGGGCGGTGCGGAGTGGCTGCGCCAAGGCAAACCCAGCGCGCTGGGAGCAATTTCTGGATCCGTGGCGGGATTGGTCGCCATCACCCCGGCTGCGGGTTTTGTGGGACCGATGCCGGCTCTAGCCATTGGTCTGATCGCCGGCGTGGTTTGCTATCACATGGTGGTCACGGTCAAAGCGCGCTTTGGGTACGATGATTCTCTCGATGCGTTTGGCGTGCACGGCGCCGGTGGCACGCTCGGCGCCCTGCTGACCGGAGTATTTGCTTCTAGCGCGATTAATCCCATCTTCAAGAACGCGCAAGGCTCTGCCTTGCCGTCGGGTCTGCTGGAAGGCAATGCTCACCAGTTGATGAACCAACTTGTGGGGATTGGAGTGGCTTGGGCGCTGGCGATTATTGGCACCCTGGCTGCCCTCAAGATCGTGGATGTGACGGTTGGGTTGCGAGTCGATGAGCGCCACGAGATCGAAGGCCTCGACCTATCGCAGCACGGCGAGGAAGGCTACGTCTGGGACACGCCCGCCTACGACGCAGCCGGGGATTAATCGAGGCTTCCCTACTTCAATCCCACTCCATAGAAGTAGTTGTAAGTTCCGCCTGCACTCCACGGCAAGTTTGCCTGGAACGAGGAGAACAGCAGTGCGTTGCTCATGAAGGTCACAAAGACATCCTGCTGCGAACTGGCGGTGGCAACGCGGAAGGTGAAGACTCCCCAGCAGGGATCCTGCAACTCGCCGTTGGAACCGTACAAATAGGGTGCATCGGCGACCGGGGTGAGTGTAGCCTGCGCAATGGTGTTGCCTTGAGCATCTGTGATGGTGATTCGTCCGCTGCTGGTGACCGTTAGCACTGCGTTGTCCAGGCTCGGCGTACCGGTCTCCACGTTGCCGGCTCCGGTGCTGGCTCCGGTCTTCTGGTAATAGATCGCCTTGTAGGTTCCGGCGAATGTGGGATTGAAGTTCTTGCTGGTTGCTTTCAGCAGGCCGAGGATGGCTCCGTTCGGCGTGTCTACCGCGAAGATTCCGTTCGCAGTGCCGAAGATATATTCGGTGCTGCCGTTGCTCGACATTTTCAGGAACGTGCCTGAGGAATCCTCTTGCGCCTGGGTCATATTGAAGCTGCTGGTGTTGAAGGTGCTGCTTTGGGTAAGTGCTCCGTAGGGCCAATATGACGAGGTGTTGGCAACGCCCTGCGCAGTAATGTTGACCGAGCCAACGTCCAGCCCGCCGGCGGCGGTGCGGAATTGCATGTAGTTGTAGGCTTGGCCCTCGAAAGTTGCGGCGCTTATCGGTCCGCTTTCGACTGCGGTGATGAGGGCGGGAGCATCCTCGGTGGGGCCGGTTTTGGCAGCCTGGATCAGTAAGGCATAGTTTGGCACTTCGTAGGCAGCGATCAGATTCCCTTGGGGATCATTCAGGGTGTAAGTCCCATCCGCATTCACCGTATAGGGGACGACTCCAGCCTCGCCGTTGGAGATGTCCTTGTAGCTGATGGTTTGGGCGGTGGAGTCGAGGGTGATGGTCAGAAAATCTCCCACCGAGGCCGTGCCGTTATAGGCGCGTACCAGCGTGTTGGCCTGAGGTGCGGTCGAGCTGCCAGTGCTGCACCCGGCTAACAACAGAAGAGCAAAAGACAGAATGATCTTGAGTAACCGCATTTGAGGCAGCCCCCTGGTTGGAGATTCACCGAAGAACCTGCATCAGTGTAGATTCACCGCCTCTTAACTGCCAGGTAACAAAGGTAGTGGGTCTCGTCGTGCGTTGAGCGCGAAAAGTTCCTCCTTTAACAATCCACAATGGACCCCCGAGGGTAGTATCATTGCCCATGCAAAAGGAGTCCCTTCGCATTGAGGATCGGCCAGGGAAGCAGCCTGGGCAGCGCATCCTGCGCCTGACCGGGGCTGTGGTTCTTACCACGGTATTCGACTTTCAGGCGACCATCCGCGCCGACGAGTCGCAGTGCCTGATCATCGATTTCTCCGGCGTTCCCTACGTTGACTCGGCGGGGATCGGGGCGCTGGTCGGAGCCTACGTGACCCGCCAGAACAACGGCCGGAGCCTGGCGCTGGTGGGTGTGAGTGAGCGGATTCACAACGCGCTCAAAATAACCCACGTGGAGCAATTCTTTCGCTTTTTCAATTCTGTCGCCGCGGCCGAGGAAGCCACCGCCGCCTAGAGTTCGGCTGGCTTGGATCCTGGTTCATGCTCACAAGTTCTCCAGTACCAGCTTAAGGTAATTCCAGAAACTTTCCACGGACGATATCTGCACCCGTTCGTTCGGGCTGTGAGGATCTACGATCGTCGGACCGAACGACACCATTTGCATGCCGGGGTATTTCTCGCCAATGACGCCACACTCCAGGCCCGCGTGCATGGCGATCAGCTTGGCAGGCTCACCGAAGAGTCTCTGGTGCACTTCCTGGAGCTTACGCACGAGATCGCTCTTGGGCTCAGGTTTCCAGCCGGGATATTTGCCAGCGTGCTCCACCTCGAACCCTGCCAGCCGGCATACGGTCGCAACCATGCGGGCGGCAGCCAGCATGCTGCTCTCGATCGCGCTTCGCTGACTGGTAACCATCTCCACCACGTCCCCCTTGGTGTTGACAGTCGCCAGGTTCGTGGACGTCTGCACCAGGCCGGCAACATCCGGGCTCATGGCCAGAACGCCATGATGCAAGCTCGCCAGCAGCGCCACCGTCGGCTTCGCGTCCGTAGCATCCAGCACATTTGCCGGACGTTCGGCTTTCTCGACCGTGATCTGTAGTCCGGAATCGAATGCTCCCAAGTCGGCTTTGTATCCGGCTTCGGCTGCGGCTACAAGCGATTTCAATTCACCCTCGCGAGAGGAATCCGCGACCACCAAGGCCGCAGCTTCGCGCGGAATCGCATTCTGCGCGCTTCCACCGTTGATCTCGGAAATTTCGAGCGGAAGGCGATCCAGCAACCCCTGCAGAACTCCACCCATGATCCGCAGGGCATTGCCGCGGCCTTGATGGATATCGACGCCGGAGTGACCGCCTTTCAAACCCGACACTTTGATCCGCCATGGCGATCCCGCGCCCGCGGGACGAAGCCTGACTTTGCGTCGAGCAGTTGTCTTGACGCCACCAGAACAACCGATACAGAGCGTCCCCTTCTCTTCGTTGTCAAGGTTGAGGAAATACTTGGACTTAAGCAACCCCCCAGGGAATGCCGAAGCGCCAGTGAGTCCGGTCTCCTCGTCAATGGTGAAAACAAACTCCAGAGGGCCATGCGCAATGTCATGGCTTTCCATCACCGCCAATGCCGCGGCCACGCCGACTCCGTTATCGGAGCCCAGGGTCGTACCAATCGCCCTCAGCCAGTCCCCATCTCTCACTACCTTGATGGGGTCGACATCGAAGTTATGAATTGTCCCTTCGTTTTTTTCGCACACCATATCAAGGTGGCCCTGTAAAAGGGCCATCGGCGCCGCTTCGCGTCCGCGGTGCGCAGGTTTCCGGATCACAAGATTGCCGGCATCGTCCTGTACTGATTCCAAGCCCAGCTTCTTGGCCAGGCCACGCACGTAGTCCCGCGCCGCGGCTTCTTTTGTGGAGGCGCGAGGAATCGCCGCCAATTGGTCAAAGTGTTTCCATACCGGTTGAGGTTCCAGATTTGCGAGTGCAGGTATCATGACACGCTCCGCAGCATGAATAAGCTAAAGCCCCATGGTACAGCGCGGACGCAATGCTGGCACGTCCTCCGCGGGAAGTGTAACCCCACCTACCCTCGCCCACTGGAGCGGCATTAGCGTTATCCCTGGCAAGCATGCGCCTCAGGTTTGAAAAGATCCCGAGTCTCGCGTCAGTCCTTCTTTCCCTTGCCGGGAGGAACCAACGCGACCGCAGCTTCGGTGGTGAGCAGGAGGAAAGTGAGTGACTCCTGTAGATACAAGCGGACCGCGGCGTCGGTGTGACTTAGATAACCGATGGAGACGTCCTGACCGATGTGCAACTCGAAGTCACCGCCACGAGTGGTCAGCACGAAGGCTCCGGCAATGGCGGGCGCCCAGATGATTTCACCCTCGACAAGCCGCTTAACGTGCTCCAGAACCGGGTATCCGTGGTCGCTGGTCTCGGCCAGTGCGGTGTAGGCGTCGGCACCGAGCAGCACGGAGTAGGGACCGTTGACGCCTACGAGACGCAGCCGGCTCAGGCCTTGGGCAATGGCTTCCGGGTACTCGCGCACGTCGGCGGGGAGGGTCATGATCGGATTGCTGGTCCCCTGACGGATGCCTCCGATGCCGGCCGCGGCATAGCCTGCAAATATGGCGCCGTCCTCGGCAAAAGCGATCTGCCGCGCGGCATCCTTCGCCGCTTGCCAGTCGGAGTCGTTCGCGCCACGATCGACATCGTCGATCGCCTGGCGGTCCAATTCGAAGGGAACGCGCAGCTCGACCAGCGCGTTCACCTCGCGCTGACGCGCGACGATGCCCTTGGCCGGGGAAGCGACGGCCCGCAGGTGGCCGGTGCCGGCGGCAGACAATGCGGTGCCGCCCGGCCCCTTTACGTCAACCACGCGTCGGCCCGCAAGGTAGCGTTTGAGCGTGCGCGATGTTTCTTCTTCGATCTGAGCCCATGCGGAATCGGAAATGGGGGCAAGTTCGCGATAAAGATTATTCATGTACGATGTCTCCTTTTAGGGAACCAATGCCAAGTGAACCTTCGCGCCCCGACGGGACAGGCGGAGAAGGTTCCGTGGTCGCGGCCGAGGGCTCCGCACCCGCAGGCTGGTCTTCAGTCACACTCTCCAGGAACGTCGCGGAGGGTACGAAGAACAAATTTCCGGTAACCGCGCGGCTGAAGTCGAGCAGACGGTCGTAATTGCCGGGCGGCCGGCCGATGAACATGTTCTCGAGCATCTGCTCAATGGTGCGGGGCGAACGGCTGTAGCCGATGAAGTAGGTGCCAAATTCACCATGCGCGGCGCGGCCGAAGGGCATGTTGTCGCGCAGGATCTTGATCTCTTTCCCATTCTCGACGATGGTGGTGAGCGCGCTGTGCGCCGACGTGGGCTTTACCGAATCGTCCAATTCGATGTCGGACAGCTTGGTGCGCCCGATGATGCGTTCTTGCGCCTCGGTGGAAAGCGCATTCCACCCCTCAAGATTGTGGAGATATTTCTGCACAATGACGTAGCTGCCGGCGGCGAAGGTTGCGTCCTCCTCGCCAATCAGGACGGCGTCGGTCGCTGCCGCACCCCTGGGATTCTCCGTCCCGTCGACGAAACCGACGAGATCGCGGTCATCGAAATAGCGGAAACCGTGCACTTCGTCGGCTGGCGATACGGCATCACCGATGCGTGCCATGATTTGCGTCGCCAGCTCGAAGCAAAGATCCATGCGCTCGGCACGGATGTGGAACAGCAGATCGCCCGGAGTGGAGACCGCATGCCGCGCACCCGCGCGAAACTCCCGGAAGGGATGCAACTCAGCCGGCCGCGGCTGCCCAAAAAGACGGTCCCACGCCTCGAACCCAAACCCCATAATGCAGGAGAGGCGGCCTTCCAGATCGCGAAATTCCACCGCGCGCACCAGCGCGGCCAAATCTCCGCAGAAGGAGCGTACGACGGCGCCATGGTCAACGCCCGGTTTGAGGGTCACGACCAGAAAGATCGCGGCACGGGTAAGCGGCGCGTCTACTGCTTGGGCTTGGGCAGGTAAGCCATTTGCGGCTTGGGGCGCGCTCATCGGATCGGGCTTCATGGGATGCTGTCGTGTGACAGTTTGGAACGCCAGCTTACCATCGCCCGCCAACCCACGTCCAACCGCCCGCGGACTTGGGATCAGTTTTACCAGTAATGCTCAAGCACCCTTTCGTGCGCTGATGCGCTTCTAGAGCACCTGAATCTTGTGAGCGACAATCTCGCCGCTCTTGTCGAAGTCGCCTTGCACGGTCACCTTCAATCCTGTCCTCAAGTCCTTGTCCGAACCCTGCGCTCCATCTTTGAGACGGATATCCGTCTTTTCATCGTAACGCACGTGGAAAACGATGTTCTCCTCGGTGCTGACGGTCAGCTTTCCCTCGCTCTTCTGGGTGACTTTGCCTTCCAACGTGAAGTTGAACTCCGATTCCTGTACTGCATGGAAGTCACCGTTCGGACGGGCGACAGAGTCGGCGCGCGCCTCCCATGCCGCGGGAGGCCGCACACCGAAAAGCAACACGAGAGCGAGGTAACAACTCGATCTAGCCACGACGTTTTATCTCTTGATGTTACTTCTCAATATCGAAGTAAATCCTCGTTGTGGCGCGGTATCGGGCAATCTTCTTGCCGTCGAGTTCCATTTCGAATTCCGCGACCCGCGCCCATTTCAAGCCACGCACTGTCTTGGCCGCTTCGCTTACGGCATTCTCCGCAGCCTTCGCAAAACTCTCTTTGGAGGTTCCAACTACCTCAATTATTTTTTGCATTTTAAGCTGTCTCCTTTGAATTTCTCTTTGTGGATTGTACGCTTCACCCAACCCCGACCTCGTCACGAGGGCAGCGATTACGGCTTGCAATTGATCAGCGCTATAGAGAAATATCCGATGCGCACGCCATCAGGGGAAATGCCGTCCAGATTACTGACGTTTTGCTGAGGTACATTTCGGAGGGAATGTCATATCTGGAAGCGTTGCGGACGCTCATGGCCGCAGGGTTCTTAGTTAATCGGCATTCGCCAGGTCAAGATGTAGGCCACTACAGCCTTCGGTCAACCTGTCGGGCCGATGTAAATGTTGTGCTGTACTGGGATGGCCCAACCGATTCCGGCGCAGTGCAAAAGGTTAATGGGTGGATAGATGTGACCTGTCCATAGCGAGATATCGCTCGCGTGTCAGGGATTGATTGACGAAAAATCGCCATTATACTCATTGACCACGCCGGGGTTTTGAGGGTATTCAGAGCACGTACATCCGAAGCATCCACCAGACAAGGAATATCGCGACGATGGCCCCGGCGATGTGAACTACCCAGTCGCCAACTGTTTTCGGCTTCCCAAAATTGAACATGCGGCAATGGTAGCAGGCCCGACGCAGGTGACGTAAGAACTGCGATTACGCCATCCGCTGCTACATGTAACCTAGAGTGAGGCGGATCTTCGATGGCCCGACTTTGCTCCGTATAAAACGTAGTTCTGACTTCGTGCATGTCGACGTGGGGCGTGTGCGCCCAGTGGTAGAGCTTTTCCTACTTAAGAAAAAGCGCGTCTGGCGGCACCTTAGATTCGGTCGTATCCTTCTGAAAAGATGGTGAGCGCGGTAGGAATCGAACCTACAACCTACTGATTAAGAGT
>JBAWFN010000096.1:0-17715 GCA_049591935.1 Terriglobales bacterium | reverse complement strand
ATGGATTTGAGCAGAACTGGGGAAGGATCAATCGTTCGAATCTCTGCGATCTCTCGCAAAGCAGCTTCGAATCCGAGGCTTCCCCGTCTGTCCATCCAAGCTGCTGCAAGAATTGGCGAACGGCTATAGCCAGCCACGCAATGGACCAGTAGGCCTCCTCGCTGGAGTCCTCGCTCAATCGCCGCCATGATTTCCTCGAATTGACGCGCAGAGATTGGTTGAGCGTCAGCGATGGGCAGGCGCATGTAGTGAATGCTCGGGCTCCGCTGTTCGATTTGCTCGGGACACAACGAGAGAACAGCGGCGATCTTCATCGGGTTCGCAGAGGCAAGTTGCGCGGCATCCTTCAAAGAGCCGACGTATAGTGCCCATGCCCAAACCTTCGTTATCATTCGCCTCCCAGCTCCTCGTTCACGCCAGGTTCGACGGCCCGTCCCAGAAGCCTGTCCGTTGCAACTCCGAGGATGGTCATCGAAGGGCTCAAACACGGCATCTCGTTCGAGACGTGCTCGAACATCAGGTGCCCAATTGCCCGGTCGGGCAATGTGGCAAGTCTCTCCCTGAGGAGCCCAGCCACGTAGAGTGAACCCACCACCCGCATAGCAGAATTCGGGGAAACCGAGAGCCTGAGCTGTGCCTCGATGAGGTCTTTCACGCTGATCTCTTCTTCTCTGTGGTAGTAGCGCACGCATTCACCTGCACTCCCTGTTCTACCAATCTGACTTCGAAAAGAGCTAGAAACTGACCGAGAAACTTTGAGTAACCACAGGAAAGGATGACCAGAGTGCTATCCCCCCGAAACTGTTCCCCCCGACTTTCTATCTGTTTTGCCTATGCAATTGGTAGAACAGAAGCAGGAGGACGTATGTCACTGCATAAGAAATTCATTCGAGACGGGCAGCGTAGGATCATCGGTTCGGTCACCACTGGCTTCGTGGGGTCGTTTGACACACTCGTGAGGGACGAGCATGAGCACACCGTGGGGTGGAGCAGCGAGCGATTCAACACAACTCGCGATGAGCATGGCAAGTTGGCGTCGATCAACCACGCCGATCCGGGCTTGCTGATCGGCAGGAAAAAGTGATGGTGGACAGGGGAAAGGTTTCTGCCTCGGGGGATAAGCCGTTGCGGGTAACGGGTGAGGCGGTCAAGTATCTATCGTCGCTCCGCCAGTTCCATCGCATTTCTGAGAGCATTCTTATTCGCCTCGCCGAACGCAGGACGAGACTGAAAGTTCCGGATCGCTGGGTGGCCATCGCACTGATTCTGAGCAATCGCATACCCATCCCGGTTCCTCCGCGGCAGGGAACGACCGTACCGGCAGCCGAATAGAGTGACGACTCGCGGCGGGCTATTGCTGGATCTACGCAGCGGTCTCAAACTCATGAACGGGCGCCTTCTGTTTCAAGAGGCGGACAAATGCCCGCATCCACGCCGGATGATCAGGCCAAGCGCGTGCCGAAACCATGGCAACGCTGGGCCACAGGTTTCTGGTTCTCAAAGAAATGCCGGACGATCTTATGGCAGGCTGAGTCGTTGCGAATGTATTCGGGTGCACGACCATCGACAGGTTCCTCCCCTGTGTCGTAGTGAACTATGTTTTCGGCACCAGGGTGTAGCTTGTGCTGCGCCCACCTTCAGAACTGCGGACAAGTAGGCCCGCACAGACGAGTTGCGCTATATCACGCAGCGCCGTGTCCGACGAGGACTTCGTCAGTTTCGCGTACTTCGAGGTTGTCAGGTTGCCTTCGAAACCGTCCAGCAGCTTGTTAAGGACCAGACGCTGACGCTCATTAATGGAAATGCCCTGCGCACGATCCCAGAATTTTGCCTTGGCAAGCACAGTACCGAGCACCGTGTGTGCGTCATCGATGGCACGGCCCAGACATCCGAGGAACCACTCCATCCATGGCGTGACGTCCATATCGGCTTTCTGCGTCTGTTCGAGAATATCGTAGTAGGCATTTCGTTCTTGCCGGATTTGTGCCGACAAGCTGTAGAACCGTTGTGGACTGTTTTCGGAACGAGCCAGCGCCATGTCGGCGATCGCTCGGGCGATGCGGCCGTTGCCGTCATCAAACGGGTGGATTGAGACAAACCACAGATGCGCGAGGCCGGCTTTCATCACCAGATCGATATCTGTTTTCCGATTGAACCAGTCAAGAAACGCCCCCATTTCTTTTTCGACGCGTGGCGCTGCCGGTGCCTCGAAGTGGATGCGCTCCTTTCCTATCGGACCGGAAACAACCTGCATCGGTTCCTCGCCATCGTCGCGCCACGCCCCTACCCTGATCTTGCGCATGCCGCTACGCCCGGTGGGAAAGAGGGAAGCGTGCCATGCGAACAGCCTTTCATCCCTAAGCGGCTTATCGTAATGGCGTGTCGCATCAAGCATCATTTCAACGACGCCTTCTACATTACGGTCTGCTGGTTTGAGAGCGCCGATATCCATTCCCAGGCGGCGGGCAATCGATGACCGAACCTGTTCGGCATCAAGTCTTTCCCCCTCGATCTCACTGCTCTTTATGACATCAGCCGTCAGCGTTTGCAGGACGGCCTCCTGCTGGAGATTAAAGCCCAATGCCCCCATGTGGCCGATCAGGAGGCCCTGACGGTGACGCACATCCGCAAGAGGCTCGGCCAGACGCTCCTTATTCCAGTGAAAGCCCGGCCACCCGGCGAGTTCATGGATATACATTCTCCGCATCTCCTGCGGAGATTGTAGTCACTATTCGCCGCATGGGTCAAGTTATTAACCGCATAATATGCGTCGAATAAGCGCCTAATCGCCGCAAGTTGCCTACACCGTCAGCCACCCGCGGCGCGCCGGCAACTCCCTGCTAACTACCAAACGAAGCCAAGAATTGGTTGTTCCCAACGAGTGCTTGGTGACCGAGCCGATGCGTGCGATCCCAGGTGTGCCGACCCTCATCTGGCAACGAACCAAGGCGAGATGGCCGGCTCAAGCCCCATGCTTAGCGAGCCACTGCCTGGCCGGCAAAAAGGACCCAAGGCTTCGAGTGCCGGGTGCGCGCCGCCAGAGGACCAGCAGGCACGACGGAACCGAAACCGCTAATTACCTGAAATCAATGAAATATCGGAATCGTTGAATAGAAGCGTGCGCCACGGAGGTCCCCCCAAGTGGACAGCCGAGGCCAATTCAAACCGCTTCCGCAACGAGAACGATATGAATAACGAGAACGATATGAATAAAGATATGTATGGCGATGTTCTGAGTCCGAATGGTGATGGCTGCTCCGATCCCGACACCGACAGCAACAACAACCCTAACCCTAACCCTAACCCTGAAACCAGCACCAGCAATTCCAGCGGCCACGCTCAGAACAAGGTGGAAGGCACGCCAGCTAGTCAGACCGAGCCGAGCATCTCCGCAAAACAGCTGCAGGCTAACCGTCAGAACGCCAAGAGGTCGACAGGCCCAAAGACGGCTCGTGGCAAGGCCCACAGCCGATTCAACGCTTTGAAGCACGGGCTGCTGAGCGACAAAATCATGTTCACGCCCGACGGGGAGTTGCAGGACGAGGGTTTGCTGGAATTGCTGCAGAGCCTGCGTGACAAGTACGGACGGGGCGATGTCAGAACCGAGTTGCTGGTGGAGGGTACCGTCGTCGAATACTGGCGGAGAGATCAAGGACTGAAGTTCGAGATGAAATGTCTCAAACAGACAGGTTGGACTTTCTGTCAGGGCGGGGCCATGCCCAACGTGCAACGCTACACCACGGCAAGCCAGCGTGCCTTCCTGAAGAACCTCGAATTGCTGGACAAACTGCAACCGTCAACCTCGGAGGTCGACGAGGACAGAGCCGAAAGCGACGCTCCTGCTCCGCAACCCGAGGTCCCGCCTCAGGCACCGAAGGCCGCAAACTCGACTGCCATTGGTGAAGAGGCAGAAGCCGCCTAAATGTGAGCGGCGGCGAGGGGACTGACTGCCCCCTCGTTTCTGCCCTCGGTACCTCACCGTGATGTCGCATGGCATGGGGTCGACGGCGATCTCGCAGGTTGTGCCAAAGCTGCCGGCGCGCTCGCTCCAGGACGCTTGACTCATCACGGCGACAACTTCCGCAGCAGACCTGGCTTCGGCTCCCCAAATGGGTTCCGCTCGTGTTCGGCAATCACCCCAATCGAGAGCGCGCGATGGCCTCAGTTTCTTACAAACTGGAATGTACATATAATCCACAGCTTTTAAACAGATATTAGGACGAGGCAGATGCTAGTCAATGCCGGAGCCGAGCGCAAGGAAAATTACGAAACGAAGCCAATAAGATACTATGTTTCAGTGCCTTACAACTCTGGTGAGACGTGAAAATGGACATTCTCTCTGGTTGTGAGTTGGCATTCTCTGGCCCCATCTCTCAACTTAACGCGTCCGCGGCTACACCATGCCCGCGCGAACGATCGTGAATGCTGACCTTCTCATGGAGGACTTTCTACCGTAGCCCAGGAGAGTTCCATGATCGCCCATTGGAGAAGGCCGGGCCTGCCAAGGCCCGGCTTTTTTTGGTGTGCCGAGACGCGTCATGCAAAGCGTGACGGGTTTCATCCGGCGGCAACTCAAACTCAAGGTGAATGAGGCGAAGAGCGCGGTGGCGCGGCCGCAGGAGCGGAAGTTTCTGGGCTTTAGCTTCACCGGCGGAAAAGAGCCGAGACGGCGCATCGCGCCTCAAGCTCTGCTCCGCTGCAAGCGAAGAGTGCGGGAACTGACGCGACGGACACGAGGCATCAGTCTGCCCCAGATGACGAAGGAACTGGCCAGTTACCTGCGTGGCTGGAAAGGCTACTTCGGCTACTGCCAGACCCCCTCGGTGCTGCATCAACTGGATCAATGGATTCGGCGACGATTGCGATCCGTGATCTGGAAGCAAAGGAAACGACGAAGCTCGTGGCGGTTGGCCAACAGTCCCGCCCTGAGCGCGCCATTTCCCATCGCTTACTTCGACTCCCTGGGACTTCCGCACCTGGTGAACGAATAGCTAAACTCCTCCGAACCGCCGTATGCGGACCCGCATGTACGGTGGTGTGGCAGGGGCGATCGGGCAACCGCTCCCCCTATGCCGATTGTCTTGAGGGCGGTCGAGTGCCCTAGCAGACTGCGGAAAAACTCCCCAGTAAGTTCACCATGAGGAAAGCGCTTAAGTCGTCCACTACCCTTGCTTCTGAGCGAAGCGGTGCCCGTGCTTGCGCGCGATCTTGAGCGCCCGGTCGATATCCGCCGGGGGAGGTGGGCCGGTTGGGGGAGACGTTCCCGGCGAAATCGGTATCCCTGCCTCCTCGAAGAACGCCCCGAGGCCTCGGTGGCCGCAAATCCTATCCCCGTTCCACAATTGAAGCTCGAAACGGAAAGAACTCCTAAGGAGACTCTCGTCCGCTGCAACGGCAGAATCACATCGACAACCTCTGACACCCTAAAAACCGCGATCCGGGGTTTGCGTCTGCGCAGACTCAGGTTCGTGCGCGAGCAGTTCTTCCTGGCAGCAGCGGCACAGAACATCAAGCGATTGGTGCGTTTCCTCCACCAACCTCCAACACTGCCCGCCACCACTTAACCGAACGGAGAGAAAACAAAACCGCCAGGGCATGCTCGCAGATGAAAGACGTTTCCGTAAAAGGACTTTTTCAACACCCACTCTCGATTACACTCATTGACCCGGTCGTGATCAACGCACGGGCCGAGTTTGCCCTCGAATTTCTCCTAGCTTGCAATAAACCCGCAATGACTTTTGGTGGGGTGTGCCCGTGAGCTCGAGAAAAGATTGGTAGGCGCGGCAGGAATTGAACCTGCAACCCTCGGATTAGAAATCAGGCGCTAGCCAGGTGGGTTCGATTGTGTTCAACCGGATGCGCAATCAACGTTGTCTGCCTGCCGAACCATGCGGATGTCGTGACCGTGGCACAGTACCAAGGTAGTCCGCGATTTTCTGGTGCAACACCTCAAATTCGACAATCCGTAAGCTCAAGACCGCCGACCTGGGCAAGTCAGCGAAAGCCGGGGCGACCGCCAGGGTCGAATTTCGCATCTACAATTAGACGTTTCAGATACTTAGATATCCATGTCACAAAGCGAACAAAACCCGCGCCCGAGGAACCCGCGGGCCCACCTTTGGCGGTGGATCGGCGGCATCGCCCTTCTGATAATTGCTGTGGCCGCTACGGTGGGAAGTGTCTTGATCTCCCGCGCCCAGCCTATTCTCCGCGCACGTGTGATGGAGACCTTGTCCACCAGATTCAAAAGCAAAGTTGAGCTTGACGCCTTCCATGTCTCGCTGCTCGAGGGGCTCCAGGTCTCGGGCGCGGGGCTCAGAATCTTTGGAGATACGGATCCGAACAATCACCAGCCAGGAATACAGCCGATTCTCGCGGTTGCAGAATTCAAGTTCCGTACGGGGATTGTCGATCTGCTTCGCTCTCCCATGCGCGTGGACACCGTGTACGTGAAGGGATTGCAGTTGAACCTGCCACCCAGGGAACAACGCGGCGAGCTGAAGAAGATGTCGCCTAAAGGCGGAAAGATAGAGATCGTTGTGGATCGACTCGTCTGTGACCAGGCAGAACTGATCATCAATACCCTGAGACCGGGAAAACTGCCTCTGGAATTTGACATTGAGAATTTGAAAATGACCAGCATTGGTCCCGATGCGCCCATGCATTTCGATGCCACCCTGACTAATCCAAAACCAGTGGGAAATATCCGTTCCAGCGGGTCGTTTGGCCCATGGGCGGCGGACAGCCCCCGGGACACTCCGGTGAGCGGGACCTATTCGTTTTATCATGCGGATTTGGGCACGATCAAAGGCATCGGGGGCATTCTCTCGTCCACGGGAAAGTATGCTGGCATTCTTGACAACATCGTGGTGGATGGCGCCACTGACACTCCAGACTTTCGCATCGCGATCAGCGGGCGTCCGGTTCCGCTGCATACGGACTTTCACGCGGTTGTGGACGGAACCAACGGAGACACCTACTTGCAGCCGGTAAAAGCGAGAATTCTCGATTCGTGGTTGACTGCAAACGGCTCCGTAGTGCGGACAAAGGATCCCAGAGGCCACCACGTGGAACTCGACGTGGTGATTGAGAACGGCAAGATCGAAGACCTGCTGAAACTGGCCATACGAACCGATCCGCCGATCATGACGGGCACGGTGCGGCTAAAAACACACTTCGACTTACCGCCCGGCGAGCCCGACGTCGCCAATCGTTTGAGGCTGGCGGGAAGCTTTCAGGTCTCTGGGGCACACTTCGCCAGCGACAAGATCCAGGGGAAACTCGACGCGCTAAGTATGAGAACCCGGGGCAAACCAAAGCTGGCTCACGACAATACCGCCGACAACGTCTCCTGCGACCTGAAAGGCACTTTCGATCTCGCCGATGCGCTTATTTCGTTTTCACAATTGCAGTTCCAGATTCCCGGCACGCAGGTCAATCTCACCGGACAATACAGCCTGGACGGAAACCAATTCGACTTTCACGGCAAGGCCCGCATGGATGCAAGACTCTCGCAAATGGTAGCCGGATGGAAGTCGATATTGCTAAGACCGGTGGACCCATTTTTCAGCAAGCATGGTGCGGGCACCGAAATCCCGGTCAAAATTACCGGCACCAAATCGGAACCTCATTTCGGCACCGATTTTGGCCACAAGGACGACAACAAAAACGCCGGGCCTTAGTCCGATCGCGTCCGTGATTTGAAATCCCGGTAGAAAAGCTTGCGGATTATGCGCTCTTCCCCCGCCCCGCGATCATCATTGCGGCGCCTACTGCCACAATCACCACACTGAGGGCGGGGGGCATCCGATCCGTATGCTCGGTGTTGATGCCCACGTGCAAGTCGCCGGCACTGACGCCATGGTGTTCCGTGTGTGGCATCGGAACGAAAAAAGAGAAGATTCCAAGCACCAACATTATCAATCCTGCACCGAACAAAGCTTTCACCGGAAACCTCCGATCGCCATCAAGTAATCGCGCGCCCTATAAGCCGGATATCGGCAGCCAGGGCAGTATGAATTTGCCAGCGGTGAAATGGAGAAAGTTGCCCTGGCGCAAAACCGGGGCGGTCGTGAGGGTCCAACGTCGATGCCCCTGACACTAACCCATGACCGCCCCAAGACGGAACAGTAAACATCCCGAAAAATAGCTCAGGCCGGCGCCTCCGGCAATACAGTAACAACTGTAACCGCTAGTAAGCGGGGCTCACTTTGCTTTCTGTGGCCTGTGACTCTGCTTCGACGGTGACCTCCACCTCAGCCCCTTGTTTCAGGCGCACTTTCTTGCCGTTTTCGTCCGTCAGCGTGTTCTCGATGCGAATCTCCCTATAGAGATGGTCGGCCCCTTCGATCGCAATCTGTGCCTTCTCCGGTTCGCTCGGATACGGGGAGTGGATAATTTTTTCCACGGTTCCAGGTAAAGTGGTGCTTGGTTTGTCGGTCATAGAACTCCTCTGAGATTGAAATGCCCAAAACGAATTCGCTGACTTAGTTGCACAGCACTGTCACGCGATACTGTGGTCAATGTCCAGATCGCGGCTCAGACTGTGGTCTTCCGTCCAGTGACCAGGTTGATCACGAGAATGATCAGGGCCAGCACCAGAAAAAGATGAATGAAACCGCCCAGCGTGTAAGAACTGACCAACCCCAACAGCCACAAGATCAGAAGTATTACGAAGATCGTCCAAAGCATGTCAGTCTCCTCCCGATGAAAAACCCCTCGTCCGGTCGTGGCAAGCATACCGCGCCAGCTTCTGTGAGCCATACGGTGAGTGCTGTACAGGCTGATCGGATTTTCGGTACTGCCGTTTCCTCTCGCCTGTTTTCTGCTTCTAAATCCGCGAAGGCAGAAGGAGGAGCAAGTGCGCAGGGACGACCTATTGAAACCGGATCTACTGAGCGAATGCCTGTTGCTGGGCAGCTGCCTGGTTATGGTGTGCAGCTTACTGTTGCTCTTGGCGGCGGCGCTGCGATAAAGGACTTCGGCGCTGGGTCTTTCTTGGTATTGCTCCAATGGAGCGACTTTCTACGTGCATTCCATGGGTGACCTACCGTGTGAACTGGATGGGCAAGTGTGGTTGCGAAGGCTAAGGTCATGGAATGCAACAGCGCTCGACCAAATCTGGACAAGCGAAGGGAAGGAGTATTTCAATGAACCTTGGAAAGAGTTTACGAACCCTGCTGATAGGCTCGTTGTTGAGTAGCGGGACCCTGTTAATCGCCCAGCAACCAGCCGATCAGGGTGCTTCTGCCCCGGCTGACAACACCAAAGTCAATCAGCGGGATCAGGACGCCAACGAACCCACCGCGAATCAGCAAAAGGACAACCCTTCCGATCGCGATATCACTCAGCAAATTCGCCGGGCGATCATGAAGGACAAATCTCTCTCCACCTACGCCCACAACGTGAAGGTCATCACGCAAAACGGTCAGGTGACGTTGAAGGGGCCAGTTCGGTCAGACGACGAGAAGCAGGCGATCGAGGCGAAAGCCACTGAAATCGCCGGCCAGAACAAGGTCTCCAACGAACTGGAAGTCAAACCGAAAAACTAAGCATCTCATCCCAGCGCGACCAAGGAGAAACACAATGTCGGCAAAGAACACAGCAGTCTTCGGTATCTATCCGAGCTATGCGAACGTCGAAAGTGGCGTCGATGGCTTGAAAGCGGCGGGATTCAGCAACCGGGATATTTCGGTACTCTTCCCGCAAAGCGCTGGATCAAAGGATTTCGCGCATGAGAAGGGCACCAAAGCACCCGAGGGTGCCACGGCTGGCGCAGGAACCGGACTCGTCATCGGCGGCACCATGGGATGGCTGCTGGGCATCGGCGCCCTCGCCATTCCTGGACTGGGGCCATTCATCGCTGCCGGCCCAATTATGGCGGCTCTCGCCGGAGCCGGCGTGGGTGGTGCGGTCGGTGGCATCACCGGAGCGCTCGTAGGTATGGGCATTCCTGAGTACGAGGCCAAGCGATACGAAGGCCGCGTGAAGAATGGCGGCATCCTGTTGTCGGTGCATTCCGACACTTCCGAGGAGACGAAACGGGCCAAACAAATCCTGGAGGCCACTGGCGCGCAGGACATCTCGTCAACCAGCGAGACCAGTTCTGACGACGCCAAAGGTGACAAGGAACTTCGCCGAGCAAGCTAGTTTCCGAAACCATCCAGTAACCGTGGGGCCGACGGCGTCGGCTGCGGCCCCACCCAAACACTCAAGGAGGAAAGCAATGAACTCGGACCAGCTGAAGGGTAAGTGGAAACAACTGAAAGGCTCAGTAAAAGAGCGCTGGGGGAAATTGACCGACGATGATCTCGACGTCATCGATGGAAAACACGATCAACTCATCGGGAAGGTCCAGGAAAAATACGGAATTGCCCGCGAGGCCGCCCAGAAGCAGGTCGAGGAGTGGAACCACACTCTCCTCCACGAAGACGATGCTGAGAATGAGAGACGCAGAGCCCGCGAAGCCGATACCGGCGAGCAACGCAAAGCCAGCTAGGCGTCGACTAAAACTATAGGCGTGAGCCACGAAAAGGGGAGCCGCTGGCCGGCTCCCCTTATTTTTTCTCAGTCGTCAGGCTACCACGGGGCCTTCTGTATTGGTCACATGCGCCGGTACTTGCACCTGAATGATGTTGTTCTGGATCGCATATACGACGATATCGCGGATCGAGTGAAACCCGAGTTTGCGCATGATATTGCTGCGATGAGTTTCCGCAGTCTTGGTGCTTAAATTGAGCACACAGGCAACTTCCTTCGAACTCTTGCCCTCAGCCAGAAGCTGAACCACTTCTCGCTCGCGCGGGGTCAATTGCGGCACCTTCGGGGAGTCACCTCTGGTCCCGTTGTGGCCTTTGTCCAGAAAGCCTGCCAGAACCATATCGTTCACGCGAGGAGTGAAGAACATGCGGTTACGCTGCAGCGCTTCCACAGCCGATACCAGGTCACGAGCCGCGTCCGATTTCAAAACAAAGCCGCGAGCCCCGGCGTCAAGAGCCTCCCGGATGACTTCATCGGAATCGGTGATGGTCAGAACGATGACTTTCTGATTGGGGTTCTGTTGCGCCAATTGCCGGGTAGCGGCCAAACCGTTGAGGTTCGGCATCCCCACATCGAGAATCACCACATCGGGTTTTAACTGCTTCGCCATTTCAACGGCTTCGCGTCCGTCTTTGGCTTCGCCACAGATCTCCCAACCCTCATGCGTTTGTAGAAGGGTCGACAGCCCCCGCCGCACAACTTCGTGGTCGTCCGCAATCAAGATTCGCAGCTTCATGGCTAACCTCCGTGGGGTAACATCCAACCGTTCATTTCACCCGAGCGAACTATCGTCTCCGTCAGTCGGAACCGCCAGCTTGCCCATGGTTCAGAGAGGTAAAGGGCCGATGCTGGCTTACCGCCTCTACCGCCGCCGGCAGATCCCTGGCCACATTGGATTTCACGACGTAGCCTTTGGCTCCGGCGCTGATCGCCTCCCGCATCATTTGCGGAGAATCATGTTGCGTGACCATCAGGACTTCCGCTTCCGGCACCGCCTTGCGAATCCGCCGGCAAGCTTCCAAACCGTCCATTCTCGGCATACTGACGTCCAGCAGAATGACATCCGGTTTCAGGCTGTTCGCCTTTTCCACAGCCTCAAGCCCATCTGCCGCTTCCCCGATAACCTCCCACTCGGGGCGACCGCCAAGTAAAGTCCTTAGCCCGTGCCTCACGACGGGATGATCGTCAACCACCAAAATGCGAACTGTCATAACGTTGTAGCTGGCTCTGGGGAGGGCTGAACGCGGACATTCGCTGTTATTTTGATTTTAACCGCCACCTCCGCACGCTCCATCACCTGACCTTGACGCGAGCGATGGCCCACCCCTCGGATCTGCGCGGTTCACTTTGAACCGTCGGCCTGGACAGGTATCGTCACCCGCACCGATGTGCCACTGCTGTCCGATTCAAGCTTCAGTTTTCCTCCCAACTCCCGCACTCGCTCGCCGATACCCGCGAGGCCCACACCCATTCCTTCACCCGTCGCTCGAAAACGCCTGAGCAATTCTGCCGGGATTCCCCGCCCATTGTCCTTCACTTCCAAAACCACCCGCTCGGGGTTTCCCTGCACCAGGATCTCTGCTGCGAAGGCGCCAGAATGGCGGTGCACATTGGTTAGGGCCTCTTGTAGTACTCGAAACAGTGCAAGTTCGATCGCGTCTGGCAGGCGGCCGAGATCATCCGGCGCATCCAGAGTTACACGCAGCCCGCTGCGCTGGCCGAAACCTTCCACATACCAGCGAGCGGCCGAGGAGAATCCCGCGGCGTCCATGGTGGGCGGATGCAGCAGGTAGGCCAGCGTCCGTACTTCAGCAATGGATTGCTGCATCAACACTTCCGCCTCGGACCACAACTCTTCCCGTCCCGGCGATTGCCGGAGCATGTCCACGTTAAGTTTCAGACCAACCAAATACTGCCCCAGGCTGTCGTGCAGTTCGCGCGCGATGCGGCGACGTTCTGTGTCCTGCAACGTGAGTAAACGTGAGGAGAGTTGTCTCAGCGCCGCCGTGCGCTGCTCCACCTGGGATTCCAGTTCAGCTTTGGCGCGACGCAACGCTTCTTCAACCTGCTTGCGCTCCGCCATCTCGGCCTCAAGCGCCTGCGCCTTTTGTTGCAGGTGCGTGATACTGCGAAAGCGCTGTTCGTCGCTGATCAGCGCCGTATAGCTCTCAACCGGAATTACGTGGGAGTGTTCTTCGCAGATTTTCAGAAACGAATCGCTGTGATATTCCCGGTCAAAGCCGCTCATCGGGTAGGCGCAGCGGAGGGACAAGGAGTAGTTCTGCGCCAAGCTGTTCCAAAGTTGTTCCAGGCGGACCGCCGCCTCAGCATTTCCCTGCGCCCACAACAACGCAACCATCTCCCCAAATGCAGAGATGCGGGAATCCTTTCCTCCGGCTGCCGCGGCAGCCTGCCCCAGGACGCCGCCAATGACATCGGTAAACAACGCAGCTTCCGGCCAACCTCCACGCATGAACTTCCCCAGGGTCTCGGCTGCATCCAATGGGACGTAATGGCCTTGTTCAATGGCCTTTCCCACATCGAACCCCCGCGACTTCAGCCTCTCCGCCAACCCTTCCCGGTGGGCTTTGGTTGCAATCACGACCGCCGCATCGCCAGCCCCAAGAGCGGTGCCGATAAAGCGGCTTAATTCATCAAGCAGGAACGTATCCTCGCCGTAGAACTGCACCGCGTGGGTGGGACGACTGACGTCGCCCGCCGCACCGGCGTTGCCCGATGGCTTGATGGGCAGCAGTGGTGGCTGGCTTCCGCGCGGAGTGCCGCTGGTGCTCATGGGGTTGTCCTCAGGGTCAAACTGCCTAACCACCGGCTAATTCCTCTGTAGTCTACTTCCGCGGCGTCTGCTGGCGAATACAGGAAATCCTGTACTAGCTTATTAGGGCGCCGGCAGGAGGGCTGGGCTTCAATCCAGCAAACAGCGCCGGAGTTTAAAGACAACCTAGCCGGCCGCCTACTTCGGGGCTTTCCAGATATAGAAGTTTTCTTCGTCTGACAAGGTTTCGATTCCCAAGCCCCTTGAAGTCGACGCGCGGTGAACGGCGGATCGCAGGTTCGCCAGCGTCGTGCCATCAACCTCAGTCAGGGGAATCTTGATGGCCGAGCCTGCGGGGAGAGTTTCGAGGTCCCGAAAAATCCCACCCACCAAATCGTGATGCTTTCCGCGCCGGCTCCTGCGAACGTCGGCCAAGACCACACGGTCATAGTTCAAAGCGAGCTTCTGAGCCTTAACACTGGTTTCCTTAGCCATACGCACCTCATACTTGTGTGATGTTAGTATCGCTTTATATTATTCCTTTTTGGTATTGTCAACTACTTTTTGTGCTTGCAGTACAGATGTGTTTATTATTCGTTATGCGTTCTTGGCAGATTTCGGGAGAGGATAGTTCTCTCCATCTGCCTTCTTTAATTCTTGCTGCTTTCCTTTAGTTCGTGCGCTTGCAGTATTCCCACCCTTTTCTAGTGGGCGCTGTACGCTTGGGGAGTTCAGGAAAGTCAGGTGACCAACATGACGATGACCGAGGCATGGCAAGATCTGTACAAAGCTGCCCTGCTTGAACTGCGCCCCGAAGAATTGTCGCAGCGAATCGACGCCGCGGAAAAGGCGGTTCTGCAACGAATCGCGGAGTTGAAACGGAGTGACTCCTGGCCTCCGGATGAAGCGCAGGCGCTCGACGACGCACTGCGGGGGCTGCGCGTCCTCGCGAACACGGAATGCAACCGCCCACACCCCGCACATTCTGACTTATCCCAAGGTGAGGCCGCATCATGAGCCACTTTTCTTTGAGACCCGGCTCTTTGCAGAACCGGAATTGCCGCAACTCGCTCATACCATCTCGGGTTCGACGAGCTGTATCAGCCGCAAGACTCGATAAACAGTGGCGCGAACTCCGCCGCTACGCGACCATTGAAAGGGATCCGGAGATGCTGTTGCGGCTTACCGCCGAACTTCACCGGCGCAGGGCCGAAGCTATTGGCAAGCACAAGGGAAATTAGGAATCGGAGAAGTAACAAAACCGTATCGCCCCAACCATGTCGCCACGCAAAAAAGCTCAAGCCGCGTTCGTGTCAGCGATGGTGCTTCTATTCCTGAGCGGATTGACTGCCTACGTCGCCATTACGCGTCTCCTGGACAGCGAGAAATGGGTCATCCACACTCACGAGGTCCGGGATGCGCTTGCGGAAGTTGATGCGGCGGTGCTGAAGGCCGCACGCGCAAGAAGCAGCTATGTAATCTCCGATACCGACGAAGTTCGTTCCCAGTTCGAAAGCGCACTTCCGGAGATTTCCCGCAAGGTCCAATCTTTGCGAGATCTGACCCGCGATAATCCCAGGCAGCAGGAACTGTGCTCTCGTCTGGAAGACATAATCGCCCGCAGAGTCGCGCTTCTCCAGGAATCGATGCAGATGAAAGATGAAACCCCGGGGAGCGAGCAACGGCTGCAAGCGGAGTTTGCCCGCCGGAATCTGCCACTTTCGGCGGAGATGACCTCGGTCGTGCAGCAGATGCGCGATGAAGAACGGCGGCTGCTCGAGATCCGGGAAGCGGCAACCCATCGCCTCTTTGTTCAGACGATCATCAGCTTGTCCACTGCATTCATCCTGGCTATCCTGCTGTTCGCTGTCCAATACCGTTTCTTGTCCGCAGAGCTTAAGGCGCGTGAGCAGGCCGAACGCACCGCGCGTGATAGCGAAGACTCACTCCGCCGCCTTACTGGCCGGTTGCTGCAACTGCAAGACGCCGAGCGCAGAAAGTTCTCTCGCGAACTCCACGACAGTCTGGGTCAGTATTTGGCGGGCGTGAAAATGAATCTGGAGATGTTCACCACCCGGCGCCAGGACAATCTGGTCGCGGAAGCCATTCAACTTCTGGATCAAGCCATGGCCGAAACCCGCACCATTTCGCATTTGCTGCACCCACCGCTTTTGGACGAAGCCGGGCTTTCCTCTGCCGCGAAGTGGTATCTGGAGGGTTTTGCGCAACGTAGCGGCATTGAAATCAAAGTTGACCTGCCCGATGACGTAGGGCGCCTGCCCAAGCCGGTGGCGCTCGGGCTCTTCCGTGTTCTGCAAGAGAGTTTGACGAACATTCACCGCCATTCCAACAGCCCCAAAGCTGAGGTCGTTCTGACCCTCTCACCCAACCAGGTGACGCTTAAGGTAAGAGACTACGGGAAAGGGATCCCACCTGAATTGTTAAGGAGTCTTCGGACCGATGGAACCAGGACGGGCGTGGGATTGGCGGGAATGCGAGAGCGCATGCGCGACCTCGGTGGTCAACTCAATATCCAGGCCAGTGCACCCGGCACCGTGGTTTCTGTAATCCTGCCGATCTTGGAAAAACCGGACGCGAGCGAGGTCACCGCTGCCGACTGAAGCTCAATTCGGGAAGTAGGTCTCTTCCCGCAACAGTGCTCCGACCGCTTCCACCACGCAACCGATGTCCGTTTTTGCGCAAGTGCCGCGAATCCCGGCTTTGCGGGCCTCCTCAGCCAGCTGTTTGGAGAGATACAGCGTCACCAAGAGGATGGGCGTTTGCGGCGATAGTTGCGTAATGATGCGAGCGGCATCGAGACCATTCATCTCGGGCATCTGGAAATCAAGCACCACCAGGTCGGGGCGGATTTGTCGGAACCGATCGACCGCCTCCTGACCATTGCGGGCTTCGTCACAAACCTGCCAATCCTCTTGTTGCTCCAGCACGCCGCGAAGATAGCGCCGCACCGAGGGGTTGTCGTCCACTACTAGAATACGAGTCACTCTACTTCTTCCTTCAAGGGGCCCGGCGTGCATGCCTCATGAAAATGAAGGTACGCGCAGCCCTCATGCCGGGCAATACATTGAATGCCTGATGGTCGGAACCCAGCTCGATAACCCGCTGCGCGACCTGCTCGCTTTGGCTCCCTTTTATTCCCAAAGGGCTGGCCAAATTACACACAAGCCCAAGCGTCGGTTTCAGCAAATCAATGACTTAGCGTTGTGGCACGGAAGTTGCTTTCAGCCATCAGGCATCCACTCCACACTCGGAGCCACCATGCCTGAAGGTAAGAGCAGTGAAAAAGACTGGCGTGAACTATGCGCCGCGGCAGCTAAAGAGCCGGACTCAGAAAAGGTAGTTTCTCTTGTGCATCAGATTCTGCGGGCATTCGACGAGCGCGACCAGGCAGTCGCGCTCTCCCGCCGTCGAAAGCAGTATTGTGGTCAACCGTAAAATCCGCACATTCCACCCCGCTATACCCGTCCTAGAACAACCAGCACCAACAGAATGACCACGATCAGCCCGAGGCCGCCGCTTGGATAGTATCCCCAGGCGGTACTGTACGGCCACGTGGGTAATGCGCCAATCAGCAGCAGAACCAGAATGATCAGCAGAATGGTCGACATGAGATTCGCTCCGGTTGAATCGAAGTCACCTGGCGCGCGAAGCCGGTGCTAATTCATATTGCCGGGTCACTCGCTCGCGCTCACCCCGGTTTCTGACAACGCTCAAAGTACAAGACGGATCCGCGTTTAAACATCGGGCCAAAGCTGTAGCCCTTGGCGTTTGTCTCTGTACTTCCCCGCTTTCGCCGGCGTTTCTCAGCTGGGAAAAGAAGAACGGCCAAGCCGCGAGGCCCGGCCGTCCTATGATCAGTGTGAATGGCAGCTACTTGGGTTCGGTGTTTGCCGCCTGATCTTTCGCTTGAGTGGAATACTTCCTGACTACCGCCAGGAAGGAATCGCTTGCACCCGGAGCTTTCACCCGGCCGCGCAAAATGGTCGCGAACGGGACCATCCTCCCGTACAAGATGCTGGTAGCGTCCTTGTCTTGCGAAATCGCCGCGCCGGACAGATCAATACCGGCAAAAATACCGCGGGCGCGAGAATAAGTGAGCACTTCTGCGCGCATCTTCACATCTGTATCTGCCGTGGCGTCACGCCCAACTGGCCCCGCCGCGGCGGAAGCCTCCGCTCCCAACTTGAAATGGCTCGAAAGCAGATGCTGCATTCCCCGATCGTTGGTGACCACCATCACCAGATCAACCGCCTGTCCGCCAAGTTGCAGCCCCCAACTGCCGCCGGTGATCGTGATCGGGGCAGGTGCGCTCCACCCGTGGGCTGTCCTGCAGGTTGCAACTCCCTTGCCATGGTTGGCGCCGAAACCAAGCGCGACCTTGA
>JBAWFN010000095.1:0-13473 GCA_049591935.1 Terriglobales bacterium | reverse complement strand
TTGCTATACTGAGTGCTCGGATTTGTGCGGGACTCACTGGTTAGAATCAACATGGATCAAAGTGTGAGTGCGAGTCATTCAAGAGCTGCCGCCAAGTCCTGCCTTCCGGTTCTTCTGATATGGATGCTCTTAGGGTGCGGCGGTGGTTCGCCAAGTAATGGTCCCATTTCACAGCCACAACCACTGCCGGAACTCTTGTTTTCTGCGACCCAGAACGGAATAACCGTATTTCCGGTCAATGCTTCGACCGGTGCATTAGGCACTGGGTCGCAAGCGACTTCTGCGTTCACGTCTGCTGGTTTCTTAGCAAATATGGTGTCGGACGCCGCTGGCAAGTTCCTGTTTGCTTATAGTCCAGGAAACTCTGCGATTGAGGCATTTTCGATTAATGCTAAGACTGGAGCCCTGGCTACAATCGACGGTTCGATGCTTCCGATCCAAGGATTCGGAGCTGGCAATCTTTCGATTGATCCCACGGGCAAGTTTCTCTATGCCGCGACTTCCGCCGGAGTCTCGGCATTCACTGTGAATTCCACCACTGGCGTGTTGAGTGCCGTGGCGGGATCACCATTTTCGGATGGCAGCTCGCTTGACCAATCGGTCATCGACCCTTCCGATAAGTTCCTTTACGCCCTCAGCAACACCTCACCGCAGAATACGATCTCGGTGTTCACAATAAACTCCTCGAACGGGGCGCTCAATCCAATCGTGGGATCGCCTTTCCAGTTACCTTTCGGCACTACCTACAGCGTCGCACTGCATCCGTCCGGAAAATTCCTGTACATTAGTTATCCTCAGACAGAGCAGATCGCGGCATGGAGCATCAACGCCTCGAGCGGCACGCTGACCATTGTGTCCGGTTCGCCATTCGCGAGCGGTGCCGTTAGCGGTGACGCCCCTAACGGCCTCTTGATAGCTCCTTCGGGCAAATTCCTATACGCATGGTCAGGCGGGGCTACGTTCTTTGGGTTCAGCGTCGATGCAAACAGCGGTGCCCTGAGTGTAGTGAATGGATCTCCCTTTACGCTAAACTCAGCCACAGCCGATTTTTCGATCGACCCCTCCAGCCAGTTCCTTTACGCGGCGTATGCGAACGCCAATACTGTCGCCGGTTTCAATATCGATGTTTCGACCGGTGCTTTGACCGCATTCACCGTTCCTCCGGTCTCAGCACCGGGCGTTAGCTTGCTTACTGTCGTAAAACCTTCGCAATAAACCACTGTCCGTCTGCCGAGCGAGGCTTCGTTTCTGCATGGATTCTCAATCAGCATTTTCAATGGTGCTGATAAGGATAACTGTTGTAATCAGATGGGATGAGAAGGCCGGTCTCCGACGGGATGCTGTACGCTCCCAAGTTATCGACGTGCTCGAAGCACAGATAAAAAGGAGACCGGCAATGAAGAAGATTAGCACCACAGCGACGGAACAGAGCAGGAATTTTCCCGGGCAGAAGTTAACCATCGGGTTGGATCTGGGCGATCGCTCGAGTTACTACTGCGTGCTGGAGGAATCGGGGCGGATCGTGCTGGAACAGCGGGTGAGCACAACCGCGAAGGCGCTGCGCGAGGTGTTCGGCGGGATGCCGCGCAGCCGGATTGCGCTGGAGAGACCGGGATGCATTCGCCGTGGGTAAGCCGGCTGCTTAGCGAGTTCGGGCATGAGGTAATCGTGGCCCATGCGCGCAATGTACGCTTGATCGGAGAGAGCCGGAAGAAAGACGATCGGCTGGATGCACAGACGCTGGCACGGCTGGCACGAATCGATCCGCAGTTACTGAGTCCGGTGAAGCATCGCAGCGCGAAGGCGCAAGCGGACCTGACGGTGATCCGGGCGCGAGCCGGGTTGGTGCGGGCGAGAACGGCGCTGGTGAACACGGCGCGAGGGTTGGCCAAGAGCTACGGCGAGCGCTTGCGCGGATGCAACGTGCGCAACCTGAATCCCGAGAAAGCGGAGGGGCTGAGCCCGGAACTGCAAAGGGCGCTCAGTCCGTTGCTGGCAGCCAGCGCGGCGCTCAGTGAGCAAATCGCCGAGTACAACGAACGGATCGAGCAGATGGCGAAGGAGAGTTATCCGCAGACGGCGCTGCTGAAGCAAGTGAAGGGCGTGGGCACGCTGATCGCGCTGACGTTCCTGCTCACGCTGGAAGACAAGCATCGCTTTCAGAAGAGCCGGGACGTGGGCTGTTATCTCGGGCTGCAGCCGGGACGAAGAAACTCGGGGCAGAGCGAGCCGCAAATGCACATCAGCAAGGAAGGCGATCCGTATCTGCGGACGCTCCTGGTGCAGGGAGCGCAGCATATCCTGGGACCGTTCGGGGTGGACTGCGACTTGCGGCGCTGGGGGCTGAAGCTGGCCGAGCGCGGCGGGAAAAGCGGGAAGAAACGGGCGATCATTGCGGTCGCGCGGAAGCTGGCGGTGTTGCTGCATCACCTGTGGGTAAGCGGCGAAGTGTACGAGCCGCTGCGGAACAGCAATCAGAGAGCGATGCCGGCAGCCGCATAAGTCAAAAACGTTCTACGCAAGGAAAAGCAAAAGCCCAAAGCCGAGTTCCGGTGACTGCGTTAATCGCCTGGCCCACTTCCATCGAAAGATGGACGAAAGGTCGATAATCAGGTGGCAGCACCGGCTGAAACGACAACACCCAACTTGCACCGAGCGAATCAATCGCTCATTGAGAGTGCGGATGGAAGGGTGGCGACAGTGGCGACCTCGGCGGGGACAAAAAACGCTTGTCCAACGAAAAAACAAACCGACCCACTTGACTCCGACCGGCCTTCTCATGGAAGGCGATTACACGTTTTGAGGTCATTGAATGGGCCGCTGCACACTGTTTATCGGTCCTGCCCCGAGGAGCCGTCCCGGCTTAGAGTGACCATAATCACAGCTTCCTGTGACTTCGATCATCGCTCCCGATGAGAATCCTTGGTATTGAAGTACATTGCGCAATTGTGCGCGTAGATCGTGCCGAGCGTTTGGCGCTAGAGAGGCGAACTTGTTCAAGGACATCGAACACCTCATTCGGCTGGCAGCGGTCATCGCCATAGCGCTGATGGCGTTCGTGATTCTGCGGGCGGCGGTCGTACCTCAAAGTTTCGGGCAGTACGGACACTATCGCGGGGCAGCGATCGGTGAGAGCGCATCCCGGCCGGTGGCGTTTGCCGGGCACGATGTCTGCGAGGCCTGCCATACCGACGTCGTGGATCAGAAAAAGCTTGGCAAGCATGTGGTGGTCGCTTGCGAGGCTTGCCACGGGGCCTTGGCCAAGCACGCGGACGATCCCGGTTCGGTGCAACCCACAAAGCTAGACACAGCCGTCGTGTGTGCCCGCTGTCACGAGGCCAACAGCGCCAAACCGAAGGGCTTTCCACAAGTTGCCACGGCGGACCACTCCGGAGGGCTGGCTTGCGACACCTGCCATCAGCCACACCGCCCAAAGATTGAGACAGCAAAGAGTGAGACGGAGGGGAAGAAGTAATGGACATCACCCGCCGTCGATTACTGGTGCTGTTGCCAGCGGCTGCCATGGCGTGGAAGTACGTGCTGGGGGGGACCCCGGAGGCTGCGCCGAACTACAAGCTGACCGAGCACTGGTGGGGCATGCTGATCGACATCCCCAAGTGCATCGGTTGCGGCAGTTGTGTGCGCGCGTGCGCAGAGGAAAACGACGTTCCTGAAGGCTACTACCGCACCTGGATTGAGCGCTACCACGTGGCGGACTGGAAGATTGAAAGGCCGGAGGTGGAATCGCCGGATGGCGGCAAGAACGGATTCCCCCCCCATACCGACGACGGCGGCAAGAACTTCTTTGTCCCCAAACTTTGCAACCACTGCGCGGAATCTCCCTGCACTCAGGTTTGTCCGGTGGGCGCGACGTTCGTCACGCCGGATGGAGTTGTGTTGGTAGACAAGAGTTATTGCTTGGGCTGCCGCTATTGCGTGCAGGCATGCCCCTACGGGTGCAGATTTATCAATCCCAAAACGAAGACGGCCGAGAAGTGCTCGCTGTGCTATCACCGCATCACGAAGGGACTCACGACCGCCTGTTGCGAGGTTTGCCCCACCGGCGCGCGGCAGTTGGCCGACTTGAAGAATCCCAAAGATCCGATTCATGAGTTCTTGAGGACGCACACGATTCAGGTTCTGAAACCCCATATGGCGACCGGGGCGAAGGTTTTTTACAACGGCATGGACGGTTCGGTGCGGTAAGGAGGCTCGTGCAGGTACCCGTCGAAGGCTTTATGTACCCGAACGAAGTGGAGCTCCAGTGGGGCATCCTGGTTGTTCTTTATCCCTTCATCACGGGACTGGTAGCCGGGGCGTTCATTCTGGCTTCGCTCGAACGTGTGTTTCAGGTGCAGGCGGTGAAGCCGACGTATCGGCTGGCCCTGCTCACGGCACTCGCCTTCCTGCTGGTGGCTCCACTGCCGCTGCAATTGCACCTGGGACATCCGGAGCGCTCGCTCGAGATGTATCTGACGCCGCACCGTTCTTCCGCCATGGCCATGTTCGGCTTTGTCTATCTCTGGTACCTGATGGGCGTGCTGCTCCTGGAGATCTGGCTCGACTACCGGCGTGAAATTGTGCTGCTGTCCCAGACCACGAGGGGCACGATACGTCTGGTGTACCGCGTGCTCACGCTCGGATCCAGCAATCTCAGTGAACGCTCACTGCGTATCGATGAGAGACTCGGGTATTTCATCACGCTGATTGGAATTCCCTCCGCGTTTCTTTTGCACGGATATGTCGGCTTCATTTTTGGATCGGTAAAGGCAAACCCCTGGTGGTCATCCCCGCTGATGCCCATCGTATTTGTGTTCTCGGCGATGGTTTCAGGCATCTCGGCGGTGATGTTGCTTTATATGTTCTCGACACGGATGCGCGGAAAAGAAATCGACATGCGCTGCCTGGACACGATCGCGCGCTACCTGCTCTACACCTTCATCATTGACTTCAGCCTGGAGATGCTCGACCTGCTGCAGCGAATCTACGAAGCCGATGAATCATTCCGCAGCCTGGATTTCATGGTGCACACGCGCCTGTGGACATCCCAGGTGATCATCCAGATCCTGCTGGGCACGGTGACGCCGATCGTGCTGTTGGGCCTGACCCAGGTTCTGAAGTTCAATGACATCGCACGAAAACGGGTTTACGGGCTGGCCGGATGCTTGACGATGATCGGTATTTTTGCGATGCGCTGGAATGTGGTGATCGGCGGTCAGCTTTTTTCCAAGAGCTTCCTTGGCTACACGACGTACAAGATGGCGTTCGCCACGCGTGAAGGGCTATTGACCGCGATTGCACTTATGATCCTTCCTTTTGTCATTCTGTGGGTTCTGGTGAAGCTCCTGCCCCCTTGGGCGGATTCAGACTCCTTACCCGGCGCCGCTCTGGCACACAGAACCAGCTAGGCCCCTTCTCATTCGGGGCAGATGCGGAGGAGCGAATGGCACAAGCTTTCGACGGAATCGCATCCGATGTGGAACAACTCAGCCAACGGATACGGGAGTTGGAACGTCGCGTTTCCACATTGGAGGGCCAACCAGATATTAAGATCCCCGTCGCTCCCGCAACTGTGGGCGGTGCGCAGCCCGCGACAGAGCCGGGGCGGGGCTTTCCGACACCGAACCTGTCCTCCGGCGTGCTACCCGTGTTCGGCAAAGCCGTCCTGGGAATTGCCGGAGCTTATCTGCTGCGTGCAGTCGCTGAGTCGGGAACAATCCCAAAGTTGCCCTTGCTGATTGCCGCCATCGTGTACGCGGGCATGTGGCTGGTCTGGGCAGTCAGGACTCACAAAAGGGATCTCTTCGCCAGCATCACCTACGCAATCACGGCAACAGTGATCCTCTCGCCGCTGCTGTGGGAATCCACCGTGCGTTATCAGGTGTTGTCGCCGTCCTTCACCATGGCGGTGCTGGTTGCGTTTGTTGTGCTTGCCTTGGCACTAGCAAGGCGGCAGAACCTGCAGGCGATTCCGTGGGTGACGACTCTAGCAGCTGTCGTCACAACCCTGGCGTTCATTATTGCCACGCGCGAACTGGTGCCGTTTACCGCTGGGTTGCTTGCTCTGGCCCTGGCTAGCGAAGTGGTGGTTTGCCTCGGTCAACGCCTGAGTGTGAGAGTCGTTCCGGCGATTGCTGCGGATTTCGCGGTTTGGTTGCTCGTCTATGTGATGACGTCCCCCGAGGGCGTGCCGCCGGAATATCGGCCGGCGAGTGCCGCTACGATCACGCTGCTGTGCCTGGCGCTGCTTGCGATTTACGGCGGAAGCATTGGCATACGCAGTTTTGGATTGCGCCACCGGCTGACGATCTTTGAAATCGCGCAGGGAGCTGTTGTTTTTGTGCTTGCGACTTTTGGGACGCTGCGCGCACGTCCTGGTTCTGCCGTGGCACTCGGCGTCTTTTTCCTGCTGGTAGCGCTGGTGTGCTACTGGGGTGCCCTGTCGCAGTTCGTGGGAGACGCACACAATCGAAATCGCCGGGTATGCGCGACCTACGCGGTAGCGCTACTGCTGGCGGGAAGCTTCCTGCTTTTTTCGGCGAGCCTCCAGGCACCGTTCTTGTGCGTGGCAGCGGTGACGGCAGCCTTCCTGTACATGCGCACCGGCAAGCTCAGCCTTGGCCTGCACGTGTCCTTATACCTGGCAGCGGCGGCGATCTTCTCTGGCCTGCTGAACCTTGCGGGGAACGCTCTGGCTGGAACCGTACCGTCCTCCCTAGATGCCGGCGCATGGGTGGTCGCAGTCTCCGCCGCTCTATGTTATGCAATCGGATGGCGTGGTTCGACCAATCAATGGAAACCGCGGTTGCTGTGGGTCGTCCCCTGCGTGCTAGTCACGGGCGCAGCAGCCGCACTGGCAGTGATGGTGAGTGTGCGGCTAGGTTCAACGAGCGGGATTCTGAATGCTTCGCGTCTCTCGGTTGTCCGAACCGTAGTGACCTGCTCGATCGCTCTCATGCTCGGCTTCTGCGGCTCGCGTTTAAAACGAGCAGAGCTACTGTGGGTTGCGTATGTAGCCATAGCATTTGGCACTCTCAAGTTATTGTTCGAGGATCTTCGTTTCGGCAACGCCGCGTCGCTGGTGGCATCGCTCTTGTTTTACGGCCTGATTTTGATCCTGCTCCCGCGGCTGACACGATTTGGCCGCAACCGGTCCTGATCTCGACTCTGCCGCTCAGAAGAGCCTAAGAGCCAGGGCTTCTTGAAAGGTTTGAATCGGTTGTACGTCTCCTCACTATCCATGAGGGCGCCTGAGTTTGCGGATTCGCCCACTGTAGACGATCCGAGTGAGCAGGACATCCATAGCTGCGCCCAGCATCAAAATTCCGAGCGCACTCCACTGATCAGTACCGAAACCCTTGACAACAGTCGCGTCCGCCACGGCTGCGGATTGGAATCATGAAGACCTGATGGCCTTAGCTTCAGCGTAGGAGATTCAAGGCAATTGTGCAAAGCTGCGAAGAGCTAAGCAGCGCCTTTTCGTTTGTCGGGCGTATCTTCATGCTTATTCTTCATCCGAGTGCGGAGGCCAGTGATGATTCTCTTTATGCGGGAATCTTCACGTTTTTCTTTTAGGCGAGCGAACATAGAACGGAGACGCTCGATCTCATCATCTTTTTCGCCTGCCATAGGGGAGTGTTTCTCAAAGCATTATATGCCGCTCTTGGCATGTCGGATGTTCAACCCCGCTATTGTCGTCAACCTCACGGGATCTTCAGAACGATGGGACCTGCTGGTGTGGCGGAACGCAGTGGTACGGGCAAACTGCGATGCGGATCAGGCGCCTCGACTCGCTCTCGAATGCAGCCGTCCATGGGGCGAGATTATACCCTTGTGTCTTCCAAGGTTAATTGGCCGACCGTTTTCGGCCGGTGCACGCCCCACGCTCGCGGGCGATAACTTGCCATCTGCTCGGATAGAATAGTTCCGGCCAGGGATCACCCATGAACACTGAGGCGGTTCGTGCTAACTGGATAGGCCAGGTTATCGACGGCAGATTTACCCTCGTCCAGTGGTTGGGCAGCTCTGCATGGAGTGATGTTTTCCTCACGGAACTGCAAGGGCCGGGATCGCAGAAGGTTGCGATTAAAATCATTCAGGCCGACGCTGACGGCCCCAACGCCTAGCTCTCCCGCTGGCAGGTTGCGACAACCCTGTCTCATCCCCACTTGGTCCGCCTGTTTCACTTCGGACGCTGTCAGATCAATACCGCCCAGCGACTTTACGTCGTAATGGAATATGCCGAAGAGGACCTTTCACAGATTCTTCCGCAGCGCCCACTCACACCTGACGAGGCTAGAGAGATGCTTTACCCGGTCCTCGACGCGCTTTCCTACCTTCACGAGAAAGGGTTCGTGCATGGTCACTTGAAGCCGTCGAACATCATGGTCGTCGATGATCAGGTGAAACTTTCTTGTGACAGCTTGTGTACGCCGGGTGAACCCCTCATCGCGAGGGCAGCGTCGAATCTCTATGCCCCACCCGAAGCCGAAATCTCTGCAGCCGCGGATGCTTGGGGTCTCGGCGTCACCCTGGTCGAAGGTCTGACCCAGCGGCCGCCGGCGTGGGACAGGGCAACACACGGCGACCCGGTTCTGCCCGAGACCATTCCACAACCCTTCGCTGATATTGCCCAGGCATGTCTCCGGTACGACCCCGTGCACCGATGCACGATTGCCGATATCAGGGCTCGTCTTGAACCCACGCGATCACTCCAGAAACCAACCAGCAAGGACACAGGGAAGGCGCCCGCGAAAGTTCGCGTGACGCTAATAGCCGCAGCGCTGGCCCTGCTTGCGATAATCGCTGTCGTCAAGTTCGGATCTCATCAGACACCGCCGTCCCTACCAACTCAAGCCCAGCAGGCACCGCCCGCGATCACCACGCTCCTGGCTCAATCTCAAGCTCCTAGGAATCAAGCCCCCAAAGGCACAGTAGCAAAGGGTGCCGTAACCGAGCGAGTTCTGCCAGACGTACCCCGAAATGCAAGCAGAACCATTCAGGGCAGAGTCAAGGTGAGGATACGGGTTACGGTCGATCCAAGTGGCGAAGTTTCGAGTGCGAAGGTTGATTCGCTGGGACCAAGCAAGTATTTCGCTAACCTAGCCGTGCAAGCGGCGCGGCAGTGGAAGTTCAAGCCCGCCCAAGTCGATGGTCAGGCCGTCTCCAGTGTGTGGGTCTTGCGATTTCAGTTTGGACAAGCCACAATCGAGGTCACTCCGACCGAAGCCTCTCCCTAGCGCTTTTGCACCAGCCGCAGGGCTCGGCGTGTGCTGAAAGTGAACGGTTGTGGCGCTGGGTAGCGCGATCGCTCCGGCGCAGAAGGCGGCGGCAGCAACCGCGATGCTGCAACATGCTGGGGAGTCGCTAGTGTTGAACCCGGCTTGGACGCAGATGCAGAACCAGTTGAACAACCAGGCAATCCAGCGGATTAACGCCTCAACGCAGGCGACGATTGCGGCCACCAATGCAGCGGTTGCGCATCAACAGGCGATGATCAGCGCGTTGCAGAATGACAGCTTCAACGATGTGATCAATGGGGTCCAGGAGACCAAGGACACCGCGACCGGACAGCGGTACATCGTGCCGCTGGGCACAGGTACAACTAACGCCGGTGAGTCATTAATGGAGCGGCAGGTAGCCCACGTCTGACCGGCAAAGAACGGTATACTTTCGGTACCTCTGCATATCAATTGGAGCCGCCTGCTCAAAGTAGAAAGCCGGGAACGACATTAGGTTCAGGGCAGCGGAGACGGGGCAGGTGTGCCCAAAACGTGCGAGAGATTATGTTCGGCGGTGGTGCCAACTGTCCTTGCTGACGTTGTGCCGGGTCACTCAAATTCGCATGCTCACGGTTCTGCTTTCCACCTTGGTTGCGGTTCAGGCAGTTGGCCAGGCAGGTAGCGGTACTCTGCGCGGCAGAGTGTTAGATACGCGCGGCCATGCACTCGACGGCGCTCAGGTGCTGCTCTATATCGGCGCTGGCCCCGAAGTGAAGGCAACTGTAGTGAGCGACCACCTCGGCCAGTTCGAATTCGTCCAACTCGCAGCTGCGAGCGATTATCGTTTGCGCGTCACGCACAGCGGGTATGTCAGCATCGAAGCTGCTGGCATTTTGCTGCGGGCAGGGGGAATCAAGCAACTGCAGATCACGCTGGACCCACGGCGAGCATCGTCCAACGCGGTGACCGAGATCAATACCGCCGGCGTGCGCCAGCAAGTGCGCACCTTGCCGGTACGCGGACAGGCATCCGGCAATCTCGAGACACTCACCCCCGGAACTGGGGCCACCGGGGGAACGTTTGGATCGTTTCCAATCAACGGCAGCCGCGCACAATTCAATACCTATATCGTCAGCGGCACGAATAACCTCGACCCATTCCGTGGCGCAGAAGCCATCGGGCAGGGTGGCGCCTTCGGTGCTCCCGCGGTCCTGCTGCCGCTCGATGCCATCCAGGAAATCGACGTACAAACCAATACTGGCGCCGAGTATGGTCCGTCAGGAGCGGCAGTGCTGACCAGCATCAAGAGCGGCGGCCCGAAGCTGCACGGGTCGCTGTTTGAATTCTTCGATAACGACAAGCTAGCCGCTAACAATTTCTACAACAACGCCTTTGGGCGCCCGCGCCCCGAATTTCGGAACAACCAATTCGGATTCACTGTCGGCGGGCCGCTGCCGTATAGCAGCTATTTCTTCAGTTCGTATGAAGGGCAGCACGAGCGAGTGGGTGTTACCTTCGCATCTCGATTTCCTACAGCGGCGGAAATCGCCACCGCAATAGCGCTCGTTCAGGGATCTGGCCGTTCGGTGAACCCGCTGGCCTCGCCCATTCTCGCGCTCTACCCCGCCTCGCTCGGCCAGGGTTCGCTCAGTTTTTCCGATCTCGGGCGCAGCGACGGCAACACCGTGATGTTCAAGGCCGATCACGGAGAGAAAGGCAAGGATCGTATCTCCGCTTTGTACGCTTTCGGTGCAAATCGCCAGAGTTTCCCTCAGGGGCAGTTCGGGTTGGGAGGAGGCTCGCGGCTGCCGGCTTACGCTTCCGGATCCCACGATGTCGTGCAGTTGTTTGCGACCCAGTGGCAACGAGCGTTGTCATCGCGCTTGCTCAACTCTGCCCGGGTCGGCTATTCGCGCTACAACGAAACAACATTTCCTGGAGACAAAGACTTCAACGTAACCACCCTCGGCTTGGACACCGGAGTCAACTCGGCCCGCGACTTCGGTCTGCCGGAAATCGATATTGCGCCCGGCGAATACGAAAATCTCGGCGCTCCTCTCTCACTGCCGCGGGGCCGGGTAAGCAACGTGTACGATTTCTCGGATGGAATCGCCTGGAACCGCGGCGCGCACCAATGGAAGTTCGGGGGCAGCATCACATTACTCCAAGAGAACGCCTTCACAGATACGGGGATGCGCGGGCGGCTGGTGTTCGACGGCTCGCAGCTCGGCGATCAACTCTCGAGCCAGTTCGCGATTGCCAGTTTGGTGGACCTGCTGGCTGGCCTGCCTACTCCCGGCGTCACTACCATTGCGCGGGGTGACGCACAACGCTACCTGCGCCAGCATCGCTGGGCCGCGTTCATTGAAGACGGTTGGCAGCTTCGGCCCGCTCTGAAAGTTACACTTGGATTACGTCACGATCAGTTCTCTGTGCCCACAGAGAAGCAGGGAAGGCTGAGTAACTTCCTTCCGGACGCCGGGCTGGTCCTGGTCGGCTCTGCTGGACTGGAACACGAATATCAGCCGAACCTCAACGACCTCGCCCCACGCGCCGCGTTTTCGCTCGGATTAGGTGGCTCTCGCACGTTGAGCGGCGGCTGGGGAATGTATTTCAACGCCCCATCGTTTGACGAATTAATGGACAACAGCAGTAACGCGAACTCCGTACTTGCAGGGCCGATATTCAATCCTATCGGTTCCAGTGCAATCTTCACGATTACGCCCCCGGCGCCCGTGCCCTTTGGTCCGGGTATCCAGATCTTTGGCGCAGTACCGCGGCCGCCCTTCGATGTTTTTGCGGTGAGCACCCATTTCCCCGATCCTCGCTACCAGAACTTTGATCTCGCATTCGAACAACGTCTGGGCGCACAGCAATCGGTGCGCGTCGCCTATTACGGGACGCGTGGCACGGATTTGCCCGTGGTGATTGATATCAATCAGCCTACCCCCGGAAGTTCCGATCCCGTGAGTGAGCAAGCTCGCCGGCCGTTTGCGGCAGCATTCCCTCAGTTTCGCGTGATCAACACGCTTTCTGATATCGCGGAGTCGAACTACAACAGCCTCCAAGTCTCCGCCCAGCGCTCGGCCGCCAACGTGACCTTGCGGGCTAGCTATACGTTTTCTAAATCCCTGGATGATGCGTCGGGCGCCGGCGGATTCTATCGCGGGCCGCCGCAAGACAGCCGCAATCTGCGCGGCGACTATGGCCGCTCGGATTTCGACCTTCGCCATCGCTTTACGGTTACGTATGCCTGGCGCATACCGGCGCCGGCACGTGCGCCGGGTTGGCTGCATGCTGTGGCCTCTAACTGGCAACTGAATGGCATCACGACGCTGCAAACTGGCGGGCCGCTCAACATTACATTACCGTTCGATAATTCTGGTACGGGCGAATTTCGCGACCGCCCGAATTTGGTCGGGAATCCTCACCTGGCGTTCAATCCGCTGGGGCCGTATCTGAATCCGGCAGCTTTCGCGCAGCCTCTGCCTGGGACCTACGGCAATCTGGGGAGGAACGCTTTCAGCGGACCGGGCCTGAACGACTTTGATGTGTCCTTTGTCAAATCTCAGCAGATCTCTGGCGAATGGTGGTTGCGCCTGCGCGCTGAATTTTTCAACATCTGGAACCATCCGAACTTTGCCAACCCGTCGACGACTTTCGGCTCTGGCTTCCAGTTAACCAGCACGCCGGATTCGTTTAATCCCTATTTCGGCAACGGCAGCCCCCGCAACGTGCAACTCGTCGCCGAGCTGGAGTTCTGAGCCTGTAAGAAACGGCCCTGAGAAGCAAGCACCCAGCCCGGGAACCACGGTCCGATGAGAATGGGGTTCTCAAGGACGGAACATTCGCCTGCGCCGGAAAGGAAACTGTGTTCTTGTCAAAGAATGGACCGGCCAATTTGCCGTGAGGGGTAACAATTTGCATCTTTGTGGAACCTGCTTTCTTCATCAGCAGAATCGGGCGTACTTGGCAGACTCTGCTTTACAAAACCCAGGGCGGGTCATAGACTCTGTCCTGCGCTTTCCGCGCCGGAGACTGTCCGCGGCTCCAGGCGGGCAGAATGAGACCCAGGAGTAAGTCGGATGAATCCTCGTCAAACAACTCTTTGCCTAGTTTGTGCCCTTGCAACGTTGGTGTGGATGTGCAATCCGCCGGCGGCTTCGGCGCAGAAGATCGCAGTTTTGACCTATCACAACGACATCTTCCGCACCGGCTGGAATCGCGGCGAAACCAAGTTAACGCCGGCCAA
>JBAWFN010000094.1:0-15318 GCA_049591935.1 Terriglobales bacterium | reverse complement strand
TGGATTGTGATCTCGGCTTCCTTGCAGGCTTGTGGGGTGGTTTTTCCGTTCGCGATGCCTACTTCGATCTGCCGCAGCATCGTCACGATCTGCTCTGGTTTGTACCTCTTGATTGGCATGGCCAGCTTTTCCTCCAAGTGGATTCTCTCTCATTCCACCTGGTACAAATTTCGCCGGTCACGTCATCGCCTCCAATGCTCTAATTGACTTGCCTGCGTCACCGACGTAAGATTCGCGCCAGTGATCGGCCAAACCATCTCGCACTACCGCATTGTCGAGAAGATCGGCGGTGGCGGCATGGGCGTTGTGTACAAGGCTGAGGACACGCGGCTGCATCGCTTCGTCGCCCTCAAGTTTCTGCCCGACGACGTTGCTCACGACCCGCAAGCGCTTGCCCGCTTCAGTCGCGAGGCCCAGGCTGCATCGAGCCTGAATCACGCTCACATCTGCACCGTCTATGACATCGGTGAACAAGATGGGCAAGCATTCATCGCCATGGAGTTTCTGGATGGTCAGACGCTCAAGCACAAGGTCGAGAACCGGCCGCTGAAGATTGACGAGTTGCTCGAGCTTAGCATTCAGATTGCCGACGCACTCGATGTCGCCCACAACCGCGGGATTGTGCATCGTGATATCAAGCCCGCCAACATTTTCATCACCACCAACGGACAGGCCAAGGTCCTCGACTTCGGACTTGCCAAGGTCAATCAGAACCGCACTCTGGCCACTTCAGGAGTTGGCTCAACGGTTGCGGAGGTGCGTCAAGAACAGCTCACGAGTCCCGGCAGTTCGGTGGGCACAGTGGCTTACATGTCTCCCGAACAGGCGCGCGGCGAGGACCTTGATTCTCGCACGGACCTGTTCTCGTTCGGTGCGGTCATCTATGAAATGGCCACTGGCAAAGAGGCATTTGGTGGGAGCACCTCGGCAATTGTCTTCGAGGCCATCCTGAATCGAGTGCCGACACCGCTGCCAACGCTTATCCCCAGCCTGCCCGCCGAACTGAATCGCATCATCGGACGGGCACTGGAAAAGGACCGTGAATTACGTTATCAAACCGCTTCGGAAGTTCGCTCCGAGTTGAAGCGCCTGAAACGCGACTTGGAGTCGAGTCGCTCCGCCACTGCGCACGGCGAAATGCCCGCGACACAAACATCCGGATCGGCACAACCGGCCGTGGGTGAGGCCGGCAAGGTAAGACCGAAACCATGGAGGGTAGCCGTCGCCGGCCTGGCACTAATCTTGGGACTGGGGGCGGGCTGGCTGCTTCACGGAGAATGGATCTCGAATCCGCAACCCTCCTACCATCAGATCACATTCCGCCGCGGGTCAGTGAATTCGGCGCGCTTTACTCCCAACGGTCAATCTGTGGTCTACGGCGCTGCCTGGGAAGGGACGCCCATTGAATTATTTATCACCAGTCCTGAGAGTCCCCAATCGCGGTCCCTGAACCTGTCGGGAGCCGCAGTCCTCGGAATCTCGAGCGCAGGGGAGATGGCGGTATCGGTCGATAGCCGCGCCTACGGAACCTACACTCAGGTCGGCACGCTGGCCAGGGTACCGCTGAATGGCGGCGCCCCACGGGCCATCGTGGAAGGCGTGCAGTGGGCTGACTGGTCTCCGGATGGCACCAATCTGGCCATCGTGCGCGACGTCGGCGGGCGCAATCAACTGGAGTATCCCATCGGGAAAGTGCTCTACGCGACATCGGGGTGGATCAGCCATCCGCGAATGTCAAGAAATGGCGACCGGGTGGCCTTCCTCGATCATCCCTTGCCGGGTGATGACGGTGGTGCGGTCGACGTCGTGGACGTGAACGGAAAAGTCCAGACCCTGTCCTCGGGCTTCGAAACCGTGCAAGGACTGGCCTGGTCTGCCGATGGCCAGGAGATATGGTTCACCGCCTGCCGGCGGGGCTCTGAGCGGGCGGTGTATGCGGTGACATTAAGTGCCCGGGAACGGCTAATCACGCCGGTTCCAGGGACCCTGACTTTGCATGACATCTGGCGGGACGGGCGGGTTCTGCTCGCCCGCGACACCTGGCGCCGGGAACTCATAGGTGTCACCGTCGGGGAAGCCAAGGAACGGGACCTCTCCTGGTTCGACTACTCTTATCCCGCGGAGCTCTCACCCGATGGCAAGACGTTGCTCTTCGATGAGGAGGGTGAAGGCGGAGGATCGGCGTATTCGGTCTACTTGCGAAAGGTCAATGACAGTGAGGCGGTTCGTTTGGGAGACGGGCAAGCGATCAGCATGTCTCCGGACGGTAAATGGGCAATCGCCAGTCCCCCGACCGCTCCCGCCCAGCTGATTCTTCTGCCGACAGGTGCGGGTGAAGCCCGGGCTCTTACCCACGACTCCACCAGTCATAGCTGGGCCAAGTGGCTTCCGGACGGCAGGCGCTTCCTCTTCAGTGGCAAGGAATCCGGACACGCCGCCCGCATCTACCGCCAGGATTCCGTCGAAGCCAAGCCTGTACCCATCTCGCCGGAAGGCGTAGACCCGCTGGTTCTGGTGCTATCGCCCGACGGGCAGCAAGTGGTGGGCATCGGACCGGATGAGAAGGCCTACATTTACCCGGTGGCGGGAGGAGAACCTCAGGCGGTTCCAGGTTTTGAGGTTGGACAGCAACCTATTCAATGGAGCGAAGACGGCAAGGTAATTTATATCTACAAACCAGGAGAGTTGCCCGCGAGAGTCTATCGCCTGGATGTGGCGACCGGCCACAAGGCACTGTGGAAAGAGCTGATGCCCTCCGACCCTGCCGGGGTAAGCCGTATCGGGCCCATCCTGCTCACCAGGGATGGCAAGTCATGCGTGTATGGCTACCATCGCATTCTCTCGGACCTCTACCTCGTGGAAGGAATGAAGTAAGCCCAATCCTGCGGCGGACAGGGTTGCGTCAAGGCCTTTTTCTGGTAGTAATATACTTCGCTCAGTGAACTAAAAACGACCACAACAGGTTGTGGTTTGACAGAGCGATTCGCCTAGGAAATTATTTATGTAATGTCAAAGTCTAAGAGTGTTTCGGCCCACCGTGCTTCTCCATCAGCCGTACTGCCTCCGCCATTTCGGAAACTTCTTGATGCAGTTTCGCGCTTGGGTCTTTCTTTGCGATCTCAGCCTCCAACTGCCGAATCCGCTCTAGAGCTGCTTTTGGATCGCCCGGAAAAATACGCGCTGCTACTATCGACTCCAAAGCGATCACGGTATGCCTTAGCTTCACGAAATCGCCAGCAACGCCGATCAGTTGCTCATTGAGCTTCAAAAGAGCTTCGCCAATTTCGGCGAACTTATCCTCGGTGCCGTCCATATGCTTTATCCTCACCAGTACTTGGTAATGAAGTGTAGGCAATTCCAATCCCTAGCAGAATAACTACGCACGAAATGACTAGCTCTGAATCGACCTTCCCTTTCGCATTGCTGAGGGCCATAGTGTCGCCGCGCGGATTATACGCTTGCCTTCCGGGATTGCGCCCATTCGCGTAAACGCTCTAGCCCCTTACCGTCCGCCTTCTCGCGCTCTACCCAATTTCTAAGTTTGTCTCGCTCAATGCTCAAGGCGATAAGCCATTCATCTTCATGGCTTTGAAAACGATACAAATCCTGGAAAGACTCCGCTGCGATTTCCGAGAGAGGAACATTGGCAAATATCTTCAAAGAAAATTGATAGCACGCCCAACCCACCGCATCTACGCATTGGAGGGCGGGGATATCCTCATCGTGACGAAATGAATAGTTTACGTATGTGCGATTGAGACCTCTTTGTTTGGCCCCTTCCTCGGCTTGTTCCATAACGGTCACGATTTCTTGCCGAGATTGTTTCTGTGCTTTGGGATGCATCCAGTGATAGAAATATTCGTATGAGGTTTCTACGCCTCTACTCACGGCCCAGCCATCAAGCAACGAAAGTAAGTTACGGATGGCCCAGGTATAGAGAAACCGCCCACCCAATTCTCGAAATTCTTGCGGCACGATTTCTTCATAATCCAGCTTATTGATGGCGAGAGAAAAAGCCTTCGCACCATACTTTTTGGCGATAGTGCGAACCCTCCACAATACCCGGGATTTCTTGTCCTCATCCCAGTCCCCGAACCCCTCTTTCTCATTTCCGGCGAGGCATGGAGAGGTGTGGAAGCATTTGAACTGCTCCTTTTCCTTGAAACGATCCCACTCCCGTTCCAATGCTGCTATTCGCAGCGCAGGAACTATCATACCTGTGGCAATAGCTACTTTTTGGTTGGGATCGGTGCCGCTATCGTCTATGAAGACGGTCAGCATTACGAGATTTATTTCCTTCCACCTGCGTCCATGCGCGCTAAGAAGCAGATGTTTAGTGCGGGAATAGAATTGACGTTCCTGCGCATCACGACTGCCCTCACGCGTGGCACAGGACTTCCGCGATTCGATCGCCAGCATGGCCGTCCCAGAGGGGTGGAATTGCACCTTTCTTGGGTTTGCCCTCCAGAATCTTGATTAACTCCCCCTTTAGTTTGCCGCGATCCTGCCCAACCAGGACATTCGTCCCCAAGGTGACCGTGATCGGCCGCTCGGTATTATCGCGTACCGTCAGGCATGGAACTCCCAGATAGGTTGTCTCTTCCTGAATGCCACCGGAGTCTGTGATGACAACGGCGGCACGGCATTGCAGAGCAAGAAACTCGATGTATGGCAGCGGCGGTAACAGACGAAGCCTTTCGACGTCGATCCCCAATTGACTGATTCGTAGACGCGTCCTCGGGTGCACGGGGAACACCACCTCCAGATTTTCACTTACCTCGAGCAGAGACTCGAGAATCCCTTTCAGCGTGGCACTGTCGTCTACGTTCGACGGACGATGAAGAGTAACGAGAGCGTAGCGAGCAGGAAAACTGTTCGTCGGCTGCTGCCTGGCAGCGGGAAGATGACGAATAAGAGAGTCAATCATTACGTTCCCGACTCGATGAATTTTCTCTGTGGAAACGCCTTCCTGGCGCAGATGCAGGTCTCCGTCTTCCGAAGGCGTGAATAACAAATCAGCCAAACGATCGGTCACGATGCGATTGATCTCTTCCGGCATGCTTCGGTCAAAGGAGCGCAGTCCCGCTTCGACGTGTCCGACGCGGACTAGCAATTTCGCACACACCAATGCCGCCGCCACGGTCGAGTTCACATCTCCATAGACCAGAACGAAATCCGGCTTTGCCGCAAGCACTACCGGTTCAAAACCTCGCATGATCTCCGCCGTCTGCTGAGCGTGGCTACCCGAACCGACACCGAGATTTACGTTGGGTTCAGGAATTCCGAGCTGCCGGAAAAACACGTCGGACATGTTCGCGTCATAATGCTGGTCGGTGTGAACCAAGGTTTGCTGGATCCCAGCTTTCTGAGCCAAGGCACGCATCACGGGCGCCGCTTTCATGAAGTTCGGTCGCGCGCCGACCACGTGCAAGATATGCATAGATCCACCAGTTCCGATCCACCACGTTCGCCAAGAAAGCTGACCTGGCAACATCCAGACCCACAGAGAGGCGGTATGGGACACCAGAGTCTCAATTTAGAGTATCAATATAGGGCTGCACTTGTACCGCAGGCTACACGCTCGGGAAGGAGTTCGCATTTTCTGGGGCTTGAGCGGGCTGGTGTTAACCGGCTAATCGTTCTATGATTCTCCTGTCAGCCAGCTTTTCGACCGGGATGCAGGGTCATTGGGAAATGACCGTCCTGACATGAAAGGAAAAGCCCTCCTCTTCAAGACAATCAGTCATTGTGGGAGTGGCGAGTTTCGGCCATGGAGTTCCCTGATGTCTGCTTTTCTTTTTTGGGTTCGCGGCCTGGTCGGGTCGATCCGGGATTCGCTGAGGAAGCGCTTTACGGTGGAAGTCTACCCAGGGAGGTTCCCATCACAAAGGATGTGCCCTTTCTGCGGGCTGATTACCGCACGATTCCAAGGCATTCTGCTTGGAGTGCGGGAAGTCGCTGCGAGAAGTTCATCCATGAGGAGATAAACATGCTTTGGACGATTTTCGTCGTGCTTCTGATTTTGTGGCTTCTAGGGTTTAGTCTGCATGTGGCGGGCGGTCTGATCCATCTGCTGCTGGTAGTAGCGTCGGTGGTTTTGGTCATCAACCTAGTGAGCGGTCGTAGGGCAGTGTAAAGGCCTTTCCGAGCATACGCCCCTACTTATGTTGAGAAAGGATGCGAAGGCCGCGGCTGGTGATCGCCTGCAGGATTCGCAGAGCCGCCTGTCCTGAACTCTCAGGACGGGCATACTTGGCCGCAGCCAGATCGCGGTCGAGATGGGTTTTGACGGAAGGATGTCCGGTGCTGGCTTTGCACCGCTCTTTCGGTTTCGCTCCGCACATCGGGCACCGCACGGACAATATCTGTTTCAACGTGAGTTTCCCGGGCTTCACCGCAATAGTATTCAACATGGTTGGTTGGAGAGATGGTCAATCTTGCTCTGGGGACCTCGCATGGGCCTAAAATGGGACTCGGGCAGGCCCGACGAGCCTATTTTGTGTGTTCCAGAGAGACGATCTGATGGATGGGAATAAGTAAGGTGGGTTCGTCCAGACTCTTCGCACTTCCCAAGCGAAGGGTCGCCGTTCCTTGAACTTCTTTCAGGAACACATAAAACCCGTCCCGGCCAATGATCTTCACGTGGTCTCCCGGCTTCATCAGCAATCTCCTGTCGTTCTGGCGGGTTCTGCATAGACTGCGGGGATTTCAAAGTGCGCCCCGACCGCCCAGTTTGACCGGCACCCACGCGCGTACATGCAATGAAGCAGCATGCTGATTGATGGCAGCTGCCGCTTGCGTGCGGCGGTTGCCATTCAAATTGTCGAAATCGAGGGTGGTGACGCTATGTTCGCAGAAGGTGCATTTGAATGTGATGCCGCCGTTCATCGGGTTGGTAGTGTAATATCTCACATCTTCATTGTAGTCTTCCTAGCTGAACGAGCCGTGGGCAATCGGCGTGCAACCTTAGGGTGGGGGATGCTGTCGCGGAAGGGCGAGCCTGGTCAGAATTGAACAGTTCCACTCAGGATGTCTCGCCACACGCGTGGCGAAAAAAGTACATCCTTCGTGTCGATTGCGATGTGAGCAAGGTTGGCCCGCCGACGTTCCACCCCATCCCATGACCTGCCGACGCGATCGAGATGCGCCGGCGTTTCAGCGCTTAGCTTTACTGGATGACCGTGGACGGCCTTCCCATTGAGAACCGAGTGGACGGTCTCCAAGAGGGAATGAGCCAGGTCAGATTTGGCCACGAGTGCGTCTACAGAGTTCAGTGCCGCAACCGGAATATCCATGCACTCGGTGAGCATGACGATGGGAACCTGTGGTTTCACGTTCTTGATCGCAGCCGCCACGACCCCGCCATCCAAAAGGCCCAATTGGTAGTCGAGCACGATTGCGTCCACAGACTGGGACATGAAAAGCCGCAGCCCCTCGTGACCGTTGGTTGCGGTCAGTAGTTCGTAGCCGTGTTCCTGCAACAAATTCAGTTCGGCCGGGTCTTGATGGATGCAGAGTAGGGTGGTATTGGTAGCCATCCCGATAGGTATACAGGCGGGGATTAGCCCGATTCTGCTCACAATTGCTCACAATCTGGAGCCAGACGCGGAATCATGGGCGTCTCAAAACCACGGAAGGTCCTGTCTAACTCTCAGGCGCTGATTCTGGCGCTCTCGGGGAATCCGGCGAAGCGCGCATCGCAGATGCGGGCAAGCAATGGCAGCAGACGGCTGAGCGTTTCGTGCTTGGGAACGAAGGCATCGACCACTTCCAATACCTCGCTTGGTATCTCCTCGTCGCTGGAAACCATGACGATCGGAGTATTTGGCTTGAGGCGCTTGATTTCCAGCGCGACCTCATGCCCGTTGATCTCGGGCATATGGTAATCAACGATCACGGCAGCAACTCCGCTGCCTGCAGCAATTTGCAGTCCCTCCCTGGCGGATGAGGCGGTGAGCACTGCGTATCCACACCTTTCGAGGAGTGCTTTTTGATATTGCAGCACGCCGGCATCGTCGTCGATGCAAAGGATTATTTTGGAGGTTGAGGGATAGGACATGATGAGTTACCTCACAAAGATGGTGGACGATTCACCGCGGCACGTCTGTGCGGAATTGCTCACTCCTGGTCAGGCAGCGTCTGCGGCGGAGTCTGACGCGCGTGCACCACGAACCGCCGGGGCGCCGGACCGACTAAGTAGAACGGATAACAAGTTACGAGCGTAAGTGCGGAGTCGGTGGAGGCAGCCAGGACGCTGAGGTCATCGGGATCGACGACCTTGACCCAGTCTACCTGATAGCGGAACAGCGCGGTGGCCGTCTGAATCTGAATTTCGTCCATGGGGCGAATGTCTTTCAGGTCGCGGAAGAAGGTATCGCGATGCCCGGCTACTCCAACGTTGCCGACTTCGCCCGGAAGTGGCGTTCCTTCGATGTGTCCCGCACCCAGCCGCAAGATATGCGCGCTAGTCCCTTGTAGAACTGCGACAGACAAGCCCAGCCGCGGGATCTCCATGAGTCCCAGGACGTCACCCTTCTTGGCCGCGGGTCTAACTGCCGGTTCCAGCGGCGGCCGAGCCGACGGCGTGGCTAGGCTGACCCTGTGTTCTTTCTCCACCTGCCTCTGGCTTTCGAGCATCCTCCCGGCAGATGCCTGGAACATCCGCGCTTCGAGCAGAGTAATGCCGACATAGCCGAGTGCGAGGATGCCAATCACGAGCAGGAAACGTCCGCTCCAACGAACGACGCCGCGAGCTTGCGGCGGAAGAAGCAGCTTAATTCTGAGCTTCATGGCCGGTTCGCCTTAGCGGGAGATGAAATCGCTGACGACGCGAAATAACCAGCGCGGGTGCGGACTGACAGGTGTCCTCGGCCCTTCCCGCTGGCCGTTACTCCTATGACATGGTAAGTACCATCCCGCTTTCGATTGCTGGGGATGTAAGCCAGGGTGTATTGATTACGAATGTCGTGGGCGATGCGTTCGCAAATCGGAGCCAGATCCCTCAATGATTGCGGCAGAAAGGCGTCGCCACCGGTGTCTTTCGCAAGCTCCTTAAGCACATGCGGGTTGCGGTCTTCGTCGTCCTCGTCAAAAATGCCGATGGTGTAGATGATTGCGTCCGACTGCTGAGCCATAGACATGATTTGGGTCAGGTTGCGCTGGCTCGCATTGTCTCCACCGTCACTGATTACGATCAGCACTTTTTTGTCGCGATTACCCTGTTTCAGATGCTCGAGCGCGGCGGCTACGGCATCGTAGAGTGCGGTTTGGCCATCGGCGTCGATTCTGGAAAGAGCAACTTCCAGCTGCGCCACCTGGTCGGTGAACGGAATTGTGCTGGGAAGGCCAAACGAAACCCTTTCATTGAAATTGACGACGAAGATCTGGTCCTGCGGGTTGCTAAAGTGAGCAAAGGCCAAGGCGGCCGCAATTACGTCGTGACGTTTTGGTCTCATACTTCCGCTGTTGTCGATGACCAGGCCGACCGTTACCGGGATGTCCTCATGGCTGAAGTGTTTGATTGGTTGAAGCGCGCTATCCTCGTAGATCTGGAAATTATCTTTTTCGAGTCCGGAGACCAAGGTGCCTTTGCGGTCCAGAACGGTTGCCTGCAACACCACCATGTCCACGCTTACGCCGATGGTGTAGTCGTCGGCAGGGCGGCCCAGAACCGGAAGCGTGAGGACCATCAGCGCAACCAGGCATGGGAGTGTAAGGGCGCTTCGCTGCTCGCTCTGGGGCCTGTTCATTTGCGTGGGCCTGACGATCGGAGGTGGTATTGGTGCCCACCTCCGTCGCCATGCAGACTCCAAGTCAACTTAGGTTCGCTTTGCGGCAATCGATAAAGCAAAGCCGGTGCCCAGCGCCAGCATCCCGAGCAGTCCGATTAGCGGGAGTGGGCTGGCGGTGTGCGGCAGCGGGTCTGCTGCAACCACCGGCAGTTCCACCACCTGGGCCACTTCAACGGGTTCTCCAGTAGGAGCAACCGCTTCGACCGGCGCAGTTTGCAAAACCTCGATCGGCGCGGCTGCCACTTCGACGGGCGTCGCGAGAACGGGTTGATTTACTTCCTTGGCCAGTTCGATGGCCCTGGGCTTGGCGTATACGAATTCTTCGCCGAATACCCGCCCGGGGGAAAACCATGCTCTTAGGGCTTCCGGCTGTCCGGCAGGACGTTCACTAAATGTGATTACGGTTTTGTGCGTCGCATGCAAACGTAAATTGGGGAGCGCCATGACAGTGGTCAAGACCTGACTCTTGTCCTGGTTGTAGATGCGAACGATGTGACGGTTGCCTTGGTTCCACATAATCTCGAAGACATAGGTACCAGCCGGCAAGACTTGAGGATACGTGCCGGGAACTTCGACCGGCCCGCTGAAGGTGACCACGGTCTGCCGGTCCAACTCATCGGCAGATACGGTCGGCACGATCAGTGCGCAGAGCGCAAAGAGGCAGAATGCAATTGTTAATACCTTAAAGGATTTCATGTTCTCTCCTGTAGTTTTCTCCGACTAGGTCGCACGGCGGTGGTGTGCTGCAAGAACTCTTTATGCTGTCGGTTTCACAAGAGATCTGTAGCCGAAGAATCCGGCACTTTCTTCAACCGTCGAGATTGATTCGATGTTCAGTATCGTGGTTTGACTTAGGGATTACTGGTCAATATTGACCTTAGCGTCCTTTGCCGGTCGGGCGGAGAGTCGAGCCACATAGAGCGGGCAGTTGGACGATCATGGTCCGATGACCGTCATCCGACGACCGTCTAGGTGCCTTGTAGGCTTGCTCTTGCTAGGCTGCTACTGCTACTTCAGCTGTGTGCAGTGTGCGGTACAGAGGATGAGCAGCTTCGATGATGGTTGAGTGCTCTGGGAGCCGGCCTCTACAGCATCGAAATTTCCAAGGACAGCATCGTGAAGTACGAAGCAGCACTCAAGACCGATCAATTCCTTGGTCAAACTATTAGGAGGGCTCTCATAAACAAAGCTGTTCCCCATTGCTCAGTGCGTAGGAGAATGCCGGCGTGCAACGACAGGACAGTTGCCGTCGCTCTCGGTGAAATCTGGTCTTTATAGAACAGACCGCGAAGTCTCGACCGGATAGCTTGGAAGAGACTGGTGGACAGGTGTGAGCGCTTTGTCACTGGGTTAAGTGCAAATCAGAAATCGGATAGACCCAGACTGGGCAGTCAACATTGAAACTTGCAAGATGGTTTGTAGTGCTTCTCGCGTTGCTGTGGCTACCAGAGATGCATGCGGATGTTACCGTTCTGCTCGAAGAACCCTATTCCTATGATGGCGCGTTTGGCGGCGTTGGCCATGCGGCGGTTTATCTAAATCGGGTGTGCGCCGCTTCGCCCACTTCGTTGCGGCGTTGCGACGCGGGAGAACATGGCGTCGTGATTAGCCGCTACAACCGGATTGGGGGGCATGATTGGATTGCCATTCCACTCATCCCCTATCTTTATGCCGTGACCAAGCCAGAAGATATCCCGGTCTATGCTGACAATGAGGTTGCCGCCCGGCTCAGGAATCAATACCGGCACGAGCACCTGCAGGAACTTGCGCCCGACCATGCTGCGGGGCAATTGACGCGTGGGAATTGGGTACAGCTTGTGGGGTCGGCCTACAACCGCACCAGCTTCACTTACGAAATCAAAACCACGCCCCTGCAGGATGACGAGTTGATTTCGTGGCTTAATTCCCGTCCCAATCGTCCTTTATACAGAGTCGTTTCACACAATTGCGCGGATTTTGTCCGGGACATCGTGAACTTCTACTACCCGAAAGCAGTGTCGCGTGGGATCGTCGCGGATTTTGGCATCACCACTCCAAAGCGGGTTGCGAGGTCACTCAGCAAGTACAGCCGGCGGCACCCCGATCTGGAATTCGTGAATCGTGTAATTCCGCAGGTGCCGGGGGTCATTCGACGCAGCAAGCCGGTCCACGGTATGGCGGAATCCGTCTTCAAATCCAAGAAGTATTTGTTTCCCCTGGGCTTCTTCCAGCCGTATATTGCAGGCGGCTTCGCGGCGGCCTACCTGGTGGATGGTCGTTTCAAAACCGACAGGAAGGCGATGATCTTCAACCTGGATGCCGTCGGGTACTCGTTGGCGGCTGACCAACACCCTGCCTCCAACAGAGACCTGGCCGAATTGCCACGGGCTTTTGATGAGCCTCTTGCAGTGAAAACAATTGAGAAGTGAGGTCTGGTCGCGCAACACCTGTGAAGACTCGATCCACACAACCGCCGAACAACTAAAAGGAGAACCGGAATGTCAACGACCTGGGAACATTTATCATCACGCTGGCCGTCATCACGAGCGAGCGCGGCCTATCACTACAATGAGGCTGCAAAATACGACCAGGCCGAGGAGCACGAAAGAGCTGTGCACCACGCCTACCTGGCCCACGCACACAATCAGCAGGCAATTCACCACGACGCCGAGGCTGCGAAACTGCATGCCGAGCACTGCGACGTCCCGGCGACACCCGCTTCCAAGCAAGCAACTGAGAAAGAGAGCGCCGCCTAAGGGACTCCTTACCTCATTAACGGGCCGTGGTTTTCGATGTTTACGCTGTCGCGGCGAGTGATAAAATAGAAGCAGATGCCAGTAAGGGGGTGTCTGTGAGGAGGTGTCTATGTCTCCTACTCGCCAACCCAACGGTTCCTCGGGTGTAAGGAAAATCGCCCGCGACACTCCAACCGGCACGACCATCCAAACAGAGCGGAGCGCGATAAGTCCAAGGGTGGCAACCAAGCAGGGACGCGATTTCGATCCCCATGCCTTCCTCGCAACCATTGGCGGGGGCAGGCAGTCTTCGCTCTTCCAGAAAAAAGAGGGAATCTTTACGCAAGGGGACACGGCTGACGCAGTGTTCTATGTCCAGACGGGCAAGGTAAAACTCACGGTCGTATCCCACACTGGCAAGGAAGCGACCCTCGGCATATTAGGTGAGGGAGGCTTTTTCGGCGAAGGCTCGCTTGCCGGCCAGGCGCTCCGCATGGAGTCTGCAATCGCAATGACGGATTGCGTTGTGATGCGCATCGACAAGAAGGCCATGATGGAAGCGCTTCATCGGGAACACGCATTTTCCGACCTGTTCGTGGCCTATTTGTTGGGGCGGAACATCCGTTATGAAGAAGATCTGGTGGATCAGCTTTTCAATTCGAGCGAAAAGAGGCTGGCCCGGATGCTTTTGCTGCTCGCTCATTTTGGCAAGGAAGGCAAACCCGAGACGGTCGTTCCCAAGATCAGTCAGGAGGTGCTAGCGGAAATGATTGGCACAACCCGCTCGCGGGTGAGTTTCTTCATGAACCGGTTCAGAAAACTTGGATTTATTCATTACAACGGCGGGCTGCAAGTCCACAGCTCGCTGCTCAATATCGTCCTGCACGACTAGATCCGCCGTCCGGCTCCGGATTCCAGTCAATCGATTCCCCAACCGCGGCCATGTCAACCCCTGCGCGGCGTTCAAGTGCTGACTCATCGTTCGACGTATGTACTCCCTATGCTCATGAAAGCGTCGCCGTTTCACCGACAGACGCTGTCACAAACCCGGGCCTGCGGTCGCGGCTCTGACGCTGTTGGCCCGCCACCGGAAGACTTGTTCAATTGCAGTATCAAAGCTGGCCAGAATTGATCGCCTGGTGAATCAGCGCTGATCTAGCGCCAGGAAATGTCGTAGCCTAGCCCGTACAAGATGTGAGTCTCGAATTCCCACTTGACAATGTAGTCCCAGTCGCCTTCGTTGTGCTCCCAGGAGGCTGCGATATGAGTGCGGCGCTCCGCCGGGGTCGAAAACGCCGTAGCGACTCGCTCATCCGAGGGTTGAGGGCAGACCACCATCCCTGTCGGAGCTGAGCGATCCACCCCGTAGACCAGCAACTGAGCTGAAGTCAAATCCGGAATGACCCGAACCGTGATCATGCGCGGCTTGAAGCTAAGAGCGCGGGCGTCACCTGGGAGGAAATTCTCAGGAGTACCGTAAAGAGAATGTTGGATGGGGTTTAGATAGATTCCTTGCGAAATATTTTGCTGAGCTTGATGCCACAGCTCCATGAGCTGAGCATCAGAATGAATTGCAGTCTCATTTATGAAACCAACGGGCGCACCGGTTCCGCAGCCGATCAGCAGAACCATCAATAGGAACAATGCCGCGCTGGCACACGGTTGTTTCTTGCGTAATCCCCCGCTGGTCACGGCGGATCTGGCCTTTCTCATACGTACGGAATGATGACGCAGGCATAGCTGGGTGGCTGGTCAAACTTGCACATTCTTGAAAATAATCCGGGCCGTCCGAGGCGAGCACTCCTCAGTTTCTCGATGTTCCAGTCCGCGCGCCAGCAACGGCCAGGGCAATGCCGCCGCCGATCAGCACTACACTGACGATTGGCGATACCCGTTCGCTGTGAGTGGTCTGAACGCCGATGTGCGTGTCTCCGATTTTGATGCCCTCGTTCTCACTGTGGGGAATGGGCACGACCAGGGATGCGATACCAAGCACCAGTAAGAGCAGGCCGGCAAACAGCAGTGCTTTCATAAATAGTTCCTCCCGTTCACGCGTTGTAGGATGACGGAGGGACCCATCCGCATCCGTGCAACTGTGCGATCGCCGGCAACAACTGGCTGGCTAAACGATCCTTGGCGATGAAAGCGTCCACTTGCTTCAAGGCTTCTTCAGGAACATCCACAGTTGCGGAAAGCATGATGATAGGCGCCTGTGGGCTAAGCCGCCTCATTGCGATTGCGACCTGTTGCCCATCGATTTCCGGCATACAGTAGTCAACGATCACAACGTCCACTGGGTACATGGAGGCGAGTTCGAGTCCCTTGCCGCCGCTGGCGGCGGTCAGAACGGTGTAACCGAAACTCTCGAGGAAGGACTTCTCGCATTCCAGCACATCCGGGTCATCGTCAATGCAGAGTAGAACCGGTCTCATAAATGGTGGTTGAACCCACTTAGCTATTTTCTACGTGTAGGAAATCAGGCAAAAGGAGGGCATGCGAGGACGATGGGAACTCAGCGATGCCCAGTGGAAACTGATCGAACCGCTCTTGCGCCCCAAGCGGCGCACGGACGGTCGCGGTCGTCCGTGGCAGGACACACGAGCCGTGCTCAACGGAATCTTGTGGGTGTTGGGTACCGGGGCACAGTGGCGCGAATTGCCCAACAAATATCCGCCGTACCAGACCTGCCATCGCCGCTTCCAGCAGTGGGTGCGGGAAGGCAAACTGGAAGGCATCTTGCGCGTACTGGCGGAGGAATTGCACGCCCGTGGAAAATTGGACCTGGAGGAGGCTTTCATCGACGCCTCCTTCAC
>JBAWFN010000093.1:0-3436 GCA_049591935.1 Terriglobales bacterium | reverse complement strand
CTATTCAGGAAGCTTACAACGTGGAAAACGGTATAACTCCGGAGTCGATCATCCGGCCGCTGGATATGACGCTGGTGCGCATCATCGAAGCCGACTACACCGATCTCACCGGAGGCGAAGTCGAAGGCATCCCCGAATTCAAGACGCAGGAAGAGTTGGATGTCTATATCGGCAAATTAGAAAGCGACATGCGCGAAGCCGCCAAGCGGTTCGAGTTCGAGAAGGCGGCGAGGTTGCGGGATATGGTTAGGGAGTTGCGGACGAAGGAGTTTTTGTTCGCGTAGTTTTTTTGTTGGGTTGTGTGGATGTAGCGGACTTGTGCCCGCCTCTGCGGTCGATGATGATCGCGAGCAGCGTGAGAAGCAGAGCCTGATCAAAAGTTACAAGTCCTTTGTAAAGCAGGCCAAGCGCCAGGAGATAGCCGACCTTCGGCCAAGGCCAAGCTGGAATTGCGGAACCGAGCTTAATTAGGTCCTTCACGTCGCTCCGAATGTCTCGGATTCACTGCTTTTCGTCGCCCGCCTGCCATTGCGCGATTAAGAAATTTCTTGACTCCAACCCGATCGAGCGTATAGTTCATTGCAAAGTAATCAAAGCAAGCTAGATGCTGCCGCAGTAAGGAACTGTATCACGATAGCCTGCCGTGAGTACAGTTATTATAGGTGTATTCCTATATTTTGGAATGAGGAGCCACGTCGAACATGGGCGGCTCGTGAGAGTACTAAATATTATGATTAGCATGGTACCGTTCATGTGGTACCATGTGTTTGTCGCCGTCGAAAGGGTAACAGTGGCAGGAGAAAGGGTTCAGACCACCTTCCGGGTTGATCCGGAACTCCTCAAGAGATTCCGGCACGCGCTTCTAGAGCGCGAGAGGAAGATGACACCAGTAATTGAGGAGTTAATCCAGGAATGGCTTCACGGATACGAGTTTAGAGGGGACCAAGAGGTCACACCGAAGGTTCATGAAGCTCCTCAGGTGCAGAGGGCACAGCCCGCAATCGCTCCTGTCGTTTCACCGGTATCCGTCCCGCCGCGTTCAGCCCTACCCGGGAGTGGTGCCGAGGTGCCACCTCCGCCCAAGGAAAAGAATGGCAATGTTTCGGCTCCATTTAGCCCTGACGTCGTCCCCATCCCGGCGACAGATCGAGGTCAGCTGCTTCGAGATTTTGATTACGATGGAGCCGCCCAGCTGCACCCACGGTACACGTTCGACAACTTCGTAATCGGCGGCGGTAACCAATTTGCATACGCCGCCTGCCAGGCTGTCGCGGAGCGCCCGTCAAAGGCCTACAATCCGCTGTTTCTCTATGGCGGCGTTGGGATGGGCAAGACCCATCTGATGCAAGCTATCGGACACGAAATTAAGAGGCGGCAGCCGGAGGCTGTGACCTGCTACATCTCCGCGGAAAGGTTCACCAATGAGCTGATCAACTCGCTGCGCTACGACAAGGTAACCAGCTTCCGCGACAGATTCCGTAACGTGCATGTCTTGCTGATGGATGACGTACAGTTTCTTGCTCAGAAAGAGCGTACTCAGGAAGAGTTTTTTCACACTTTCAATGCGCTGCATGAATCCATGAAACAGATTGTGATTGCCAGCGACCGTCCGCCTAAGGCGTTGGAGGAGGTAGAGAGCCGCTTGCGCAGCCGTTTTGAGTGGGGCTTGATCGCAGATATCCAGCCCCCTGATCTCGAGACGAAGGTCGCTATCGTGCAGAAGAAGGCAGAGCAGGAGAAAGTCAACCTCCCGGCCGATGTGGCCCTTTACATCGCCTCAAATATTCGGTCGAACGTTCGCGAACTAGAAGGAGGCTTGATCCGATTGATCGCGCACTCTTCGCTGATCGGCGCCGAGATTAGCCTGCCCTATGCCCAGCAGGTGCTGAGAACCTTCATCGATTCTCAAGCCAGGAAGGTCACTATTGAATCGATCCAACGGGTGGTTGCCGAACAGTTTGGGCTTAGGACGGTGGAGATAAAGGCAAAGGACAACTCACGTGCCGTTGTCTATCCACGCCAAATTGCGATGTATCTGGCCAAGCACATGACGGAGGCCTCGTTGCCAGAGATCGGACGTCAGTTCGGGGGCAAACACCCCACGACCGTGCTCCATTCAATCGAGAAGATCGACGAAATACGCAAAACCGATAAAGACTTGAGCAGGCTGCTCGACAGAGTGACGGAGGGATTGGGCGGGTGAGCGCGCCTGAACAGGTGGGTATGCTCCGATCATGACGAAAGAACAACTGTTGGTCGAGATAGAGGACCTCCTGAGGACGACCCCGCCTAGGCCGACTATTCGGCATGCCACTGAGGAGAACCTGAACTGGTTTGGCCGAGCGTCGGCCGTGGTGGAGCAGTGGAATCCCGACAGGAACCGCTTGATGGCAGACTATGTTGAAAGAATCCACGGAGTAGCCGCGAGCGATGCCGTGGTTGCTCTCAATGGGATGTTTACGCTTCTCCACCAAGCTAAACATGATCTAAGAATGCAGACACTGGGGCCGCTGAACTTAGCCTTGCAGCATGGGATGGTGTTCGACTACTTCGATGAGATCCGAAAGGTAATCGAGCTTTCACAGCAAGAATTGTTCTTCATTGATCCTTACCTGGACGCCGAGTTTGTTTCACGTTATCTGCCTCACGCAACGCCAGGTGTAGCCGTCCGCCTACTCGCCAGGGAAAAGTTGCAGACTCTGCTTCCGGCTGTGGATGCGTTCGTCCAGCAAGCCAAGGCAAAGGTGCAAATTCGGTCGGCCCCGAACTTTCATGATCGCTACCTCATCGTCGATCGGACCACGTGTTACCAGTCGGGCGCTTCTTTCAAGGACGGCGCCAAATCGGCCCCGACCACGCTGACTCAGATCACCGATGCGTTTCCAGCGGTGCTGGCTACGTACGAAGGCTTGTGGAGCGGAGCGAGGGTCGAACGCTAAGCGCCGTTTTCCGTCCGACGAGAAAAGCAGATTCCTCACCGCTAAAGCGGATTCGGAATGACAAGGGGTGTGGGGCTAGCGCCAGGATCGGCAGTCGTGCCTTGGCACCCCAAAATACATAGATCCTTCGTTGGGATCCTTCGCGTTGCGAAGGATCCGCTGCCTCAGGATGACAAGGGGTTGGGGGCGCGCTTTCGGCAGCGTCCACAGCCCCACTCTAACGTCGCAAAAAGCGCGACGTTAGAATGGGCCACCCGTCAGCCACGGAGTTGCTTGCGTACGAACAGGGTCAAAGGCGGCGGACAGGAGTGTCCGCCCCACACGAGCGTCTTCGCCACCATCTCTGGTTCCTCAGGGGCTAAAGCCCGGAGTCAACTGGGTCTTGATGGCGCGGCTGAAGCCGTGCCCTTCCACGGCGCCCCACAATGTCCCTGATATGAACCTTGCTTGCGGCGGCGCTGTTTTCCGTCCGCAGAGAAAAGCAGATTCCTCACCGC
>JBAWFN010000092.1:0-5573 GCA_049591935.1 Terriglobales bacterium | reverse complement strand
TTGTGAGCGAGAGCACGGTGAAGACCCATTCCAGCCGTGTTTTCGACAAACTCGGGGCGAGACGAAGAACGCAAGCGGTGCAACTCGGCAAGGAATTCGGCCTTCTCCCCTGATTTACTCGTGCACGGGCACGGTTCGCGCCAATAACCACTCCCCCAAACGAATGATTTTTCTCTCCGCCGCCAAAATCAGCCAAAAGGATGACGACACCGACCGCCCCTCATGAGGTATGTTGAGGCGCTCAATACGAGCGACACGAAGTTTATGAAAACACGAACTTCTTGAAAAAAGGAGCGAACATGAAGTCTCTGAATTCGATGAAGGTCTTTGTCGTGGGTACTCTGTCGATCGGCTTGTTTTCAAGCACGGGGCTCATTCCCGCAACCGCCCAGGAACTTCCCCGGGTCTATGACGCCTCCATGCCACGTGAGCAGCAGATCACACTGGCTGAAAGCGCCGCCCCGGCCGAGGTATCCAGTAAAGCCACAGTTTATGTTCTCGGCCCCAAAGGCTACGAGCAAGCGCGCGAAGGCAGCAACGGCTTTAGCTGCTTTGTCGGCCGGCAGTTCTTGACGCCCACAGAAACGACGATTGCGCCGCAGTGCCTCGACGCCGAAGGCAGCCGCACTCTTTTGCTTGTCTATATGCACGGTGAAGAGCTGCGCACAAACGGCAAGTCGGAGGCCGAGATCAAGGCAGACGTCGCCAACGGATATAAGGAAGGCCGTTACCAGTATCCGAGCAAACCGGGGCTCCTCTACATGATGTCCAGCCGGAACCGCTTGAGCGCTACCTCTGACAAGAGCAAAGGCATTTTCCCGCCGCACTTGATGTTTTATGCGCCGAACATGACCGCGAAAGACATCGGGTTCGACTCCCAGCGACCGCTCGATGATCTGGATTATATGGGGATGACAAACCCCGGAGCGGGGAATAACCTCATCGTGGTAATCCCAAAGACGTCGAGGGCGCCGGCTAGCCGTTGAGACGGTGGGAGCCCGTGGTCGGCATCGCAGGTGGAAAGGTCAGATCGGATAAAAGACATTACGAGAATATGAGAAAGATCATCGTCACCTTCGGGCTGATTTCCGGCGCTATCTCGTCGCTGATGATGATAGCGCTGGTGACGTTCGGCGACACGATTGGCTTTGACCGGGGCGCGGTCATCGGAAACACGTCCATCGTGCTCTCGTTCCTGATGGTGTTTTTCGGCATCCGAACCTACCGGGACAACATCGGCGATGGTCAGATTACCTTCTTGAACGCCTTTGCCGTCGGCCTCTCCATTACTCTGATTTCCTGCATCTTCTATGTCGTAACCTGGGAAGTGATCTACTACAACTTCATCCCTGGTTACTGGGACGCATACGGCGCTCATTTGGTTGAGAAGCTCACGGCCTCGGGCGCGAACCCCGCAGCCATCCAGGAAAAACTTCAGCAGGTCAGAAAATACAAAGAGCTGTACAAAAACCCATTCTTCAACGCAGTGCTCACGTTCATTCATCCCTTCCCGATTGGGCTCGTCATCACGCTGTTCTCCGCGTTGGTCCTGAGGCGAAAACCGCAACCGCAACCCGAGCAATCACCCTTGGCGGAATCCTGAAGCCCCCAAACATGCCTTCGCAGGCACTTATCCGAGATTACGGATAGGATCGCTAAGGGACCGGAGGATGTGAAAAAATCAGTTAGGGCTATAGATGAACTCCCATGAACGCGCATAACCTACGGTGTCTTCTATCGGCCTTCATCCGCTTTCATTAGGTGCACCCACTGGATTCGTGCTGGAAAGACTACGAGATGCGAAAAGGGTTTACGAGAAAACCACAAGCGGACGAGCCCGCTACGCCGGTCAAGAACTACATCACGCGGAGCGGGCTGGAGCGCCTTAAAGATGAGCACCGGTTTCTGCTCAGCAGGGAACGTCCGGCGGTGACGGAGGTGGTGGCGTGGGCTGCCGGCAACGGCGATCGCAGCGAGAACGCCGACTATCAGTACGGCAAGCGGCGGCTGCGGCAGATCGATGGGCGGATTCGCTTTCTCACCAAGCGAATCGAAGCCGCGGAAGTGGTGGACCCGGAAGCTCCGCGAGCGGGGCTGGCGGCGACCAGGGCATTCTTCGGTGCGACGGTGCGCTATGCCAATGCCGCGGGATTGGAGCGAGTGGTGAGCATCGTGGGCACCGACGAGGTCGACCTCAACCGCAACCACATCAGTTGGGTGTCACCTCTGGGGCGCGCGTTGATGAAGTCGGCAGCGGGTGACAGCGTAGTCCTGCAATTGCCGGGCGGTACAGAATCCCTGACCGTGCTGGAAGTGGGTTACCAGCGCATTTCTGTGGAACCGTTCCGTGAGCCACCTGGATCCGAGGCCTCGGCAAAGGGACGTCCTCGCCGACACTCAGGTGACGAAGAAGAGAGGAAACGGCACAGACGGTGAAAGATTTAGTTACTGTCTTCGCCGACTTTGAGGACGGCCAGAAATGCCTCCTGGGGAATATCTACGCGGCCGATGCGTTTCATGCGGCGCTTGCCTTCTTTCTGCTTTTCCAGCAGTTTGCGTTTGCGGGTGATGTCGCCTCCGTAGCATTTGGCTAGAACGTTCTTGCGAATGGCGTGCACGGTTTCGCGGGCGATGATCTTGGCACCGATCGATGCCTGAATGGCAACCTCAAACATCTGCCGGGGAATCAGCTCGCGCATTTTCGAGACCAGCGCCTTGCCGCGTTCATAGGCGAAGTCGCGATGCACGATGATGGAGAGCGCGTCGACCGGCTCGCCGGCGACCAGGATATCCAGTTTGACCATGGGCGATTCCCAGTAGTCGGCTAGATGATAGTCGAGCGAGGCGTAGCCGCGAGAAACGGACTTGAGGCGATCGTAAAAGTCGAGAACGATTTCGTTCAGCGGCAACTCGTAGTGCAGCATGACACGATTCGAGGTGACGTATTCGAAGGTCTTCTGGCGGCCGCGCTTCTCTTCGACCAGGGCCAGGATCCCGCCGACGTATTCCGGCTGGGTGAGGATGGTGGCCAGAATTACCGGCTCTTCGATCTTGTCAATCTCACTCGGGTTCGGCCAGCGGGAGGGATTGTCAACTTCGATCATTTCGCCGTCGGTCTTGTAGATTTTGTAACGGACGCCGGGGGCGGTGGTAATCAGCGAGAGATTGAACTCGCGCTCCAGGCGCTCTTGAATGATTTCCATGTGCAGCAGGCCGAGAAAGCCGCAGCGGAAGCCAAAGCCAAGGGCGACGGAACTTTCGGGTTCAAAGAAAAATGAGGAGTCATTGAGGCGGAGTTTTTCGAGAGCTTCGCGCAGCTGGGTGTGCTCGTGGGCGTCGACGGTGTAGAGGCCGGCGAAGACCATGGGCTTGATTTCCTCGAAGCCGGGCAGAGGTTCGATGGCGGGATTGGCGTCGTCAGTAATGGTGTCGCCGATTTTTGCGTCGGACACGGTCTTAATATTGGCGACAAGGAAGCCGACCTCGCCCGCCTTCAGTTCCTCAATTTCAACTGGCTTGGGACACTGGATGCCGAGCGCCTCCACGTCCAAGACTTTTCCGTTCCACATCAAGCGGATCCTTTGTCCCTTGCGCAGGGTGCCCTGGAAGACACGGACGAGCACGATGACGCCGCGATAGGAGTCGAACCAGGAGTCGAAGATCAGCGCCTGGAGGCGCTTTTCGGGATCGCCTTTGGGCGGGGGAATGCGTTTGACGATGGCTTCGAGAACGTCGGGCACGCCCTGGCCGGTTTTGGCGCTGATCAAAACCGCGTCCGAAGCATCGAGGCCGACAGCGCCTTCGATCATTTCCTTGGTGCGAGGAATATCGGCGCTGGGAAGATCGATTTTGTTGATGACAGGAATGATTTCGAGGCCGTGATTGATGGCGAGATAGGAATTCGCCAGGGTCTGGGCCTCGACGCCCTGAGAAGCGTCGACGATGAGCAAAGCGCCTTCACACGATGCCAATGAGCGCGAGACTTCGTAGGAGAAATCGACGTGGCCGGGAGTGTCGATCAGATTGAGCTGGTAGGTTTGGCCGTCCTGAGCGTTATACATCATTCGGACGGCGTGGGCTTTGATGGTGATGCCGCGCTCGCGTTCGAGATCCATGGAGTCGAGCACCTGGGCTTGCATCTCACGCGCGGTCACCGAGCCGGTTAGCTCGAGCAGGCGGTCGGCCAGGGTGGATTTGCCGTGGTCGATGTGCGCGATGATGGCAAAATTGCGTAGGAAAGCGGCGTCCATGAGATGGTGGTTAGATTTGATTTTAACAGGGTTGGACGACAGTTCTCCGTTGCCAGTTCCCGGTTCTCAGTTGCGGGAGTAGTGGGCTAGAATCGGATTGCATGCTGGTTCTGGCTTCCGCTTCGCCTCGCAGGCAGGAGTTGTTGCGTAATGCGGGAATCGAGTTCGTGGTACAGCCGGCGAACGTGCCGGAAGTGCCAGGGAGAAGCGAACTGCCGCGAGCCTATGCAGAACGGCTGGCGCGGGAAAAAGCGCAGGCCATTTTCCGGCAGTGGCCGGATGACTTTGTGTTAGGCGCCGATACGGTTGTGGTTATCGAGCAGGAAATTCTTGAGAAGCCGAGCGATGCGAACGATGCGGCCCGCATGTTGCGAATGCTCTCGGGACGGCGGCATGAAGTAATCACGGGGGTCTGTCTCGTGGGCAGAGGATCGGAGGAGGTTGGCTCGGAGATCACGCAAGTGACGTTTTCTCCGCTGACTGACGGTGACATTCGGTTTTACGTGGCCAGCCGGGAACCCATGGACAAGGCGGGCGCGTATGGGATCCAAGGGATGGCATCGCGATGGATCACGCGGATTGAGGGCGACTATTCAAACGTGGTGGGATTACCGGTGGCGCTGGTGTGGCGGATGCTACGAGAGCAGGAGATGGTCTGAAGGCAGGGTCTTCAACCGCAAAGGGCGCTAAGATTACGCTAAGGTCGCGAAAGAAGGCTGACGGAGTCTTCATTACGATTGGAGCATTGGTCAGGATTTCTTTTCGGGATCGCTTTCTTCATCCTTCATGGCGGTCTTGAAGTTCTTGATGCCTTCGCCCAGACCTTTGCCCAGGTCAGCCAGCTTGCTGGGGCCAAAGATTAGGAGAGCAATGGCCAGGATGACCAGGATCTCCGGCAAGCCCAATTTTCCGCCCATGAGAGTGTCCTCTAAGAAAATTCTAGGCTTCGCGCGGTTTGGAGTCAAAACGACGGAGTGGTTTTGCGTGAGATCCCTCGGCCCGCCGGAAAAAGCGCGGGCCTTCGGGATGACGCCGGGTGAAATGTGAAATCAAACTGAGCCACTACGGCAACGTGCCTTGAACCGTATAGACCACGGTGTTGAGGGAGGCGTTGAATCCGGCGCACCAGACCTGAACGTGATTGCCCTGGCGCTGGCTGTCACAGGCGCCCATCTCAGCGCTGGTGTCGGCATCGAGCGACCAAGTCTGGCCGCCATCTTTACTGAAGTACATTCCGCCGAGATTGGAGGAATAGTTCCCGCCGGTGGCCCAGCCGATGTTGGGGGTGAGGAAAAGAATTTCGCGAATTGGCCAGCCGATGTC
>JBAWFN010000091.1:0-6882 GCA_049591935.1 Terriglobales bacterium | reverse complement strand
CGTCACGTATGGTCGCACCTTAGCCGAAGCAAGGAAAATGGCAAAGGATGCCATATCTGGTTATATTGCGAGTCTCAAGAAGCACAAGGAACCGGTTCCCACCGACGACGAGACCTTGGTTGCCTCCTTGGACTTGGAGTATTCGCACTGAGGAAATAATGCTCTCCAGACTCGTGCCCTCAAAGTAGATTATGGCGAAACTACCTGCCGTGAGGCCACGCGAAGTCATTAGATTCCTTGAGCGGAAGGGATTCGTTCTGGATCACGCGTCAGGGAGCCATTTCATTTTCTACCATCCGGTTTCCAGAAGCCGCGCTGTCGTCCCTCGCCACAACCGTGATGTGCCAAAGGGAACTCTGCTTTCGTTGCTGAGGGAGGCAGGATTTGCGCGAGAGGACATGATTACTTTTCTGGAAGGCAAATAGCCCGCCGTTTTTAGGGGGGCTTGCACCAGCATTGCACCAACAGTTCTGGCGATCATCCCGCCAACTGCTTCAGAATCTCTTTTCCCAGCTTCTGCGTCTCGCCAAAAAACTTCTGATACTCGACGAACAGGCGGTTCATCTCCAGCGATTTGTCCGCCGACAGCCGTTTGCGCAGGATCATGTCACGCACGTGGACCGGGTTGGGGAGGTGGCTTCTTCGGTCAGTTCTTCGAGTGCGGTTGCGGGATCGTAATGGTACATGGGCACACCTGATTTGCATGACAATTCACTAAAAACATGTAATAATGTAATTACATTAAATGCAGATGAGTGATCTGTCCTGAGGCTCCCTATGACGGTCTCGATCACGAAACCGACGATCAAGTTGGCTGACGAGGTTTGGACTGCGACACTCATGCTTCATCAGCGCCATGGTGAATGCGCGGACTTTTCCATCGAAGAGATAGTGGAATTCGCACGGTCCGCTAAAGAACTCAGACTATTTGGGCCACTGCGGCCCGGGTTCTATGTACATGTGGTTCAGCACTGCGTCGCCAATCGTCCTCCAAACCCGGGCCGCTACAGGATGCTCTTCGAAACCATGCCAGGACGCCGTCGTCTCTTCCGTCCAGGTGACCCCTATCATCCTGAACGAGAGGCAGGCAAGGCCTCGCCTAAACCGGAGGACCTGCCAGAAAATTGGTTCAGAGGGCTACTCGCGTGGTATCGCCGTTGGTGCGCCGAAGCTGCGGAGCGGGCAGTCGAAAACGACCCGCTGCTTGCCCTCTATGGTTCAGGAAAGGACCTTTGGGCCGATGAGCCCGCAGACCGGTATGTGCGTCGCTTGCGTGAGGGCTGGGAATGAGCCGCATCTTTTGGGACTCGAATCTGTTCATCTACTTCTTGGAAGGCAATAACGAACTCTCGCGGGCCACCAAACGTCTCCGCCGGAGCATGCTGGCTCGAGGCGACCAACTACTCACTTCCACCCTGACACTCGGAGAGATTCTTGTGAAGCCACTTGAAGGCGGCGATGCTGCGCGCTGTCGAGCGTACGAAGATGCAATCGCGGGCGCTGCCGTGGTTCTCCCGTTTGACCTCAATGCGGCAAAGAAATATGCTTCGATTCGCCGCGACCGCTCAGTGCGCGCGCCCGACGCCATTCAGCTCGCCTGCGCCGCAACTGCAAATGTAGACCTGTTCGTTACCAATGATCAGCGTTTGCAAGGCAAGCGCGTCGAGGGTATCCAATTCATCGTTCCGCTCGATCGCGTTCCTCTCTAAATCAACACTACCCCGCCAACTGCTTCAGAATCTCCTTCCCCAGCTTCTGTGTCTCGCCGAAAAACTTTTGATATTCGACGAACAGGCGGTTCATCTCCAGCGATTTGTCCGCGGAGAGCCGTTTGCGCAGAATCATGTCACGCACGTGGACCGGGTTGGGGAGGGTTGCTTCTTCCGTCAGTTCTTCGAGTGCGGTTGCGGGATCGTAATGGTACATGGGCACACCTGATTGAGTAATTGAGAAAATTTGTAATTGAGCAATTGCAAACCAGCAAGACGTTCCAACTGCTCAATTACAAAACTACCCAATTACTCAATGTTCCTACACCATTTCTGTCCCCCAGAGGTCGTGAAGATGGACAATTCCTTCCAGCTTGCCTTTGCCATCAACGACGGCCAGCGATGTGATCTTCTTTTCTTCCATTAGAGCCAGTGCCGTTGCCGCGAATTCGTTTGCCGCAATCGTCTTCGGATTCTTGGTCATACATTGGCCGGCATTCAGATCCAGTGCATCTTTGCCGCGCTTCTCCAGCAGTCGGCGCAGGTCACCATCGCTGATCACGCCAACCAGCTTTTTCCCCTCAACTACCGCCGTCATGCCCAGTTTCTTGCGCGACATTTCATAGATCACATCCGGCATCTTGGTCTTCGGAGTTACGCGCGGAAGTGCATCCCCGGAGTGCATCAGCGACTCGACTCGCGCCAGACGCTTGCCCAGCTTGCCTCCGGGATGCAAATTTGCAAAGTCTTCCTCTTTGAATCCCCGCTTCTCGGCCAGGGTCATAGCCAAGGCATCACCAAGGGCGAGCATGGTGGTGGTGGAAGCGGTCGGCGCCAGTCCCAGCGTGCAGGCTTCTTCGGCCACCGAACAATCGAGGGCGACATCGGCGGCGCTGGCCAGAGTAGACGACCGTGTGGCGCGGGCGCCCCCGCCCGCGGCCGTATCATCACAGGTCATGGCAATCAGCGGCACCTGCAATCGCTTCAGCGTTGCCAGCAAGCGCAGAATTTCTTCGGTCTCACCGCTGGCGGAGAGCGCAAGGACTACGTCTCCGCGTACAACCATGCCCAAATCGCCGTGCACCGCCTCGACGGGATGCATGAACAGCGCTGGCGTGCCCGTGGAATTGAGAGTTGCCGCGATCTTGCGGGCAATAATGCCGCTCTTGCCCATGCCGGTGACCACCACTCGGCCCTTACCTGCGTACATCCATTCAACGCTGCGACCGAATGCTTTCGCCATCGGACCGGCGATGCGGTCGGCAAGGGCGCGCAGCGCTTCGGCCTCAATGCGTACGACGTTTTCGCCAATTGTCTTCATTCGAGGCAACCGATGTTAGCACGCGTCCAGGAACTAGAAATGGTCGTCCGCCTTCTGCGGCGGTGGGTTGGCCTGGCCCAAGATTACGAGGCTCTTGGCCTGGATGGCACGATCCCAGGGGCCGGCCTCCCAGTTGTCTTTTTTCTTTTCGGGGTGAATCCACGGGGGCAGCGTAATCAGGAGCGTCCGCGCGACGGATTGGGAATAAGGTTCATAGAGCGAACGCAGGTGTCGGAGTGTCTCTTCGAACTCCGGACCTTCTTTTAGTTTCACGCTGCGATCCGCGAGCGTCTTGCGCAGACGGGCCAGTTGTTCAGCGGGCAGACGGTCAGGGTGCGCCGGATCGTAAGTGGACTTACTTACCTGGGCGAGATCCACGACAGCGTGGCGCGCCATGGCAAAGGTAATTTTGGCTTGGTCGCTGCGCAGATTATCCACTCCGGCAATGACCAGGGAACTTGCATCCAGTATGACCGTCAGCGCGCCCAGCCAGGACTGGTTGCTATGTTGGGAACGAAAAAAACCAAGCGGAGGGTAGGAAATTTGACTCTCCAGAACTTCGCCGGCCCAGCGCTCCCAATCGCGCAAAATCTGGTCGAACTCAAACTGCTGCGGGCGATTGCCAAACCGGCCCAGAAGCTCGGCAGCCGTGGGGGGAGATCCGGCGCGCGCGTCTAAAAGGGAAATCTGGACTTCGCGACGCGAGAATGCCGCATAGATCGTGGGCAAATAGCCGACCACCGTTCCGAGAAAGCCAAAACCCATTCCGGCTTCCAGCACCGCCAGCAGCCGCGCTATGGGCGAAGTGGGAACAATATCGCCATAGCCGAGGGTGAAGAAGGTCTCTCCACTGTGATACAGGAGGCCGCCGAAAGTAATCGGTGCATTACTCAGTTGAACATGCTCACCGGCGCCGTACTGCAACAGAGCAAAGCCAAAGATCAGGGTCGCCGCCCAGAGCCCGAGAAGCACGAGCAGTGAGAGCGGCCCGAAGTATCCGAGAAAGTTTTCCCGCTGGCTGGGGGATTTTATGTGAGTGGTGATCTTTCTCCAAGGGACCCAGGTTCGCCGGTAGAACCACGAGGTCAGGCGATATTGCCGGCGCACGCGTCGCGGCAGTACCACGGTTTCAAAGGCGTCGAGCAGGACGGCGAAGACTACCAGAACGCCGATGATGGTAATGACAATGTGCATGTGGGGAGCAATTGTCTCAATGAAGTGGGATGGTAGCAGATTCGGCAGGCAAACCGCCTAAGGCTTCACATGTGCCACGGTCAACGCGGCGTGCAGGGCCAACAGCTCTTTCAGCACGCCCCGCAGCTTGGTGGAGTCCAGCGCGTTGGCGCCGTCGGATTTGGCGTCTTTGGGGTTGTCGTGGACTTCCATGAACACGCCGTCCACTCCAGCTGCGACGGCGGCGCGGGCCAATACCGGAATGAACTCGGGTTGCCCGCCGCTGGCGGCCGGCTGATCTTCGTCTCCGTGGGTCGCCGAAGGCAATTGCACAGAGTGGGTCGCGTCGAAAACCACGGGCGCAAACTTGCGCATGATGGCCAGCGAGCGCATGTCCACGATCAAATTGTTGTAGCCAAAACTCGATCCGCGCTCGGTGACGAAGACCCGGTCGTTGCCTGCCTGGCGGCATTTGTCGACCGCATGCTTCATGTCCCACGGCGAAACGAACTGGCCCTTCTTGAGGTTCACCGCGCGCTCGCTCATGGCGGCGGCGACGACCAAATCGGTCTGGCGGCAGAGCATGGCGGGAATCTGCAAGACGTCGGCGACTTCAGCCACTTTGGGCACGTCTATAGTCTCGTGCACGTCAGTGAGCACGGGCACGTGTATTTCGTCTTTCACTTTTTTCAGGATGCGCAAGCCTTCGGCCACCCCCGGCCCACGAAAGCTGCGGATCGAAGTGCGATTGGCTTTGTCGTAGGAAGCTTTGAAGATGAAAGGTACGTTCAACGAACGAGTGACGCCCTTAATGACCTCGGCCATAAAAAGCGCATGCTTTTCGCTCTCGATCACACAAGGCCCGGCGATGAGGAACAGATTGCCGGAGCCAATGTTGATGCCTTCGACTTGGAACGAGATGCTCATGCGTTAACCACAGGGGCACACAGTTTCACAGAGGGAATAATACGCTTCGTGCCCCCTGTGCCCTCTGTGGTGATCTTTAGCGCTTGCCCACTTTTCCCGGCCGGTGAAACATTTCGACTTCAGCCGCGGCCTTCTCCGCCCGCCGCTTCAGCCCGTGCTCGTAGGCCGCCCCGATGAACGTTTTGAACATCGGATGCGGTTCCAGCGGCTTGGACTTGAATTCGGGATGGAACTGGCAACCGATAAAATGCGGATGGTCCGGAAGTTCGACCATCTCCACGTAGGTTCCATCGGGGGTGGAACCGGAAATCTTCAGGCCTCCGGCAGTCAGCGTGCCTTCATACTCGCGATTGAATTCGTAGCGGTGGCGGTGGCGTTCGCTGATTTCAAGCTGGCCATAGATCCTGTGAGCCAAGGTGCCCGGCTCGATCTTGCACGGCCAGGCCCCCAGCCGCATGGTGCCTCCCAGTTCTTCGACACCGCGCAGTTCGCGCAGCTTGTAAATCACGCGGTGCGGAGTGGCAGGATCAAATTCGCTGGAATTGGCCTCGGCCAGCCCGCATACGTTGCGGGCAAACTCAATACACGCGGTCTGCATTCCCAGACAAATGCCAAAATACGGCACTTTCTTCTCGCGAGCATAACCGATCGCAATCAGCATGCCCTCGATCCCGCGCTTCCCGAAGCCTCCGGGAACCAGAATTCCGTCGTAGTCGGCCAGTTGTTCTTCGTAGGTGCCCTCGCCAGTCTCCAGCCCCTCGGCCTCAATCCAGTTCACCTGCAACTTCAGATTGTGGGCCAGCGCGCCGTGGACCAGCGCCTCCTTCAGCGACTTGTAAGAGTCTTCGTACTCGACATACTTGCCGACAATGCCGATCGTGACCTCAGCTTTGGGGTTATAGACCCGGTGCACGATGTCTTCCCACTTGGAGAGATCACGCTCTTTGGCCTCCAGGCGCAGGTAGCGGAGCACCAGCGTGTCCACACCTTCATGGGAGAACACGACTGGCACTTCATAGATGGAGGCGACGTCTTTAGCCGTGATCACGGCTTCTTCTTCTACGTTGCAGAAGAGTGCGATCTTTCCTTTAATATCTTTCGACAGAAAACGATCGGTGCGGCAAAGCAGAATGTCAGGCTGAATTCCGATGCTCAACAATTCTTTCACCGAGTGCTGCGTGGGCTTGGTTTTGAGTTCCTGCGCCGCAGCGATGAATGGCACCAGAGTCACATGAACGAATAACGTATGCTCGCGCCCCAGTTCCTGGCGCATCTGGCGGATGGCTTCCATGAAGGGCAATGACTCGATGTCGCCGACGGTGCCGCCGACTTCGACAATGGCGACGTCCACGTCCTGCGCGACTTTCTTCATCGCGGCTTTGATCTCGTTGGTGACGTGCGGAATCACCTGAACGGTTTTGCCAAGGTAATCGCCGCGCCGTTCTTTGGTGATAATTTGTTCGTAAATGCGGCCGGTGGTCCAGTTGTTGTCGCGGGACAGTTTGGCGTGGGTGAAGCGCTCGTAGTGGCCGAGGTCGAGATCGGTTTCCGCGCCGTCATCGGTGACGAAGACCTCGCCGTGCTGGAACGGCGACATGGTTCCGGGATCGACGTTCAGATAGGGATCGAATTTTTGCAGGGTGACTTTCAGCCCCCGGCCCTCCATCAGGCAACCGATGGAAGCCGCCGCCAGGCCTTTGCCAAGAGAAGACACAACACCGCCGGTCACAAAGATGTACTTTGCTGCCATCG
>JBAWFN010000090.1:0-4434 GCA_049591935.1 Terriglobales bacterium | reverse complement strand
CTGGAGGGCAGTCCAGAGTGCCGTTGTAGCGCACGCGCTCACCCCCAGATCTTGTTGTTGAAATGCAAGGCCAGTGACGGTTAGACGTAGCCCGAGTAGGTGGGGATCGTAATCGCAAGCACAATTGAACTTCCGAAGGTGTCCCTTGCCTGACTCTTCTGGCAGGCACCGAAGTACTGTCCGCCCAACTGGACAGCCTGGCAGTGGCTTGATAACGGCGAAGCCGATGTAATGCAGTCGCGAGAATTCGGCGCAAGCGGTAGAGAAAGCCTCCGCTCCCTCGGTCCCTCGGAGGTTCCTGATATGCTCAAAGCGCGAGCGCAATTCGCTCTGTTCAAGAGAAAAGAAGTGGATGCGACGACAATAGTTCGGATAGGAGTAGAGGCTCTTCGAGTAGAAGACGCTGTGGTCTTCCATGTGGTCGCGATCAATGTAGTGGTGTTCCAGCACCACAGTTTTGCAGTCAAAGGGAGAGTCACGAACGTAGCGTTCTACGTATGACAGCTGCCTTTGTGCATCGCTTGCCTTGATGAAGCGGGGATCGGGAAGCTTGAGAATCTCTACCAGCGATGTCCCGTTGATTGAGAGGAACTCGACCCCCTGCTCTTGGTCAGCGTTTCCAGGTTGATTAGGCACGAGCGTTTATTCGGACGGCCAAGTCGTGCTCGGTCAGTTGCTCCGACGAACGGGCACCATCCATAAGCGGACGAAGCTTGAGCTCCCAGCTACGCCTCGCCTTCTCAAAGCGAGCGCGGAACTCCGGGTCCGCGAAACTGATTCGCGTCGCCCCTCGTGAACGTGACCGAACGACACGAGTCTTCTTCTTCTGTACGGGCATAAGGCACCTTCTTGTTCTCATTGGCTGATATTGCCTCTGGGCTAGGGCCATATACGATGTCACTAGGTTAGGCTCCACTTTCGCCGTAGGGCTATGATCGATGAGCCCAAAATCATCCAACGCTTTTTCGGCCCGACTCGCTTGCACTTCACAGTCCCTTTCTTGCAGTATTCCTTGACAGTTGCCTCGGTAACCTCGTTTCCGAGACGATCTGCTGTTTCTCTCGCGGTGTACCATGCCTCAGGATCTACTCCTTTACCCATGTGCCAGACGATACCACTAGTTTAACCGGTTTGTCTACGGGAATCCATTGGAATCTATCGGAATGCATACGTTCTGAATTATCCAGCCCATTTTGGAGGCGTTACCCGTTTACAGGCTCCTTGCTCTCTTTAGCTTGGGAACGAAGGAATGCGTCCCAATTATCAACGGATGCGTTCAAAAAGCAAGCGAAAGGGGGCGCGAGGCGGAATTCCCTTTTTGGGGCCCGACAACGGCATAAACTCTATACCAACATGCCTTCTTGAGAGTAGCAGAAAATATTGTCCATCGGGAAAGTCTTCACTGTTGATTCCGGTAGTTTGGTCTGGCCCAGCTGTGGAAGTTAAGTTTGGCCCACCTTCAGAGTAGCGGGTACGCTGCGTGGCATGGAGCGACGCAAGCGTAGCTGGCTGACCAGGAGGCAGAAGGTGGAGCTATTCGAGCAGATACGTCGGGAGTATGAGTTTGGCGTGGGCACGATTGCTGGGGTCTCACGAAAGTTGCAGGTTCACCGGCGTCTGGTTCGGGAGGCACTGAGTAGCGCGGTGCCAGCCGAGCGCAAGCCGCAAGAGCGGAAGCTGAAGAAGCTGCGAGCAGCGGCGGCGATGATGGACGCGATTCTGGTCGCGGACCGGCAGGCGCCGCCGAAGCAGCGGCACACGGCCCGGCGCATATGGCAACGGCTGTGTGCGGAGCTGCCAGGCTTCAGCGGGAGCGAGCGTGCGGTGCGGGGTTACGTTCGGCGGCGGCGGCAGCAGTTAGGGCTGGTAGGGCGAGAGGTGTTCGTGCCGCAGAGCTACGAATGGGGCGTGGAAGCGCAGGTGGATTGGTACGAGGCCTGGGCCGTGCTGGGCGGCGAGCGGGTCCAGCTGCGGGTGTTTGCCATGCGCTCGATGGCCAGCGGCGCGGCCTATCACCGAGCCTATACGCACGCTACACAACAAGCTTTTCTGGAAGCCCATGAGCTGGCGTTTGGTTACTTCAGCGGGGTGTTCAAGCTGCTGCGCTATGACAACCTAAAGAGTGCAGTGAAGAAGATCCTGCGTGGCTATCGCCGCGAGGAGACCAGCCGTTTCATTGCCTTCCGCTCGCACTGGCGGTTTCAGAGTGAGTTCTGCAACCCGGCACGGGGCAACGAGAAGGGTGGAGTGGAGGGCGAAGGTGGCTACTTCCGACGCAACCACTGGGTACCGTTGCCACAAGCCCGCGATCTGGAAGAGCTGAACGCGTATCTGGAACAGTGCTGCCGCCAGGATCAGCAGCGCATTCTGGAGGGCCGCAGCGAGACCGTGGGAGCGGCCATGCTCCATGAGCAGCCGCATCTGTTGCCGCGGGCCGCCGCGCCGTTCGAGCTATCGGAGACCAGCTACCCGATGGTGGATGGACTGCGCTGCGTGCGGGTGCGAACCAATCGCTACTCTACGCCGTTGCCGCCAGGCACACGGGTGGAGGCGCGAGTTCGCGCCGATTATGTCGAAGTCTGGCATGAGGGTGTTTGCCGGGCGCGACATGAACGCTGCTACCGGCGGCTACAGCAGGTCCTGGATCTGGAACACTATCTCGACGTGCTGCGGAAGAAGCCGGGTGCGCTGGCGGGTTCGACGCCGCTGGCGCAGTGGCGGCAGGCAGGACGCTGGCCCGAGTGCTTCGACCACTTGTGGCAAGCGTTGAACGCGCGCCATGGGCGGCAAGAAGGCACGCGGCAGATGATCGATCTGCTGGCACTGGGCACGGCAGAAGGCTGGGATCGGCTGCGTGCCGCTGTCGAACAAGCCCTCTCGCTCGGCTGCCACGATGTGGCGGCGATTCAGCACTTGCTGCTTGCCGGACGACTGGCGAAGCCTTCCGTCGCTCCCATCGAAGTAGGGCTGCTGGCTCGTTACGAGCGTCCGCAACCGGTGCTGAGCGGCTATGACCAGTTGCTAGGGAAGGTGCAAGCATGAAGGCCGCGATGGCGAACCTGGAGAAGGCAGCGGTCGAACAACAATGCCGCAGCCTGCGTCTGCCGGCCATAGCCGAGCAGTGTGCTCCGCTGGCAGAAGTAGCCGTGAAGCAGCGACAGACCTATCTGCGTTACCTGGAAGCGCTGCTGGCGGCTGAGTTGGAAGAACGTGAACGGAACACCATCGCACGCCGCATCAAGGATGCGCGCTTGCCCCGGATGAAGACGTTGGATGAGTTCGACTTCGCGAAAGCGCCGCAGATCAAGGCCACAAAGATCCACGAACTAGCCCAGGGGGGCTATATCGAACGCGCTGAACCAGTGATCCTGATCGGCGATTGCGGCACCGGCAAGACGCATCTGCTGACTGGCCTCTGCATCGCGGCCTGCCGCCAGAAACGCCGTGTGCGTTTTGCTACGGCAGCCGCACTGGTCAACGAGTTGGTGGAGGCGAAACAGCAGTTGCAGTTGCGCAGGGTTCTGGCACGCTGGGATCGCTACGATCTGATTGCCATCGACGAAGTAGGGTACGTGCCCATGGCCGACTTGGGTGCGGAGTTTCTGTTCCAGGTCATTGCCGAGCGGGCCGAGAAAGCGGCGGTGATCGTGACTACCAACCTGCCGTTTTCTGAATGGACGCAGGTGATCCCGAACGCGCGCTTGTGCAAAGCGCTACTGGATCGCATTACCGATCAGGCCCACATCATCGAAACCGGTACCGACAGCTATCGCTTCCGCCGGACGGTGGAGGCAGGAAAGAAGAAGAAGGCTTCGTAATCACTGGGCCGGGGAAGGGGCTCAGTCGCCGCCCCTTCCCCGGCACCCCTTCCCGGCTGTGAACCGGGGATCGTTAACGTTGACACCAAAGGGTGGGCCAAAGTTAATTGCCACGGATGGGCCAAAACCAGTTGCCAAACACACCCCTCCCCGACTCCAATGACTGAGTTCGTTATTGCCATCGAGCGGCCGCCTGTCGAGCACCGCATTCGGTTGGTCCAAGTTGCAAAGTGGGCTGAAGGAACGACGAGAGAGGGACCGGCAGGGCTTACGAAGCGGGAAAGAATCAGAGTTCTGCTCGGCCAGGGCTTATTCATTTGAAGTAACCAAACAGAGAGTTCTCACCAAGAAAGAAGGTTCTATCCCAAAAGGGGCAATAGTCAATCAACCCCTGTTGGTAGAGAAGTGGTCTGACGAGGTGGGTATGCAATCGCTACATTAGGCGGCATCCGCTGCTGTTAGGGTCTTGTACTCGACGTGCTCCGCTTTCAGCATCTTGCGGAGGGTGTCACGGAATAGGTAAGGGTTATTTCGGTTATCGAACCGGAAGCACATTTCGTCGCAGTAGGCTTGCAAGTGGTTCGCGCTGATTTTATGCCATGTTCCCACAATACCG
>JBAWFN010000089.1:0-26102 GCA_049591935.1 Terriglobales bacterium | reverse complement strand
AATGATTGATTGGGTGCCGCGGCACCGACTCTGGGAACTGGGAACTGAGAACTGAGAACTGGTCTTCAAGTCAGGTAAGCGAAGCGGGTCTCAGTCTTCTTCTCCGCGCACTCTGCGTCTGCGGCCTCGGCGTTTGAAGGCTTCGCCTAATGCCGAGGTCCTTCAAGGTCTCGCCCCTCATCCCCTCCATCACAAGACAGAAATAGCAAGGCCCTCCACACCCGGAGGGCCAGAAAACAGCAACCGCACACTGGGTTACCTCCCTAAATTCCCCAACCCCATCCCCCTGATAATGCTTCGAAATAGTAAGGAGAAACAAGACTCCATCCCCGCAAACCTCTTCTGGGATACAATGATGCGCGCCAGTCGGGCCGTCCCGCCTGCAATGCGGAATTCAAAAGGGAGATTCAGGATGAAGCGTTCTATCGTCGTTCTCGCAATCGTCGCCATGATGCTGTCTTTGGGTACGTACTTCTTGTCCGGTTCCGCTCAGGAGCAGCAATACGGAACCTTCCATGGTCGCAAGATCATTATTCCGGAATCCAGCATTCCGCGTCCCGGCCGCATCAACACCAACTACTTTATCGTCGGCTCCAGAGAATTTACCCCGCAGCCGCCCCCGGGTAATGAAACACCCGGCTCACTGGCTTGCGTCTATCAGTTAGTCTCCGGCCCCACCGGTTGCCCCATCAACACCAGCACCAACATTCCGACCGGTGGCATCGCCAACATCGCCATCATCGACGCCGGCGATTATCCCACTGCCGCTTCCGACCTCGAAGCCTTTGACAATCAATTCGGCATCCCTGCCGCCGATTTCACCGTGGTCTACGCCGACGGCACCAAACCTCCGGTCTATCAAGATTGGGAAGTCGAAGAAGCTCTCGACATCGAGTGGGCTCATGCCATGGCGCCGCAAGCCAAACTCTACCTGGTCGAGTCTGTGCTCTGCACCGCGCCACAGTGCACAACCGACCCCACTTGGCAAGCCGTCGCCGCGGCCGGCAAACTGGTTGCGCAAAATGGCGGTGGCATGATCAGCATGAGCTGGGGAATTTCTGAGTTTCCCCAGGAACTCAACTACGACAAGTACTTCACCGCGCCCAACGTGGTTTACTTCGCCGCCAGCGGCGATGACGGATTGAATCAACCCTTCACTCCCGCCGCTTCTCCCAACGTGGTCAGTGTCGGTGGAACCTATTTCAACCGTGACGGCAATGGCAACTTCGTCAACGAGCAGTACTACACCGACGGTGGTGGCGGCACCATCAGTCCCTATGAAGCCAGGCCCAGCTACCAGAATGTCATCTCCAACATCGTCGGCAGCTTTCGCGGATATCCCGACGTAGCCGCGGACTTCTGCTGCACTGTCATCTACCTGCAAGGCTGGGGCTCAGTCGGCGGCACCAGTTGGGCCACCCCCACCTGGGCCGGCATTGCCAATGCCGCCGGCCATCTCGGCAAGTCCACCAACCAGGCGCTGACCAAGGTGTACGGAGAGTATGGCAGCGGCCAGGCCTACAAGGGCGCGTTCTACGACATCACCACCGGCGATCCCAATTGCAAAACGGGATGGAATATTTGCGCCGGAATCGGCTCTCCGCGCACCTATAAAGGAAAGTGATTTGTAAACAACTCTCGAGGGTGCCCCGTCCATCACGAACCCTGTATGGACGGGCGCCCTCGCCCGATTAGAGCTCGTACCGATCCGTGTTCATCCGTGTAAATCCGTGGCCAACGCCTTGCCTCTGTGCCCCTCTGTGTCCTTGTGGTTGAGGAAATGAACCAACTGCCCACTCTCACCCCTCCCCAAACTCCCGATACCTCCCCAGCACATCCTGCTGAGTCACCACCCCCTCCAGTTTGCGGAAATCCGCGCGGCTCACCACCGGCACCAGCGGCCAGCGATCCACGTACCGCAGTGCCGTATCCAAAGAATGGTCGGGATGCAAATATGCAATCTGCCGCGTCGCGAACAGCGAATTCAGGCTTAGCTCGCCCTTGCCCTCATCCAACATCCGTCGCAGCTCTTCTTTGCTCACGCTGCTCCACCCTGTAGGGCTCAACCGCACCAGCAAAACGTCAGACGTCGCTCCCTCCGCCTGCGGAACCGAACTCGCAATCGTTTCCCCGCCCTCCAGCACCGGATCTCCCATCGGCCTCATCGCATCTTCCACCCGCAAGATGCCTTCTTCCCGTTGCTCTTCCATCGAGGGCAAGTCCAGGCCGTCCTGCCGCGTAAGCACATCAAAAATCGCGATCGGCTGCAGCCCGCGTGAAATCACATAGGCCAGCGCGTTTGCCACAATCACCGGGAGAATGATCGAATAATTTCCGCTCACCTCTAAAACCATGAACACCGACGTCATGGGAGCGCGCAGGAACCCGGCAAACAGCACCCCCATGCCCACCAGCGCATACGTGCCCGCTGACCCAGTCAGATGCGGCACAACCACGTGCTCAGCCCCGCCCACCGCCGCTCCCAGCATGGCGCCGATAAACAGCGTGGGCGCGAACATTCCTCCCGGAGTCCCGCTGACAAACGAAAGCAAAGTCGCAATGATTTTCAGCCCAGCCAGCAAGGCCAGCATTTGCCAGGTGAACTGTCCGTGCATGGCTTCGTCGATGTACTCGTATCCCGCTCCCATCACTTGTGGCGCGCCCAGCACCGCGATCAGCCCAATCAGCAAACCCGCGACCGCGGGTTGAAAGTATTGCGTCCATCGCGGCAACGCCTTGCAACGCGGACGTAAAGTCTCAATCCCCTTCGCGAATGCCACCGAAGCCAAGCCACCGGCAATCCCCAGGATGGAATATGCGATCAGTTCCGACGGCCGCTCCAGTTGCACCGCAGGAATCCGGAAAAGCGACTGCGATCCCAGAAACCAGCGCATGACCACCACACTCGACACTGCCGAAAGCACCACCGATCCCAGAATGCCCGCCGTCCAACGCCCAATAACTTCCTCGATCACGAATAGCACTGCCGAAATCGGCGCGTTAAATGCCGCCGCCAATCCAGCCGCTGCTCCCACCGGAGCAATCAGCCGCATCCGATCTCGAGACAACCGCATGCGCCGCCCCAGCGCCGAAGCCAGGCTGGCGCCAATTTGCAGCGACGGATCTTCCGGCCCCAACGAGTGTCCCGAACCAATCGCCAGCGCCGCCGTGATGAACTTGCCGACTGCCGTCTTCAGCGGAATGTAGCCGTTGTAGATATACAGCGCCGCTTTGGTTTGATTGACACCGCTTCCCCGCGCCAGCGGAAACACATGCATGACCAGTATCGCGATCACCAGTCCCGCCAGGCTGGGCGCCAGCAACAGACGCAGGGTTGAAGGCGTGGCTCCCGAGCCCACCAGATAAATGCGGCACCAATCAATCGCGAAGCGGAAGCAGACCACCGCCAGTCCCGAGAAAATCCCAATGAACACCGATAGGATAAGAAAGAAAGTCTCTTCCCGGAAAATGGCCCGCAGCAGCCCCGACCGCCGCTCGGGGGTTTCCAGCGAGTCGACTGTGCCGTTCTCCAGCCCCACCGTCTGTGAATTCAGCCCGCGCTCCAAGTTAATTCCCTTCGTGCAGTTTCGCGATCAGCCGCAATGCCGTATCCCTTTCTGTCGGTGGTCCGCAAGCTGAAGCGCTTCGCCGCTCGATGTTGAACACCAACTCCATCGCCGTCTCTGCCATGTCAGGATTCCGCCGCAGACGTTGCTCGGTAACCTGCCCCCTCATCCTCAACCAACTCGCGCTGAGATCTTGCAGGGTCGCTCCCGAATTGCTCGCCGCAGGGCAAGCCTTAAGCCGCTCACCCGCCGCGGCAAGAGCCTCCATCACGATCTGGATGCGCTCCCCAATCGAGATCTGCCGCCGGAAAGGATCCATTTGCAGCACCAGTTCCGTCGTCTTCAGCAGGCCTGCGCTTTGAGCATCATTCGGGTCAGCTGCCACCGCGGCCTGCAGATAGCGCTGCGCCAGGCCGTACTGCCCCAGTTCGAACGCCGCCCGGCCCGCTCCTGCCAATACCGCCGGTTTGTGGCGGTCCAACTTCAGACTCAAGCGGTATTCGGCCAGCGCATGTTCGTAGTCTTGCGCCCGGAGAAATAAATCCCCGGCGCGTGCATGTTGGAATGGATCGCCATTGAGATTCGCCGCCAGCGCAATCAACTCCGACTGCGCTTGCGTCTTGTCATTGATGCTTAACAGGAACTCGATCAGTTCCACGCGCACATTCTGCCGCTCGACTTCCTGATCGCCGGACCAGATGGCATAAATCGCATTGTGATAATAGCGAAGCGCCTGGTCGGTCTCCTTCTTTTGCGCCGCAATGCGCGCCAGTTCCAGATTCACCAACCCGTTTTCCGGTTCCCGTTCCCACAGGTTGATCAAATAGGCGTAGGCCTCACTCGTGCGCTTCAGACCAATCAGCGCGTCTGCCAGGTTGAGTTGGTAATCGTAATTATCGCGGGAGTAAAGCAGCGCCGTGCGAAACTCGCTCACCGCACGCTCGAAGTGTTGCCCCTTCAAGTCCGCCGCGCCGCGCGTGAACCATCGATCGCCAAGAGAGGCTTGCTGCGCATGGTAAGCCCGCGACAGCGCGCTCACTCCGGCGAAGCATGCCACCGCCAATACTGCCAGCAGCGCCAGGCTCACCGGCTCTCGCCCAAGATAGGGGCGGCGATCCGGCTCCTTATCGCTGGCGGCCATGGTGTCTGCTTGCGATCCGTGCTCGGCCATCTCTATCGATAATACTGCGAACCCGAAGTAGAAGTCTCAGTGGCTTATGCCAAGGTGCCACACATCTCAACTGTCGTCTACGAACGTGCGCGGTTGTAAACCATTGTTTCTAAAACTAATACAGCACGGCAAAAGAAATCACTTGACAGTTATTATAGTGTTATAGTTAACTATAACACTAGTACATCAAGAGAGGACAGGAGAACCGAACCATGAAACCACGCATCGCCCTTTCACTTCTATTTGCTCTGATCGCCGCCACCGCCTTCGCAGCCGATGTCGCCGCCACCCCGTCGGACGCGCAAAAGTCCTTCACAACTTTGAAAAGCCTCGCCGGAGAGTGGGAAGGCGTCGTCACCGTCGCCGGCGCGCCCGAGATGTCAGGCGCCAAAATGCACCTCTCGCTGCGCGTCACCTCGAGGGGAAATGCGCTCGTGCATGAAATGCAGGAAGCAGGCACGCCGTTGGACGCCACCAAGTACGACCATCCGGTCACGATGTTTTACGTGGACGAAGACCAACTCACGCTGATTCATTATTGCGACGCCGGAAACCGGCCGCGCATGACCGGCAAGATGTCGCCCGACGGCAAGACGGTCGAGTTCGAGCTCAAGGACATCAGCGGAAGCCCGGATTACCACATGCACCATTCCGTATTCACCCTCATCGACGCCAACCATCACACCGAGGATTGGACGTTCATGATGAAAGACAAGCCCGTGCACGCGCACTTCGACCTGACGCGGAAGAATTGACCGCGAGACCGTAACTATTCCCAAGGAGGATGACATGCACGACACAAAGGAGCGGTTGTCTCAATTCTGGCTCTTCGCGTTATTGAACTACCTGTATGCGGACGTGCTTGCCCTGTGGGATATTGTTGGCTCGCAAGATCCAGCCCCACATTTCTCACAATGGACTCTGCTGGGGGTAGCGGTCTTGATGGAAATACCCATTGCCATGATTCTGGCGTCTCGACTGCTTCCGTTTAGGGCGAACCGGCTGGCGAATATCATCGCGGGTGCCATTGAGACGTTAGCCGTCATTTCGATGCAATTCGTTTACCCTTTGGCCAGCGGTGCCTGGCACGAGCATATGTTTGCATCGTACATTTTCTTCGGGACGATCGAAACCGTATGCACCTCGGTCATCATCTGGGAAGCGTGGACTTGGTCAGGGGTTGAAGCCGCAGTTAGTCCGGAGCGGATCGTCGGGAACCCGGGACGCGCAATACCGGCCCAGGGCACTCCAATCTAACAAGGAGCATATCCAATGAAACCCAACATCCTGTTAGTCATCGCGTCTGTGCTCTCGATCCTCTTCATGACGTTTCACCTGACGGACGACATCGTCCGCGGGATGGAGCCAGGAACGCTTGTAGACCTGATTGCGGTGCCCATTCTTGTCTTCCAGCTGTACGGAACGCTGGCGCTGGCCGAAAAGCGATCTGGGTATGTCATCATCCTAATCGGGTCGCTCCTTTTATTGGTCGTCCCCGTCGTCCACATGAAGGGGGCGGGAGTCGGCGGAGCCATCGCCAACTCCAGCGGAGCCTTCTTCTTTATCTGGACACTCCTCGCGCTCGGCGTGACCGCGCTCTTCTCCGTCATCCTCTCGGCGCGCGCGTTATGGGAGCATCTGCCACGGCGGACCGACGTGCAGCACAAACAAGGTGCCCGCGCATGAAGCGCCGCTCGCGGAGATTTACCAAGTCCTTGCTACTGGTAAAGTGACGGAACGCATCTTGGGTAGACTATTTGGACACCATTATGGACCGTGAGTGGAACGACAGTCAGCCGATTTACCGCCAGCTTCGCGACCGCGTCGTCGCCATGATTCTCGACGGCGTACTCAAGGAAGGCGATCCGCTGCCTTCGGTGCGCGTGGTCGCGGCCGAATATCGGGTCAATCCACTTACGGTTCTGAAGGGTTATCAGCAACTGGTGGATGAGCAACTGGTCGAGAGTAAGCGAGGTCGCGGCATGTTCATCAATGCGGGCGCGCGCAATCTGCTGCTGCAAGGCGAACGCCAAAAGTTTCTCGCCGAAGAATGGCCCCGGGTGCACGAAACCATTCAGCGTCTCGGCTTGAAAGCGGAAGAACTGCTGAATGGTGATGCTACCCGCAGGTCGCCGAATGATGAAGGGGAGGAACCAAAGTCATGACCGTCATAGAAGCCCGCGGCCTGCGCAAGGCCTTCGGCACAACCATCGCGCTCGACGGCGTCAATCTGCGGGTAGCCGAAGGCCGCATCCTCGGACTGATCGGTCCCAACGGCGCCGGCAAAACCACCGCCCTCGACGCGATTCTCGGCCTCACCCAGTATCAGGGAGAGCTGCGGGTGCTCGGTCGCGACCCCTGGACAGAACGCGATCAGCTCATGCGCGATGTCTGCTTCATTTCCGATGTCGCTGTGCTCCCACGCTGGATGCGGGTGTCGCAGGCGCTCGACTACGTCGCTGGCGTGCATCCGCGATTCGATCGCGCGAAGGCGGAAGCTTTTCTTACCAAGACCGACATCCGCCACACCAGCCGGATCCGGGAATTGTCGAAGGGCATGGTGACCCAGTTGCACCTCGCGCTGGTCATGGCCATTGACGCGAGGTTGCTGGTGCTGGATGAGCCGACGATCGGCCTCGACATCCTCTATCGCAAGAAGTTCTACGATTCCCTGCTGAACGACTATTTCGATCGCAACCGCACCATCGTGGTGACCACGCATCAGGTGGAAGACGTGCAGCACGTTCTAACCGATCTCATGTTTATCAACCGCGGCCGCATCGTGCTGACTTGCACGATGGAAGAATTCGAGTCGCGTTACTTGGAAGTGGCCGTACTTCCCGAGCATGTCGCCGCGGCACGGGCACTCAAGCCGATCCACGAGCGCCAGATGCTCGGTCGCAGCCTCCTGCTATTTGAGCATGGCGATCGCCGGCAACTCGCCGCACTCGGCGACGTCCGCACTCCCAGCATCGCTGACCTGTTCGTTGCCCTCATGGGCAACCAGGCCGGCGAGACCCAAGGAGCCGCTAGATGAATACCCAATCAAACGCCGTTTCGGATTCTCCCCGCGACTCCCAAGCCATCCCGCCCGCGTCCCTGTCGCAGACGCGGCCCCTGTACTGGTCGATACGACGAGAAATTTGGGAGAACCATTCCATCTATGTCGCACCACTGGCCATCGCCGCCGTCTATCTGCTCGGCTTTGCAGTCAGCGTGATTTGGCTGCCGCACAACATGCGTGAAGTTTGGATGCCGCACACCATGCGCGAAATGGCCACACTCAAGGCCCCGGATACCCTGATCGGGCTCGCCATGCCCTACAGCCATGCTGCCATGCTGATCGGGCTGACCGCGTTCCTGGTCGGGATCTTCTACTCCCTTGACGCGCTGCACGGCGAACGTCGTGATCGCAGCGTCCTGTTCTGGAAGTCACTCCCGGTTTCCGATCTGACCACCGTGCTCTCGAAAGCCGCCATTCCGCTGCTGGTTCTCCCGCTGATAGCCATCGCGGTCACGATCTTCCTGCAACAAATCATGCGGCTGCTCAGTATGACCGTCCTGGTTGTTAGCGGTGGCAGCGCAGCGACGCTGTGGACTCGCCTGCCACTGTCCGAGATGGAATTGGTGACGCTCTATGGTGCGCTCGTGCTGGTGCTCTGGCATGCGCCCATCTACTGCTGGTTCCTGTTGGTCTCAGGCTGGGCACGACGCGCGGTGTTTCTCTGGGCCGTGTTGCCGTTGCTTGCGATTGCCGCCATGGAGAACATTGCCTTCCACACTTCGTTTCTGGGATCCATGCTGCTGGGCCGCCTGCTTGGATTCTCCGAGGCCGCTTTCGACCTCAAGGACAAGAATGGCGTCCCAATCGATGCGCATTTTATTCCGCTAACCCAACTCGCTCCGGGGAGATTCTTCAGCAACCCGAGTCTGTGGCTCGGTCTGGTATTCGCTGCCGCTTGCCTGGTAGCCGCAGTCCGCCAGCGCCGTTATCGCGAACCGCTCTGATTCGCATGCGCTTGATTTAGTAACCGGCATGAAGAGGAAAGAGTATGAGCACGCCAATAACGACGGAGCGGATCTCAGAAGCATCGCCGCGTCCCAGCGCCAGAATTACTGGTGTCGTTTATTTGCTTTACTTCCTCACCGCAATATTGGGCGAACTCTTCCTTAAAGGGATTGTTGTAGATGGCGACGCCACGGCTACAGCAACCAACCTCCTCGCGCACCAGTCTTTGTTTCAGTTGGGTTTGGCAACCGGCCTCATCGCGACCGCGCTCTACATCGCTGTGACCGCTCTCTTCTATGGCTTGTTTAAGCCTGTGAACAGGAGCATCTCTTTGCTTGCGGCGTTCTTCGGCCTCGTCGGATGCGCCATTACGACTCTCGGCAGTCTCTTTCAACTCGCTCCCTTGGTCCTCTTGGGAGGCAGCCAGTACTTGAGCGTATTTAACCTGCAACAGTTGCGGGCCCTGGCGCTGATGTTTCTCGAATTAAATAACCAGGCCGCCAACATCTACCTGGTAATTTTTGGATTCTATGACCTTCTGATCGGCTACCTCATCTTCAGGTCAACCTTTCTGCCTCGAATTCTAGGGGTGCTGATGATGGTTGCCGGTTTAGGTTGGCTGACGTTCCTGTCACCGCCGCTGGCAAACCATCTTTCTCCCCCCATTCTGGTCCTGGGCTTCCTCGCGGAACTCTTGCTGATGCTGTGGCTCCTCGTGAAGGGGGTTAACGTTCAACGATGGCAGGATCAGGCCAGCGCAGCGGGGGAATCCTATGCACGCTAAGCGCAGCCGAGTCATTGACAGTGTCACCAGGCCGGGGACGACCTTTACAGGCCGTTACTCCCTCGAAACAGGGACGACTTTATGAAAAGAGATGAGGGATAAAAATGAACAACTACAACGTTCTTCGCATGCTGAAGTTTCCATTGTTCGCGGTGCTGTTTGTCGCTCTGCTTGCCGGGCTTGGTTTCGTGGTTGCGGGTTTGTGGAACTGGCTGATGCCCGCGCTTTTCGGATTGAAAGTGATCGGCTATTGGCAAGCCGTAGGACTGATCATACTGAGCAAGATTCTGTTTGGCGGATTCCGTGGCGGAGGGCGAAGCCGGCGTCGGCTTTCCGGCGCCAGCGAGCGCTGGAAACAGAGAACACCAGAGGAGCGGGAACAATTCCGTCAAAACCTTCGTGCCTGCTGGAGCCGGATGACGTCGCCGGACCCGAAGCCCAGTGCCTGATCACAAGCCCGCTGGCTCGGCTGGGCGCCGGATCGCCCACCTACAACTTCGATGAAGGCGAACTCAACGCCTTGGGTTACAGACTCATCGGCGCCCACAAGTTCGAGCAAGCCATTCGCATCTTCCAGCTCAACGTCGAAGCCTATCCCCAATCCGGCAACGTCTACGACAGCCTCGGCGAGGCTTACCTGGACGACGGCAACAAACCCCAAGCCATCGTCAACTACCGGAGATCGCTTGCGCTAAACCCAAAAAACCGCGGCGCCGCCGACCTGCTTCGCAGACTCAATGCCCAGTAAAGAGGGCGCCTGCGAGACCTGGGCTTGCTATCCAGGATAAAACGCCGCCGAACTTCCCACCCACTCCATATTCTTGTTGTGATCCACGCCCATCATCTTGCCCCGTCCCATGCGCACAATGGTCAACACCGGCAGCAACTCATCCACCCATACATACATGATGCGAATCTCCGCCTTGGTGCCCCCAAACGGCGTCTCGATCACCGGCTCAAATTCCATTCGCTCCTGCAGGATGTAATCGCCGCGCCTGTCGTTGGGGATCGCCGCCAAATCTTCCTTCGTGGGATTGATCAAAACTCCCAACCCCGCGAACGAGAACAACGGCTTCAGTACATACTTTTCCAGGTCCGGCAGCTCCGACACGCGATCCAGAAAATACGTCTTAGGCACCGACTCATGCCGCAGATAAGGCAGCGAAAACTTGCTCATCCGAAAATACCAGTTCGGATGCCCCGCCCACTCCACATCCAGCTCTTCATCAAACCGGAAATTGAGCTTCAGCTTCTTCCGCACCAATTCATCCACAATCGCCCGGTTGTAAATCCGCCCGATCGCGATCCGCTTCCCATCCTTCTTATAGGAGAGCTCCCGTCCCTGCCTCTCAATCTCCGTGATCTCGACCGTCGGAATCCCCAGCAACTCTTCCGTCACCAGAAAATCTGGTCGCGTCTTCTGATGCAGCGGGTCAATCTCCATCAGAATCACATTCTCCGGATCATGCCTTCCCACAATCGCCCGCCGCAGCAGCGCCTTGTAGCCTTCCCAGTCCATCCCGCGGTGCAGGTACCGCAAACTCTCATCCAGCCCAAACACCTCCTGATACACCTGCGCAAGCACCGCCTGATATGCGTAAAGCGAAGGGAATCCCTGCAACTCCACCAGCTTCGGCTGCAACTCGCCCGAAGCATCCTTCACCAGCCCAAAATCCACCTGGATAAACATCGGATGCGGCGCTTCATTCGGAACATTGAACTCCGGCGGAATCGCCTTCGCCGACGCCTCGTGATATTCCGGCGTCTCCAGCTGATGAATCAGTTCCGCCCCATACCGTGCCATCTTTTCCAGCAGCGCCTTAGGAAGAAAACACGGCGTCTCGGCAATCCGGAACTCCACCGGCGCCCCACACCGCTCCCCCAATACCCGCCGAAACTCTCTGTATTTTTCCGCGGTGAAGTTTGCGTTGAATCGCTCCCGAAGAGAAGGAATCATGGAATTTGTGGTTTCACGACGACCCTCGAGGGTACCCCGTCCAAGCTCTGCTTGGGCGGGGGTTCAGCCGCGAAGCGGCGCCAGAATAAAGCCCACGGCGCAAGCCGTGGGTACAATGCCATGAACAGTCGAGCCCCGTAGGGGCGAAAGAGGCGCATGACCTCGCTCACGCCTCAATCAAGAACTGCCCGCCCCGCATGATCTGCTCCTCATCCACCCAAATATCAAACTTCCGCCCCACCACATCAATATGAGTGCACGAGTACCAATCCGCGCCCGTATGCTCCCCGTACGGATTGCCGAACGCAATGTGTATGCCAGGATATTTTTCATCCTGCAAAATCTGCCCGATCACATCTTTCAACTCAATATTCGTCCCAATCGCGAACTCGCCCACGCGATCACTGTTCTCATCGGTGTGTGTGTAGTTCCAGAAATCGCTCTCCAGTGACTGGTTCGACGAATGCGCCTCCGTCACTCGATTGCCTTTGACCCGAATCGTCAAGGGATTTTCCCGCAGGTCCCCGTACTTCGCACACAGCCAGTCGCCCACCACGCCATCGATTACGAACGTCCCGTTGACCTCGCCCGGGGTGGTAAAAACCTCGCCGCCCGGCAGGTTCCCCCACTTGTCTGGACTGATGATCCCGCTGGTCTTCACCCAGCGGTAGCCGCGATTCAAATCCGCCACCAAATCCGTCCCCGCCGCAGTTCGTGCCCGAATCTGCGATGCCTTCCGCACCCTGTCCACGACTTTGGTGCTGATCCGGTCCACTTTCAAAAAATCCGCCCGCATCCCTTCCAGCATGATCTGCCGGTTGATATTCACCATGTGCGCGTGGCGGATCTTTCGTCGGTTTACGATGCCGGTCATCGCCATGCGCGTGCGCAGTTCGTTGGCTTGCGCCTGCACCGCAAAAATGCTCACTTGGCTCGTTTCCAGGTCTTCCGCAATCTCCCCCGGGAACTCCGCCAATGGCCGCAGCGCAATCTCCTCCAAAACCCATCCCCGGTAGGGCGCGCCCGCGTTCTCCAGTTCGCTGACGATGCTGGCGGCGATTTCCTTGGTCGCCTCGTCCGTGATCACCGTGACTTTCTCGCTGGGTTGCACCCGCAGGCACACTCTCACCGCGTTCCGCGCTCCGGGGGTGAGTTCAGGATCGAAAGGAATATCTCTTAGGTGGGTTAAAGTGCCCGACCCCGCTCGCGTCTTCTGCAAGAGGGTGGAATTGGGTGTCTCATCAACCGAATTTGTCATTACCCTACTTTTCTCTCCGGAGTCGCCTCTGCCGCCACGCCGACTTCCGTCTCTTCTATGATGTAATCCACGACCTTCTTCAGATCGCCGGTTTCCTCGAAAACCCGCAATTGCCGGTCTGCTCCGGTCCCCGTTTCCAAAATCTCATGAATGTAGTTCAGTTCCTCGCGCGAATCCAGTTCGTCGGCAACATCATCCACAAAATCCAGATACTCCAGAACCAGGTCGCGCGCTGGAACTTCCTTCTGCTTACCGAAGTCGATCATCTTCCCATTCAGCCCATACCGCGCCGCCCGCCATTTATTTTCCATCAGCAGCGCCCGCCGGTACAGCCGGAATCCCTGGTTCGCCGAATAAAGCTTGTAAAGTTTGGCAACCGTGGCCTGGATCAGCGCCGCCAACGCAATCGTTTCCTCTACCCGCATCGGAATATCACACACTCGAAATTCCAGCGTGTTGAAAAACGGATGCGGCCGGATGTCCCACCAGATCTTTTTCGCGTTATCGATGCAGTTGGTCTTGATCAGCAGCTTGATGAAATTCTCATATTCCCCCCAACTGGGGAAATAATCCGGTATATTCGTTCGCGGAAACTTGTCAAACACTTTGCAGCGATACGATTTCAACCCGGTGTTCATCCCCAGCCAGAACGGCGAATTCGTCGACAGCGCCAGAATGTGCGGCACAAAATACCGCGCATGGTTCATCAAGTGGATCGCCGTCTCCCGGTCTTCCACGCCCACATGCACATGCAACCCAAAAATCAGGTTGGCCCGAGCCACCAGTTGCATGTCCTCCACAATATTCTTGTAACGGTCGTCCGGAGTAATCTCCTGCTCCCGCCAGTCGGCAAACGGATGCGTCGCCGCCGAAGCCAGCCGCAGACCGTTGTCCTTGGCCAGTTTGATCATGTCCCGGCGCAGCGCTTTGACCTCGGCCTTGGCATCCTTAATATTGGTGCAAACCGAAGTCCCCACCTCTACCACCGCCTGATGCAGTTCCGCCTTCACCTTCTCTTGCAGGCGCATCCGTCCCTGCTCCATCATTTCCGTATGGATGTGCGAGCGCAGGTCGCGCGTCACCGGATCAACCGTCTGATATTCCTCTTCGATCCCGAGTGTGAAGGTCGGTTGCATGCTGACAAAACCGGCGAACTACCTCATAACTATAACAATTACAGCCCTTCTAAAACTGCCTAACTTTCGACCCCAATCCCCCGGAGGGTTTTCCTTTGTGAACCTTCGTGTCCTTTGTGGTTAACGCCGTTAAGCTCTAACCCGTTTCTTCGCCGCCGGCTTCACTGAAGGCACTTCCACCGGCCCCCTCAAAAACGCCGCCCAGCGCAACTCCTCCGCCGGATTCTCCCCGCTAAGCGCCTTATTCACAGCCATTTCCGCCACTGCCTCCACCACCCAGTCAAAATTCGCCTGGCCCACCGAAGTGATCTCCGCATCCGGCGCCGGATTCATAAAGTCAATCGCGTAAGGCACTCCATCCTCCACCGCAAACTCCACCGTATTCAAGTCGTATCCCAGCGCCCGGCACAAAGTCAGCGAGTCTTTCTCAATCCGCTCTTTGAGCTTCACGCTCGAAGGCGGCGGATTCCCCTTCACATAGCGCTCATGATGCGGCGCCTTGGGATCGTACTTCATGATGTGAACCTTCTCCTGCCCGATCACATAGCACCGGTAATACTCCTCGAACTCCACCCCATGTTGCAGCGTCATGCAGAGATCGCCCGTGTTGTTGTAATTCTGGAAGAACTCCTCCGGCGAATCGACTTTATATACGTGCTTCCATCCGCCGCCCGAGTACGGCTTCAAGAACGCCGGAAATCCGACATAATCAAAAATCTCTTCCCAGTTCAGCGGATACATCAGATTCCGCATCGATTTGTCGGTCGTGCCCTCCGGATGCTTCTTATGCGGCAGAATCACCGTCGGCGGAATCGCCACCCCCAGCTTGGTGGCCAGCGCGTAATTGAAGAACTTGTCGTCTGCCGTCCACCAGAACGGATTGTTCACCACAATCGTCCCCGTCAGCGCGGCGTTTTTCAAATAAGCCCGGTAGAAAGGAATGTCCTGCGAAATCCGGTCAATAATGACCGCGTATCCGCTGGCGTCCGCCATCTTCACTCCGCCCAGCTTCACAAACTCCGCCCCGACTCCCTCCACCTTCATGCCATTGATCTTCTCCACCAAAGCCGGCGGAAACGTATTCTCCATCCCAAACAAAACTCCAATTTTCTTCATAAAACACTCCTCACCAATCCTAATGTCATCCTGAGCGGAGTGATTGCGTCACGAAGTGAAGCAATCACGCAGTCGAAGGACCCCTATTACCTATGTATCAGCAACCCCGTCGCAAGGCATTCTCTAGCCGAACGCTCGACGCCTTCTAGAAATACTTCACCGCCATCTTCTGCCACAGCGGCCAATCATGTTTCGAATTGTCTCCCCAAACATCCAGCCAGTGCGGCACGCCTTTTTCGTTCAACTTCGCTGACAATTTCACGTTCTGGTCCAGACACATGTCCCAATCCGCCGATCCCAGCACAATCTTCATCTGCCGGTACCGGCTCAAATACCAATCGTCATGCATATTCGGCAGGAAATCCTGCGGACAGTTGAAATAACAATTGTCGTCGTAATACCCATCCAGAAACTGATGAATATCGTAAGCCCCGCTCATGCTCACACAATGCGTCACCACTCCGGGATGCTTCAACGAAAAATTCACCGCATGATAACCGCCGAAACTCGCTCCCGTCACCGCCAGATCCGGCGAAACGTTCTTCCACTTAATAAACGGCAAAAGCTCATGCAGGATGTAGCGCTCATACTGCAAATGCCGCAGCACCCGCACCCGCGGATGCACATCCTTGTTGTACCAACTCTCCGTGTCCACGCCATCGGGACAAAACACCTGCAACTCGCCCGCTTCAATCTGCGGCGCCAGCGCTCCGATCATCCCGCGGTCTTCATACTCAAAAAACTTCCCCATCGACGTGGGAAACACCAGCAGCGGCGTCCCCGCATGCCCAAACACCAGGCCCTCCATATCGCGATGCAGTTCCTGACTGTATCCTCTGTGATATTCGCGGTTCATGATCGCCAACCCAAGGCCGCAACATCTTACCTGATTTTCCCGCGGGTGGGGGCTTCTCTGCGTTCTCTGCGCACTTCTCCGCGACCTCCGCGATTCAAGAAGTTGCCCTCCGCCCGCTCCATACTTGAGGTCATCACCAGCTGGCAGGCCGTGCTCGTTCATCTTTCTTTCCCCCCGGTCTCCTGGCCATGCCTGTTGGTCGGGCGAACCGGCTGATTTCGGCTCCGCAAGCCACATTCCGGTGTCTAAACAAAAGTCGGCACTCTCCCGCAATCAGCGTATGATGAAGACATGCCCTGCCTTTCGGAACACCTCACCAGCCTTCGCCAGGAAATCACCGATTTACGCAACCTGAACACGCAATGCTCCGAAAAGACCGATGCTACCGCCCAGGACCAGTCAGCTCTCGAGTTGCGCACCAACCGTTTGCGCGAAATCAAGCTGGAGCTATCCAAGATGCTGAATCCTCCGACCGACCCCAAAGTCTGGTGGGACGGCCGTCGCGGCCCCGACCAAGCCCGTACCTAAACCTTTCTCATGAATCGCGGAACGCCGTGGAAGGGCATGGCTTCAGCCATGCCGACCACGTAAGCCTAATCCGAGGGACAAATCCCTGGCTTTAGCCGCTGCCGAAACCGGCCCGGTCATCCTACCCAACAACGTCGGGCGCGTACCTACACATACTTGAACGGCCTGAGTTTAATGCTCTTCCAGAAATACGCCAGAATGATCACACTCGCCACCGCCGCATACGCACACCACAGTGACGTAAACGCGTAGCGTTTCACCGCCATTACCGCCAGCAGGATGATCAAATTCGCCCCGCCGAACACCACCATACCTTTCACTTCCGAAAAAAACAGCGAGCCGCAGGTCGCGATCACATACAGCACCGCCACCGCCATATTATTGGTCGCGGGATCGATATACACAATGCTGTTTTCCCTGATGTACACCTCAAACGGATATGCCGTAAGCGCCCACAGCATATAAATCGTCGTCCCCGCGCCGATCGCCAGGAACGGCAGCATTCGCCTGCGGCGCTTCGCCGTAGGCTCAAACAGCAGCACGCTCAGGGGTATCAGAAATGGCAGCAGCCCCTGCGCATAGAGCATGAACGCCGCCGCCATCGCATGCGTGACCGCAGGTGACAGAATGCCGTCCAGGCCCAGCCACACAAACCCCTCCGTGAACTGATGAATCGCGAACAGCAGCGGCAGTGACGCAAACAGCAGTTCGCGCCGGTGCCTCACCTTCGTCAGCGTGAGCACGCCGACTGTCCCTAGAACCCCGCTCCCTACAAAATTAGCGGTCGCTGAAAAACACATGTCTCATCCTCCTGACGCGCGAATCTCGCAATCATAAGCCTCTCGGCGGGTGGCCTGCTCCTTATTCCGACGCTCTGATTTAAACCGGGGTGCCCTGCTCCTTGGCGCTTTTCCAAGGGGCGGGCGCAGCGACCACGAACTCGGCCACTTTACGCGCGGGTGCCCCATGTCTCGCCGCCTTTGCGAGACATGGGATTCCACAACCCTCACCCACTTGGGCCGTAAAATGTAAATCCCTAAATCACCGACGGGTGCCCCATCCCTTCGCGCACTTTGCGAAGGGGTGGGATTCCACGACACCCGACGAGCCCCCCCTGTTCTCGTTCAGAATGATGAGTGACACTCTCAGGTAGAGTGTTCGCCGGGTGCCCCATGTCTCGCCGCCGTTGCGAGACACGGGAATTCCCACCACCGCCCACTACTTCCTCATCAACCCCCAAGCCTCCCGATACCCCTCCCACTTCGCCCGCTTACACTCGATGTCCGGATAAAACCTCAAACTCCGCGCCGGCGCAAAATCCTCGATCGGCAACACGTACCACGCGTTCTGCGGAATAATGTGCGCCACCAAAACATCAATCTCATCCGCCGTGTAACAAACTTTGCCTCGCCCATACACCGAATAAATCGACTGCACATCATACCCTCGCGCCCGCAACGTCGCCGTACACTTCAGTTGCACCCGCCACAACCGCCGCCCTGAATCCACAATAAAGTCATAGCGTTCGCTGTCGCCCCACGGCTTGGTCACCGCAAATCCCTCCGCCGAGGCTTTCATCAAAAACGCCGCTTCCGAATATTCTCCCGTACGCTTCGTATTCTGCCGCCGCGCTCCACCATTCTCGCTAACCTGCCAACCAGTTTCCATTTCCCTGTCTCCCGTTCTCGCCACAAATAGAAAAGGCGCGGCTTTGTGGGCCGCGCCTTCATTTACTGCCTATATATCCAGACTAACAAATGTGAGGGGTAAGTGAGACACCATTCCGAGATTTATTTCCGCAATAGAATCAGTCACCTATACGGAAACTGGCCGTCAAGGGGGCTTGACAAGAAATTTCCCAGGCGACGCCAAAACAGGAAAAGCACACCCCGCGTCCCACTCCGGCACAAAACCTTCGGATGGGCGACGAACTTAAGACAAAACCCCGCGAATGGCCCAACAAGTGTAGGACGGACACTCCTGCCCGCCGCCGTTGATTTCGCTTGTGCACTTGGCTGCGGCCCCGGACCATGAGTCCAAATAACAAAGGCGGGCGAACAGCCCGCCTTTGCAATCGTACAAACGACACAGTTAAGGCTTATAGAGCCGGTAAGTTATGCCGGCCCAGCCCAGGACGGCTCCATCATCCGTGTAAATCTGGGATTGGATCGTATGTTTGCCCGCCGTGACACCGCTCGCGACGTCAGTCCACGACGTGACGGAATAGTTGCCGTCTGTCAGCAACTCCCCGGCGAAAGGACCCACGCCGATGAAAGTGCCATCGACCAAGGCGACCAGCGCCCACCGATTATCGCCCAAGGTATTGCCACCGGCCTGAGCGTACATCTCGGCGGAAAGAGTACAAGTACCGGGACCCGGGCACGTGAAGGCCAGCGGCGTATCGATGTCGAAAAACCCCGGCGTTGCAGTTTGGCAGCACTGAATCTGATTAAAGCTGGTACTCTTCAGTGCACGATTGTATGTCAACGTCGGCGCCCCACCCGGCGGAACACCGGCTACTGCACTCGCCCGTACGGGCCGGCTTGATTTGGCTGGCAGCACCAGGAACACGCCGCCAAGTAGAAGCGTGATAAGCAGAACAACCCCAAGCTTTAAGCTGTGTTTCATAAGCCATCCTCTCTTTTTCTTGTGATGATGTCTCCGGGCTATGCCGCAGGACGTGACCCGCTTTCCGGAGCGACCCGAACCTTACAGTGGCGACAAGCTCTATCCGAAGAAGGTGTGATGGGTCAAGCAGATAACTCGACTTGTCGCCGCAACATGGGCGATTCACCACCGACACCTCCGTTTCGAGCCGTCCGTGGCGGGTTTGCCGAGGTTTGGCTGAATGCTGAGTGCTGAATGCTGACAGCTGAATGCTTTCCTTTCAACACTTTACCTCCCATTCGCTGGCGGATGGCCCGCCCCTTATTCCGAGGGTTTGATTTAAACCGGGGACAAATGCGGGGACGACAAATGCGGGGACATCCATGATAAGTAAAAGTCAAGAGGAGACGGAGGTCTCCTGGCGCTTGGAAGGGTGGGCTCTCGAAGCGAGCGTGCTGCGGCCGGGTGCCCCAGGTCTCGCCGCCGTTGCGAGACCTGGGCGGGGATCATATGGGCGACGCATGAACCAAGAAATCACGACAAAAACGGCGCTACGTATGACTGCGCAGCGGATGTAGCCACTCCCAGGTCTCGCAAAACCAGCGAGACCTGGGGCACCCGGCTGGAGCCTGACGACAACGCAGTTTTAGGCAGGCGTGGGCGCGGAGTTGAGTAATGGAGAGACCCAGCTCGGTTGGATCGCACCACAATCCGCAAATATGCTGGGCCAATATGGTATATCCCCGAACACCGTACCTCAAAGTCCAGCACCGCCATCGACAACCGGTCCAGGGTTCCCCGGTTTCCCAACGAGGGCCCCAAATGGCATCATGACACAGGGAGATCAGGCAGCTTCCAATGAGAATCAGGCGGTTGTTTCGGGTTGGCTCTCGCAAAAACTAAGGGTGCAGTCAATGATTGGTAGAGTTTTCAAAGGATTCATCCTCGGAATCGGCGCAGCACTCGCCGCCACGGTTGTCGTATTAGGGGTCCTGATAATTTTGTGGGGCCGATCAGCAGCGCGCACCGAGAAAGACGTTCTCGTCCAGCAGAAACTGTCTCCCGACAACGCGCTGGTGGCAGAAATCCATACTTTCACGACGGCGATGCACGGGGGGCCGGACAAGCTATACGTCACACTGAGGCAAGTTGATCGACCCTTTGGATACAAAGTATATGAACGAACCTATGAGTGTGACGATCTCAGTGCGTTCGGGCTTCGGTGGGAAAGTCCGTTTGAACTCACGATAGCCTACGGCGCATGCGATGCTGGGCACGAGCAGGGCAAAGGAAAATACAGAGAGTTCTACCTCAACGAGGAAAACAAAGTGTGGCGCAGTGATACTGCATGGCAACGCGTGAAGATCAACTACATAGATACTAAATATGTGGCAACCCGATGAGTTCGGCGGTGTCATCCGTAGCCCTGCGTGTTGTTGAGTTTACTTTTCCGCACGGATTCGGCCAGGCTTGTCCGTCTCCTGATTCTCAGTACACAAGTCCCACATCTAGGTCATCTAAGCCCTTCTTCGGCTGACGCGGGCTCCCTAACAAGGCCCAGTTTTCTAGCGGCGGGTGGCCCGCCCCTTATTCGACGGTTTGGTTTGAACCGGGGTGCCCCGCTCCTTGGGCGGGTGGCCCGCCCCTTATTCCGACGGTTTGGCCTGAACCGGGGTGCCCTGGGCGGGTGGCCCGCCCCTTATTCCGGCGGTTCGGTTTAAACCGGGGTGCCCCGCTCCTTGGCGCTTTTCCAAGGGGCGGGCGCAGCGACCACGAACTCGGCCACTTTACGGGCCCAGTCTCGCCGCCTTTGCGAGACATGGGCGCTCGCGCCATCACCGGCACTTCGCCAACCGGCCTACGCGTCTGCCGGACGATGACCCCATATCTTGCCCCGCACGGTCGCAAATAAACAAAGGCGGCCTCGTGGCCGCCTTTCAAACTCCACCCGAGCACAGCGCCCAGGCTCGCACCTTGCAATTGCAGTCTCTCTCGCACCCAGTCCACTGTCAAGCCCGAACGCACCTTCGTAACCAGGCTTGAGTGTGGCCCCGGTGAGATTCGAACTCACGACCTCCGAGGTGCGAGGCTGAGCGCTCTATCCGGCTGAGCTACCGGGCCATTCCCTGTTTCGCCGGTCGGAATAGAGCACGCTCACACCTTCGCGTGCCGAACCCACCACAGATCCCGCATGACCCTCGCAGAGCTCAGGGTCCAGCGGATGTGACGGATGAGCATTCTCGACGGAGCTGTTTACAAATCGGGAGATCGGCGGGCGAGGCATGGGACGCCATGCTTCGCCGCGTTCGCGTTCCGTTTATTCAACGCTCCGCTTGCCGTGAATTACAGCTGCGATGGTCACCTCAGTGGTCCCGACCCGATACATGACCCGATAGCTGTATGCGATCAACTCGCGCAGATTTTCATCGTCGAACTCCGGCACCTTGCGTCCGGCAAAGGGAAACTTCTCGAGGGTGCGAGTGAGGGTGAGGATTCGCCGAACCACTGAACCGGCGTAAAAAGGGGAATCGGCAGCGATGTAAGCAGCAATTGCCTCGACATCGTCAACCGCGCGTGGCGATCAGACTACTCGACGAGCCATTTCCCTAAGCGCTGCTCAGTCGCTTCGTGCGTCAACGTGCCATTCTGTGCTGCTTCCAGTCCACGCTGCACCTTCTCGATCACATAAAGGTGGTACTGGATATCTTCCAGCGAGCAATTGTCCTGCAACTTGTGCAGCAGCGACTCAACTTGTTGCTTTCCGGTCATAAGTCTGCTCCGAAGCTAGGATAGCATCCCAGGGGCCGCGGATTTCGAGGCTCAGGCGGAAAGCCGATCGCTGATAGCTGACAGCTGATAGCTGAATGCCATTCCCCATTCCTTTCAACACTTTACCTCCCATTCGCTGCCCAATCCCCCCATTCACCCCCCATTTTTCCCCGTTCATTGGGTTATGCGTGCCTTACACCTTGCCCCTCAATAGGATACTGACAACGAACCTGCGGCAGAGCTCTATCCCGAGCTTTGCGAGGTGAAGGTCAAGACAACTAGATAATTGCTAGAGGCGTAACTGGTTACGCCTCCCAGGGCACAGGCAGGTAGGAGTCAGTTGTACTAACGAAACCCAGGGGTGGGCTTTAGCCCAATTCCCAGTGAGCGAAAGCGAGAACAATGCACAAGCCAATCAAGTATGCGGAGAAAGTTATGACCGTGGCCGCCACCGGCGCATTCGCCGTGTTCGAGCGGCTCAATCGCATCAAGCCCAATCCTTCTCCCACGCCCAAATGGTCGGATAAGCCGCTGCTCAAGTCCTACGAGAAGTCGAAGCCGCCGCTCGGCTGGCCGCGCTCGACCGATTCCCTCTGCCCCAAGTGCGTCCCCGAAATTCGCCAGCAGATTCTCGACGGGAAGCTGCCGGTCGAAGTGCTGATGAACGAAAAAGTCGGCGAGATCAAAGCCACCATCATCGAACGCGATGGCAAGATTCTGATGGTGAAGCAGTGTCCCAAGCACGGCACCTTCGAAGATGTCATGTCGATCGACACCGAGTTCTCGCAGCACCTCGAAGACGTCTTCCCCGGCCGCGACATCAAGGCCCATAACGACGAAAAGCTGCATCATCATGGCTCATCGACCGTGAAGTACGGCCGCGGCTCGGTCCTGACCATCGATCTCACCAACCGCTGCAACATGATGTGCGATCCCTGCTTCATGGACGCCAACCAGGTCGGCTTCGTGCACGAACTGACCTGGGAAGAAATCAAGCAGATGCTCGATAACGCCATCACCATCAAGCCGCGGCGTCAGATGAGCGTGCAGTTCTCCGGCGGTGAGCCGACCTTGTCGCCGTATTTCTTGGACGCCGTCCGCTACGCCCGCAAGGTTGGATACAACAGCGTGCAAGCCGCCACCAACGGCATCGAATTCGCCAAGAGTTTTGAGTTTGCGCAACAGGCGGTCGAAGCGGGAATGCGTTACGCGTACTTGCAGTTCGATGGCATTGGCAATGCTGCCAACGCCCACCGCAAAGTCGGCAACTTGTTCGACGTAAAGTTGAAAGCCATCGACAATCTCCACCGCGCCGGTTGCGAAATCGTGCCGGTCGTGACCATCGTGAATGGCATTAACAACGAACAAGTAGGAAGAATCATCCAGTTCGCGCTGGATAATCCCAAGAAAATCGGATTCCTCTCGTTCCAACCAGTAAGTTTCACCGGCCGCGACGAAGCCGTAACCGACGAACGCCGCCAAGCCCAGCGCTACACCCTCTCCCACCTGGCCCACGACGTAAAAGGCCAGACCGGCCTCGGAGAGCCCGCCCGCGACTGGTTCCCCATCAGCTTCATGGGAACTTTTTCCGACTGGGCCGACGTAATGCACGCCAACGACGAAAAGAACGACTGGGGCCAACTCTCCTGCGGTTGCCACCCGAATTGTGGGACTGGCATGGCTGTGATGATCGATAAAGAGACTAAGGAGGCGGTGCCGGTTACTGCGTTTTTGCATGGGGACCAGTTGGCGAAAGACATTGCCAAGGTCAACGATGGGGCGCGCAGCAAGTTCATCAGTGTGGTGGGGATGGCGCTTTGTTTGATGAAGAATTACGATCCGTTTAAGTCGCCTCGGCATTTCAAGCTGATTGATCTTTTGCGGAAGTTTGATAAGAACTATAACGCTACCGGGAAAGATTACGGCAAGGTTGGTCCGGACCGGAGCATTGATGATGTGATGAAGCGGCGGAATGATCGCTGGAACTTTTTGTTTATCGCGGGAATGTGGTTTCAGGACCTGTTCAACTATGACTTCCGGCGGACGGAGCAGTGCATTATCCCTTACGCTACGCAGGAAGGCGAAATTTCGTTCTGCGCTTATAACACCGGGGTGGGCTGGCGGAACATTATCGAGAAGATGCACATGACGGCCACGCTGACCAAGTGGTATGAAGAGCACGGGCGGCATGAGATTTTCGCCGGCGGCAAGAACGTAAAGATGGAGACGGAAGACCACAACCTGGTGCTGCGTGAAGGCATTGTCACCATGGAAGAGCAGCATGACCTGGATAAACTGGGCATCGCCAAGAACTCGCGGGAAGAAAAGTTGCGAGCGCGGGATGCGAAGCAGGCGGAGGCGCGCGGTCCGAAGAAAAACGACGCAGCGTACGATGCCCGGATGGCGGCGCTATATCGGGAAGTGGTGCTGAAAGAGAAGCCGGTGCAGTCGGAGAACGGGTTTATTCCGCTGGGCGCACTCATGAAGCCGACAGCGCCGAAGCCGCAAGTGGGTGAGCCGGTGTTGGGGGACTAAGTTTCTAGTTTCCGGTTTCTAGTTTCTAGAAGGGCCGCCGCGAGGCGGCCCGAGTTGTTTGGCGACGGAAATGGCCAGGCACCCGGCTATAAATAACTGGGGACGGTTCCGTCTGCCCCCGCATTTGTTTCTCGACGCATTCCGTCTCAACAACTTGCAATGTGCCCACGTTACTTCTTGTTCGCCGGCAAAATGGTGTGCCACACCGGCGGGCGCTGCCCCGCCTTCTGTTTAGGAAACGACTGCATGATCTCGAACACTACGCCGCAGCCGCCCGCGCAGTTGGTGCTCGTTCCGCCCTGCTTGGTGGTGCCGTACAGGTTCCCGGATTTATCTTCGATTAGGCTTGCTAGGGGTCCCAGGCCGTCGGTGCAGTTCGACTGTGTGCAAAAGCTATACAACACGGTTTCTTGCGCTGGCGCTGTCATCTTGAAAACCGTGCCCGCGTTGTTGGCGCCTCCTATCTCAGTGGTGCCGTAAAGAGCAGCGTGCTTGACGTCTATAAGTACTCCCGCAGTTGGAGCCTCCCCATCAGCGTAGTTGAATGAAAATCCTGTCGTTCCGCCCCGTGATGTCAGCCGGAACATGCCTCCAGCGTCGTGCTCGCCACCAGCGGAAAATGTTGTATAAAGGCTGCCTAAGGGATCAAAGCTCACGGTACCCAGTGGTGCCCCGGAGCCGAAGATCGATCCCGCCTTCAGCACGGTTTCCGTCCAGCCGCTCGATCCGGGCGAGAGCTTGAAAACCGTCCCGCCTCCCCGGGATTGAGATGAGCCACCGAGCTCCGTCGTGCCGTAAAGATTTCCGAGCTTGTCGAAGGTCACACCCGCCTGGGGCGCTACCCCGTCCGGACAGATGTTGTCGTGCCCGGCTGCACAGAAGTTATACAGGACCGTTTCCGTCCATCCGCTGGGGCCGGGTGATAGTTCAAACACGGTCCCTCCATAGCAGCATCCCCCGCTAGTGCCTCCGGTTCCGCCAGTAGATGTGGTTCCATATAAGTTCCCGGCAGCGTCGAGCGTCAGTTGGCTGAGTGGCACAGCCCCGTCCAGGCAATTGTAGTTGCCGTTATTTGGGCAGAAGCTGTATAGCACGGCTTCGGTCCAGGCCCCGCCGGGAGGTGAAGGTGGGGATAACTCGAACACCGTCCCCAAACCGTAGGTTCCACCGCCGTTCGTGGTGCCGTAAAGGTTGCCCTTGGCATCGAAGATCAGGCCCGCCTCGGGACCCAGTCCGTCGAGACATTGCGAGTTGACGACATCGCCACAGAAGTTATACAGGACCGTCTCGGTCCACGTGCCGTCTTGGTTGGGGGATAGTTTGAACACAGTCCCGCAGCCGAGGTAAGTGCCGCAACCGGTAGCGTTGGAGCCGCCAAACCAGGTTGTGCCATACAGATTTCCAGACCTATCGAAAACCAAGTTACTGACGGGATAAGCGCCATCTCCAATCTGCGCCCCCGTGAAGCTGTACAGAACCTTGTATTGCTGGCCGAAGACGAAGCTGCTGGCCAGAACGATGACGGCTGCACAAAGAAGCGTCTTCATAAGTCCTCCGAAGCAGGCGCTGAGAGTATAGATGAAGTGATTGTGATCGGGTAGGGTCGAACGGCCCTGATCTCGGCGGCTAAAGGGCGGGTGGCCCGCCCCTTACACGCCGCCAGTATAACGCCGGGCGAAGCCTATCCTCTCTCAAAATGGGGGTGCCCCGCTCCTTGCGTTGTTTGTGTCCAGTCGCATGAGATGCGTTACAGTTTGTCCCGACACATCCTTTACAGTTGTTGGTCAGGAATCTGAGCAAGGAAGCCAAC
>JBAWFN010000088.1:0-2421 GCA_049591935.1 Terriglobales bacterium | reverse complement strand
GAATGGGCTGGTCTTCCAGAGCCAGGCGGCGACGCAGATATTCGATCATCTGGCTGACGGTGACTGTCTCCTCGTCAACCTGGATCATGGGACGGTTGCGGGCGCGGTCGAGGATCAGCTGGAAGGTTTTGACCAGATCGATGACGTCGGCGGCGATTTCTGGCTCCGTTCCCTCGGCGTCCATGAACTCTTTGATCGCGGGGTTCGACCAAACCGCGTCTTCAATCTGCTGCTTCTGCATCAGCATTTGCGCAGCAGACTTGAACTTTTCGTGCTCGATGAGCCGATTGACCAGCTCAGCGCGCGGGTCTTCTTGTTCTTCCGAGCCGGCCGCGGGATCCCGAGGCAACAGCATCTTTGACTTGATGTGGATCAACACCGCCGCCATGTAGATGAAGTCGGCGGCGACATTCACATCCAACTCGCGAAGTTTCTCGACGTACGCCAGATACTGCGCGGTGATCTTCGCGATGGGGATGTCGTAGATGTCAATGTCCTGTTTGCGAATCAGGTCGAGAAGCAGATCGAGGGGGCCTTCATACACGTCTGTAACGGCGACGGAAAAAGGCGAGTCGCTTTCCTTCTTCTGGCCGGCGGCCGCGGGCGTGGTCTGTGCCAGCGCGTTTGCCCCAGCGGTTTGGAAAGTCTCTGGCATGGTGATGGTTCGCTAGCGGCCCTCGTAGTCCAGTGACATGTGCAATGAATCTCGTACTTCCGCCATGGTGGCCGAAGCTACCTTGGCAGCCTTGGCGGAGCCTGCTTCAAGAATATCCCACGCCAGGCGCGGATTGTCTTCGTATTTTTTGCGGCGCTCCTGCATGGGATTAAGAATGTTAACCAGGGCATCGGCGGCCCAGCCCTTGCATTCGATGCATCCGATGCCCGCCGAGCGGCAGCCGGCGTTGACTTTGGCCAGGGTAGCGGAATCGCTGAAAATCTTGTGCAGGTCGCCCACCGGGCAGAGGTCGGGGTTGCCGGGGTCGGTGCGGCGGATGCGAGCCGGATCCGTAACCATGGTCTTGAGCTTCTGCCGCACCACGGGCTCGGGATCGGTGAGCAGAACGGTGTTGCCGTAGGACTTCGACATCTTGCGGCCGTCAGTTCCCGGCAGTTTGGGAGTCTTCGTCAAAAGCGGCTGGGGCTCGGGGAAAACCGTTTTCCCGCCGAGGTTGTAGAACTGGTTGAAACGGCGCGCGATTTCGCGGGTCAGCTCGACGTGCGGGACTTGATCTTCTCCCACCGGAACGAAATCGCCTTTGTAAATAAGAATGTCGGCGGCCTGGAGCACGGGATAGCCGAGGAATCCGTAGGTGCTCAAGTCCTTCTCAGCGATGTTTTCCTTCTGCTCCTTGTAGGTGGGCACGCGCTCCAGCCAGCCCAGCGGCGTGATCATCGAAAACAGGAGGTGCAACTCGGCGTGCTGCGGCACGTGGGATTGAATGAACATGGTGCAGCGTTCGGGATCGAGCCCGGCGGCCAGCCAATCCAGCAACACTTCGATCGAATTCTCTTTCACGTGCGAGGTATCGGCGTAATCGGTGGTGAGTGCATGCCAATCGGCAACAAAGAAAAAACATTCGTACTGGTCCTGCATGCCAACCCAGTTCTGCAGGGCGCCAACGTAGTTGCCCAGGTGCAGCTTGCCAGTGGAGCGCATGCCGCTGAGGACGCGTTTGCGGGTGTGGGATGAAGAGGGCATCAGATGCTCATCAAGATGGAAGTGTAAACCCGCAGCACCGGGCGGATGAGTCCCATCAGCAAATTACCGCCGAAAAAGACCAGCGCCATCAGGGCGAAAATTCCCATCATGTCGTAGACCTGCCGCACGCGCTCCGAAAGGAAGTGACGCAATACGTGGCTGCCGTCGAGCGGCGGGATGGGAATCAGATTAAAGACAGCGAGCAGGACATTAATCAACAGGAATTGGTAAAGCAGCAGGGCCACGGGAACGAGGGCGGAGTTGCTGAAGACTGAACCATACAGAGCACCTTGAACAATCATTCGCCCACCCGGGGCAGCCACTGAAATGAGTGCCAGTAAGATGGTGGCCGCCGTGGCGACGATGAAGTTGCTTACCGGGCCGGCGACCGAGGTCAGAATGTCATCGAGGACAGGATTCTTAAAATTGCGTGGGTCGACGGGCGTGGGCTTGGCCCATCCGATTACCGGAAGATGAGTCAGCATGGCGATCAGGGGGAGCAGAACCGTTCCCACCGGGTCAATGTGCTTGATGGGGTTGAGTGTGACGCGGCCTAACATGCGTGCAGTGGGGTCGCCGCGGCGGTTGGCCATCAAGGCGTGCGCCGATTCGTGAATGCTGATCGCGAACAGAAACGCGATCACCTGGAACAGGATGTCAACATGCTGCAGGGTCATGCGGGGCTGGAGTTGATACTAACATGGGGCGTGGAAACCAAGGCT
>JBAWFN010000087.1:0-1734 GCA_049591935.1 Terriglobales bacterium | reverse complement strand
AGCTGTTGAGAACAGGGAGAAGCTCGTGGGTAAGTCCTCGCCCTCACCGGCGTACCAGTTCGCCAGTAAGCCATCGACGATTTTGCGCGGAAGTTGCGACAATCAGCATCCAGCGCGGAATCCGCAGAATCTTGGCCAACAAAGGTAGTCTCGCCGGGCACTAAAGTCAACCGACTGAAAACGCAGATATGTCGTCCGGGCGATTAAGATCGCCGATGTGCGTGCGCTGAATCCCCGCTATCCCGGCGCTTCACAAACCGGGTCTTTCGCAATCATCAACAACGGAGAGGTCGCCGGGGGATGGGTGGACACCAGCGGGAACTACCACGCCTTCGCACTCAACAGCGGTGTTTACTCTTCGTTCGATGCTCCGGGTGCGTTTGAGACCGATGCGTACGGGCTCAACGACAGCGGTGAGATCGTAGGACAGGAAGGACAACTTCGCGGTCTTCGGCAAGCCACGCAGCGTACCGAAGCGCTTGCAGAACATCTTCGCGCTCTAGATACGGATAGTCAGCGAGGATCTCGTCGATAGTATGACCGGCTCCTATTTGGCCGACAATCATGCCGACCGTCACCCGCATGCGCCGAATGCATGCTTTTCCGCCCATCACGGCCGCATCTTGGGTGATGCGATCAAGCTGTATCATGCTGTCCTCCTCTCAAGACTGCCATCGACCCGAGAATACCACGGGACTACTTTTGTTTGCTTCGCATTCCCTGAAGGAGGAATCGGCCGACGAAGGTTGATAAGCTGCGCTGGCCGGTGGCGGCGAGTGCAGATTCAAATTGACCTGCGGAGCTGTTGGGGCCGTTTGGTCACAAGCAGCAGCGCCTCCTATGCCCGGATCATGCATCTTTGCCCCTGGCCTTCTGTTTGGCAACCAGGCGCTGCATAAACTTGGGCCCTTCCTTCTTGTAGGCCTGAACCCCTTCGGACAGGAGCAGCTCGCAAACCTGTGAAATGCTCTTCGCTTCATTGTCTGCGATTCCCTGGATCTCGCTCTTCAGATCGGGTGAAACGCGAAACGCCAAAAAACCCTTCTTCGTTGTCAGGCGGCAAGCGGCTGGCGCGGGCGACATCGACATCCGCGCCCTGCGAGGTCATGCATGCGTTGCCCAGAGGTGGGACACAGGAACGCCGTGCAGATTGCCGGCAAATGGGACAACCTCGGTGCCGGCGTAAAGCACCACACCGCGAATCCACCGCCTCCCTGCCACGCTGGCCAGAGCCCGCAGCCCCCGAACGTCGCCGCCATTCAGGGTTGCACTGGCTTTTACTTCGATGCCGGCGAGCTGCCCCGCAGAGTTTTCCAGCACGATATCCACTTCTTGTCCCGAGACCGTGCGCCAATAGAAGAATTGCGGCTGGGTCTCGCTCCAAGATGCCTGCTTGCGCAACTCCATCAGCACAAAATTCTCCAGGACGCCCCCGGCCAATCCCGCATCTAACTCCAGCCGATCAAGGGTGAGCCCCAACACATGTGCGAGCAGACCAGTGTCATTCAAGTAGACCTTCGGTGTCCGAATGAGCCGCTGGCCAGTGCTGACTGACCAGGGCTGCAACAGCTGCACAAGGAATGTCGCTTCAAGCAGCGCGAAGTATCGTTTCAGGGTCGTTTGTGGCAACGACAGGCTTCTCGACAGGTCGGCGAAATTCAGCAAGCCACCGGCGCGACTCGCTACCACCGAAAGCAGTCGAGGCACGGCGGTCAAATCTGAGATGTTGGATAT
>JBAWFN010000086.1:0-3814 GCA_049591935.1 Terriglobales bacterium | reverse complement strand
ATACTGATTCGGTCGCGGTTACGGTGCTCGGCAATCTCAATGGACTGAAACTGACGCGGGAACAACTGGCCTGCTGACCCCGGTTTACCGCCTGGAACCCGGTCAACAGTAGATTTGGCGAGCGTTTCAGGGCATACTAGGACGACCGGCAGGGAGATTTGCCTATGCCCATCACCCTGAAAGACGACAGCAATCTGGAAGCGCAGAGCGCTCAGCTGGCGCCCAGGAGCGAGGTGAAGCAGCGCCGCCGCATGCTGCTGGCCCTGGCCGTGCTGCTGGCCGCGGTGGTGATTCTTTTTATTAAAGACCGCCAACTGTGGCTCTCGTCCGGCCCCGTCCCCGAGTCGGAGATCACCAGCCAGAGTGCGGCACCACCCCCACCCGGCCCGGTTCCATCGCTACCCGCCGCAGAAGTTGTGGCGCCGGCTGTTGTTCCTGCAGCCGTTACCAAGAAGCGATCGGCTCCGCGGGCCCCGGCGGCGGCGGACAACACTCCACCGGGTCCAATGATTACGGCAACCGACCGCGCGGTGCTGCCCCCGCTGGAAGTCGAGGTGGTTGCTGGTAATCAGCATCAGGCCCTGGCCCCGTCCACGGGTTCGTTAAAGGTAGAGATGCAGCCCGCCACCCCTGCGGGCTCCGGGCAAGCGACTGCGCCGGCACCGAGCCAAGCGGGAAACTCGGACGCGCATGTAAGCCTTTCGCAGAGTGCGGCGGCAAGAGTTACACGTACCGTGGAACCGGGGTATCCGCTACTGGCCAAGCAAATGAAGGTTCAGGGAGCGGTGGTGCTGCAAGCGCTGATTGACAAGACAGGGAACATCGAGGATCTGCACGTGGTCAGCGGGCCCACGATTCTGGCCGCCGCCGCTCGGGAGGCGGTAAGACAGTGGCACTTCAAACCGTATTATCAGGGAAATCAGGCGGTGGAGACAGAAGCGCGGATCACGGTGAACTTCACGATTTCGACTTACTGATACAGCCAAAAGCTTGCCACGGATTTCCACGGATCGGCACGGATTAAACAAGAGCTAATCGCAGAGAACGCTGAGGAACCTGAGGCGAGAGCGCAGAAAAAAGACTGCAAAAATTAACAGGCGTCCCGACCCTTTCGAGTCATTGGACGCCCGGGCAGCCCTCCCCCAGAACTGCTCACCTATGACCTTAAGTGCAGTGGCACTTTCTGTGAATAGCCCGTCCGTGCCAGTGTGACCCACGGACGTGCTATGGGGCGGGGAATTTTCTTCTGGTCGCTGGACCTGGCAATGAGCTGGGAAGAAAGTTCGTGATCAACGGCGAAGCAAGGCCGGTCTAGCCAGTGTGAGCGGCGGTCTGAGAAGCGGGAGCAACGGCCACGCGGTTCCGTCCTTGGGCTTTGGCGGCGTAGAGGGCGGTGTCGGCCGCGCGCAATAACTGTTCACTGTCTTCCCGACGCATGCTGTCGTCGTGGCCGGAAGCAATGCCAATGCTGAGAGTGACCGCCAGAGGACCGGCGCTGGTTTCGAACTTGTGTTCCGCAATGCTGCGGCGCAAGCGCTCGGCGCTGGTGACCAAGTCGGCAGGCTTGCATCCGGGAACAATGACGAGAAATTCTTCTCCGCCGTAGCGACCCACAGAGTCATAGGTGCGCACTCCCGCGGCCAGACGCCGCGCCACTTCCTTCAACACTGCGTCTCCTACCAGATGGCCGTGAGTGTCGTTGATTTTCTTGAAGTGGTCGACGTCGGCCATCATCACTCCCAGGGGCAGGCCTGATCTCTGTTGACGTTCAATTTCGTTCTTCAGAAAACCGACGATGGCGCCGCGATTCCAGAGCGCGGTGAGAGTGTCGTGGGCGGACTCATATTGCAGAGTATTGTGGGCCCGGAGGAGAGCGGCTTGCAGGTCGAGGATGCGCTTGCCAGCACGAATCCGCGCCCGCAGTTCGTCCACGTCAAAGGGTTTGGTCAGGTAGTCATCGGCACCTGCTTCGAGGCCGGCGACGACGTCTTCTTTGTTGTCTTTGGCGGTTAGGAGCAGGACATAGCAGTAAGGACTGCGATCGCGGGCGCGGATCTTGCGGCAGACTTCAATCCCGTCCATACCCGGCATCATCCAGTCGAGAACCGCCAGAGGCGGGGCATTGGTTTGTTGCAACACTTCCCAGGCAGCGCTGCCGTTGGTGGCCGAGGTGACCTGATAGCCCCATTTTTGAAACCAGGACTGGAGAACCCGCAGAAAAATCGGATCGTCTTCGGCCACCAGAACGGAGTTGAGATTGGATTCAGTCTCGGCTAGGCCTGACACGGCGTTGGCGGGTTGGTCCATTTCCTTCACACCTGCGCTCCGACAGTTTGCCGCACGGCGGAACTGAGACTTGCCATTTCCTTTTCGAGCTGCTCGAATACGGCCGCAGCCTGGGCGAGCTCACGGTTGCGGCCCATGGTCTCCAGTTGTCGCGACAACTGGGAAACGTTGGTAGCTCCCAGATAACCGCTGGCGCCCTTCAAACTGTGGGCGGCGCGAGACACCTCCTCGGGATCGCCCTGGGCGAGCGCCTGTTGCAGCCGGGTCATGAGCTTGGGGGATTCATCGAGAAAGATGCGACAGATTTCCTGAAAGAGCTCTTGGTCGCCTTCCAGACGTTCGAGGGCAGCGGCTTTGTCCCACGCGCTGGCGATCACGGGCACGGCCGCGGTGGGAGGGGTAGCTATGCCGGCGAGGGTCTGTTGGATATCGCTGAAGCGGATGGGCTTGGTGATATAGCCATCCATTCCTGCCGCCAGACACTGCTCGCGATCACCTTTCATGGCATGGGCGGTCATGGCGAAGATGGGCAGATGAGTGCCCGTAGGTTTTTCGCTTTCACGAATGGCCGCGGTGGCAGCGAGGCCATCCATCTCCGGCATTTGCACGTCCATGAAAACCAGGTCGAACTTGCCGTTGGTGGCGAGCGCCAGCGCTTCGCGTCCGTTATGCGCCATGGTAGGGGAGTGACCCATCTTTTCGAGAACACGGACGATCACGGCCTCGTTGACGGGGTTATCCTCGGCCACAAGAATATGGAGGCGACGTGAGGACTCATGGAGGCTGTGGCGAGTAACCAGCTGGGTAGTTGTGGCAGCGCCGGCATGCTTGCCGAGGGCGACCAGCAACGCGGCCAGCAGATCGTCTTTGAGTACGGGCTTGAGCAGGTAGGCGGCGATGCCCAACTCGCGGCAGCGCGCGCCCTCGCCTGGCTGCCCGGCTGAGGTGAGCATGAGAATGTCAGATCCAGCCAGGGTGGGATCGTGCTGGACGGTGGCCGCGAACTCGAAGCCATCCATTCCGGGCATGTGGCTATCGGTCAAAATGACGCGGAAAGGCTCCCCCCTGGCCTGGGCTGTTCTCAGGGCGGCCAAGGCTTCCGGACCACTGGCGACATCGGTGGGACGCATTTTCCACTGCGAAGCCATACCGTGCAGAATGCGGCGGTTGGTATCGTTGTCATCGACGACCAGAACCGGCACATCCTTAAGCTCGGCCGGCAGGGCGCGCGGTTCCACCACCTTGGGCTCAGCCACGCCGAACTGCGCAGTAAAGTGAAAGGTGCTGCCCTTTCCCATGGTGCTCTCGACCCATACCTTTCCACCCATCATTTCGACCAATCGGGCGGTGATGGCCAGGCCCAAGCCGGTGCCGCCATATTTGCGGGTGACACTGGTGTCGGCTTGCGCGAATGCGTGAAAGATGATTTCCTGTTTGTCGGCAGGGATGCCGACGCCAGTGTCGCTTACCTTGAAATGCAGTTCGGTACGAGCGCTCGACTGGGGAGGAGATTCGATCTCCACTAGAA
>JBAWFN010000085.1:0-6021 GCA_049591935.1 Terriglobales bacterium | reverse complement strand
GAAAAAGGTGAGCGCGCGAAAATCCAGCGGAAGCAGGCGAACACAGCCATAATCTGCGACATCATTCGCCTGCAAATACGCCTGCGAGCAGTTCTAGCGAAACTGGATGCATCGCCCAAGCGAAAGTTGTGGCAAGGTTTGAGTGGTTCCCGGAGCCGGAATTGAAGCGGCATGGGTCACCTCGAAATTCGTAGATTTCCGTTCCGTCACTGACGCGGCCGTGGCAAAAGAAACCCCGGATCGTGATTCACGATCCGGGGTTCATATCACATGCGGACGTCGCTTACTGAACGGTCAGCGGGAACGTCTGGTTAGCCGTCGTCGTGCTGGTCTTGGCGGTGACGGTGACGGTATACGACCCGGCGGTCGTGCCTGCGGTGCCTCCGCCAGTACCGCCGCCCCCTCCGCCTCCGCCGCTGCTACTGCTGCCGCCTCCACAAGCCACCAGGAACAGGCAGCCGGCAATGGCGCAGAAGATCAGGAAGTAGCTCAGCAACCTTCGGCGACGCGATGCGCCCATGCCTGCCGTGCTCAACAGCATTCCCGGCAACAGCAGCCAGATGGCGTACAGCGGAGCCGACCGGCGGACCATGCCGGGTGCGAGCAGCGCCCCCGACGTTGCCGCCAAGGTCTTGACCGTGAGGGTGGATTTTGTAGTCCCAGGCGTCAGCGAAGCTGGGCTGAGTGAGCAGGTGGGGGGCACGGCCGTTGCCGGCGTTACCGTACACGTCAGGTCAACCGTGGCAGCAAGTCCGTTGCCGGGTGCGATGGTGATCGTAGCGGTAGCGGAGGATCCAGCCGTGACGGTCGGGTTAGAGAGCGTCCCCGTCTTCGCCAGCGTGAAGTCCTCCCCTGTTCCGGAGAGATCGATGCTTTGAGGGCTGCCCGCCGCATTGTCGGTAACGGTGAGGACGGCGCTTCGAGCGCCGGAAGCCGACGGCGTAACCGTGACGCTAATGGTGCAAGAGCCGGGGCCGGCAACCGACGCGCAATTGTTGGTTTGAGCGAAATCAGCCTTGTTCGCGCCGCTGATGGTCACCGTGGCGGTGAGGGCCGTGCCGTTACCGGTATTGGATAAAGTGACCGGGATGTCCGCGCTCTTGGTGTTAAGCGCCTGGGCCGGGAAGGTCACACTGCTGGGCGACAGGCTCGCAAGCGGAGGGGTGAAGACCAGCCCCGTAACTGCGCGGATGCGCCAGTTCCGGGTGTCGGCGATGAGAAGGTTGCCAAATGGGTCTCCGCCCAGCCCCGACGGGTTGGCCAGTTCTGCGGCAGTAGCGGGGCCGCCGTCGCCAAGGAAGCCGATATTTTGAGCGGCGTCGACGACAGCATTGATGATGCCGCCGGTTACTTCGCGGACGGAAAAATCCTGCGTATCTGCGATAAAGACATTGCCGGCGTAATCCAAGAAAACGCCCTCGGGTACGTCCAGGTTGGCATGGATTGCCGGACCGCCGTCGCCGCAGTTAGTCGTGCAAGCCACACCCGTTCCAGCAATGGTGGCAATGTCGCCAGCCGGAATGCTTACGCCTTCGACCATGACGGCACTGGATTGCGTGTTCACGGCTCGGATGCGATTGTCGCCGGCGTCGGCAATGTAGATATTCCCCGCGCTATCCAGGGCCACGCCAGTCGGAAGACTAAGCAGCGCACTCGTGGCCGGGCCGCCGTCGCCACACAGGGCGGTTGAAGGAGTGCAGTCGCCCGCCGGATTAATATCGAGGGTTCCGGCAACGGTCATAATGTCCCCAGCCGGAATACTCACACCCGCGACCACGATTGCGCCGGATTGCATGTTCACGACTCGAATCGCATTGTCGCTGGTATCGGCGATGTAAATGTTGCCAGACTTATCCACGAATAACCCGTCCGGTTGATTCAGCTGAGCGAGAATGGCTGGCCCACCGTCGCCGCAGGGAAGGACGGTGCAAGCGGTAGTTCCAACGATGGTCAGAATATCTCCGGCCGGGACGGTCTGTTGAGCAGGCCCGGTGTAAAAGGTAATCGGTCTCGACTGATTGTTCACCACTCGAATGTCGTTACCGTTAGGGCCAGCCTCAACAATGTACAGGTTTCCGGTCGCGTCAAGAGCGGTTTGAGTAGGGCCAAAGAGTCGAGCCGAGTTGGCCAGAACGCGGTCGCCACAAGGATTGACCAAACAGCCCACTGCGGTGGTGATGACGCCGCCGGGGGTGACCTTGCGGATCGCTTCATTTCCCGTATCTGTGATGTAGACGTTCCCCGATGAATCGGAAACCACGCCTTGCGGACTGCGAAGCTCCGCGTCGGTCGCGGTTCCCTGGATGACGGGTGGGCCCGGGCTGGCATCACCCGAATAAGACGCGTCCAGCAAGACCCCCATGGTGGTGTTGATGTCTCCGCTCGCCACCGTGCGTATGGCGTCGTCGCTCTGGTCAGCGATCAGAACATCTGCGCCTTGCAGCACAAGCCCGGTCGGTTCCCAGAGGTCAGCGATGAGGGCCGATCCACCATCGCCACAGGGGGTGAGGTTGTAGAAGCATTGAGTTCCGCTGCCGGCAATGGTGGAAATCTTGAAGGTCGCATTCGAAACCAGGCGAATCCTCTCGTCGCCGGTATCGGCGATGTAAATGTCTCCAGAGCTGTCAGTGACTACCGCGACGGGATTATTCAGGTTGGCGCTGGTAGCAAGACCATTATCGCCGCATGGGTCGGTCGAGGTTCCACATGCGGTGGCGCTTCCAGCCACGGTGTTGATGTCGCCAGCCGGAATACTCACACCGGCCACGACGATCGGCGGCCCCGAGGTCGCCGGGTTAATGACTCGAATGCGTGAGTTGACGGTGTCTGCTATGTAGATGTAGCCGTTGCCGTCCAAAAATATTCCGCCCGGCCGACTAACGGACGCACTGTTCGCCGGGCCGCCATCCCCGCCGAATGTCGAAATATTCGTTCCGGCGATTTTAGCGATGTAGTAGGAGGGGACTGAAACCCCACCCAAGGTCTGCGTCGTGCTCTGGGTGTTCACTACTTCGATCACGGAATTTCCAGTGTCGGCGATGTAGATGTTTCCACTGGGGTCGAGCCATACGCCGCCCGGAGCATTTAGTCCAGCGTTAGCCACCGACACAGGCCCCCCCCCGGTTGCGTAGCCAAGCGTGCCGCCTACCACCGTCTGGATGGCGCCAGCCGGAACCACTAACAGCCCACCATAAAACGGAATGGAGGATGATTGCGTATTGATTACGCGGATAGCGTTATTGGGAGTGTCGGCAAAATACACGTTGCCCGAACTATCTACGGCAATGCCTTCCGGACTATTCAGCGACGCCAGCGTGGCCTGTTGGCCGTCGCCCGAGTAGTTGCTGAAGATGTTCCCCGCGAGGACGGTCAGCGTTCCATTCGCGGTCACCTTGAATATACGGTTGGAAAGATTGTCAGAGATATAGGTGTTGCCATTGCCATCCTGGACCAGAGCCCACGGCGCTCCGATGCTGGAGAAAAGCGCCGGCAGATTATTCGGGCCGCCACCGGCGAGCGTGGTGATTGTATTCTGGGCCTGAGCCACCGCGAGAAACGCGACTAGGAAAACCCCAACTGTTGAAATTGTGAATGCACTCTTGCGCATGGCTGCTACTTCCTCCCGATGGAAAACCCTTGAATTAAACTCGTCCCAACAACTCTGTTCTCCGCCACCCGTTGTGCCGTGGCGAAAGCGGATTACTCAGCCTCCAGACACACGCCCGCTGCCTGCGGATTCCGAAGGATGGCTGCTTTCGGTTGTGCGTAGTCACTGTTGTTTGATTCGGCCAGGGGAGTGACTAACTCTGGGAAACAGAGGTCGAGCAAACCGTTTTTTAACATCCAAATTGGCAAAAGTCAAAGGAAATAGGCCACTTGGAGACCATAGTCTCCATCGGGCTGGAGACTAAAAGTAGATTCCGCTGGTCCGGCGATGTGACGGCATCGTCTGGCAGGTTGATCCACGGCTATGTGGGCCGCGGAACCGCCGACGGAAAAAAAGCCTGTATCCGCCTGGATTTCGGGGGGAAACCCGGAAGAAAACGGCCACGGATTGAAAGGCTGGTGCCCGGGGCCGGAATTGAACCGGCACGTTCCTTTCGGAACTCGGGATTTTAAGTCCCGTGCGTCTGCCAATTTCGCCACCCGGGCTGGGACCGGCAACAGCCGAATTCTACCGTACTGTCGAGTGTGACATCCTTAACCTCTTGCCGCAGCCTCCGATAACGGAAGCCAGACCTGAAAGCGGGTGTCGCCGGGTTTCGAATTCACCTGGATGTTGCCTCCGTGCTTTTTTACGATGCGCTGCACGGTGTCGAGGCCAAGCCCCGTCCCTTGTCCAACTCCCTTGGTGGTGAAAAAAGGTTCGAAGATGTGAGGGACGATCTCCGCTGGAATCCCCGGACCATTGTCGGCGATCTCGACCACCACACAGTTGTCATCGCGGTAGGTTCGCACCCGCAACTCTCCCTGACCGCCCATGGCGTCGATGGCATTGTCGATGAGATTGGTCCACACCTGATTGAGTTCACTCCCGAACGAATTCACCAGAAATGGAACGCGCTGATAATCACGCTTCACTACGACTCCGCGTTTCAGTTTGTGATTCAAAATCGTAAGCGTGGTCTCCAGTCCCTTCACCACGTCGACGTTCTGGATTGGCGCCTGATCCATGTAGGTGTATTCCTTGATGGCTCGCACCAGATCCGAAATTCGCGTGGTGGCGCTTTCCAGCTCATGCAACAAGTTGAGAATCTCGATCCAAGCCGCAATCCGTACCAAGGCAGCGCGCGCGGTGGGCGCGTCGAGGGTTGCGAACACATGCTCTAGAATTTCCGGCTTTACGTTCTTGTGCGCCAAATCGGCCGCCAACTGCCATAAATCTTCCTGGCCGTGGCTGCGCAGCAGAGAATCCAGCCGCTCTTCCAAGTCGCTGATGGTCAGCGCGTCGGGCGGGGGATCGTTGGATGCCGCCACCGAATTTTCAATTCTGGCAATCTCGTCTTTTTGTTCAGAGGTTAAGTTGCGCCGGCCCAACTCCTGGCTGGCGTCGCGGATCTTTAGCAGAATCCCACGCAACTGGCTGGCAGCGCGAGTAGCCGCCGACGCCGGATTATTCAGTTCATGCGCCAGCCCGGCGGAAAGTTTTCCCAAGCCAGCCAACCGGTCCCGCTGCTGTTCCATGCGCGTGGTCTCCCGGATGCGGTCGGACATCAGGCCCACCAGGCGCTTGGTCAGTTCCGGCATTTTCTGCACTAGATCGGGAAACCGCGAGGCAGGAAATCGCAGCGCCCGGCTGTCGGTCTCCGCTCGCCCGCCCACGGTAAATTCCTTCATCCTTGAAAACGGCAACACTCCGGTGACAGTGCCCGGCTTCAGGTTAAAGACGAAGGTTTCGCCCCCCAGTTCGCCCCGCGCTTGAAGCTGTCCCTCCAGCAGTACGAACATCGCGTCGGCAGGATCTCCCTGGCGTGCGTACGTCTCTCCCGCCTTCAGATGGAGTTCTTGCGCTTGGCTGAGGAACCACGCGATCTGATCGTCCGGCAAGTCCGCGAACGCCGGCACCTGCAGCAACTCTGATTTTTCCGCCATTTATACCTTGCTCAAATATTGATGAATGAACTGTACCGCAACCGATCCTTCGCCGACTCCCGAAGCCACGCGCTTGACCGAACCGTGCCGCACATCGCCCACCGCAAAAATCCCGGGAACGTTGGTCTCGAGCAAAAACGGGTCTCGATCCAGCGTCCACCCGCTCGGCCTCTGCCGGTCCTGCATCAGATCAGGCCCAGTCATTAGAAAACCGCGTTCGTCTCGCGTCACCAGATCTCCCAGCCAGTCGGTTCGTGGCAACGCACCAATAAAGATGAACATCGAGCTCGCGGGCACGCGCTCTACCTTATTCGTGTCCGAGCACAGCACGGACATCTCTTCCAAGTGGCTTTCGCCGTGGGCTTCCGCCACGCTGGCATGCGTCCATAGCTGAATGTTGGGAGTCGCCTTGATCTGGTCAATCAGATA
>JBAWFN010000084.1:0-20117 GCA_049591935.1 Terriglobales bacterium | reverse complement strand
GCCCAGGATCGCGCCAGTCCGCAGGCTGGAAAGGGTTTGGCGGATGCTATTGACGTCGATTAGGCGTCGGCATGTCTCCACGGCTGCCTCGAATGGTCTTGGGCGTCTTCTTCTGTCGACCTCCGGTGGGAATTTGTATTCCGGATACTTGTCAAGGCGCGAATCTAGGTAAAGGCTACGGAATCGACTGTCTCTGGTGCCAGTGAGATGATCGATGCCGGACCAGAGCTCCAGCAAATCTTCAACAAATTGGCTCTCTTCATCTTCGTAAAATGCCAGAACACGGCTCAGGCTGTTCGACAACGCCCCGGTTACGATCTCCGGCAGTTGTTGGCCCGTAGACGCGATAGCGGCGAATTGTCCGTAGAGCTGTTCAACCGCGCGCCAATCAGCTCTTTTATGCAAATCCGAAACCGGTTTGGTGACAGTTGGCATTTCTAGCGCGTCTGGAACTCACGATTGGAAGCTGCGCAAGGCCCTGATTGTCTCACAGTTGTGTGCCGGGGCCGGCCGAATGTTTATACACTTCAGGTTCGGGTTGCGCTGCAGGCTCGTAATTCACGATAATGACCCCTTTCGAGGTGACTGTGCTTCCCGTCACCTTGAATGTGGGCCAGCCCCCGATACCTTGGTCCAATTGTTTTGCCTTTCCTCGTCAGGCTTAATTGGTAGCAGGCATAAATGCGGAAGAAGCAGAATCAGTGGATGAGCACTGTATTGAAAGGAGTCGTCAATGAACGCCGTACAAATCGATCAGAAGAGCTATGAGATGCCCCCGAAAGAGGGGATCAGCATCGCGCATTTTCTCACCGTTGCCGACGTCAACCGGTCGGCTCGCTACTACGAAAAGGTTTTCGGCGCTCGCATTCTGACCATGGGTGACGGCAACGCGCCTCCGTACCTTCAGCTGGCGAATATCTGGATGATTCTGAACGTAGGGGGCGGGCCGACCGCGGATAAGCCGACGGTAACGCTCAGCGTCCCCGACCCGAATCACATCAACAGCTTTATGAATTTCCGGGTTGCGGATATTCAAGCTTGCTATCAATTATGGAAAAGTCGCGGAGCCGAGTTCATCACGCCGCCGATTCCCAAGTACGGCGAGATACGCTGCTACATCCGCGATCCTGACGGCTACATTATCGAAGTCGGACAGAGCACGGATCAGGTGTACGGATAGAGAGAACATCCTCCGAAAGAGGGACAAGAAATGGATTGGAAACAGCTGATCCAGTTTGCGCTCGTGGGCAGCAGTGATGTGGAGCAATATGCCATCCTGCTGGTACGGGTTTCGATCGGGCTGTTTTTTGCCATCTCCGGGGCGAACAAGTTGTTTTTCCCGGGCGGCACGAAACCGGTTTACGACACGCTAGTGAAGGCCAAAGTCCCGTTTCCCAAGCAGACGGCTTACTTCGTGGCGAGTGTCGAGTTCGTTGGTGGATCTTTGGTGGCCTTGGGATTTCTTTCGAGCCCGGCCAGCGTGGCTCTGTTGATCGATATGATTGTCGCCACTTTGACCAGCGCGGTTTCCACCCTGCCCAAAGGACTTTCGCCGCTGAGCTGGCTCGACGATTTCCTCTACCTCCCGGAAGTCCTGTACGTGCTCTTCTTTGCCTGGCTGATCGGCTCCGGGCCGGGGAGGTTCAGTGTCGATTTCTGGCTCGCGGGCAAGTTGCTGGGATGATCGATCGGCGAAGCGACTTGCTCACTCCACCACGACCGTGACCGTGGAGGAACGTTCGAGGGATCCGCTGCTGCCGGTAATGGTGACGGTATAACTTCCCGGCTGGACGGTTGAGCTGGCAGGGCCGCGAGAAGTGCCGCAGCTTGAAATCGCGATCATTGCGGCGATCAGAGCGCCGAGCCATATGATTCCGAGGAGTGACTTGCTCTGGTTTCTCACCTTGCCGAGCGAGACCAACGCGCACACTCCGAGCAGGGATGCGAGCAAAGCGGTTTGTGTTCCTCGCCCATTTTCCGGCGGCAGCGAAGATGCCGGGCTGGGACTGACGGTAAACACCGTGGCCGCTCCCTTGCTTCCCGGCGTGACGCTCGGCGGATCGAACGATGCGGTGGTTCCCGGCGGCAGGCCGGAAGCGGACATGGAGACTTTTTCATCGAAATCCCCACCCAGCGGCGGCACGTTCACCGTGATTTGCAATGACCCGCCTGGCGAGAGCGAGTATTGCGTCTTGGCTGGAGAGACGGTGTAGGCTGCGTTCACGGTTTGCGACCGCGCCGTCGAAGTCGAGGAAGCAAATGCCGCGTTGCCCGAATATTCCGCGGTCATGCTGTGCGCTCCGCTCGGCAGCGTGCTGACGGTGAGCGTGGCAACGCCAGAAGCATTCACCGTCACTGTTCCCAGCAGGGTCGAGCCGCTGTAAAACTTGACCGTTCCCGGGGAAACTCCGGCCGGCGCCGGAGTGATGGTCGCGGTCATGGTGAGTTTTTCCCCGGCATAGACCGGGTTCGGCGAGGTAGTGAGCGAGATGTGGGTCGAGATAGATCCCTGGCTCACGGTTAGATTTTGCGCCCCCGAGGCGGAACTGTTGAAGCCACTGTTACCCTGGAATGCGGCGGTGACGCTCAGCGTGCCGGCAGTGAGCGAACTGGTGACCAGCGTGGCCGTCCCTGAGATAACAGAAGCGGAGCCAATCAGTGTGGATCCGTGATTGTAGAACTTCACGGTGGCACTGCCCAGGGGCGCGGGAGAAACCGTGCCGGTGAAGGTTGTCGGCTGCCCAGCCACGGCCGGATCAGGGGCGATCAGCAGCGTGGTGGCCGTGCCGACCGCGGCGCCTGTTCCCGAAACCGCGATTGCCTGGGTGGCCGCGGGTGCGTTCAAATTGTTATCGGTGAGCTGCAGGTTGGCGCTCAGGCTGCCACTGGCTTCCGGAATGAAGTTGATGGACACATCGCACGCTGCTCCGGGGGCAAGCGGAACGCTCATGGAACAGAGATTTCCGTCAGATGAATTCTCGGGAAAGCTTGCGGGATAACTGAGGCCGGTGAATCCCAAGTTGCGGTCGCCGATGTTGATGAGCAGGGAGTCTTGCGGGCTGTCGCTGCTGGTTTGACCGGCGTTGGTTAGAGCAAAAGCTGGGACGACGGGCGCGGTGGAATCGACCACGAGGATGCGGCCGTTATCATAATCGGAGATGTAGATCTTGCCGGCGGAATCGACTGCCGCATCGAAGGGAAAGTCTGGAGTGAGCGCGGCGGGGATCGGAATCACCTGCGTAACGCCGGCGGTGGTTTGCTCAATGATTCTGTTATTGCCGGAATCGGTGATGTAGACATTCCCGAACCCATCGACCCGGACACCGTAAGGCTCACCTAAGGCGATCGAGTTCGGCAGGGTGAGCGCCGTGGCTGCACCGGCTGGGGTTATCCTGACGATTACCGAATTGCCTTCGTCGGCGGCATAGATATTACCCGCATTGTCCACCGCGACGGCGGCCAGGCAGCCGGCGCGATACCCATTCATAGGAACGTCGGTGGCGATTCCGGATACGAGACCGGTGCCAGGATTCTGAATGGCGATTTTCACTATGACTGCATTGGTGCAGTCAGCGACGTAAAGATTGCCGGCGCCATCGATTGCCAGACCGTAAACCGTGCCCAGGCTTGCTCCGGTAATGGGCAACACCCAGGCCCCGCCAGTGGAATTTGCCGCCGGACTTGCCACGGTGAGTTGACCGCTGTCGACATCGTACACGTAGAGGTTGCCTGCGCCATCCATCGCCAGCCCGGTAGTGTCGCGCATCGAAACCGGCCATGGGGTCAACGCCGATGCAGTTCCTCCGCCGGCGGGAATTCTGTAAACATCTCCTCCCTGGTCTGTCTCGTAGACGTTCCCCGAACCGTCCAGTGCGATTTGATAAGGCCAAATGCCCGCGGACCCAGTCAACACCGACGCTGCGCCCGGCATAAATGTAGCCTGGGGCGCGTCGGCCATGCCGTAGAGCGCGACCGTGGTGGTGTAGGTATTGCTCCCGTCGGTCGAGTTAATGACCAGCGCGCCGCGGCGCATGCCGGCGGCGAGCGGCAGGAAGTTCGCCACCACATTGCAAGTTGTGTTGGTGGTGCCATTGGCGCAGGTAGAACTGGAGCCTTTTTTGAAGTCCAGGTTGGCAGCCCCGAGGGTCAGCACTTTCACCGAACTGATGGTGATGCCGCTGGCTACCTGGAAGGGCAGCGTCAGGCTGGTGGCGGTGTGCGTGCCCAGGCTCGACGAGCCGAAGTTCGGATTCATGACGATCTGATATACGCCCGGGCCCAGCGAACCCGCCGTCCAGTGCGGAGAAACGATATTGCCGTTGGGTGCGACCGCCACCCCCAGGGCACTGGTAAATCCACTGCTCAGCGTAATCTCACTGGAGTAATTGGTAAAAGCTGGTAGTTCGAATAAGCCGTTGTCGAAGTCTGAGATGATGAGGTTTCCGCCGGCGTCGATGGCGAGACCGTGCGCACTGCCGGCGGCTACCAAGACGGTGCCTGAAGGATAGCTGCCGCTGGAGTTGGCAAACTCCTTGATGCTGGCGCCGCTCTGATCGGCGACAAATACATCGTCGCTTGCGTCCACGGCAACGGCCAGCGGCGTATTGAGCCCGTTGATGATGGTGGACAGCGCATAGTTTGGCGCGGTCAGTTCCATTACCCTGCCCACTCCTGCATTGGTGACGAACAGGTTTCCCGCTGAATCTGCGGCCACGCCCTGAAAGCTGATGTCTGCGAGCTCGCTTGCCGTCGTATATCCACTGGCAGCGGTGATCTCCCACAGGCCGTTGCTGCAGACGACGAACAGATTGCCACTGGCATCGGACGCCATGTTCTTGGGAGCGTTCGGCACAAAGGGGCTGGATCCGCCGGAGATGGTGATGGAGAGAGTTTGAATGGTTGGTGAGGCCGGAATCGAGCCGTTGACGGCAACGATTTTGCTGATGGCGTGCGTGCTTTGGTCGACGACGAAGATGTCTCCCAGGGCATCGACGGCCACGCCCGAGGGGAGAGTGAACGCGCTCGCTGTGTTCAGCGAGTTCGAAATCCCTAAGAAGCTGACGGTTGGGGTCGGATTGCTGCCGGCCGAAAGCAGCGGGGCGAGTGTCAGGATTAGGCAGCCAAGGCCAGTGATGCGCAGGTGGCCGCGAGTAAACGCAGATAAGGGGCGCATACCGTTGCTTATCGGCGAACGGGTAGCGCGCTTTAGGGCCGCAAGGTGCGGAAATGCAAACTCCAGCACACCGGGCGGCATTGCCGGAAGGAGTTGTTTTCCGCAGCCCTTAGAATGTGTAAGTTGCTTATTTTACGATGGCATCCGATGTCAAAAAGTGCACCCTAGTGGAACGGCAAGACTGTGCGAACCGCTGGCTACCCTCTGACGGACGGCTAGTTCAGCAGCGATTGCCAGTTGGCCGGCGCCCTGCCTGCGGGTCCAGGAATGGGCTGGTTTTTGGGATGCGAATGCGGCGGCAGCAACTCCACAGCCGCGATCATCGCCTGCTTCTCGTAATCGTAGAACCAATCCTCACCCGGCTCGAAGCTGGCTATGATCGGATGCCCTGTGGCCGCCGCATGTTTGGACCCATGCTGGTTCGGGGAACTGTCACAGCATCCGATGTGCCCACACTCGGCACAGCGGCGGAGATGAAACCACCAACTTTTCGGCGACGCCAGGCATTCCACACAGCCATCGCCACTCGGCTTCGAAGCGGGGTTGATTCCGCGCTGACCCTTTTTCATTTCCGATTTTCCTTTCGTTTCCCCGGTTGGCAACAATATGTTGGCAAAACCATGTCAAGCCACCAGCAAGATCTTCCCGGTACCACCCTTCTCTGCCTCTGCTTGCGCCTCGGCCGCTTCACTGAGTGGCAGTTTCCGGCTAATCGGGATTACCAGCTTGCCGTCTCGCACCGCTTCGGCCATGAACTCGAGCGTTTTCCGGTCGAATGTCGAGAATACTGGAACGACTTTTACAGATGGATACTTTGCGGCGTTCTGCGGCGCCCCGACCACCGATGCATACACTCCTCCCGGTTTCACCTTGGCGATCAGCTTCTCGGCAGTGCTTCCGCCAACCGTATCCGCCACCGCATCGAGCGGCGGAAGATTCGCAATCGCGGTGTCGTCGTCGGTTGCGACGAAATGATCCGCACCGACGGTCTTGGCCTCGTCCGTCTGCATCTGCCTCTTCAAAACCCCCGCGATCACAGTCGCCCCTCGTGCCTTGGCAGTGAATACCGCCGAACGCCCGACATTTCCAGCAGCACCTATGACCAGAACCGTCTGGCCGGTTTTGATTCCCGTCGCCGAAAGGAGCTGGTTGCCGGTCACCGTAACCAGGGGCAGGGCCGCTGCCTGGATCAAATCGAGCCCCTTGGGAACTTTCGCCAGAATCGCGGCTTTCACCACACAAAGTTCGGCGTAAGTATTGTCCGCCATGGCGAACACCTGGTCGCCGACGGAAAAGCCTTCCACCCCCGGCCCAATCTTCACCACGGTCCCCGCGATGTCGACTCCTATCAGTCCCGGAAAAGTGAGGGGATAGAAATCCTTGGTCAACCCGGCACGCCGCTTGTAGTCGATCGGATTCACGCTGGTGGCGGCAACCCGCACCAGTACTTCGCCGGGACCCGCCACCGGATCAGGGTATTCCTCGAACTTGAGTACTTCAGGACCGCCATATTGGTGGACCACCACTGCTTTCATATTTCATCTCCTGTGCGGTGTGCCAACAGTCGCTAACAAAACACAGCCGCTAACAAAACTTAGATGAGCGAAGGCAGAATTGGTCGCCGGACTCCCCTGCACACGGGGTAACTCGGGGACAGTTCCGTCTGGGCCCCAGGTTTCGTCATATTGCCTTCTGGCATGGTCGCATGGACTTCCGAAAAACGCCACGGTGCAAGCCTGGGCTTATGGGGCTGAGGGGTTGGCGGGTAGTTCTTTCTTATCGAGGGCACCCCGCAGAAAAATGGGATGCCCTGAGATTGCACTTGGGTCTAGTGACCCAGGTAGCGGGTTAGCTTAAAGCCAGTGTCGAACTGGCTGCCCTCTGTGGTTGTGTAATTGCCAACCGCTACGATCTTGTCGTCTGCCTGAATGGCGAGACCGTTGGCGGTGACCGAAGACGCTCCGAAAGAGGTGGTGACAGTGCCGTTTGAGCCGAATGTCGGGTCGAGCCGACCGGCCGGCGTGTAACGCGCCAGGGCAAACACGGTTGAGGTGAAGTTTGCCGATCCGGTGCCCAGGGTCACAATGTCGCCGCTCGACTGAACCCCTAAACCCGACGCGGTGACGGTGGGAAAACTGGTGATGGGGGTGACAACTCCGCCGTGAGTACCGAACCTGGCATCCACTATTCCGACCGCCTGATAGCCAGAGACCGCAAAGCCAGTAACCGGTCCGGTAAGGCTGCTGAGGAGACTTCCACCGATCAGGAATTCTCCAGCGAACCTGCCAGCGTCCAGCAGAACCATGGCGTTGGCGGGGCCGGGAATGGACAACTGGCCGTTAATTCCGAAACTCGCGTCCAGGCTGCCGTTCGAGTTATAGCGGGTAACGAAGCCGGGGTTCTGGAAGCCGCTGCTAGTAAGTGCAGACGCAACCAGGATTTTTCCGTTGGAAAGAAGAGCTAGGGCGGTGGGATTAAACCCAGCAAGCTTGGCCGAGCCTCCGCTGCCAAAGCCGGAGTCGAGCTGGCCATTTGATAAGAAACGTATGAGCAATTGACCGTTGCCCACTACAATCTTACCGTCCGGCTGCACCACCACGCCGCTTGCCGATACACCTAAAGCCTCGAAACTCGCTGTCCCGCCAGTCCCAAACGTGGCATCAAGCTGGCCGTTAGAGTTGAACCGGATCACGTCGATGGGGATGCCAGGAGAGCCCGTGACCACGATCTTGCCGTCCGGCTGTAAGGCGATTGCCGAAAGGACCTCGAATGCGCCCGCAATGATGGTCACCCCGCCATTTCCAAACCCACTGTCCAAACTGCCGTCGGTGTTATAGCGAGCAATGGCTGCAAAGGGGAAACCGCCAGCGCCCGGAGCGGCCCCGCTAACCACGATTTTGCCGTCTGGCTGAATCGCAACCGCACTCGCGGTAGCAACGTTCTGGTAGCTCTGATTGCCAAAGTCTGTGGTTACGACTCCTCCCTGACCGAAGGTTGGATCCAGTTGGCCAGCCTGGGCGGCGGCCTGGGTGGAAGCGACGAGCACGATAGAGAAAATCAACAACCAAGCGCGGTGCCACGCTGTGCTGGGGTGCATAACGATTTCTCCTTAACTGAATTGCGCCTCGAAAGGATACGCGCGAATGGGGGCAGCGTACCACCATGTTCGCAGGAGTTTGTCAAGAAATTGTCACTAGATGGCAAAAAACTTGTGCGGCGGGAGAGCCCCACTTCCCGCAAAGAACGGGAGCAATGGGCCACTCTGAGTTGTTTGTGACTAAGCAGGCAGGTGAGGACACCTGCGCCTAAGTGGTCTGGCCTTGGCTGGCCAACACCCCGGAAATACAGGCGATTGCGAGGGGGGTAACCGGGTAACCATCGCCTTGGGCATGGCTGGAAATGTGGGGACCGGGTTGGCCTTCGGGCATCTGAGCGCGGCTGCCAGCGGCTGCTAGACTGCGGTTCATGCCCCTCCTCAGCGAAGAGTCCCGGGAAACCGAGACAGTACAGGCATTAGTGCAGTTACTGCGAACGCGGTCCTACGAAGAGATTCGACAGCGGATGTACGACAACCCTCCGGGGAGCGCGTGGTGGTCGGCGTGCAAGACGGAGCTGGATATCCGCAATGGGGAGCAGATGGCGGCGGCGCTCTCGGCGACCTCGCGGGTGCTGGAGCGGCTGCGGGCCTCAACTGAGCATTTCGAGCAATTGGCGGATACCCTCTACCACACTACCAGCGAGATTGCGGGCCAGATGCGGAGTGCGAAGGATGCGTCGCGGCGGCTGGAGATTGCGGTGTATGTGACCATCGGGATCACGCTGGTGCAGTTGTTTAATTTGGTGTTTGAAGTTTCTCGGAAACGATAGGAGCTTTCAACCACCGAGGGCAGGGAGTTACACAGAGGAAAATCTGGCCACGGATTTTCACGGATCTTCCAAAACCCTTCACCGCAAAGATCGCCAAGGCCAACCGCTAAGGACGCGAAGAAAAAAGCATGCGGGCGAGGGCGCCCGCGCCCCACAATTTACATCTACATCTACATTGCTTTTTCTATGGCGGCGCGAAGGTCGTCGTAGGACATTACGCCGGGGTGGTAGAGGGCGACACGGCCTTTGCGATCGATCAGGACCAGAGTCGGGGTGGTGCTGGCGCCGTAGCGGTCGAAATTAGCTTTGCTGACAGGGACGGGGACGCTCTGTAGTCCTGGATAGAACTGCTGCCAGACTTTTTCCGCGTAGGTTAATTCATCTTTCGGTCTCGCATCTTGGCCGCGGGCGGTGTATCCGTAGAGCTGGGTGGGAGCGAGCACGGTCAATCCTCGGGAAGCGAATTCGGAGCTTAGTTGGGCAATGACGGGGCCTTCGCGCTTGCAGTCGGGGCACCAGTGCGCCCAGAAGAACAGAAGGACTGGAGAGCCCTTCAGATGCGGAGGGGATTTGGGTGATGATCCGAGGTATTCGCCGAGGCGCAACGGTGGGGCGAACTGGCCGGCGAGGCCGAGCAGGTTCAGGTTTTTTTGCAGCCGGGCGCGAATCGATGTGTTGCCATAGGCAGCCAGACTATGGCGGAGCAAGGCGACGGCCTGTGGCTGCTGACCTCGGGCGGCGAGGACCTGGGCTTGGACTTCGAGAGCGGCGCCGAGAGCCAGAGGCAGGTGCGGTTCGGCGTCGAGGGCGCGATGCTGGAGTTGCTCGCGGGCCAAGGTTTCGGTCTGTTTGGCGCAGGTTGCGGCCTGATCGAGCTGGTTGGCGGAGAGTGAGGCGCGGGCCATCCAGGAGAGAGCTTCGAGATAATCGGGATCGACTCCGTGGGCGGTGCGGTAATTCTCCAGTTCAGTGGTGGCGGCGGTGAAGTCGCCCTGGGCGAGCGCAGTGCGAACGTCGGTGGTAAGGTCGGCCAGGGAGAACGAAGACAGGAGAAGCAGGATGGCAAAGCGGCGGACAGTCATCATGGTTATGGACGCTGGGACGGGGTGAAAGTTTCACGGCCTGGGTAAAATGTGGGCACAGGCAATAGGACCATGAATGCCCGCACACCATTGCAGGCATTACACGTATGAACTAGTTGCCGAAAATAATGATAGCACTTTTGAGGGTGGGTAAGATGTGACTGGGTTTGAAGGTGATGTCAAGCTGCTTGTAATCGCTGCCATGCCAGTTTTTACAGAATTAACCTTACGTCACCGCTGGGCGCTCTTGAATAGACATGGGTGACGGGTGCAGGTATCCTGAGTTGATCCTATGCATCGTCTGACCGCCAGGCTGCTGCTGACTTTGCTGTTCGTGGGCATTCTTGCCCCTGTCGCTCTGGCGATCTCTGCCCCTGCGCCCCATGCCTGCTGCATGCGCAAGCTGATGCACGATCAGCGCCTGCGCGGCTCCGAGTTCCGTGCGCCGGCGAGCCAATGTCAGCACGACTGCTGCCGCGCCACGGTGGGATTCCGTTCGGCGCAACTCAAAGCGTTACACCTTAGTTCGATCACCCCGGTTTCTTCCCCGCTCCTCGATCCCGCGGATTCAGCTCGCCGCGCCAGCCTCGACCGCTCCTCCGGTTCCGTCCGCGCTCCGCCCCAGTTCTCCATCGCCTGAACAATAATGCCGGGATTGGAGCACGGAAACGCGGTCTAGCGGCTGCTGGAAAATACTAGGGACTACGGCACGGCTGGAAAGCCGTGCCCTTTCAGACTCCCCGATGCCTCGAGTTTTTCCTAAGCCCATCTAGCCCTGCCGACTGGCTCCATCCCATCCTTGCACACAAGATTTGTCGGCTCGGCGGAGAACCTATGCGTTTCATCCGTGTTTTGCTGCTCGGTATGCTGTTCACACTTGCGGTCGCGGCCTTTGCCGCCATTTTTGGTTCGGTCCGCGGCATCATTCACGATCCTCAGCATCGCCCTGTCCAGGGCGCAATGGTGATGCTCAAAGCCAAATCCTCAGACTGGAGTAAGACCGCCAATACCGATTCGAACGGCGAGTTTCGCTTCAACACCGTGCCCCTGGGTGAGTATTCGGTCTCGGTAGCCGATCCCGGATTCGAACAGATCACGCAGGCGGTGACGGTGATTTCAGGAACCGAGCCGGTGGTCCACTTTCAATTGAAGGTAGCTGCCGCGCAGGGAGAAACGGTGAACGTCTCCGCCGCGCCCGAGGCGGTGCCGACCGACACCGCCACGCCCACCACTCTGGTCAGCCGCCAGGACATCGAGCGCACTCCCGGCGCCGACCGCAGCAACAGCATGGCCATGATCACCGACTATGTACCCGGCTCCTATGTCACCCATGACATGCTCCACATCCGCGGCGGCCACCAAAGCAGTTGGCTGGTGGATGGCGTGCCCATCCCCAACACCAACATTGCCGCCAACATCGGCCCGCAGTTTGACCCCAAAGATATCGACTATCTCGAAGTCAATCGCGGCAGCTACGGCGCTGAATTCGGCGACCGCACTTACGGCGTATTTAACGTCGTCCCGCGCACTGGGTTCGAGCGAAACAACCAAGGCGAACTGGTCATGAGCCTGGGGAACTTCTATCAGACCAACGATTCGCTCAGCTTCGGCAGCCACACCGAGCGCTTCGCCTACTACGTCAGCCTGAACGGCAATCGCAGCAATCTCGGCCTCCAGCCCCCGGTTCCCGAGGTCGTACACGATGCCGCCAACGGCTACGGCGGGTTCAGTACGCTTATCTTTAACGTCGATTCCTCGAACCAGCTTCGCGTTGTGACTTCCCTCCGCCGCGACTATTACCAGGTTCCCTTCGATCCTAATCCGAACGATATCGAAAACGGATCGATCGCAGCCAATGGCTTCAGCCCGCAATATCCCAGCCTCGGCCTGCGCGACGGCGAGCACGAGTCCGATGCAGTCGTCAATTTCTCCTGGGTGCATACTTTCAATTCCAAGGTCTTTATGACCGTGTCGCCGCTTTTTCATTTCAACAGCGGCAACTACAACAGCCTGGCGACCGATACGCCAATCGCCACCACTGAGGACCGCGGTTCCACCTATGCCGGCGGTCAGGCCAGCGTCTCAGCCAGTTTTGCGAGAAACAATCTTCAGGCAGGATTCTTCAGTTTCTACCAGCATGACAGCCAGACCTTCGGAGCCATCTTCAACGATGGCAGCAGCAACGCGCCGGTCACTGATTTTCAACATCCCACGGGAAACCAGGAAACATTCTTCATCGACGACAAATTCACCCCGGTTCCCTGGCTGACCTTGATTGCCGGAATGAGACCGACGCGTTTCTCCGGTGGAGTCACCGAGTCCGCGATCAGCCCGCGCTTCGGTGCCGCGGTAACCATTCCGAAGCTGCGCTGGACGTTCCGTGGTTTCTACGGCCACTACTATCAAGCTCCGCCGCTACTGACCGTGAGCGGGCCAGCGCTTATCGATTTTGCGCAAGGTCAAGGCTTGGGATTCGCGCCGTTACACGGGGAGTTCGACGAAGAACATCAGTTCGGTGTCACCATTCCTTACCGCGGCTGGGTGCTTGACGCCGACAATTTCCGCACCAATGTCAGAAATTTCTTCGATCACAACAATATCGGCGCATCCAGTATTTTCTTTCCCATCACTGTGTCGCACGCTGTCATTCGCGGCTGGGAGCTGACGCTGCGTTCGCCGCGAATCGCTCATCGCGGACAAATCCATCTGGCGTATTCCAATCAGATCGCCGAAGGCGCCGGCACCATCACCGGCGGACTCACGGACTTTTCATTTTCCCCGGGGCTCAGCCCGCTCGACCACGACCAGCGCAACACCCTCAACCTCGGCGGCGACGTTACGCTTCCCTGGCGCAGCTTTGCCGCCACCAATGTTTATTACGGCTCCGGTTTTAGTAACGGATTTCCCGGCCAGCCCTATCCGGGTCTCTACCTGCCCGCACACACCACTGTTGATCTGTCGCTGGGGAAGGATTTCGGCGAGCGTTTCTCGGCGTCAGTGAATGCCCTGAACGTTGCTAATCGCCGCGTCGAACTCGACAACAGCCTTACCTTCGGCGGCTTTCATTGGAACAATCCAAGAGAGATTTACGTGGAGGTCCGCTACCGCTTCCATTATTAGTGCGCACCGGGAAAGCCCGGGCGCTATCGCCGGAAGGCCGAGTCGCCCCACTTCGCCGCGTAGGCCGCTTCGCCTTTTACCGGCTTGACGGAAACCACGCGAAGCTCGTTCCTGTCCGGCACAAGTTGGCAACGGATCACCACCTCTCGCCCCGCATAACCCTGCAAGGCTTCCGGATTACTGACCGTCCAAATCTGGCTGGCGGCATCGTGGAGTAACACGCGCCCGTCATCGCTCATCTTGCCGGTGATACTGATGGTCTTTCGCGCCGTCGTCTGTGTCTTAGAAGGTTGCTGAGCGACGGCAGCGGCTGAGAGCAGTAACACCACGGCTATAGAAGTAACGCCCCATTTTTTCATCTTGCACCCATTTCCCCAGAACGCTGGTGAGATTTTCGCGGCTTCAGTTTCGGGATCGCCTAGTTGGCTCCGGAACCTGAATGATGGGCACTAACCTACCCGATTACCAGCGTCTGAGGAAATTCAAAGTATTTATCGGTGCTATTAGAAATCAGGGGGTTGGGGAGGCCTACTTCTTCCCCGGCACCATCACGCCAAACGTCACTCCCATCGGATTCCGCAAAATCGCCATCTGCTCACCCTGAGGCAGAGTCTGTGGCGGGATCAGCACCATCCCGCCCTGCTCAGTCACTTTCTTGATGGTTGCCGCAATGTCGCCTACTTCTACGAACAACTGCACAAACGCCTGCGCTTCGGGCGGGGCTGGCCGTGTGCTCAAAAGTGCTTGACACTGCCGACATTGTCAGACAGCGATTTTGCAACTATTACCGATCTCGGCCTCAGTGACCCCTGATTTCTAGATGTGCAGTAAGCGGGCGGCAATATCCGACCACGCGTGCGCGATGATGCCGGGGCGTAAACTGCTACGCCAGAGAGCGAGCGCCCCGAACAGCACTCCGTAAAGAACGACCATCGACGCCAGCCTCACACCCTGATACACATGAGCCATTCCAAAAACCGCCGCCTGCAGGACTACGGCGATCAACACGCTTCCAGTCAACGCCCGAAACTGCCGTTGGAAATAGCCGCGAAAGACGATCTCTTCACATACGCCTGCCGAGATTGCGACCACAACCGCAAGAATGCTCTCAAGCCAGCCTAAAGGGTATGGAATCGCGTCGAGGCGGTGACCCAGTACGGAGTTCTCGACCTTGGAGATGACGATCCACAGCACCCACAAACCACCTCCCAGCAGAATGTCCACCAGGAAGGCCTTGGCGTCATGCCACCGCCCTCCAACCAATGCCCGAAGGCGAATACCCTTGCGCCTTAAGCCGAACCAAACCCACGCTACCGTCGCCCACTCAAACACAATGGCCTGGATCTGGAGTGGCACCAGGCGGTGAGGTAGAGCCGGGTTAGGCGCATGCATTTGGGCGCCACGCTGAGCGAGCCAGCCGAAAACGGTTAACGCTGCAAAGACGGCAAGAAGAACGACGGTATGCCAAGCGGGCGCGACTGCTTGATCGGCCTGCTGCTCAGGGCCAACTGTGCGACTTGGGGATGATCTTACTTGTTCGGCTGGCGACATGATTGACCCCTGTTCATTGTTCGACAACGTCGGCCTGAGAAAGAGAACGTATCGCGATCACAACCGGCGTTAACAGGCGTAGAGCCGACATTGTTGAGGCAACCGGCCATTATCTCTTGCCATCGAAGCCCCCGAACAGATTAACCCTCCGGCAGGAGCCAGTCACGATGTTTAAGCCCCTCACATGTTGTGATCAGGCGTTTGCGCTCACGCCCCTCAGGTTGACTCTGCCTCGGCCTCCCGCCTAACATCACCTGAAGCTTCCTGATCGGCCAAACGCTGATTTGCCAAAACATGACGGACCCAAACATGATCGGCCAAACCATTTCGCATTACCGCATCACCGGCCAGCTCGGCAGCGGAGGTATGGGTGTCGTCTATGAAGCCCAAGACCTGACTCTCGGCCGCCGCGTGGCGCTCAAGTTTCTGCCCGCCGAGCTCGCCCGCGACACCACCGCGCTTGAGCGTTTTCTGCTCGAAGCCCGGGCTGCTTCGGCCCTCAATCATCCCAACATCTGCACCATTTACGCCGTGGAAAACGACGCCGGCCAGTCTTTCATTTCCATGGAGCTGCTGGAAGGCCAAAGCCTCAGCGAGAAATTGGCCCATGGTCCGCTGCCGCTCGATCGCCTGCTCGACATCGGCCTGCAGCTCGCCGACGCTCTCGACGCCGCTCACGCCAAAGGCATCGTCCACCGCGACATCAAGCCCGCGAACATCTTTGTCACCCAGCGGGGCCCGGTAAAGATTCTTGACTTCGGTTTGGCCAAGCTCACTCGAGCCAATGCGTTCGCCGCCGAGACTGTCAGTTTTAATCCGCTTGCCGCCACTGCCCATCTCACCAGTCCGGGCTCAACCGTGGGCACGGTTTCTTATATGTCGCCCGAGCAGGCCCGGGGTGAAGAACTGGATGCCCGCACCGACCTGTTTTCGCTCGGTTCCGTCATCTACCAGATGGCGACCGGCTCCCTGCCATTTACCGGCAACACTTCCGCTGTAATTTTCCACGCCATCCTGGAGCGTGATCCCACTCCCGCCACTCAGCTCAACCCCACACTTCCACCCAAGCTGCAGGAGAGCATCGCCAAGCTGCTGGAAAAAGATCGCGAGCTGCGCTACCAGTCCGCTGCCGATCTCCGCGGCGATCTCAAACGCCTCAAGCGCGACAGCGAATCGAGCGGCGCCTCGGCGCGCGCCGTTGCTGGGTCCGGGGTGCTTGTCCAGCCCTCCAACTCGTCGAGTGTTCAGGTTGCTACGTCCTCCGCTTCGGCCGCGGTCGCCGCTGCCCGTGAGCATAAGTTTGGCGCAGGCGCCGTCGCGCTGATTGCCATCGTCGTACTCGCCGCCGCCGGATACGGTATCTACGCGTTTCTAAACCGCAGCCGCCCAGTGCCATTCCAGAACATCTCCATCAACAAGGTCACAGACAACGGTAAAGCCGCACTCGTCGCCATCTCACCCGATGGCAAATACGTTCTCAATGTGATGGACGAAGGCGGCAAACAGAGCCTATGGCTGCGCAATCTTCCGACCAACAGCAACACTCAGGTAGTAGCGCCGGCCGAGGTCTACTACCGGCACCTGCGTTTTTCGCCAGATGGCAACTATCTTTATTTCATCCGGACAGAACCGGGCAGCGAGGAGCTGGAATATCTTTACCGTGCCCCGCTGCTCGGCGGTACGCCCGAAAAACTCGTCACTGACATTGATTCCAACATTACTTTTTCGCCAGACGGACGCCGCTTCGCCTTCTTCCGTGACAATAATCCTGAACCTGGCAAATATCGGCTGTTAGTGGTGCCGGTGGAAGGCGGTGAAGAGAAAGTTCTGCACGGCGGATCCACCCGGGACCGCATGTTTGACCCCGCCTGGTCGCCCGATGGAAAAACCATCGTTTGCTCTGTGCTTCAGCCCGGCAATGCTTTCAGTGGTCTGGTCGCGCTCGACATCGCCAGCGGCCAGCAGAAACTTTTCTTTACCTCCGATGATCGCCTGCTTCAGCGGGCGGTGTGGATGCCGGACGGCAGGGGATTAATTGCATCCAATCAGTTCAACAGCAATCAGATCTTTTTTGTTTCTTATCCCGAGGGCAAGTGGCACCCGGTCACGCGCGACACCAACAATTACAACGACCCGAGCATTGCCGGCGATGGCCGCAGCCTGGCAACCGTCATGAGTGAAGGGCACTGGAACCTGTCAACCATGCCGTCGGGCGCTCCTGCTGCTCAGCTTCATCAATTGACCTTGGGTGCTCCGGTGTACCAGTTCGCCTGGATGCGTGACAATCGCATGATCCGGAATGGACGCTCGGGGCTCGCCATTCTGGATCCTGTGTCGGGCAACAGTACGCCTCTGCCCCTGCCCGCAGACACAATTCCGAATACGCCTTTCGCTTGTCCCGACGGCCGCTTCATTGTTTTTACCAGCATCTTCAGCAAAGGAAATCGCGTGTTGAACATTTGGCGGATGGACGCTGGCGGCGGCAATCTTAAACAGATTTCCAACGGCAAAGTGGACCAGTATCCGATTTGTTCATCGAGTGGCTGGGTGTTTTATCAGGACGAAGCCAGCGGCAGCCGCCTGATGAAGGTTCCCGTCGACGGAGGACAGGCCACAAAAGTTTCCGACGAGCTGACCGCGGATTTCGATGTTTCTCCCGATGGGAAAACTGTCGCGGTCGCCACTTTCGGTCACCTCGCCGAGCATATCGAGAAACTCACGATTGTGGCGGTCGACTCTGGGCAGCTACTCAAGAGCGTTGACTTCGAGCGGCCGCGCAGCGGACATATTCGTTTTTCACCCGACGGCAAAGCCGTCGTGTATGCCGTACGCAGCGCCGGAACCGACAATCTCTGGTCGCAGCCCATCGACGGTTCCCCCGGCAAGCAGATCACCGACTTCCCCGCCGAACACATCCTCGAGTTTCGTTGGTCGTTCGACGGCAAACAACTCGGCTTGATCCGCGGCCACACCGATTCCGACGTCGTCTTGATCCACGACATGCAACCGTAGCTCCCCTAAGATTTTCAGCTCTGTGAAAATCGGAGCAGGAGGAGTCCGAGGTCGGTGAATTGGGCGAGTTGAGGAAACATGATTGACGCTCAGGCTTTGCCGTGAATCTTGGCCCACCACCAGCGCACGCCGACGAACAAGAAACGCCAGTCGTGGAAGAACTCAGGCTCTTTGCGCTCAAAGGCATGGCCGATGAATTGGAACGCCCATCCCACGAGGAAGACCGCAAGCGCGTAGGGCCATAGGCGGTGAAAAAAGATGCTGGCGAGAAAAATCGCCAGTGAAAGCAGAATCAGCGGTATTCCTAGGGTATGGCACGCGCGGTTAACCGGGTGCTGATGGCTGGTGGAATATTGCGCCACCCATTGTTCGTTGGTGCGTCCGCCCAGCATGGCGTCGATGATACATGGAGCTACGGTAGCTTGCAGGCCCGGGATATGTGATAGCGGTTGCGCGCAAACCAGCGGTAGCCGGAATGAATCAGCCAGTTGCAAGCGCTCCAGGTCCATCTTCGCCAACCAAGCCTCAATATAGCTCTTTCCCCAGTTGTTCCCCGAATTTCCACTGTGTTAGCATCCATAGTTTTGGCAAGGGTTTCGACGTTGGCCTATAGACTGTCCTCTTCTTTAAGGTTGTTATGGGCCCGCCGCAGTGAAGATCCAACGAAAGTTGAAGCTACGGAGCTTCGCTCGGTCGGACAGCCGAGGGCAGCTGTCCCCACGTGATTCATTAAGGAGTAACCCGTGAAGACTTACGAAGGCGCAAACATCAGGAATGTCGCGGTGGTTGGTCACGGCCATGCGGGCAAAACTTCGCTGGTTTCAGCCATGTTGTATACGTCCGGGGCCACGCAGCGGCTGGGCCGGGTGGACGATGGCTCGGCGACCACTGATTATGACGACGAAGAGATCGCGCGCAAGATGTCGATCTCGGCGGGGATGGCGTACGTGGAGTGGGGCAAGACGAAGATCAACCTGATGGATACGCCTGGGTTCAGCATGTTCGTCCACGAAGCCAAGATGGTGCTGCCGGTGGTAGATGCGGCGATCGTGGTGGTGGATGGTGTGGCCGGAGTGGAAGTGGTAACCCAGCGGGTGTGGAATTACTGCGAAGAGTACAAGACGCCGCGGCTGATCATTGCCAGCCGCATGGATCGTGAGCGCGCCGACGCCGGGCGGGTGCTGGAGTCGCTGACCAATGCGTTTGGCCGGACAGTGATTCCTCTGGAACTGCCCATCGGTAGCGAGAAGAACTTCACCGGCGTGGTGGACCTGGTCAACATGAAGGCTTACACCTACGAGTTGGGCGGAAATGGCAAAGGGAAAGAAGGCGAGATTCCGGCCAATTTGAAAGAGCAGGCGCAGGCGGCGCACGAGAAGCTGGTGGAGATGGTGGCCGAAGGTGACGACGCCTTGATGGAAGAGTTCTTCGAAAAGGGAACGATTCCCGAGGAACACCTGGTGAAGGCGCTGCATGAAGCGATCCGCGAAGACAAGATCTTTCCGGTGATTTTTGGTTCGGGGTTGGGCAACATCGGGGCCGACCGGGTGATGGATTTTATTGTGGACTACACGCCGGCACCGTCGGAGCACGAGTGGGTGCAGGGCGAGGCGGCAGCGGCAGGGAATGGAGAAGCGCCGAAGCGGCATGAGACCGACGCGGAGCCGGTGTCGGTCTATGTGTTTAAGACGGTTTCGGATGCGTTTGCCGGGAGAATCTCGTATTTCAAGGTTTTTTCCGGAGTTTTGAAAAACGACGCGACGCTACAGAACTACCCCAAGAGTTCGGCGGAGAAGCTGGCACATATTTCGATCATCCAGGGCAAAACGGCGGTGCCGGTGACCGAGTTACATGCCGGCGACATTGGCGCTGTGGCCAAGCTGAAAGATACTTTGACCGGCGATACCTTGGGCGATAAGAACGCGCCGATTCAATATCCCAAGGTGCATCTGCCGGAGCCGGCAATCACGTTTGCCATTGAGCCGAAGAGCCGCGCCGACGAAGACAAGTTGGGGCCGAGCATCCATAAGCTGATGGAAGAAGATGCCATGCTGCGCTTTTTCCGCGACGAGCAAACCAAGGAATTTCTGATCGCAGGGACCGGCCAGCAGCATATTGAAGTAGTGGTGGCGAAGATGAAGAAACGCTACCACGCGGAGGTGATTCTGAAAGCGCCCAAGGTGCCGTATCGCGAAACCATTCGCGGCAAGGCCGATGTGCAGGGGCGACACAAGAAGCAGACCGGCGGGCACGGCCAGTATGGAGATTGCAAGATCAGGATGGAGCCGTTGCCGCGCGGCGGCGAATTTGAG
>JBAWFN010000083.1:0-6084 GCA_049591935.1 Terriglobales bacterium | reverse complement strand
GCTCTTGCAGTGGCCGCCCCCATGGAGGTTTTTCTCACCCTCACCCGTCCGTTCATTTTTGGGATGAGCAAGGCCGCCGGGTACGTTCTCCGCATCTTCGGCTCGCGCAAAATCCGCCAGGGTCCGGTGCATTCCCCGGACGAGCTTAAGCTCATCGTCACCGCCAGCCGCCAATTCGGCCAAATCCCCTCCTCGCAGGAGGAAATGATCCATCGCGCTTTGGAACTCGAGAGTATTACCGTCCGCGAAGTCATGGTTCCGCGTCCCGATATTTTTTCGCTTCCCGCCGATCTTACCCTCGACGAGGCCTTGTCCCGCATGGTCGAGGAGCAGCATTCCCGCGTTCCCATTTATGACCGCCAAAGCGGCCCCGAGCACATCATCGGCGTGCTCTATTCCAAAGATCTGATGCGCTGGACCCGCCTCCGCCTCACTGCCAATCCTGCGCAGCCCATTTCCGCCCGCATCTCCAACATGAAAGTCAGCCAGATCATGCGCGACGTCCTGGTCGTCCCCGAGACCAAGGTTCTCACCGAATTGCTCGAGGAATTCAAGGATCGTAAGCGCCATCTGGCTGTGGTGGTGGATGAGTTCGGTTCCACTGCCGGCGTTATCACCGTAGAAGACATCCTGGAACAATTGGTGGGCGAACTGGAAGATGAGTTTGACGTAGCTCCGCCCGAACCGTCCCCACTGACGCAAGATCTTAGACTGGTGGTAGAAGCCTCAGCGGGTATTCGCGACCTCGAGTCGCAATACGAACTGGTGTTGCCGCGTGATGCCGGATTCGAAACCCTCGCTGGCTTCATGCTCGCGCGCTTGCAACGAATCCCAAAAGTTGGCGACGCGTTCGACTACGACGGCCATCGCTTCACGGTTGATGAAATGGACGGGCATCGCATCGCCAAAGTAAAGATCGAAAAACTAGAACCAGCCGTCACCAAGAACTGAGAACAGAGAACTGACCACCGGGAACTGATTTTGATCCTTCGCTACCTAGCCCTCCGCGCCTTGTACACCCTGCCCGTAGTCTGGCTGGTAGTTTCTCTCGTCTTTCTCTTGATCCACCTCGTCCCCGGCGATCCCATCCTTCAAATGCTCGGCGAAGGCGCACCCGCCGCCGACGTCCAGGCTGCTCGCCATCTCTACGGACTCGATGTCCCGCTTGGCCGGCAGTATCTTCACTATTGGAGCGGCGTCCTCCACGGTGACCTGGGGCCCTCATTCCGTTTCAACCAGAGCGTGACTAGCCTCGTCGCTCGAAGGTATCCCTACACCTTGCAGTTGACCCTGGCAGCTTTGCTGGTCGCTGTCCTGCTCTCGATTCCCGCCGGTGTACGCTCCGCCCGCCGCCGCAATCACTGGGACGACCGTCTGCTCAGCGTCGTCAGTCTCTTCGGACTGTCGTTTCCGAACTTCGCCCTCGGTCCCATCCTCATTCTGCTGTTCTCCATTAAGTTGGGGTGGCTCCCGGTTTCAGGCTCCGGAAGTTTTGCTCACCTGATACTTCCGGCGATCACTATGGGCGGTGCGCTGGCCGCAATCCTTACCCGCATGGTGCGTACCTCGATGCTCGAAGAGCTAGGCCAAGACTACATCCGCACCGCCCGCGCCAAAGGCCTGCCGGAGCGCACCGTCGTTTATCGCCACGCTCTGCGCAATGCCATGATTCCGGTGATCACAGTCCTCGGCCTTCAATTCGGCGCATTGCTCGCTGGCGCCATCGTCACCGAAACCATTTTTTCCTGGCCCGGCATCGGCCGCCTGACCATCCAAGCCATCGGCAACCGCGACTATTACTTGGTGCAGGGCTGCATCCTCGCGATTGGGCTGACTTACGTGGCCGTCAATCTCCTGACCGATTTGCTGTACACAGTGGTGAATCCCCGGATCAGGCAATGACCACCGGCGCCAAAAGGTAAGAACTGTCCATACCAAAGAAGATGATGGGATTCCACGGCAAGAGAGTATTGACATGTATATATGCAGCATGTATCATGTATATACGAAGTAATGAGGTGAGCGCATTTATGGCTGTAACCATGACATCCATCCGGCTGGACCTGCGTCTAGCCGATGAAGCGAAGAAAGCTCTCGGAGTGAAGTCCCGCACGGAGGCTGTCCACGTGGCGCTGCGGGAGATTGTCGCCTTGAAGAGATTCAAGGCGTTGATGAAGAAGAACGCCGGCAAACTCTCGTTCGCAGGTCACGGTGAGTGATCTCGTCATCTTCGACACCTCCGTCCTGATCGATGACCTGCGCACCGGACGTCATCAGCGGCGCATTCAATCCATCACCGGTTTAATCAGGGCATCGTCTGTAGTCCTGGCTGAGTTGTGGCGTGGCACAACCAAGCCTGCGGAACGGGAATTCCTGCGGGCGTTCGCCAGGAACCACCCCGTCCTGACACCAACAGAGAGTAATTGGCTTGAGTCCGGGCAGATATTGGCACAGATTCGCGCCGATCTGGGATTCACGCCGGACAAGCTACGCGACTTGCATTTTGATGTGCTGATTGCCTACACCGCGCGTTCCCACGGAGCCCGACTAATTACTTCCGACCGCACCGACTTTGAGATAATCAACCGTTACCGCAAGCTTCAGTTTGAGGTATGGTAGCGCGAGCTAAGACTGCAAGAAGGAGGAAGTTGGTTTTCTTCGCGTCCTCAGCGTGCCATTCTTTGCGAACTTTGCGTTTTAAGATTGTGATTTGTTAGCTGCGAATCATGTCCACCCTCCCCATCTCGCTCCCACGCGCCGCCCGCCACAACGCCCTCGCGACCACCGGCGCCGTGCTGGTCGTAATCTTCATCCTCCTCGCCATCTTCGCCCCCTGGATCGCGCCCCAAGACCCCGCCCACATCGATCTCCCCGCCCGCCTCTCGCCGCCCTCCGCCGCCCACTGGTGCGGTACCGACGAACTCGGCCGCGACATTCTCTCCCGCCTCATTTACGGTTCTCGCATCTCCATGCTGGTCGGCAGTTCGGTCGTCGCCGCGTCGCTCAGCCTCGGTCTGCTAATCGGCTCGCTCGCCGGATACTACGGCGGCCGCCTCGATCGCTTCATCAACATCGTCGTCATGAATGCCTTTCTGTCGTTCCCCGGCATTCTCCTCGCCATCGCCTTCGTCGCCTTCCGTGGTCCCGGTATCTTCAACCTTGTGCTGGCGCTTTCTCTCGGTGGCTGGGTCGGATACGCCCGCCTGGTCCGCGCTCAGGTTCTCGCCGCCCGCGAAAAGGAATATGTTGAAGCCGCCCGCGCCCTCGGTGCCAGCGATTTGCGCGTCATTGTGCGTCACATTCTCCCCAACATCATTCAGCCTGTCGTCGTCCAAGCCGCCATCGGCATGGCCGGCGCCATTCTCGCCGAAGCCACCATGAGCTTTCTCGGTCTGGGCGTCCCTCCGCCCACCGCCAGCTGGGGAACCATGCTAAACGACGGCCGCGCCCACCTCTTCGACTCGCCACATCTTGTCCTGTTTCCCGCCGCTGCCGTCATGCTAGCGGTCTTGTCATTCAACTTCATCGGCGACGCCCTGCGCGACTACCTCGACCCGCGCTCCCGCATCGAAGCCGGTCTGTAAGATGTTAGGAAGCTGGATTTCTTGGTAAGCAATGGAATGGAAGGATGGATTTTTGAGCCGCGAAGCGGCGGAAGAGTAAAGCCCACGGCGCGAGCCGTGGGTCAGCTTGAAAAATGAGTAAGCCGCGTAGCGGCGAAAGAGTGTCATAACGTGAGGAGAGCCAACCATGATCGCGCGCATCTGGCGAGGTTTCACCCGTGAATCTGACAAAGACACGTACTTCGCGTATCTGCAAGCAACCGGACTGAAGGAATACGCCTCCATCCCCGGAAATCGCGGCGTGTGGACCCTCCGCCGCGTGGCCGAGGGCAAGTCTGAATTCACCCTGATCTCGCTCTGGGATTCATGGGACGCCATCAAAGCCTTCGCCGGTCTCGATCCCGAAAAAGCCGTCTTCTATCCCGAGGATGACAAATTTCTGATCGAGCGCGGCCCCCGCGTTCAACACTACGAAGTCCTATCCGGTCCTCCACAGTAAACGTCGCACAAGTGACGCTTGGCCGCCTAAGGTCTTAAACTGTAGGAGAACCTAATTCATGAACCGCCGCGCCTTCCAATTCTTCACCTGGCTCACCTGGTTGGCCCTGCCGCTCATCGCCCTACGCTACTGGCAGGTCTGGGACCAGCTACCCCCGCGCATGGCCACCCATTTCAACGCTAGCGGCCAGCCCAACGGTTGGATGTCACGCGATACATCCCTGTGGTTCGCGCTCGGAATCACCGCGTTCCTGCTCATCGTGTTTACCGTCATACTCTTGGTTCAATACTCGGCAAAAAAGGCGGACCCAGCCTCGTGGGTTACGCTGGCTTTTTTCTATTTCGTTCTGGGTTTCACTTTCTACGGCAACAACCTCGTCCTGGACTACAACCTCCACGGGACGTCGGTGCGGCCCGGGCCGATCCTGTTCCTGATTCCACTCGCTATCCTGATCCTGCTTGCGGTGTTTCTTGGCACACGCCGCGGCCAGCCACTGGCCAGCGAACCCTGGCTGGCGCAGGAGACTCATGCCTCGCCCCTGTTCGCCATGCTGTTTCTCTTGCCGCTGTTCTACATGCTCTGGGTGCTTTCCACCGCTCCTATGGGATCCGTCCGCCTCGGCATGGCGCTGCTGTGCGTTCTTTTCCTCGTCATCGCGATATTTGCCGGCAGCGGATTTCACTACTACTTCGGCCCTGCTGGTGTGGAAATTCGCGCCCTCGGCTATCGCCTGCGCTCCATCCCCGCGTCCCAGATCACTAGCTACGCAGTCGAGCCCTGGAACGTCCTGCGTGGCTACGGCATTCGCGGCATCGGCGACACCCGCGCCTATGTCTGGTGTAATAAGGTCGTGCACATCAAAACCTCACAGGGCGAAGTTTTTCTCGGCCACAATCAACCCGACCGAATCGTTCGCGACCTGGATATGATCAAGCACAGCGCCCAAGGCATACCACAAGTATGAACTTTCTCTGTGGTCCTCTGTGCCCCCTGTGGTGAAAGGTTCGAAGGAAGTTAGGGTCGAGTGTTGAGCTGAACGCTGATAGCTGACAGCTGATAGCCTTGTGTATGCAAAAAGTCTTCCACTTCGATTCGCCGCCGGAGCAGTACGTCGCCGACGCCGCCGTGCTCTGCTGTTTCGATCAGCGCATCCGTCAAGCCATCAGCAAGTTCCTCGAAAGCCAGGGCGTCCTGCGCCCCGACATGATCGTGGTAGCCGGCGGCGCGAAGACCCTGGCCTCGCCGCGCAACGACTTCGAGCGCGATTTCATCCTCGAACAGGTGCGCATGTCCATCCGTCTGCACCAAACCAAACGAATGTTCCTGATGAGCCACTCCGACTGCGCCACCTACGGCGGCCTCGCCGCTTTCGACGGAGACCGGGGCAGGGAAGCCAGCCATCACCGGCAGGAGCTACAACGTGCTGCGGAACTGGTGAAAGCGAATTTCCCGGAACTCAAGGTGGCGTGCTTCTTTGTGAACTTTGAGGGGGTACATGCGGTGGACATCCCGTGAAAATCGGGAGCTAGGCACCTAGCAGTCTAGGCGTGAGGCAACATGGCCTCAACGCGTTGGGGGGATAGGGGATAAGGCCATCCGAAAGTGCACCCCCTCAGGGCCACTCACACGAAACGAGGGGGTAGTACTCTTCGGGAACAAATCGGCTACACCCCACCCCGATCCAGACGCGATTCACCCTCCATTGCAGTATGATTTACGAGACATGGCAATACCAACCGCACTAAACAACCCAATCATAAGTGGCGGCCTTGTGTTGATGGCGACCGGAGCTGTAATGGGATTGCTCCGAGATCTACCCAAGACCGTCTATCAGTGGATCAAGGGGAGATGGACTGTCAGCGTCACCATCATGGACAGCGATCCGCTCTTTGAATGGGCTAAGATCTGGCTGGATACGCTGCCCTATTCTCGCCGGGCACGAAAGATAAACTGCTCGCTTTACCGTGATGCGAAAGAAGATTTTTCGACGGAATCGAGGGCGCTGTTCACGCCAGCCTATGG
>JBAWFN010000082.1:0-52358 GCA_049591935.1 Terriglobales bacterium | reverse complement strand
ACGTTGCTTTGCTGGGTGGATCTCGCCATGGCGTTCTTTGAATATTGCACTGAACCCCACCCAGGGGCAGATTACGAAAGAACCCGGCCTTACACAGAGCCCGCCATTTCCATGTATCTAAGACACTTAGGCGATTGTCGGAGGGGATCATAGAGGCTCCCGGTTTGTCCCCGGAAGCGCAACTGGAGCCCGGAATATTACGCGAGTTCCAGTCCGGGAAAGAGCCTGGCCGGTAACCGCAAGAAAATTACAGATGTTACTTTGCGGGAGAAAATCCTCCGCATAGGCTAATGCTCGATGAAACTGAACTCGTTACTGATCTCGCAGGATCCCGCAACTCTGCGCTGCCTGACTACGGCACTTGCCAAACTTGACATCGAAGCTGAGGTTTGCAAGTCATGCGCGCGCGCCATCGAATTGCTGGTGAAGTGCCCATACTCGGCTATGGTGCTGGATTTCGACGAACCCGGGGCTGCCCAGCTCGCCCAGATGGCTCGCCTCGCGCTCTCAGAGCGGCCACCGCTGGTGGTGGCATTGGTTACTGAACTGGGGCCGGTTCGTGGAGCGTTTCAGGCCGGAATCAAATTCGTTCTGTACAAGCCGCTAAAAGCGCAGGACGTGGCACAGTCGCTGTGGGATGCCAAACAGTTCATGCGTCGCGACCGCCGCCGCTCGGCTCGCGACAATGTGAAAGCACTCGTACAGTTACAACTAGCGGGCGTAACCCAGCCGGCATTGTTGCGTGACCTCAGCGAACAAGGTCTGGCGTTGCAGGCGCCCGAACCGTTGTCTGCGGCGCAGAGTGTACCCCTGCGTTTCGTACTCCCTGGGACGGCGCAGACGGTGCACGCCATCGCAGAAGTGATTTGGGCAGATGAAACCGGCCGCGCGGGCCTGTTCTTCTCCCGGCTCACGCCAGGGTCGCAGAAATCTCTCCGCAAGTGGTTTATTCGCCGCCACGCGAAGCGGAAGGATGCCGTGCGCGTTCTTCTCCCGCCGGGAAAGTCGCAGCGTTCGCGTTCGTTGGCAAACATCTAGGACACGATCAAGTCCTGCCTCCGTGCTAGACTCGCACTTCTCTGGAGTGACGAGTGCATGGCTGAACTGACCTTCCTGCCGGCGGTTTCCATGGCCCAGAAAGTCCGCGAAAAGAAGGTGTCTCCGGTGGAGTTGGTGGACGCACATCTGGCGCGGATCGAAAGCTTGAATCCGAAGCTGAACGCGTTTATACAAGTGGACGCTGCTGGCGCCCTTGCGCAAGCCCGCCTGGCAGAGGACGCAGTGATGCGAAAGCAGAAGCTCGGACCGCTGCACGGGGTACCGCTGAGCATCAAGAGTTCGATCGAGGTAGCCGGTCTTCGCCAGGAGGCTGGGACAAAGCTGCGGGCAGGGTTGACCGCGAAAAAAGATGCGCCTTTGGTCTCGCGCCTGCGCAACGCCGGGGCGATCATTCTGGGAACCACCAATACCCCCGAACTCTTGATGGCTTGGGAGACTGACAATCTGCTTTACGGACGTAGCAACAACCCTTGGGACTTGTCGCGGACCCCCGGAGGATCGAGCGGTGGAGAAGCCGCAGCCATCGCCAGCGGATGCTCGGCCGGTGGCGTAGGCAGCGATGGTGGCGGCTCCATTCGGGTCCCGGCACATTTCAGCGGGATCTGCGGGCTTAAGCCCACACCGGGCCGCATCCCGGCGACCGGACACTTTCCGGCATCCGTCGGGCCGTTTGCCCTGCTGGGCGTCGTGGGCCCCATGGCCCGCACGGTTGCCGATCTGAAAGTGCTGTTTGAAGTGCTACAAGGTTGGGACGACGGCGACCCGTCGGCTGCGCCGGTTCTGGTTCGATGGCCTGGCAAAAAAGACCTGAAAGCTCTGCGCATTGGATACTTCGAGGATGACGGTCGAACGCCGGTCACCTCCGAGACCCGCGCCGCCGTCAACGCGGCTGCAGAGGGGCTCAAGCGTGCCGGGTTCAAGGTCGAGTGCTTTCGTCCTGAGGGTCTGGAGCAAGCCCGACAACTGTGGTGGCAGTTTTTCGGGGTCGCAGGAGGAATGTTGCTCGGTCCCATGACCAAAGGCAGAGAAGCCGATCTCAGCCCGATCCTTAGAGAGTTTTCAAGTGTGGTGGCTGCGGAACCGACCCACACCGCCCAAACTCTTCTCGACACCTGGATTCAGCGCGATATTGTGCGCATGCAAGTCTTTGAGCAGATGCGCGACTATCCGATTCTGCTTTGTCCCGTGGCTGCGATTCCTGCGTTCCGGCATGGCGAACGCAGTTGGAGGATCGACGGCAAGACCGTGCAATATCTCGACGCCTGGAGCTACACCGAGTGGTTCAACCTGCTGGGGACTCCGGCGGTTGTCGTTCCCGTCGGCCAATCGCCGGAAGGTTTGCCGATCGGAGTGCAGATCTCCGCACCTCCGTGGCAGGAGGAATTGGTGTTGGAGGTTGCCGCCGCAGTGGAACAAGCGTGCGGCAATTGGCGGAAGCCGCCGATGGCGTGATCCTTTCCGTTTATACTGTGCGCATTGAAGCGTATTGAATCGTTTCAGGGAATGACAGACGAACCACGGTCCCGGAAATTGCCGCACGGCCGTGCACTCACCTGGTTGCTCGCTTTCTTGACTGTTTCCGCTGCCTATCTCTACGCATTTCCCCAGCCCAACGTCTTCTATGCCGGAGTTGTCCTGCTCCATGCGTCGGCCGGCGTCGTCGTAACGTTCCTTTTGTTGCTATGGCTCTATCGCTGGCTCCGAAATCGAAATCTTGCTTCGCCCCTGGGCTGGATGTTGGTCGCGAGTGGCGCGTCGGTTGGGGTCATTCTGATCAAGACGGGCACACCGCGATCGGAATGGAACCTGATGTACGCCCACATCGCTCTGTCGCTCGTGGGACTGGGAGTGTTAGTCGCAGAGTGGGCCGGATTACGGGGATGGTTGGGTCAGGGGATTTCGCGAACCCTGTCTCGTTACGCAGTCTGTCTCGCCCTCATCGGATTAATCGTCGCGGGCGCGCGCTATCTGCGGGAGTCGCGCTGGCGATATCAAGCGCGCATTGAGAACCCAGCCATGCCGCCGGCCAGCATGGACGGTGAAGGAGATGGGCCTAGTGGACCCTTCTTTCCCAGTTCCGCCCAGGTGTTCGGCGGCCAGAAAATCCCCAGCAAGTTCTTCATGGAATCGGAATCGTGCAAGCGCTGTCATGAAGACATCTACAATCAGTGGTTCAGCTCGGCCCACCACTTTTCATCGTTCAATAATCAGTGGTACCGCAAGAGCATCGAGTATATGCAAGATACAGTGGGCACGCGGCCCTCGAAATGGTGCGGCGGATGCCATGATCCGGCGGTGCTGTACAGCGGGCTGATGGACACACCCATCAAGCAGATTGTGCATCGTCCGGAATCCCAGGCTGGACTGGGCTGCATGATGTGCCATTCCATTGCTGCCGTGAAAAGCACCATGGGGCAGGGCGACTTTTATCTCGAATATCCTAAGCTGCATGAAATGGCGGCGGCCACGAATCCCGTCGCTCGGTTTTTCCATGATTTTCTGGTGAAGCTGAATCCTGAACCGCATCGGCGAGTATTTCTCAAGCCGTTCATGCGGGAGCAGACGGCCGAATTCTGCTCCACCTGCCACAAAGTCCATCTCGATGCGCCGGTGAACCACTATCGCTGGATTCGCGGCTTCAATGAATACGACAACTGGCAGGCGAGTGCGGTCTCAGGTCAGGGAGCGCGGTCGTTTTATTATCCGCAGCAGCCGTCACAGTGCGCGGATTGCCACATGCCGCTCGCCCATTCCTCGGACCTCGGTAGCAATAATGGTTTCGTCCATTCTCACCGCTTTCCCGGCGCGAACACCGCGTTGCCGACCGCGAACGAAGACGGCGAGCAACTGAGAATTACGGAAGATTTTCTGAAAAACGATATTCTGAGCGTGGACATCTTTGCGCTTTCCCCAGAACCTGGCGTCCTACCGCCCAGGGTGTCCAATCAGCCCGAGCTGTCTACGAACTTCGCGGTCGGCGAGGAAGCCGAGACCAAAGTTACACCGACGAATGAAGGCGAAGTCTCTCCTCTTACCGGGCCGCTGAATCGGATGCAAGCCATAGTTCGGCGGGGAGATACGGTACGTGTGGAGGTTGTCGTGCGGACCAAGAAGATTGGCCACTTTTTTCCTGGCGGTACCGTCGACGCCTACGATACCTGGCTTGAACTGAAAGGCACCGACGAAAAAGGCCGGACAATTTTCTGGAGCGGCATGGTCGAAGACGGAGGCAAAGGCCCGGTCGAAAAGGGAGCGCATTTTTATCGTTCGCTGCAGCTTGACGCCCACGGCAACCGCATCAACAAGCGCAATGCCTGGGCTACGCGGGCGGTTGTGTATGTTCATTTGATTCCGCCCGGCGCGGCTGACACCGTGCATTACCGCCTGCAAATTCCGCAGAATGCGGGTGACAGGATCACGCTCCACGCGCGCCTTTGCTACCGCAAATTTTCCTGGTGGAACACGCACTTCTCATTCGCCGGCGTGCCGGAGGCGGCCGGCGAGGTCGCGGCAGACTACGACGATCGCAAGGTTACTTTTGCCGGATCGCTCCGGGGAGTTTCGGCGAAGGAAGAGAGAATCCCCGACCTGCCAATCATCGTGGTCGCCGAGAATGAAGCCACCCTGAAGGTGTCGCCGCATAACACCGTTGCGCCTCAGGCGAACATTGTCATGCACGCCGGCGACTGGCAACGCTGGAACGACTACGGCATTGGCCTATTTCTGCAAGGTGATTTGAAAGCCGCTCGGGCAGCATTTGAGAAAGCAACCGAGCTGGACGCCGGCAATCCCGACGGCTGGGTGAACCTTGGCCGCGTGGCGGTGCAGGAGGGCGACATGGATGGTGCACGCACCGTGTTGGAGAAGGCCTTGTCGCTGAAGCCAGACCTGGCGCGCGCCCACTTCTTCTACGCCAGGGTCTTGCACAACGAGGGCCATTACGACGAAGCGGCCCAACACTTGCACAAAGTTTTGGCTCAATATCCTCGCGACCGCGTAGCTTTGAATGATCTTGGCCGTATTCTCTTCCTCCAGCGTAAGTACACGGATGCCGTGCAAGTATTGCAGGGCGTTCTCGCCATCGATCCCGAAGATTTGCAGGCGCATTACAACCTGATGCTCTGCTACGGTGGCCTGGGGGATGAAGCGCAGGCGCACGAGCACCAACTCCGCTACCTGCGTTTCAAGGCGGACGAAGCATCTCAGGCCATCACCGGCCCTTATCGCCAACTTAATCCCGAGGACAACAACGAGCGTCAGGCGATTCACGAGCACGGGTCGGTGCCGTTGAGCGGGCCTGGCAAGAACTGTGTGGGGAGAGCCGCCCCCGGCTGTCCGGCCGGGCGAAGCTCGGCTGGGGTTGCTGCGGGAGGAACGAAATGAAGCGCGGATTTCTCGCGATCGCGTATTTGTTGATCTTGAGCAGTTTTGCGCACGCTCAATCCGCCCGGTTTCGCGATGTCACTGCTCGTGCCGGTATCCATTTCGCGCACAACAACGGCGCCTTTGGAAAGAAGTACCTTCCCGAAACCATGGGTCCGGGGTGCGCGTTCATCGACTACGACAACGACGGCTGGCCCGACATCCTCTTAGTGAATGGTCAAGACTGGCCGGGACACTCGAAGTCTAGCGCGACCACTCTGAAGCTCTTCCACAACAATCACGACGGAACATTTAGCGATGTTACTCACCACGCCGGGTTGGCGGTGCCGATGTACGGTTTGGGGGTCGCCGTCGGCGACTATGACAACGACGGCTACGATGACATCTTCGTCACTGCCGTCGGCCAGAGCCACCTGTTTCACAACAACGGCAACGGTACCTTTACAGACGTAACCAAAGCCGCGGGATTGTGGGGGCCGAACGAGTTTTCCACCAGTGCAGCCTGGGTGGACTACGATCGCGACGGCAAGCTTGATCTGGTGGTGGCAACTTATGTGCAGTGGTCGGAGAAAGGCGATCTCTACTGCACGCTCGACGGCGTCCACAAATCCTATTGCACTCCGGAATCGTACAAGGGCAGTTCGGCGCGGCTGTGGCACAACTTGGGCAATGGAAAGTTCGAAGACGCCACCGAGAAAGCAAAGTTTTACGATCCGACTTCGAAGAACCTCGGGGTTGCGATTCTCGACTACAACGGCGACGGCTGGCCCGACATTCTGCTGGCCAATGACACTCAACCTAACAAGCTGTATCTCAACCAGCACGACGGCACTTTTGCGGAAAAGGGAATCGAAGCCGGCATCGGCTTCAGCGAGGACGGCGTGGCCCGCGCTGGAATGGGCGTCGATGCCGCGGACTACGACCGCTCCGGGCGTCCCAGCATCATCATTACGAACTTTGCCAATCAAATGCTGTCGCTCTATCACAACGAAGGCAACGGTTTGTTTGTGGATGAGGCGCCGCGTTCCGGAGTCGGGCGAGCCACGCTGATCACTCTGGGATTCGGCTGCTTCTTTTTCGACTATGACAACGACGGCTGGCCCGATATTTTTGTTGCCGATGGCCATATTGAGGACCAGATCGAGCGTGTGCAGAAACGGGTGACCTATGCTGAGCCGCCGCATGTGTTTCGCAATCTTGGTGGCGGCAAGTTTCAGGAAGTCACAGATTCGCTCGGGTCAGCATTTGCCAGTCCCAAAGTCGCACGAGGTGCGGCTTATGCTGACATCGACAACGACGGTGCACTCGACATTTTGCTCACCACCAACGGCGGGCCCGCGTATTTGTTTCACAACGAAGGCGGCAGCAACCACAGTCTGCGGGTGAAGTTGGCAGGAACGAAGTCGAACCGTGACGGCATCGGCGCGGTGGTGCGTTTGACGTCCGGAAAAGATGTTCAGTGGCAGACGGTGCATAGCGGATCGAGTTATCTTTCGCAAAGCGAACTGACGCTGACCTTCGGACTCGGTGCCGCGGTTCAAGTTGATGCGGTCGAGGTTCAATGGCCGAGCGGGCAAGTCGACAAACTGGCAAACGTTGCCGCGAGTCAAACTCTCACGGTTCAGGAAGGGAAGGGAATCGTGGCTAACCGGCCGTACTGGTTGCCCGCCGGCAAAAAACGATGACTACAAGGACACGGAGGATCACGGGGAACCGGGCGAAAAACCTCTGTGTTCCTCTGTGCCCTCTGTGGTTAACTTGTTTCTCGCATGACTCGACGAAATGCAATTGTCCTGACCGGAACCCTGGTAGCAAGCGCCATCTTTTTCGCAGCCTCTTCTCAGACGCTCGCTGACGCCACGCCCGTCCGAGCAGCGCACCTCAACAATCTCGGCGTTGCCTACATGAATCAGCAGCTCTTTGAAAAAGCCTTGAAAGCATTCCAGGACGCTGCCGCGATCGATCCAACGCTTCAGATTGCGCGGCTGAATCAGGGGATTGCCTTGCTGAATCTGGGCAAACTCGATCAGGCCCGGCCGCTGTTGCAAGAGGCGGTGAAACAGAACCCCAACGATCCCTATGCCTGGTACAACCTCGGCTTACTCTTCAAGAACAGCGGCGACGCGAAGACCGCCATCGATGCGTTCCAGCATGTAACCGCGATTGATTCGAACGACGCCGATAGCCGGTACTTCCTCGGCGCTTCCTATGCAGAGAATAAGCAATATCCCGAAGCGATGGACGCATTCCAGCACGCGCTGAAGCTAAATCCGCAGCATGCCTCGGCAGAATTTGGCCTTTCTCGCGCCCATCAGCAATCCGGCGATCTCGCCCACGCCCGCGAACATCTGGTCCGCTTTCAGTACATCACGCAGAACAAGCTTGGCGTGCCGATAAGCCTGGCTTACGGCGAGCAGGGCAAGTATTCGCTGGCGGAAGAATCACCGCTGGCGCCGGAAAAAGTGCCGGAGCAGATCAAGGTGAGGTTTGTGGATGTGACGGAGAAGGCGGGGCTGGTCACGAAGGCGACTGCTTCGAAAGCGGACAACTTGGCTTCTTATTTGGGGCCCGGAGCGTGTTTTCTCGACTACGACGGTGACGGCCGGATAGACATTTTTCTACCCGACAATGGGAAAGAAGGTGGAATGTCGCTGTACCACAATCTGGGCAACGGCAGATTCGAGGACGTCACCCGCAAAGCTGGACTTGATCCAACATTACATGGGATCGGGTGCACCGCCGGGGACTACGACAATGACGGGTTTGCCGACTTGGCAGTGAGCCTCAACAGCCATCTGCTCCTTTTGCATAACGAAAAGAACGGAGCCTTCAAAGATGCGACCGGACCGTCTGGAATTAGGAGTGATGGTGTCAACGCTGGCCTGACATTTATTGATTACGATCATGACGGCGATTTGGATCTCTACGTCACCCGTTATAGCGAAGGGCCTGTGTACGATCCTCGCTCGAAGGCGAAAGGAGTCGTCGGAGATGCAACTGGCTCCAACCTCATGTGGCGTAACAACGGGAACGGGACCTTCACAGAAGTTGGTCGCCAGATCGGAGTCCGGGGTTGGACACCGAGCCTGGCGGCGGTCGGCACCGACTGGAACAACGATCGTGCAGTCGATCTGGTAACCACAGAGGCCCTTGAACCGCTGACAATTCAAGAAAATCCTCGCGAGGGCAAGTTCGTAAATCGTCAGTTTTGGCCGCCATCACCCACCGGGATGTTCGTTGGAGTGACTGTGCTCGATTTCAACCACGACGGCTGGATGGACCTCGCCTTCACTCACTGGGGCGCGCCAGGCGTTTCACTCTGGCGAAACAATCAGGGAAAAAGCTTTGATCGAGTGACTCTGCCTGCCACCAACTGGGTCCCCGCTTGGGGCATCGCGGCGCTCGACTATGACAACGACGGCTGGGTCGATCTTGTCGCTGTCGGTGAGACTGCGGATGGCAAAGGTGAAATAAAGCTATTTCGCAACCTTGGCCCTGACGGATTTAAAGATGTCACTGCCGACGTCGGACTCGACAAGATCGTCCTCAAAGATCCCCGCGCTATCGTCACGGCCGACTATGACGGGGACGGGGCCACCGACCTGCTCATCACGCAATATCACGGCCCCGCCGTTCTGCTGCGCAATGAAGGCGGCAATCAGAACCACTGGCTTCGCATCAATCTAACTGGCCTCGCAGACAACAAGAGCGCCATCGGAACCAAAGTAGAAGTGTTCTCCGGAGGTAACCGACAGAAGTTTGAGATCGCGGGATCATCCGGTTACCTGGGGCAGAATTCGTTGCAACTCACCGTTGGACTAGGCCAGGCCAGGCAGGCCGATGTTGTCCGCATGCTGTGGCCAACGGGCGTTTTGCAGGATGAAGTCGACATCGCCGCCGATCGCGAGCACAAGTTTATGGAGATTGATCGCCGCGGCAGTTCGTGTCCCACATTGTTCGTGTGGGACGGGCAGCGATACAAACTGGTTGCGGACATGATTGGCGCCGGCGTCGTTGGACATTGGGTCGGGCCGGCCCAGCGCAACATTCCGCGACCGATCGAGTATGTGAAGGTCGCTGGCAACTCCATTCGAGAAAAAGACGGAAGGCTGAGTTTCCGTTTCATGGAACCGCTGGAGGAAGCCGTCTATCTCGATCAGGTTGAACTTCTCGCCGTGGATCATCCCGCTGGCCTGGATGTGTTTCCCAACGAATACTTCGCCAGCAATCCTCCGTATCCGCCGTTCAAAGTGGTGTTCAGCCGCGACGCGCATCCGCCCGCTGCCGCAACCGACGAACACGGACACAACTTGCTGCCCGATCTCCTGGCCCATCGCTACGTCGGTGATTTCGAAGTGCTGCCCTTCGCCGGATTCACCAAGACGCACAGCCTCGAACTCGATCTCGGGGAGCCGTATCGCGGTGGCTCGCTGTGGTTGCTGATGCACGGCGAGATCGAATATTTCAGCGCGACCGGAATGTATGCCGCTGATCAGGCCGGACTGCAACCCATAGCGCCCTATGTCGAAGCTCTGGCTGCAAACGGAAAATGGACGCGAGTCATCGATGACATGGGCTTTCCTGCTGGTGGTCCACGCACCATGACCGCCGACCTGACCGGGAGATTACCGGCCGGCACGCGGCGAATTCGCATCTCCACCAATCTGCAAATCTATTGGGACAGTATTTTGATCAGCCGCACTGCGCAAGATCAGAGCGTTCGAATGACTCGCGTCCCGCTGGTTCGTGCTGACCTGGGCTTCCATGGATTCCCGTTGAAGATCGAAGGCGCGCCGCCCGGCAACGTCCAGTACATCTACGAGCAGGCCAGCGCCACCGGGCCCTACACGCGGCCGGCGGGCAATTACACTCGCTACGGTGACGTCCTGCCACTGCTCACCGCGCTTGACGACCGGCTGGCAGTTTTCGGGTCCGGCGATGAAGTGGCTTTAGATTTTGACCCTGCGAAGCTGCCGCCTCTTCCGCAGGACTGGGTGCGCGATTATTTCTATGCCGCGCACGGATACGAGAAAGACATGGATTTCTATGCCTACGATTTCGATCACGTAGCTCCTCTCCCATTCGCAGAAATGGGTGGCTATCCGTATCCGGGGAAGTCGTTTCCGTTGGATGATGAGCACTTGAAGTATCTTCTCGAATACAACACGCGATATATGTCGGGACACGAGGCGCGCGGGTATGGGTTTGAGTATTCGCCCCCAAAATAAAGATGGTAGAGCTGCTTCGACTGCGCCGGACCTCGCTTTGCGGAGTCCGGCTCCGCTCAGCATGACGCGAAATCGTTTTAATATTGACAGTTTCGCGCAGGCGTAATCCAATACGCCGAGATGGCAACCACTCCCGCTCCCGCCCGCCTGCGGCGCACCCTGACCCTCTGGGACCTGATTCTTTACGGCGTCATCGTCATTCAGCCGGTTGCGCCCATGTCGGTGTTCGGGGTGCTCCGCGATCGTGGCCATGGCCACGTCGTTACCACCATTCTCATTGCCATGGTGGCCATGCTGTTTACGGCGATCAGCTACGGACGCATGGCGCGGGCTTATCCCAGCGCTGGCTCAGCCTTCACCTACGTCGGCCAGGAGATCAATCCGGTGCTCGGCTACATAACCGGATGGAGCATGGTGATGGACTATCTGCTCAACCCCATGATCTGCATCATCTGGATCAGCCAGCAAGCCCACGTCTTCGCTCCCGGAATTTCCTATGGCGTTTGGGCCACGTTTTTTGCTTTCGTATTTACCGCCCTGAACGTTCAGGGCGTCAAGACCTCCGCGCGCGTGAACACCGCGCTGGCAGCGGGCATGGGCGTGGTGATTGCGATCTTCTTTGTTACCGCGGCCCGCTACATTTTCGGCCATCCCCACGGCGAACCCGGTTTCTTTACTCAGCCGTTTTATGATCCCAAGCTTTGGAATACCAAGGCCGTACTGGGCGGGACATCCATTGCCGTTCTTACCTACATCGGCTTCGACGGCATTTCAACGCTGTCGGAAGAAGCCGAGAATCCACGGCGCAATATCTTGCTGGCAACCGTTCTGACTTGCCTGGTGATCGGAATCCTGTCGGCGGTTCAAGTGTACGCAGCCCAGTTGATCTGGCCTTCGAGTGAGCCGTTTCCCAACATGGACACGGCTTTCACCTTTGTGGCCGGACGAGCCTGGGCCCCTATGTTTGTCATCCTGGGATTCACTCTGCTGGTGGCGAACTTCGGCTCAGGGATGGGAGCCCAACTGGGCGCAGCTCGCTTGCTCTATGGCATGGGGCGCAGCAATGCGCTGCCCAAGTCCTTTTTTGGTGCGGTGGATCCCAAGCGGCACGTCCCCCGCAACAACGTGCTTTTTGTGGGTGCTCTGGCGCTGGCGGGAGCTTTCTTTCTGCCCTGGGTGGCGGCGGTCCCGTCGATATTGGCCGGACTTTTTTCGAGTGGATACGGCAAGGATATGGGGTCGACCAGCGGCTACGAACTGGGGGCGAACTTGCTCAACTTCGGCGCTTTGATCGCGTTCATGGGAGTCAACCTTGCCGCGTTCGTTCGCTACTACCTGCACGAGGAGCACAAGAAGCTGATGAATCTGTTGCCGCCGGTTTTGGGGTTCGTCATTTGTTTTGCGCTGTGGGTAAACCTCAGCCCCAAGGCCCTGATTTTCGGCGCCATCTGGATGGCAGCGGGTATCGCCTTCGGCGCATTTAAGACGCGCGGTTTCCGCGGCAGCCTGATTGACTTTGAATTGCCTCCGGAGGAGTGACGAATTACTCGATCGACCCCACATTCCACCCGCTGACTTCGACGCGAGGCTGCGCTGCTCCTAAGGCGCTCGCCCGGTAGGTAGCGCTGATTTCCCTCTTCTCACCTGGGAGCAGCGAGACATAGTTGTCCTCCCACAGCACCGGCAGAATCTCCTCCCCATGCGGACCCTTGTTCACCTTAAGGCGGACAAAAAACGCCAGACTCTTGCTGGGGTTTTCGATGTCCACGTGGGTGACGGAGTCTTCTCCCTTGCGTTCGGTGTGGCTCAGGACTTTCAGCTTTACTTTGGGCAACTGGGAGAGTGCGGTAAAGTCCGCGTAGGAAAGGGTTGGGGTCGTATACCAGTTCGACTTGTCCCAATCGAGGGTTTCGGGCTTGGTCGAAAGCCAATAGAAATTTGATCCCACGACCCTGCCAGCCGAGTCTTCAAGCCGCAACGCCACAAAGTATGTCGGACTGAGACCTGCAATCTCGGGCAAAGTCAGGATCCGGTTGGTACTGTCGGCAGGAGCGTCCAGCGCTGTCTCTTGTGAGAATTTCTCCGTCATATCGAGATTCAGGACCCGAGTGATCAGCTTCAGTCCGTGGGCGTCATTGTATTGGCTGCTTACCACCCAAATTGCATGATCGTCATAGCCATAGAGCGGATGCAGCCTTTCATCGGCCTTCTTCGCGCCGAAGTACCCACCCCCCGGCCGCAGATAGTAGTCATACAAATGCCAGATGGTCGACGGCCAGGCGTTGTTGAGCATCCACTGAACCACGCCTGTCGAAACATATTTGTTCCGGTTATAAGCCTCAAACATGGCGCGGACGCCCTCATAGGTCATCAGTTGCGACTTGAAAGTGAAGTCCTCCAGTCCGGTCACCGCGCCATAGCGAGCATTCAATGCGTTGGCAAAAATGTGAATGTCCCCGAACACGTGCGCGCCAGCGTGAAAGTTCCACCAGTCGTCGATCGGCCACCAGTGGTCTTTGGGCAACATGGCGCGAATGCTTTCCACGGGAGGCACCGCCGCTCCCATGCTGGTTTCGGTGTTGAAGTCGTAGGCACCGCCGCAGCCGGGAGTGTCGTCCGGATTGCATTGCGCACGCTCCCCTGCGGTCGCGAGCGAATCCTGTAACCAGTAGCCGGGCGCAACGTAGTCATAGGGGCCGCTCATCTTCAAGCCAGTTACCCCGACGGCGGAAGAATCCTTTCCTGTGGCTGAAGGGACCACCGGGTTTGGCCACAGCAGGTCGCCCTCCACCTTTAAATACATCTGCTCTACATCCGGCGGGGGTGGATTGTCGCTGCCGTTCATCCACAACAGCATGCTGGGATGGCTGCGCAGGCGATAAATCTGATCGCGCAAGGATTGCTCTGCGATGACGAAGTCTTGCGGCTTCCAGTTCGCCCAGTGTTCCCAGTGCGAGCAACAGACCCATCCCGCGATGATCAAAATTCCCCGGCGGTCGGCGAGGTCGAAGAACGTTTTGTTTTCCAACATGCCTTCGAGGCGAATGGCGTTCAGGCCCATGTCCTGTGCGTAACCGAGTTCGTCTTGCATTCGTTGTTGGTCTTCGCGCAACAGCATGTCCATGGCCCAGCCGCCGCCGCGAATAAGAATCTTCTTGCCATTGACGGAGAAAACCCGGCCCTTGGTTGGGTTCAGTTCAGAGGTGATCTCGCGAATCCCAAAGCTGGTTTCGGAGTGATCGGAGACGCGGCCGTCAACTTCGAAGTCCAGATTCAGCTGGTACATCTCCGGCTTGCCCATCTGTGCCGGCCACCACAGCCGCGGATGGTCAAGATTGAGCTGCGGGAATTTTGTTGCATCGAGGACCACATCTTTCGACTCGCCGGGTGCGAGATCGACTTCCTCCGAGACGTCGATATTCTCGATTCTGCCTTGGAGCGTGCCGTGGACCGGCTGCAGGGACGCATTCTTTAGCAGGGTCGTGATGGTCAGATGCGCAGCTTCATTCGCAGGCGAATCGACTTTCGAAATCACCGTGGGGTAGCGCACTGCCACAGGCCCGCTGGTTGAGACTTCGACCTCACGAAATATCCCCATTTGCTTATCGGGCGGTGCAGGATTCCAATCCCAGAAGTTCACCGTCAGGTCGTTCTCGGTGGGCGAAAAAACTTCCACTGCCAGCACATTCGTCTTGCCAGGTTGGGCAGAAGTCGTGACATTGAATTCGTAGGTGCGCCAGGCGCCGGCGACATCGTCTGCCTTGGCAATCTGCTTTCCGTTGAGCCAGATGTTGGCACGGTAGTTGATTCCGCCAAACTTCAACCAGACGGTCTTTCCCCGAAAACTCTCCGGCATCACAAATTCTTTGCGGAACCACCATGGCGCCAGAAAAGGGCTGTCCTGTGCCATGGGAAGACTGACAAAGGTTTGCCCAATGGGGTACGTCATGCCGGGCAGCTGGCGAAGGTTCATACCAAAGTAGGGATCGGGATAATGTTTGGCCTTGACCAGCGCCGCGACTACCGTGGTCGGCACGGTAATGGCACACCAGCCCCGCGGAACAAATTTGAGGGTGGAAACCAGCTCACCCGGGGCATCCACTTTGTATAGCGATTGCAGCGTCCAGCCGTCATTGAGGACCAGCCTCGATTGCAGGCTTCGCGCGGGCGACGGCTGAGCGAAACCCAGACCCGAACCCAACAGCACCGTCAGACATAGCAGACCACCCGTTTTCATGGGAAGCAGGCCTCAGTGGAAAGCAACCGCCAAATTGGTTCCCCAACGTTGAATAACAGTTTTATTAATTCGTTTCAATAGCCGAGATTCCCGGCGCTGTTCCGCCCACCGGAAAGAATACTTTAGTTTATAATTCAAGTTTCTGCGTCTTTCCCTGGAGTGACAAGCGATGATTCGATTCTTACAAACCCCTGGGCCCATCAAGAAGGTGATTCTTGGCGGCCTTCTCACCATTATCTGTGTATTCATGGTCATCACCCTGGTGCCGGGCTTTGGCAGCACCGACTTTTTCGGCACCGGTGGTCCGGCGAAAGGCGTAGTCGCCACCGTGGCCGGAGGTGACATCACCACGGTCGAGGTGCAGCGCGAAGCCCGGCAAATGGTGCAGCAGCAGTTTCCACGCGGCGGGGCACAGGTTGCCATGTTGATGCCCTACTTCGCCTCGCAGGCGGCGGAGCAGCTCATCAGTCGAAGCGCGATCGTGGCCGAGGCGCAGCGCCTGGGATTGCACGCCACCGAGGATGATGTGCGCGACGAGTTGCAACATGGCCGTTACGCACCGGTCTTTTTCCCCGAAGGCAAATTCGTCGGCCAAGCTGCTTACGAGGAGCGGCTTCAGCAAGCGAACCTGACGGTGCCCCAATTCGAGCAGGGGGTGAAAGATGACATCCTGCTGGAAAAGCTTCGCAACCTGGTGGCGGGAAGCGCGCTGGTTAGCGATGCCGAAGTGCATGAGAAGTTCGTGAAGGACAACACCAAGGTCAAGTTCGACTATGCTGTCCTGCGCAAAGAAGACATTCTCAAGGCGCTGCACCCGGCGGAGGCTGAACTGAAGGCTTACTACGATCAGCACAAGGCAACGTATGCCAACTCTATCCCGGAGAAGCGCAAGATCAAGTACACCCTGCTGGATTCTGCGAGAGTTCAGGCCGGAATTCAGGTCAGCCACCAGGAGGTTGCGGCCTACTACGACCAGCATCGTGACGAATATCGAGTGCCGGAACAGGTCAACGTTCGCCAGATTCTGATCAAGACCCCGCTGCCGGACGCTGCTGGCAACGCTGACGCCAAGGGCGTCGAGGCTGCTCGGAAAAAAGGGGAAGACGCCTTGCAGCAGTTGAAGGCGGGCGCTAAGTTTGAAGACGTTGCCAAGAAATACTCCGACGATCCCAGCGGCAAGACCGGCGGCTCCATCGGCTGGGTGAAGCGGGGAGGGTTTCCAGTCGCCGAGGTGGACAAGGCCGCCTTCTCGTTGGCGAAGGGCGCAAACAGCGATCTGATCAGCGCCGGATATGCTTTCGTAATCCTGCATGTGGATGACAAGCAGGACGCGCATGCCAAGACGCTCGACGAAGTCAAGGACCAGATCGAGCCTATCATCAAGGCGCAGAAGGCCTCGCAGGCCGCAGACGCGCAGGCAACCGCGTTGCTCTCTCAAGCCCGTTCGGGTGGACTCGACAAGGCGGCCGCGGCGAGGGGCCTGCAGGTGGTGACCACCGATTTCATCGGCCGTGGCGATTCTTTACCCGGTATTGGCAATGCTGCCCAACTCATGGGCGCAGTGTTCAACGCAGCCGAAAAATCTCCACCCGATGAATTGGTGCTGCCGCAGGGCTTCGTAGTATATGAGTTGCTGGCGATCAAACCGCCGGCTACGCCAAGTTTCGAGGATATTCATGCTCGAGTGGAAAATGAATTCAAAGAATCGCGCGCGACCGCCTTGCTCACCCAGAAGACACAGGAGCTTTCGGATCGCGCCAAGTCTGAGCATGATTTGAAGAAGGCGGCGAAAGAACTTGGGGCCACGGTGAAGACCAGCGATTTGGTGCTGCCCGACGGCCAGGTTCCAGACTTAGGTGCGCTGTCGGGACCAGCGTCAGTTGCTTTCACCCTGAAGGCTGGGGAGATCAGTGGTCCCATTGCTACCAACACCAGCGGAGTGGTGCTCTCGGTGTTGGAGAGACAGGTTCCCGGCGATCAGGATTACGCTGCCAAGAAGGACCAGATCCGGGATTCGCTGCGCCAGAATAAGCAGCAGGAACTGTTTGGTTTGTTCGTCACGAATCTCCGCCAGCAAATGGAAAAATCCGGCAAGATCAAGATCAACCAGCAGGAACTGAAGAGCCTGACCCGGCGTCAGGGCGCTGAGGACGAAGGCGAATAAGCGGCCCCGTACTGGCACCGACTGGACGGAATCAGTCCCAACCTTGGCAGTAGTTTCATTCCGCGCCGAAGCTCGCCGGAGAAATCGGTGAGCCTGCGCAAATCTTGTTGCCTGCATAGCCCAGAAAATGGAAGATGGAAATATAGATAGACATGCCATTCCCTCGCGCCACCGGAATCCTGCTCCACCCGGTTTCGCTGCCTTCGCGCGGCGGGATTGGCGATTTCGGGCCAGCCGCCTACGAATTCATCGATTTTCTGGCCTCCGCGCGCCAGGGATTGTGGCAGGTATTGCCGCTGGGGCCGCCCGCCAATGGAGATTCTCCCTATTCCTCGACCTCGGCTTTCGCGGGCAATCCGCTGCTGATCAGCTTGGAACGGTTGGCCGAACACGGCTGGATTTCCTCCCCAAACCTGCCGGCGCTTCCCCACACAGTTGGGCTCATTGACTATGAAGAGGTTCGCCGAAGCAAGCTGCCGTTATTGAACGAAGCCTGCGCCAATTTTCTGGTTTCTGCCAACCACGAGCAACGCTCCCGCTTTGATCGTTTCTGTGCCGAAAGTTCGTGGTGGCTGGAAGACTTTGCCCTCTACGATGCCTTACAGACTCGCCAGGGTGTGAAGTTATGGAAGGATTGGCCGGCAGAACTGGCTCGTCGCCAGCCTGCGGCGCTCGAGACGGCGCGGGCGGAACTAGCTTCCGAGTTGGCCGTCCTCCGCGTCCTGCAGTTCTTCTTCTACGAGCAGTGGCGCGCCTTGCGACGCTATTGCGCGGAGAAGTCCGTCCGCGTGGTGGGCGATATCGCGATCTTCGTAGACTACGAAAGCGCGGATGTGTGGGCCAACCGCGAACTGTTTCGCCTGAATGACAAACTCGATCCTGAAGTTGTGGCCGGAGTTCCTCCCGATGCTTACAGCGCCACCGGCCAGCGTTGGGGCAATCCGCTTTACAACTGGGAGATGATGCGAGGGCGGGGCTACAAATGGTGGGTACGGCGACTGCGCTGGGCCACCCAGACCTGTGACTACATTCGTCTCGACCACTTTCGCGGATTCGCGCAGTTCTGGGAAATTCCCGCGGCCGACGCCACCGCCATGAACGGCCGCTGGGTGGATGGTCCCCGAGACGATTTTTTCAACAAACTTCGCGAGGAACTGGGTAGCTTGCCCTTTTTTGCCGAGGACCTCGGCTACATCACGCCCGATGTTCACGCTCTGCGCGAAAACCACAAGATTCCGGGCATGGCCGTACTGCAATTCGGGTTCGGCGATCCCGGCGCGCATCAGTATTTGCCACACCGCCTCACGCCCGACCGCGTGGTCTACACCGGCACTCACGACAACGACACGACTCTGGGCTGGTGGAACGGCGGCGCCACTGAGCACGAGCGCCGCTCTGCGCTGGCTTATCTGGGATGCTGTGAGGATGGCATCAACTGGGCGATGATCAGGGCCGCCCAAGGGTCACCCGCCAGCCTTTCTGTAGCGCCCTTGCAGGACGTGCTGGGATTGGGGAGTGAGGCCCGCCTGAACGTCCCCAGCGTCAAGACGGGAAACTTTCGCTGGCGCTTTCAGACCGGCGCATTGACTCCTGCGCTGGCGGCGAAGCTGGCAGCTCTGGCCGAAGTCACCGACCGGCTTCCCCAGCCGTTGCCGGTCCCGGCCGACGAACCTTTTGTGGCCTGAATTTTGTAGGCTGAAAAGAGAGACAAAAAAGCCGGGATCTTTTGATCCCGGCTGCTAGTTGGCTGGTCGCCCGGATAAACTTGTTCGATACTCGCGCTCTGCGAGCTACGCGCTTCTTCTTGGCCGCACCGTCAAATCGCGCACCTGGGTCAGGATGCTCGACATCTGCATCCCGTTCAGTTGGGTCACGAAGGGCAGCATTTCTGCAATGAACGGATCCTGCATCAGTTCGCGGACTTCCTGTTGGCGGTTGCGCTCCCCGCCGCTGAGCAGATCGGGCACCGTCACCTCTAATGCCTTGGCCAGCCGCTCCAGCGAGGAAAGCGTCGGCGTGGCTTTTTCATTTTCGATCTTCGACACGTAGGTCCGCGGCACGGACATGCGCGCGGCCAATTGCCGCTGACTGAGTCCACTGCTCAAGCGAATGGATCGGATTGCAGTTGCCAGATGCAAATGGCCATGACTGTGGCCATTGGTCGGTATCATCTGTGGCGGGGGAGGAGCCAAAACTACTTCCGGCTCGTCCTCATCGAGCGACCCATGGCAGCGTCGGCATAAATTGTTGGTGGTGCGAAACTGGACCAGCAGGCAGCGATCACAGCGAACCACTTCCCTGGAATCTACCGGGGCAAGAGCAGTAGCCATTTAGGTTTGGGAGGGGCCAGAGCGGGCTTCCCGAAGGAACCGAAAAACGAACCAAACTAGGTACTTGGTTCCAGACCTGCAGCGTAATCTGCGGTACAAGCACTGTGGATGTCAAGTAAAATCCGGATGCACCCGCGTGGAGGAGGCAGTACTTCTGAATCCTGTGGGCGAATGGCTGGCGAACGAAAGCGGTAATTGCGAAAATAGTTTGTGCAGCCCTGGGGAAGGCTGGGTTCTTGGGTCGATCGCTGAAAAGCCCTCAGTAGCGGGTGCTTCAGCCTGGTGGAGCGGATATTCCTGGAAACGGGCGAGAAAATATGAAGAGCAGAGAAGAAGCGTGGTGTTTACTAACTGAGTTCACTCAGTCGGAAAGTTTGCGCAAACATGCTCTGGCGGTCGAAGCCTGCATGCGGGCGTACGCGCAGAAACTAGGCGAAGACCAGGAGCTCTGGGCTGCGGTCGGCCTGCTGCATGACTTCGACTACGAGAAATATCCCAGCCGTGAAGATCATCCCTACCGAGGCAACGAGATCCTGAAAGAACAGGGATGGCCAGACGAAATCCGCCGCGCGATCATGTCGCACGCCGAGTACACCGGCGTAACGCGCGATTCCGCCATGGAGAAAGCGCTCTTTGCCTGCGATGAACTGGCAGGATTCATTACCGCATGTGCGCTGGTGAAGCCGGGGAAATCGCTGGCCGAGGTCGAAGCCAAATCGGTGCGAAAAAAGATGAAAGACAAAGCCTTTGCGCGCAGCGTGAACCGCGACGACATCGTCAACGGTGCGGCTGATCTTGGGGTGGAGTTGGAAGGGCACATCGCTTTTTGCATCGAGGCGATGAAGAGGATTGCGGAACAATTGGGGTTGGATGGGAGCGCTGCGAAGACGGCTTAGCTTGCTCGTGTCCAACCAGGATGGCACCCGTTGAGTTTTCTCTGCGCCTCTGTGTCTCTGTGGTGAATTCGCTTTTACGCCAGCGCCTCCGCCACCTTCCCGCTCGCAATCAGCTCCGCGATCCGCGCGAAATCCTGATACATCACCCGGTCTTTGTCCATGGTCGCACACACCGACCGAATGGCGGCGTGAGCTGCCTGTCCGCGCGGGCTGGGTTTGAGGGGTGCAAGAAAATCGAGCGCCTGGGCCGCGGCCATCGCCTCAATGGCAAGAACATTGTTGGCGTTGGTCACGATCCGTTTCAGCTTTAGCGACGCCGTCATCCCCATAGAAACGTAGTCTTCTTTGTTGCCCGAGGTGGTGATCGAATCCACTGACGCGGGATGCGCCAGAATTTTGTTCTCGCTGACCAGCGCCGCGGCCGTGACCTGCGGCATCATGAATCCAGAATTCAAACCTGCGCCCGGGGCCAGGAACGGAGGCAGGCCTTCATTCAGCGCTGGATTCACCAGCCGCTCCAGTCTTCGCTCGGAAATTCCGGCCAGCGCGCTCAAAGCGATTCCGAGAAAATCCAGCGCGAAGGCCACAGGCTCACCGTGAAAGTTCCCGCCGGAAATCACGTCACCCAGGCCATCGGTCTGCTTCAAGTTCTTCACAAACACCAGCGGATTGTCCACTGCCGAGTTGACCTCAGTCTCCATCACTTCGCGGCAGTGCGTCAGCGTGTCGCGCACGGCGCCGTGAACTTGCGGCATGCAGCGCAGGGAATAGGCGTCCTGGACGCGGACACAATCGCGATGCGATTCGCGAATCTGGCTGCCTTCGAGCATGCGTCGTAAGTTCTCAGCCGTTTTCAACTGACCGGGGTGCGGCCGCGCGCGATGGATGCGCTCGTCGAAAGCGGCATCGGTTCCATGCAGCGCGTCCAGGGTGAGCGACCCGATCACATCGGCGGAGTCCATAAGAGTTTCCCCCGCCAGCAGCGCGAGAATGCCTACGGCGAGCATTCCCTGCGTGCCATTAATCAGCGAGACCGCCTCCTTTGCCTCCAGTACCAGTGGTTTGACTTGAGTGCGGCGCAGAACCTCAGCCGTGGGAACACGGACACCCTTGTCATCCAGGCATTCGCCTTCGCCGATCAGTGCCAGCGCCAGATGGGCCAAAGGGGCCAGGTCACCACTCGCGCCAACGCTGCCCTGCGACGGCACAAACGGTGTGACTCCGCGATTGAGCATCTCGCAAAGCGTGTCAATGGTTTCGGTGCGTACTCCGGAGTAGCCTTTGGAAAGAGAATTGGCCCGCAGCAGCATCATGGCGCGAACTTCCACCGGAGACAGCGGTTCTCCAACCCCCACGGAGTGAGAGCGAACCAGGTTGACCTGCATTTCGCGAATCTGCTCGCCGGCAATGTGCACGTCGCTCAGCTTGCCTACGCCGGTGGTGATGGCATAGGAGACTTGGTTGTCGGCGATTAAGGTATCGACCACGGCGCGCGCCCGCTGCACAACTGTGCGGGCGTCCGGATCGAGCAACACCGGACAGCGTTCGACCGCGACCTCGCGCACCGCTTCCAGCGTCAGATCGTTACCGTTGATGTGCAGAGCCTTCAACTCAGTCACTTTCCCTTCGCCGCCCGCAACGCCGTCAGGTATTTCTCAGGAAACGACGTAATCTTCTTCTCCGAATCCACCGCGATGTGCATCGTCTCACCCGTGGCCAGGAGTCTTCCATCGCTGGCGCGGCGCAACTCGTAGCCAAAACGCACCACCGACTCGCGAACATTCTTCAAATGCGTGCGCACAATGATCTCCTCATCGTAAACCGCAGGCACCCGGTAGCGGCAGCGGGCATCCACTACCGGCATGTGGCAATTGTCCTTCTGCTCCATGTCCTTATAAGAAAACCCTAATTGCCGCAGCAACTCCACGCGGCCCACTTCAAACCAGATGAAATGGTTGGAATGGTACGCCACTCCCATCTGGTCGGTCTCCGCGTAACGCACTCGCAGGCGGACTTCATTGACCAGCGGAATGGCGTGCTGCTCACCAGCGCTCACTGGCCACTCCAGTGGGGCTTGCGTTTTTCCAGAAATGACGAGATACCCTCGCGGAAATCAGAAGTGGAGCGGATGCCGGCGTTTTCTTGAATGGCCGCCCGAATCTGTTTGTCGAGTTCCTGGCGGGCATGATCGCTCAGCAGGCGTTTGCTGCTGGCCAGCGATGCAGGGCTGTTCTCCATCAATTGGGCAGCCAATTCATGCGCCCGAGGCATCAGCTTGTTATCCGAAGCTACAACTTCGTTGATCAATCCCATGCGATACGCCTCGTCGGCGCCAATGATCTTGCCTGTGAGGAGCAAATCGCGGGCATGTTTCTCTCCGATCTGACGTAAAAGAAACGTAGACACAATGGCAGGGACGAATCCAATCCGCACTTCGGTGTAGCCAAACTTTGCTTCCGGCACAGCTAGAGTAAAATCGCAGAGTGTGGCTAGCCCGCAGCCTCCCGCGATTGCGGCTCCATTGACGGCTGCGATGGTCGGCTTGGGGAAGTCGTAGAGCGAGCGAAACAGCCGCGCCATGGTTTCGGAATCCTTCAGATTCTGTTCCGGGGAGCGGCCTGTGAGCGCCTTCAGATTCTCCAGGTCCATGCCGGAGCAAAACGCCTTGCCGGCGCCGGTAAGGATCAATATCAGTGCCGAAGACTTGGCGATTTCGTTGAGCGCCGCCAGCAGGTCTTCGATGAGTTCGTAGCTGATGGCGTTACGCTTGTCCGGCCGGTTCAGCGTAACCGTAGCCACGCTTGAGTCAATCGCAAGTTGGACAGTGGTGTATGCCATGCAGATGCTGCGCACGCGAACCGATCATATTATCAGTGATTCGCGGAATCCGACGTCGCCGTGTACCTGGCGCCAATCTCGGCGGTGGCTCGCAGCAGCACGTCCAGCGGCTTCAGAGCAGGCAGAGATGCGCCGCGAAGGGTAAGGGCCCCGACGACTTTTTCGGTGGGAATATTTCCCACCAGCGCATCCTGAGCAAACGGACATCCTCCCAGGCCGCCCAAAGCAGAGTCGAAGCGGCGGCAGCCTGCATCGTAGGCGGCGGTAACTTTCTCGGCGGCCTGATCGGGGCGGCTGTGAAGGTGCACGCCAATCTCGAGATAGCCGAACTTGGCCATCACCGCCGATACAAGTTCCTGGATCTGTTCGGGTCCGGCCACCCCCACCGTATCCGCCAACGAGATCATGCGAATTCCAGAGGACTCCAGTATGTCCACTGCGTTCACCACCTCGGCGACGCTCCACTCGTCGCCATACGGATTCCCGAAGGCCATCGAAATATAGACTACGATGTCCAGCCCGGCGTCCTCGCCCTTGTTCTGAATTTTATCCAGCTCGTCGATAGCTTCTTCGAGAGTTTGGTGCTGGTTGTTGCGCAGAAAAGTCGGCGAAACGGAATAGGGAAATCCCAGCGTGCTTACGGCATTCGTGTTAATAGCCCGTTGCGCGCCTTTTTCGTTCACCACAATGCCGATGATTTCCACGTCATCCGGCGGGTCAAGTTCCTTCAAGACCTCTTCTGAGTCGGCCATCTGTGGTACCGCTTTCGGCGATACGAACGATACCGCATCAATATGCTTGAATCCCGCGCTGATCACGGCTCTCAAGTAGTCAACTTTCAGATGTGCGGGAATCTGCCGCTGCAATCCCTGCCAGGCATCGCGTGGACATTCGATCAGCTTGACCGCTTCAGGCATAAAACCGGGCCACAGATTTCCTCCTCATCAACGCGGAACAAAGAACTTAATTCCTGATCCGCGAGAATCCGTGCAAATCCGCGGCTTATGTTTGCAACACTCCTACCTTGAACTCTGCCACATCCGGATTCAGCGCCGCCGCTTCGAGCGCCTGCGTGATCGCCTCGCGAGTCTCGCCAGGATCAATGATTTTATCAATCCACAGTCGGGCCGCCCCGTACCGGGGATCGGTCTGCTCATCGTAGGTACGCTTCACCGATTCGTATAATTCTTTCTTCTCTTCTTCGCTCAACTTCTTGCCGCCCCGCTCCAGTTGCCGAATCTTGATCTCAACCAACGTTCCCGCTGCGGCGTCGCCGCTCATTACGGCATAGCGGGCGGTAGGCCACGCAAACACGAATCGCGGATCATAGGCTTTACCGCACATGGCATAATGACCAGCGCCGAAAGAACCACCGACAATCACCGTAATTTTCGGCACCACGGAATTCGAAACTGCATTCACCATTTTGGCGCCGGCCTTGATGATTCCCGTCCACTCCGCATCCCGGCCCACCATAAATCCGTTGACGTCGTGGAAGAAGACCAGTGGAATGAGACTTTGATTGCAATCCATGATGAAGCGCGCGGCCTTCTCGGCTGATTCGGTGTAGATCACGCCTCCAAATTCGATTCGCTTATGACCCTCATGGTCGGTCGCGTGCGCGTGCAGTTTCTGATTGGCAACAACCCCGACGGCGAAACCTCCAATGCGGGCATAGCCACAGATCACGGTCTTGCCATATTCAGCCTTGTACTCGTCGAAGCGGCTGCCATCGACGACTCGCGCAATAATCTCCTTCATATCGTACGGGCGCGCGGGTGACGCGTCGTAGATGCCGTAAATTTCTTCCGCTGCCAGCGCGGGGTCCTGAGGCTTCTTGCGATCCCACGGAGACTGCCGCCGGTAACCCCACTTTTCGATGATGGACCGAATCCGCGCAACGCAGGCTTCGTCATTCGGCTCGCGGAAGTCAACCGTGCCGCTGATCGCAGAATGCATCGCCGCTCCACCCAGTTCCTCGGCCGAAACTTTCTGTCCGATGGCTGCCTGTACCAGCGCAGGGCCGGCGAGAAAAAGCCCGCTGCCCTCGGTCATGAGCACGTGATCGCACATCACGGGAAGATATCCACCCCCGGCAACGCACATGCCCATGATGGCGGCAATCTGGGGGATGCCCATGGCCGACATCACGGCGTTGTTGCGGAACACGCGGCCAAAGTCGTCAGTGTCGGGAAACACATCTTCCTGCAAGGGAAGAAATACTCCCGCGGAGTCGACCAGATAAACCGTTGGGATACGGTTTTCAATGGCCATGTTCTGCGCCCGAATGACTTTCTTCGAGGTCATCGGGAAGAAAGCCCCGGCCTTCACCGTGGCGTCGTTGGCAATGATCATCACCAGGCGCGTGTGGATGCGCCCCAAACCGGTGACCACCCCCGCAGCCGGTGCTCCACCCCATTCCTCATACATGCCGTAGGCTGCGAACGATCCAAGCTCGAAAAATGTTGCCGTATCCACTAGCAGGTTGATGCGTTCGCGCGCGGTCAGGCGACCCTTCCCGTGCTGGCTTGCGATGGCCTTCTGGCCACCACCTTCACGGATCTTCTCCTCTTCGTTACGAACTTGCGAAACCATATCGGCGAGAAACCGCATGTTGGCTTCGAAGCGCGGCGAAGTAGGATCAACACGGGTTTCGAGGACAGGGGAACTCTGAATCGCGCTGGTATCTGTACGATCAGCCATGAAGGGAAAGCCTGGAGTTATTTACGGTATAACAGCGGAGCGTGAGTGCGCAAACCAGTCTGTGTGGACGCGAAAGAACCTCTAGGTCAAAAATCGACGGCGGGGCGGGCGGCAGCTATGATTCGAAGCGCCGCATCGGCCACCGGATTTTCGGCTACACAGTCCACCAGACCGAGTTCCAAAGCCTTTCCCGCATGCAGCTTCTCGGCAGACACGAACATTGACGACGCCTGGGCTTTCCCCATCAGCCTGGGAAGTCTCTGCGTCCCGCCCCACCCCGTGATCAGGCCGAGCGCCGCACCACGATGTCCAAAAACCGCATTGGGGGCTGCAATTCGTCGATGACAAGCCAGCGCCAGATCCAGGCCGCCACCTAAGCAGTAGCCCGAGATCGCTGCATAGACTGGGGAGGGGAAATTGCAGATCACGTGCATCAGATGCTGGCCGATCCTCGAAAAATCGTATGCCGCCGGACCGTTTAGATCGCGAATTTCCTGCAGCTCTGCGCCCGCGGAAAAACATTTCTCATTTCCGGTGACGATCAAGGGTTCGGGTGCTCTTGTCCACTCCTGAAACACTGCAATCAATGCCTTTACGCGAGCCCGGGTCAGGCGATTGGTGCCGTCATGCGACAGAAGCCGCAATACGCGCACGCCATCAACTCGTTCCAAGCGGGGAAAGAGATCAGGCACTGTCAGCCGGCTGTGGGCACGCCGCGTGGTTTGACATTGGCACGGATAAATTGAACGATTGCATCCATGGCAGTTCCCGGCTGAAATATGGCGGCAACGCCCGCTTTCTTCAAATTTGCGATGTCCTGGTCGGGGATGATCCCACCGACGACTACGACCACATCATCCATCTTGTTCTGCTTGAGGAGATCCATGACCCGCGGCACGATGGCATTGTGCGCGCCCGAAAGGATCGAGAGCCCAATGACGTTTGCGTCCTCCTGCAACGCGGCATTCACCACCATCTCCGGGGTCTGGCGGAGTCCCGTATAAATGACTTCCATGCCGGCGTCGCGCAGGGCGCGTGCAATCACCTTGGCCCCCCGGTCATGACCATCCAGACCCGGCTTCGCGACCAGGACGCGGATTTTCTGTTCACCCATCTCTATCATTTAACCACAGCCGGGGCGAAGAATCCCAAAGACGCGTCCGCTGCGGGCCTCCGTGGCTACTTCTCTTTGAGATCCAGGCTTCTCCACAAGTACCAGCAAGCCACACTACGGTACGGTTCCCACGGTTTGGCGATTTTTTCCATCTGCGCGGGCTTTGGGAGTTTGCGCTTGTTGTAGTGTTCCTTGATGGCCATTTGTACGCCCAAGTCGCCCGTTGGCAAGACGTTGGGGCGGCGCAGTGTAAACATCAGGAACATCTGCGCGGTCCATTCGCCGACGCCCTTGACCTGAGTTAAGTGTTGGATCACTTCTTCGTCGGACAGTCTATGTAGGTTGCCGAAGTTGAGCTCACCACGGGCCGCACGCTCGGCCAGGTCGCGCAGATAGGAAGACTTCTGCTTGGAAAGTCCCACAGAGCGAAGCTGGGCATCGGTCAGCTTTAGGATTCCGCGCGGCGTGACGGGATCACCAGCGAGCGCGGTGAACCGATCGAAGATGGTCTCGGCGGCCCTGCCGTTCAACTGCTGGTAGACGATGGATTCGGCCAGGCTATGAAACTCCGGCGGTCCGTACTCGATCCGGCAAGGTCCCACTCGCGCGATGATTCCGCGCATAATGGGATCGGACTTCTTGAGGTGACTAATGACTGCACGCATGAGGATGTTTGACTAAGGTCAGTGAGAGAGGATAGCAGAACCGGCCGCCGGGGCGCTCGGCTTCGGCCGCCAAAAATCTATGCAGTTTTCTTCAACGCGGGGAGCCGGAATCCGATCTTTCTGCGCAACTTCTTCGGCGTACAGTTTAGTTCGAAGCCAGCTGTTTGAGGTCACAAATTGCAACCTCAAACGAGTGGCAGGACCATCTTGGGAATAACGGATCGGCGCAAACTGGGCGGTGCCTGCGTCGCCTCAGGTGATGCTGGCTTCCGTATAGGTTCCGTAAACTTCGCGCAGCGCCTCGCAGATCTCACCGACAGTCGCATAAGCCCGCACTGCGGCGACGATGTAAGGCATCGTGTTGGCAGAAGAAATCGTGTCGTTCGACCCAGCGTTTGGTTCTTGACCTGCGGCCCGCTTCAGCTCTTGTAAACAGCGCCGCACATCTTCGTTCGATCTGCGATGTCGCAGGGCGCTTAGTTTGGCGGATTGCTTCTCCGCCACGCTTTCGTCAATGTAAAGGATGCTGGGCGATTCCTCTCTGATGACGAACTCGTTAGTACCAACGATAATCTTCTCTTTGGCTTCGACCGCCCGTTGATTCTGGTACGCTGCCTCGGCAATTTCCTTCTGCGGGTATCCGCGTTCAATGGCCTTTACCATGCCGCCCATCCTGTCTAGTTTGTTGAAATAGTCGAGCGCGCCCTTTTCCATTTCGAGCGTGAGGGCTTCGAGGAAATACGAACCGCCCAGAGGATCGACAGTGTTGATGACTCCCGACTCGTAGGCAACAATCTGTTGGGTACGCAGAGCGATTCGCGCGGCTTCCTCGGTAGGAAGGGCCAATGCCTCATCATAACCATCGACGTGCAGCGACTGGGTGCCACCCAAGACCGCAGCCATGGCTTGCAGGGCAGCGCGCGCAATATTGTTCATCGGCTGTTGTGCGGTTAGCGAGACGCCGGCGGTCTGAGAGTGGAACCGCAGCAGCGAGGAGCGTTGGTTCTTGGCCTGAAACCGGTCTTTCATGACCCGGTACCAGATTTTTCGCGCTGCCCGGTACTTCGCGATCTCTTCGAAGAAGTCATTGTGCGCGTTGAAGAAGAAACTCAACCGGGGACCGAATTCATCCACATCCAGGCCGCGCCGTCGCGCCCATTCCACATATTCGACCCCGTCGTAGAGGGTGAATGCCAGTTCCTGCAAGGCAGTGGAACCGGCTTCGCGAATGTGGTAGCCGCTGATGGAAATGGTGTTGAAACGCGGCGTAAACCTGGATCCGAACTCGAACGTGTCAACCACCAGTCGCATGGAGGGTGCCGGTGGGTAGATGTATTCCTTCTGCGCGATGTATTCCTTCAGAATGTCGTTCTGGATCGTACCGGAAATTTTCTTCCAGTCGGCCCCCTGCTTCTCAGCAACCACAAGGTACATCGCCCACAGCACGGAGGCGGGGGAGTTGATGGTCATGGAGACGGTGGTTTTTTCCAGATCGATTCCATCGAACAGAATCTCCATGTCCTCGAGCGAATCGATCGCCACACCACATTTTCCAACTTCTCCTTCGCTGGCGGGGTGGTCGGAGTCGTAGCCCATAAGCGTCGGAAGATCGAATGCAACCGACAACCCGCCGCCGCCATGTTCGAGGAGGTACTTGTAGCGGAGGTTGGTTTCCTCAGGCGAAGCAAACCCGGAAAACTGGCGCATGGTGAAAAGCTTGCCGCGATAGCCAGTGGGGTGAATGCCACGCGTAAACGGGGGTTGTCCGGGATGGCCTAAATGCTGATCGTAGTCCCAGTCTGCGGGCAGGTCGGCCTGGGTATAAAGGCGGCGAATGGGAACCCCGGAGATGGTGGTAAAACGCGCGTTGCCGTCTTCATCCAGATTTACACCGGTCGGGGCGCCAATCGGCCGTTCGGGAGTTTTCTCCAGAGTTGGCACCAGCGTCTCTTCTGCCCAATTGTTCTCGCTTGCCGAGGGATGCCGTCCTTCGAAGACATCGCTGATCGGGCTTTCTGCGACCCTTGGTTTCTTGTCTGCCATCTGCACCTGCTGCATTCGATGATAGAGGACTGGGAATTGACCCGCAAGCTGGCCTTTCTGTTAGCCGTGCCGGTGGTCCGGCTTTCCCAATTCCCACGCCTTTGAGTATTTCCAGGAAACGTATCCCGAGTGGTAGAGATGCAGCAGGAGGCCCTCGCGGCCGTCAAGGAACCCCAGCCGAAGGAAATAGTTGTACACAAAGGTAAGCATCGGGCGCGCAACGATGTTGACCAGGCTAAAGCGGTGGTGCCCGTTCGCGACCGCGAGCTTGGCGCCCAGGGAAGAGTAGCTGTTCATGTGTTCCAGATAATAAGACAGTGTGGGGTAGGCGTAATGTACTAAAGGATTGTTGAACCGGCCGACGGCGCGGCCGGTCTTCAATTCGTAACGATCATGGGGATCGTGGCCCGTCGAATATCCTTCTCCTCGCCGGAAGAGCCGCAGCTTTGGATCGGGGTAGAATCCTCCAAACCGAATCCAGCGTCCCAAGAAAAGGTTCTTGCGAGGTATCCAATAGCCGTTTTGCGCATGGGGGTCTGCAATCGCACTCTGAATTTCCTTCGCCAGACCAGGGCTGACCTCCTCATCGGCGTCAAGCGCAAGCACCCAGGTTTGTGTGCAAAGCTCCAGAGCGTAGTTTTTTTGAGCAACGTGGCCCCGCCAGGGCTCGACCACCACTTTGGCCGCATACGGTTGTGCAATCTCACGAGTGCGGTCGGTGGATCCGGAATCCACTAAAACGATCTCGTCGGCCCAGCGCACACTCTCCAAGGTGCGGCCGAGGTTGGCTTCCTCATTCAGCGCGACGATGGCAACCGACAAACCCATAGGCCAAACCGCTGTCAGAACGTGAATCGTACCACCGGACGTGTATTCTCGCCTCGCGAAATTCAATCGAGTTATGGCACCGGCCGCTGCTTTCCCCTCCTTTACTGCGGTTGCTGAGGTGGAGGCATTACGGACTGAGGATTTTCGCGTGCCGCTACATACGGGACATTGGGCATTTGTGTGACCTGTCCGCGCTCGGCATCGGCCATGAGGATTCCCGCGTGATCGAGCAGAAGACCGGTCGCGCGATCCATCTCCACCTCGGATTTCTCATATGCGGCCAGGGCTGAAACCAAATTGGATTCGGCGGCGGTCAGCGCAGATTCGTCCTGGAGCACAGCGGTGGAAGTGCCCACGCCGACGGCCAGCTTCTTCTGATCGGCATCGAGCGTCTGCCGCTGAAAGTCAAGTGCGGCCTGCGCTGCGTCTACACTCGCGCGGTTTTGCCGGGTGTCGAACTGGGCATTGCGCACTTCAATGCGAACCTGGTTTTCCAGCTGCTGCAAGCGCACCTGCGCCTGCCGGTATTCCAACTCGGCGCGAACCTGGTCAGCTTGCGCGACGCGGTTACGTAGCGGGATATTCAGCGTCAACCCAATTCCCTTGTCAGGAGCCACCGAGGTTACCAACTGATCGAGTGTGCTGCCATATCCCACTGGGCCTCCGCTGCGGAAAGGCGGCGCGGCCTTGACGGGACTAAAGCAGAAGGTTGTGCTGGCGCCTGGCGTGCCACAAATCGGGACCGTCGGGTTCACGTCTCCACCAATCCCCGACCCGCCATAGTAGGCATAGAGGCTCAGCGTCGGCAACATCGCGTTGCGCACGGCCTTATTGTTTATCTCGCGGCTGTTGAGATCGACGCGCGATTCGCTCAACTCAGCGCGATGCGCCAGGGCATCCGTGATCAAGTCCTGCGTCGGCACAACAGGTTCTTGAGGCGGTAGCTGCATCATGGAAGTCGGGATCACCTCTGCGCCAGCCAGGGTTGGATCTTCGAGGTTGCGGCTGAGCGCATTCTTCATGAGCAATTCCTGCAGCTCCAGATTGGTTTGCGCCAGAATGACATTCTGCTGGTCAGTGGAGACGGTGCTCTGCGCGCTGACTACCTGAATCGGCGGCATGGTCCCAAACTGCACTTGCTTCTTGTTGTCCTCCAGCGTTCTCTGCGCAAAAGCCAGCGCTTCCTGTTGCACCCTCACGTTTTCGTAGGCGTAAACCAGGTTCCAATATAGGTTTTCAATCTGGTCGACGGTGGTGATGATTTGCAGGCGGAAAGCCACATCGGAGATTTCGCGGTTATTCTTGGCGATCCGGATGAAGCGTGTGTTCGCAAGGAATCCGAAGCCTTGCAACAGCTCCTGGGAGACCCTGACCTGAAAATTCGACGCAAGGCTTGGGGTGTAAGTGCTGGTTGGATTGCCGGTCGTAGTATGCGTGTTATTGAATCCCACGGACAGATTCGTTCCCCAGTGAAACCCCTGAAGGTAGGAGAAATTGGCAGTGCCGGTATTCGTATTCAGCACGGGAACGGGAGTGAAAACGCTGGTCGACTCTGCGAACCCTCGGTCCATTTGAAGCGTGCTGCTGACGGCCGGGTCAAAGCTGGTAATGGGTGCGCCGATCCCCAGGGTAGAACTCACCAGACCGTTCGTCCCCGTCCCCACTCCACCCGCAGCCACGCTGGTGCCGCCGGTGCCGGAGCCGACCGTCCCGCTTAGCCCGCCAGTCCCGCCACCGGGCGTATTTTGCACCAGCCCGGTGTTCACGCCCAAAATGTTGGCTCCGCCCTTGGCACGCAAAATGTCGGTATCGGCAATATTTAAGTTGTAACGGGCCAGCACGATATCGAGATTGTTCTCCAGGGTGAGTGCAATGGCATCGTTAATGGACAGCATGATCTTGCCATCGTGCATCAACTGGTCCACACGCGAAGCATTGCTAAGGTTCGGTGGGGGCACCACACCTGGCTTGTAGGGCGCGAGCACGTTGGGAAACGACGATCGCGGTTTGCTGTAGTCCTTCACGATGTCGGGCTGCACCTGGAGTGGCACAACCACGGGTTGTGGCGCCTGAGGAAGCGCTGCCGCGCTCGCTTGCGGGGCCGGTTGGGGCTGTTGCGCCCAACTGCTGGCTACCAGGGTTCCAATCAAAACAGTGGCGGCAATGGGCCGCGCGAAAGAATCAAAACGGACAAGAAACATGGTCGCTCTCCTTTGATACCTTGCTGCTCAAACCGATGAGCTTGTTTTGGATGCAAAACCATCCGAGAACTATTCCGAAATCTTAAGCTCGCTTTAGACTAATGCCTGACCGTGGCGCATTCGGCGGGAAATTGTAAAGATTTATAGAAATGGGAATGGAACTTCTGGTCGGAACTACCGCAACCCGGAATCAGCCGGGGAAAGAGAAAGGCAGCCCTCGCACGAGCAGGACTGCCGGTGCCTTCGTCGCAACCAAGTCAGCCGAGCTACGGCTGAGCCGGAGGCATTACCGACTGCGGGTTTTGGCGCGGAGCCACATACGGCACGTTCGGCGTATGCGTCACTTGGCCACGTTCGGCGTCGGCCATGACAATTCCGGCATGATCCAACAGCAGCCCCGTAGCCCGATCGAGCTCGGTCCGCGACTTTTCGTAAGCCGCCATGGCCGAAACCAATGTTGACTCCGCCGTGGCCAGCGCTGACTCATTCTGCAATACCAACGTGCTGGTGGATGCCCCGAGATTGAATTTTTTCTGTTCGGCATCGAGCGATTCGTGCCCCAACCTCACCGCGGCTTGTGCAGACTCTACGCTGGCCCGGTTCTGTTGCACCGCGAACTGTGCGTTGCGGACTTCGATGCGAATCTGATTCTCAATTTGTTGCAAACGCATTTGCGCCTGACGATATTCCAGTTCGGAGCGGATCTGTGCGGATTGAGCGGCGCGGTTGCGTATCGGGATGTTCAACGACAAACCCAGTCCCTTGTCCGGCGCGGCTGAATTCACCAAGTCGTTCAGAGCCGTGTTATAAGCTACTGTCGGTGCCAGTGGGGTTTGAAAGTTCGGTGGGATATTAGGATTGGGCCCAGCGCAAAATCCTTGTCCCTGGATGTCCGCCGGCTGGTTAGCGCACACGTTGGCCGGATTCTGGGCGCCGGCCAATCCCGATCCTCCATAGTAGGCAAACAAATCGAGCGACGGGAGTAACGCGCTGCGTACGGCCTTATTGCTGATTTCAGTGTTCGAGAGGTTGATGCGGGCTTCCGCCAACTCCGCGCGATGGCTGAGGGCTTCATCCACCAGGTCTTGCGTTGGTTGAATGTCCTCCTGTGCAGGCAGACTTACCGTGGAAGTGGGAATTACCTCCGCATCCGCTAGGCGCGGATCAACTAACGTCCGGCTCAGAGCATTTTTCATCAGCAACTGCTGCAATTGAAGGTTCGTCGTGGCTACAGTCAGGGCTTGCTGGTCGGCGGCCACAATACTCTGCGCCCGGACCACCTCGATAGGAGCCAGGCTGCCGATCTGCACCTGCTTTTGATTGTCGGAAAGCGTCTTCTGGGCAAAGGCAAGCGATTCCTTCTGTACCCTCACGTTCTCGTAGGCGAACACCAGGTCCCAGTACATATTTTCGATCTGGTCCACCGTGGTTGTAACCTGCAGGCGGAAGGCAACATCGGTAATCTCACGGTCATTCTTGGCGATGCGAATAAAACGATTGTTGGCAGCGAAACCAAAACCCTGTAGCAGATGCTGGGTGAGCCGAAACTGAAAACCCGAATTGATCAGCGGGCTCAGGGTCGTAAATGGGCTGTTAGTGCTGACCCGGCTGTTGTTAAAGCCAACCGACAGGTTGGTGCCAGTCTGAAAACCTTGTGCATAAGAGAAATTGTAAGTTTGCGTGTTTTGCGCCAGCACCGGAACACCGGTAAATACGCTGCTGGCGAGCTGATTGAAGTGATCCCATTGCACTGTGCCGGTGAGGATGGGATCAAAGCTGGTAATCAGCGGACCCAGACCCAAAGTAGAGCCGACGATTCCGCCCGTGCCCGTGCCCGCGCCACCCGCACCGGCGCTGGTGCCGCCGGCGCCCGCGCCGACTTGTCCGCCCAACCCACCTACGCCACCGCCAGGAGTGTTTTGCACCACGCCTGCGTTGACGCCCAGAATCGATGAGCCCGCCTTGGCCCGCAATATGTCGGTGTCGGCGATATTGAGGTTGTAGCGTGCGATGCCAATATCCAGATTGTTCTCCAAAGCCAAAGCCACAGCATCGTCGATGGAAATCAGGAGCTTGCCGTCCTGCATGAGCTGGTCGATGCGCGGCGTGTTACTCAAGTTGGGCGGCGGTAAATGCCGTGCCTTGTAAGGAGCGATAGGGTTGGGAAAATACGACTGCGGTTTGGAATAGTCCTTCACCACAAATCCCTGCGCCGGAGCTGGTTGAGTTGCTTGGGGTGCCGGTGGGGGCGTTTGCACCGCGTCTTGAGCGACACCGCCAATCGAAAATACCCCGGCCAGCAATACCGCTGCCGTCAGCCGGTTCAGTGAATTCAAACATGGCAAAGACATTCGTTTATCTCCATACTAGAAAGGCTGTTCGTAAAGATGACACTGCCGTCCCCAACATCAACATTTATTACGCACAAAGCGCTCCCCGAGTTTCAATTTTTCGTGTCCCGGGTAAGCCCATTGCTATTAAGCCGCTGGCGGAATGCAATAGTATAGCTGACAGGGTGCGGTTCATTCCCATCCGATCCGCGCAACGGCGTGAAACCGCAGGGACTTGCATTGGCTGACCGGCGGAGCGCGAAGACCACAAGCCGCTGCTCATGCGCAATTTCAAACTCGTTCTCGCTTATGACGGCTCCGACTTTGCGGGTTGGCAGGTACAGCCCGATTCTGCCACCATCCAGGGCACGCTGGCCTCGGCTATTGGACGGGTCACCGGGGAAAAGGTTTTGCCGCAAGGTTCAGGACGCACCGACGCGGGCGTCCACGCCCTCGGCCAGGTAGCCACCTGCGCCCTGGAATCACCCATTCCGGCTGGGAATCTGCTCAGAGCCCTGAATGACCTGCTGCCCGCCTCCATACGCGTGCTCGAAGTGAGTGAAGCGGAACTCGAGTTTCACGCCCGCAAGTCGGCCCGGGGGAAGACCTACCGCTATCGAATCTACCGCGGCGCCATTTGTCCGCCTTTCCTAGCTCGCTACGTGTGGCACCATCCTTATCCTCTGGACGAAAATGCCATGCGGCAAGCCAGCGCGCTGGTGCTCGGCGAACATGACTTCACGTCCTTTGCGGCGGTAGATCCGGAGCGCGGGAAGGAAGAAAACGGTGTTTCCAATGTACGCCGGATTTCTCTGTCGGGCTGGGATCGCGAAGGAGAAGAATTGATCTATACCGTGCGGGGCAGCGGATTCCTGCACCACATGGTGCGCAACCTGGTTGGAACTTTTGTTCTGGTAGGGAAGGGGACTCTGCGGCCGGAAGACATCAGCCGGATATTGCAGGCCAAAGACCGATCCGCTGCCGGCGCTACTGCTCCCGCCCATGGGTTGTACCTCGTCAACGTGGAGTATTGAAGCCGGTGTAGCGCGTGCCCTCCGTCCCCGGTTAGACTTGCCAAGGCAGATGGCCACCGATCTCCAAATCGCGATCCGCAAGTTCACCTCCGTCAATCCAGCGACGGGCGAGGTTATGCGCGAATTCGAACCCGCATCCGAGGCCGAGGTAATCGCCGCCGTGGCTCGCGCCCGCGCCGCCCAGCCAGCGTGGTACGGGCTCGGAGTACAGAAGCGGATCCACGTTCTAGACAGATTTCGCGAACTCCTTCACCACCAGAAGTCAGAGGTTGCCCGGTTGATCACCCACGAGGCCGGCAAACCTCAGGTTGAAGCCCTGCTCACCGAAGTCATGGTGGTGCTCGATGCCGCACGCTTCTACTCAGAGAACTCCTACTCTTTCCTGCGCGATCAGGCTCTTCCACATACCAACCTGGCCATGAAGACAAAGTCCGGAAGGCTGGCACGCGAGCCTCATGGGGTGATCGGAATCATTTCTCCGTGGAACTATCCGTTTTCCATTCCGGCCACTGAGACTCTGGCCGCGCTGGTTGCAGGCAACGCGGTGGTGCTGAAGCCCTCGGAATTCACCTCTTTGATCGCGCTGGAGCTGGCAGAATTCCTCTGGAAGGCCGGTGTTCCTAAGGATGTTTTGCAGGTGGTTGTCGGCGATGGGAGCACCGGCAACGCGCTGGTCAACGCACCTATCGACAAGCTGGTGTTCACCGGAAGCGTGGCCACGGGCAAGCGCATCGCCCAGACTGCGGCGGCTCGGCTGTTGCCAGTGGTACTGGAGTTGGGCGGCAAGGATCCCATGCTGGTGCTCGACGACGCTGACATCGATGTTGCCTCGAGCGGCGCCGTTTGGGGTGCGCTGATGAATGCCGGCCAGGCCTGCCTGTCGGTGGAACGCTGTTACGTGCACCGCAGTTTGTACCAGCCATTTCTGGAGGCCTGTGCCCGCAAGGCTGCGCAGCTACGAGTCGGAAACGGGATGGATCCACAAACCGACGTAGGCCCGCTGATCAACCAGCGCCAGGTGCGCAACGTGGAAGCACATGTGGAAGATGCCCGGCTGCACGGGGCTCGGATGCTGGTGGGTGGCGTGCGGCGGACGGACCTCGGCCCAAATTTCTATGCGCCCACCGTGCTCGCCGATGTCACTCACCAAATGCGCGTCATGCGCGAAGAAACCTTCGGCCCGGTGCTTCCCATCATGCCATTTGAGACGGACGACGAAGCCGTGCGTTTGGCCAACGACTCGGATTTTGGTTTGGGGGCCAGCCTTTGGACGCGGAATCGCGTTCGTGGCGAGGCCTTGGCCCGCCGCATTCAAGCCGGCACCGTGATGATAAATGATGCGGTATCGTGTTTCGGCATCAGTGAGGCCCCGCACGGTGGAGTGAAGTCGAGCGGCATCGGCCGCACCCACGGTATTTTCGGCCTCGAAGAGATGGTACGGACCAAGTACATTGACTCGGACCGCTTGCCGGGCATGAAAAAAGTTTGGTGGTACGGATACGGCCCAGGCTTCACTCGACAAATAGAAGGCTTTCTTGATCTGATGTTCGCCAAGAGCTGGGGCAAGCGACTGCAAGGCGCGCTACGTTCCGCCGGCGTACTCACACGAAAGGGCAAGATCTAGATTATGAGCGTTGCGGATCCCAAACGCGAATTGCTGCGCCACACTCTGGCAACCTTGGCTTATCGTGGCGCGAAAACTCTCCGCGATGCGCCCGCCGCATTTGCGGATTTTGATGGCGCAGGACGAACCCCGGCGCAAATTCTGGCTCACCTGGGCGATCTTTTGGATTGGGCGCTCTCCATGGCGGACGGAACCCGGCAATGGCACGAATCCAAACCGCTGCCCTGGAACCAGGAGACCGAGCGCTTTTTCGCTGCGCTCAAGCGTTTCGATGATTATTTGGCGTCGGCCGAGACTTTGCAGGCGCCGGTCGAGAAACTTTTCCAGGGTCCGATTGCCGATGCGCTGACTCACGTCGGCCAGTTGGCGATGTTGCGGCGGCTGGCGGGCTGCCCGATCAAGGCGGAGAACTACTTTGCCGCCGTTATGGAGATCGGCCGCGTGGGTGCGGATCAGACGCTGCCCAAGCGCACCTTCTGACCGTTTTCTGGCGTCCCGCAAAACCGTTCGAGTAGAATAAAACGTCAGCCGAATCCGGCGGCGATAGGCCGCTCCCACGAGGATAAATTTTGGCCACCAGCGGAACCGTAACCACCGAAGTACCGCAACTCCCCAGGCACAAGGTCAAGATCAAGAAGCCGGGGCAACGCGCCTGCAACGAGAAGGATGCCAAGGGCAAATTCTGCGGCGGTCATCTCAAGCGCTGGTTCTACTCCGAAGACGTGCAGGAGCAAGCCTGCGGCGATGCCGAAAAGGCCTGGGGAAAGGATGCCGAGGTCTACCGCTGTGAGCATTGCAAGACGCTCTACTTGCCCAGTCCTGAGGAATCGAGTGGCATCAATGTTGCCGGTTCCGGACAAACGTCGGTGTTCGGGCTGACGATTCCGGGAAAAGAGAGGTAGTCCAGGAACCGCCGAGCTGTGCTCGGCCGGGATGGGCGACCCCCGTCGCCACACATGCACAAGTGAAATCCTCCGAACTCATCCACGACTGGAACCGTGTTCATCCGGCTTCGCTGCGGCCGGCGGGGCCAGTCCTGCTCAACGATGAGACCCTGCGTGACGGCCTGCAGTCGCCCTCGGTACGTGATCCTTCGATTGCAGAAAAGATTGCCATTCTTCATCTGATGGAGGCCCTGGGCATCAATTCTCTCGATCTCGGATTGCCCGGCGCAGGCGCGCGGGCGGTCGAAAGCGTGGAAGCCCTGGCCCGCGAAATCGTTCGGCACAAGTTGAAGATCAAGGCCAACTGCGCCGCCCGCACTCACCAGAATGACATCCGGCCGATTGCGGAAATCGTCCAGCGCACCGGACTGAATATCGAGGCGGCGACATTTCTCGGATCAAGTCCCATCCGCCGCTACACCGAAAACTGGACCGACGATTTTCTCCTTCAGACCACGGAAAAAGCGGTGAACTACGGTGTGTCGCTCGGACTCGATGTCATGTACGTCACCGAAGACACCACCCGCTGCGATCCAGCCATGGTGAAGCGCCTGTATTCGACGGCAATCAATTGCGGCGCGCGAGCCATCGTCATTTGCGACACTGCCGGCCACGCCACGCCCATGGGAACGGTTGCGCTGGTTCGATTCGTCATGGAGGAGGTGGTCAAACCATCCGGTGAGAAGATTCGCGTGGACTGGCACGGCCATTGCGATCGCGGCCTGGCCCTCGCCAACTCGATGGCGGCTCTGATTGCCGGCGCAAATTGCATTCACGCCACCGCGATCGGAATCGGCGAACGAGTCGGCAACACTCAAATGGATCAGATGTTGGTCAACCTTCGACTGATGGGAATTTCGCCTTGGGACAATCAGGACCTGACCCGGTTGAAGGATTATTGTCAAGCAGTATCGCGCGCCACCGGCGTGCCGATTCCCGCCAACTACCCCGTGGTGGGTGAGGACGCCTTTCGCACCGCCACCGGAGTGCATGCTGCTGCGGTCATCAAAGCGTACAAGAAGAACGACATCGAACTGGCCAACACCGTGTATTCCGGAGTTCCAGCGCACTTTTTCGGACTGGAACAAGTGATTGACGTCGGCCCTATGAGCGGGAAGTCAAACATTCTTTTCTGGCTGGAGCGTCGCGGGATTCCTGCGGCTGAGGACGTCGTCGAAAGCATCTACAAACGCGCCAAAGCCTCCGATCACACGCTGAGCGAGGCAGAAATTCTGGAGTGCGTGGAGCAGGCCAAAACGCACTGAGCCGAGCGACCTAGACTTCGGGAAAAGATGCGCTAGAGTGGCGGCAGCACTTGCAAGGCAAACTCCACCTGCCCGGTTCCCGCAGTAGCCGTTCCCAGAATTGCCACGTCCCCCTCAAATCCTTCTGTTGTAGGTTTCCAACTCGCCAAGCCATTCAAGTCGGATTGCGCGCTGCTCAGGCTGTTGAACAGAATGACCGGTGAGGGATTATTGCCAATGTTTGTGTCTCCCGCTGAGATGATTGTCGAATCGCCTCCCGCCCGCTCTCCCGTGAACTGAAACGCGACACTCGCTCCGAGCACAGGATTGGCAGGGGTGGAGGAATCCGTCACTCGCACTACCACCGGTTGGAGAATTTGCCCGGCGGCCACCACCTGCGGACTTCCGGCCACTGCCTGAAGCTGCAACACTGAGGCCGCTACCGATGTTCCGTAGAAGCTCAAGCACGGACTGTTTCCTGACCCAACACACGCGCTGACCTGTACATCTCCAGCCATGGACGCGACCTCCAACCCAGTACTGGCATATCCGCTGGAGTTGGTGATGACCGTGGACGCACTGAGTTGGCCCGATCCCTTGAGAATCTGGAAATTGACGCTGCTGCCGGGAAGCGGAGCTCCATTGGAGAGCACACGTGCGGTGAGGGTCACGTTCACCGTTGCGCCTTGCATGATGGAGGTCGTCTGCGGAGCCAGAGCAATGTCGAGTGCCGACTCCCTGCCCACTAGCGTAGTTTGAACCTCCTGAGGACTCGAATACGAAGCCGGAGCCAACTGCGCGGTGATGGTCATGGCACTGGCGGCGAGCACGCTAACGAACGTAGAGGCCTGACCCGCTTCGTCGCTAAGCACAGTGCAAGTAGTGGCGCCGGAGCATGAGGAAAACCCTGCGGCGGGGCTGGAGGTGAAGACTACGCTCGCACCCTGCACCGGAGTCACGCCATCAGCCGCGAGAACCCGCACTTCCACCGGGTTCGGCGCCTGCCCGCCGACGGGTGTCGAGGGGTTGGGCAACGGAATCAGAACCAGAGTGTCATTCGGTCCGGCGCCGTAAGTCAGCACCCCACTGAGAACTGAGTTGGCCAGCGTCGGAGGATCAGTCAGCCCGATATCTCGTACGCCGTCAGCCATCGCGGCCGCAGTCACCAGAATCTGATTGGCCGAGATCGCCAGCGGTGGCGCAATCACATTTGCGATGGTGACTCGAGTGTTCGATTGAAACCCTAATCCTGAAACCGCCAATGCCGTTCCCCCGGCCACGCTCGCCCGCGCCGGGTTTACCTGGTCTCCATAGAGAATTCGCGCGAGATAGCGGTAGTCGGGGCGGCCGTCGCCACGGATGTCGGAAATTCCGATCGCGAATCCCGAGGCGCTCAGCAGTTGAGCGTTTAGCATGGTCATCCCGAACACGGAAGAATTGAACGCCGACGGCGTATTTGCAGGTGCAGGCGAGGTCTGTGATCCCGGTATTCCCCACATCCCGATCACCGGTTGCGACTTGCTCTCAGAGGCTGCGCCGGTCTCGTCTAAAGCGGTCACCAACACCGACAGCGTACGGTTTCCCTGCCCGTTGAATTGGAAATAATCAATATCACCATAAGGATTGAATGAGGCCATCCAGTCGCCGCCTAAAGGCACCGCGGCGGGCGCCAGGTAGCTGGTGAGCGGAAACGGGTCGGGCTTCGATAACGCACTGCCCTGCATCAGGATGTCTTGCTCCGTATCGTTACCCAGGCTCACGCTCACCAGGATCGGTTGCGACTGCCCCGAAGGTTCTACTTGCGTCGGTCCGTACGGCTCGAGTGCATACGACCAGAACGGGTCAATGCCCTCCACTGTCAATTGAAATTGTGCGCTGCTGCCGCCGTTGGGAATCTGCAATCCGCCGAGGTCGAAGAATCCCTCAAGCGTAGTGTCGTTCGATCCGAACTGGTTCAACGGCTGCCCGCTGCTGTCGTTGAATCCGGTAACGAAGTTGCCCGCATTTCCGCAAAACAGGAACCCGGAAACCGAGGATGCAGAGACGGCGTGCGAGGGCAATCCACTCTGAGGATCAATCCACTGCGCCACCACATTCACTCCCTGCATACCTTGGGCGGCTTGACCGCTCGATGTGGCAAAAAGCACACTGCCGTGAATGCGCGCAGTCTTCCCGCCAGTCACGGGATACAGCCGCGCCAGCGCCGCCTGGTCATCGATCTTGGGCTGGTAAGGGTTGGGAAAACATAGCGTGATAGGAATGCAGTTGGGCGGATCGGTCTGATGCATCACCGGAAATCCGGCGTAGTCATCCGGCGTCGGCGGCGGGTTGCCGGTCAACACATTAAGGTTCAATTGCGACCAATCGAGTCCCAGCACCCGTCCCAGCACCCGCACCAGCCGGTACTCCACGTCGGGAAGCTGAGAAGACGTTTGCGCACAGTTGCCATTGATCACGACCAGAGCGTGCAGGAAGTTTGCGGTGATTCCAAGATTGTCGTCTCCGCCGTACGCCGCGTTATAGAAACACTCCGACGGGTCGCCCGCGCCCTGTCCCAGAAGCGCGTCGGTGACGGTGCCATCTTCGTCGTAAACCACTCCCAGCGGCGTTCCGGTAGCCGTAGGCTCGATGTCGGCTGGCATGGTGATGGTGCCGTCAGGATTCACGAAGACGTTGGCGCCGCTGACATTCTCTGCAAGCTGCCCGCCGTGGGTGACGACCACGCTGACGATCGGAATCGAAGTCCATTGGCTAAGGGCAGAGGCCACGAAGGCATCGGCGCTTGGTCCGGGAAGGATGGGGCTGAGATCGCCCTGGTCGGTATAGTAGGTGATCGCTCCCTGGCTCCAGGTCAGCGGAGTGCCTGCCAGTCCGGAATTGAAATAGCTGGCGCCAGCGATGTATTTGGGGCCGCCGGCTTGCGCGGAAGGCAGAATCGCGGCGCCTAGGGCAATGAGAGCGGGTGGCAAAAGAAGTTTGCGGAGAGGAAGATGTCTCACTGCCATTCCTCCTCTGCGCTGCGCAGCCGGCGCAGGAATTCGCCGGGGCCCATTGGGGTTGGCCCGGGCAGTCGCGTTCCCATAGGGAGGCCAACCCTGCGAGGTTCGATGATGACTTTTCCACCTGGCTCCACAGGGAATCGTCCGGATGCGCCGCCCACCGGGCTGGTCAGCCCCAACTTGCTCGGCGGGTAAAGAAACAGCATCACGCGTTCGCCGGGACTGTAGCGGTCTCCCGACTGCCACAGCCCCGCCCACTCGCGAATCACCAGCGTCTCCCCGGTGCGCGTGCCGCGAAGGCCCTGATTCACGTAAAACGTAATGCGCATGACCGCCACGCTGCCGTTTGCTCGTGGCGTCAGGCGCTCCACTGCTTTTACCGTGCCAGAAAAGATGTAGCCCGCAGTCAAAGTGAGGGACGGCCGCTGAGGCGAGACGCGGATTCCCGGCGGATATAGCGGCTTTACCGCTGGCGCCGGAAGCGAACCAAGAAGAACCATCCCGAGAAGCAGGTACTTACTGGGTGAGCACGGCATTGCAAGCCTCGCACTAAGGAGATGGAGGCCAGCCGTTGACGGGAGTGAGTGGATACTAGACGCGGTGGACTGAATTCGCTGTGACGACTGTCACAAGATCGCCGTGACGGATGAGCATGAGTTCGGTTTGTGTGGGGACGGGCGCCCGCGCCCGTCGGCGATGACGCAGCGTCGCCTCGTATCCCGTGACGCCGCCGTCGATCTGCGCTCGACTGGACCGCCGAGGGCCGCTGTCCCCACGCGAGTATGATTAGCTGTTCGGGCAACCGCCATGTCTGCCATCCACATCCCCGATCCCATCGTCGACCCCGAACGCCTCTTCGAGGGCTTCGAGAACCTGATGCCATTTCGGGTGCAGGATATTCTGCTCGTCTCCAGCCTCTACGACTCCTTCATCCTGCGCGAAGATGGCCGGCTCAATGAATTGCTGATCGGCGAGTCGCTGGAACTCAACTTGCAGCAGATTCCCGGCATCACTCATGTTTCGAGCGGGGCCGAAGCCCTGAAGCTGGCTCGCTTCCAACCGCGCTTCAACTTGATCGTGACCAACCTGGAAGTCGAAGACATGGGTGCCGCGCAGCTAGCCCGCGAGGTCAAAGCTGCGGGACTCGATGTGCCCGTAGTGGTGCTGGCGTATGACTATCGCGAGATCAACAATTTTGTCGCCCGCAATCCAGTCACGGATCTGGAATCGATCTTCCTTTGGCAAGGCAACGTCCGCATTCTGATTTCGATCATTAGCTACATCGAAGACAAACGCAACGTTCTTCACGACACCCGAACCATCGGTGTGCCGGTGATTCTGGTGGTGGAAGATGACATCCGCTATTACTCAGCTTTTCTGCCCGCCATCTACACCGAGCTGATCACCCAGTCCCGTCGCATTATCAGCGAGGGGTTGAACGTAGCCCACAAGTTAGTCCGTATGCGGGCCCGGCCCAAGATCCTCCTCAGTACCACTTATGAAGACGCGCTCCAGCAGGCCATGGAGTATCGCGACTACTTGCTGGGGGTGGTGTGCGATATAGAATTTCCCCTCGGCGGCGAGTTGAGCACCGAAGCTGGCTTCGAGCTGGCTCGCCGGGTGCAAGAGAAAGTGCCCGACGTTCCCATCGTGCTGCAATCCAGCCGCACCGAATTCCGGGCGCGGGCCAATAAAGAAGGCTGTTCGTTCCTGCGTAAGCGCTCTCCGACGTTGTTGCGAGACCTGCGCCGGCTATTGACCGAGCATCTGGGCTTTGGCGACTTTGTTTTCCGTTTGCCCGACAATACGGAAGTGGCGCGCGCCGGCGACTTGCACGAACTCGAGGCCCGGCTGGCGGAAGTGCCCGCCGAAAGTATCGCCTTTCACAGCGAACGAAACCATTTTTCGCGCTGGTTGCGGGCCCGGACCGAATTTGCCCTGGCGCAGAGACTTCGTCCACGAAAGGTTTCCGATTTCGCCACGCTCGATGGGCTGCGCCACGACCTGATCAATTCCATCGCCGATTACCGCAGCGAGCAGAGTCAAGTTCTGATCGGCGATTTCAATCCTGCAACCTTCAAGTCGGGCGACAACTATTTCCTGCGCATCGGCGGCGGTTCTTTGGGTGGAAAAGCGCGTGGGCTGGCCTTCGTCCGTCATTTGCTGCACAACCATCGGATCGCGCGGCGTTTCTCCAACGTTCGCATTGCCGTACCGCCGAGTGTGGTGCTGGCAACCGACGTGTTTGACGACTTTCTGAGCGAGAACAACCTGCTCGACTTCGCCATGAATTCCAATGACGACGACGAAATCCAGCGGCGATTCCTGGCGGGAACATTCCCCGCCCTGCTACGGGACGATTTACTGGCATTCCTGGCGGAAGTGCGCTATCCCCTGGCCGTACGTTCCTCCAGTCTGCTGGAAGATTCGCAATACCAGCCGTTCACGGGAGTTTACGAGACCTTCATGCTGGGCAACCAGCATCCCGATCTCTTGATCCGCCTGGAGCAACTCATGGAGGCGATCAAACGGGTTTACGCTTCCACTTTCAGCTTGCATGCCAAGGCCTATGTGCGGGCCACACCCTATCGCCTGGAAGAAGAAAAGATGGCCGTGATCCTGCAACAAGTGGTGGGGGCCATCCATGGGCAGCGGTTCTATCCCGATTTCTCCGGCGTGGTGAGGTCGCACAATTTTTATCCCGTGCCGCCCATGAACTATAGCGATGGAATTGCGGCAGTGGCATTGGGTTTGGGACGGGCGGTTGTAGATGGGGGCAAGTGTCTAACGTTTTGTCCGCGTTATCCACGGCATCTGATGCAGTTCTCTTCCGTGGAGGACATCCTGGCCAACTCGCAGCGGGAGTTCTGGGCGCTGGAGTTGGCCCACGCCGGGCATCGCGAGGATCCGCTGGCCGATTTACGGGAAGTGCAATTCGGTCTCGACGCAGCGGAAAGCGATGAAACCCTGCACAATCTGGCTTCCACTTATTCCGCCGACAATCACATTGTGTATGACGGCATCAGCCGGCCGGGAACCCGCATCGTGAGCTTTGCCGCGATTCTCAAACATGATGTGTTTCCGCTGCCCGGAATTCTGGAGCGTCTCACCAAAATCGGGGAAGACGCCTTCGGACGGCCGGTCGAGATCGAGTTTGCAGTGTGTTTGCCGAAGCATCCCGATGAGGCCGCCGAGTTCGGCTTCCTGCAGGTTCGTCCGCTGGTGCTGTCGCGCGAAAGCGAAGAGTTGCGCATGGAAGACGTAAGTCCGGACCGGCTTGTCTGCCAGAGCATGAAAGTCCTGGGGAACGGCCGGCTGGAAGATCTACGTGACGTGGTAGTTGTCGATTTCCACCGCTTTGAGCGGGCGCACAGTCAGGAAGTAGCCGAGGGTGTGGCTCAACTGAACGCCAAGCTGGGCGAGACCGGTGTACCGTATTTGCTGATCGGCGTGGGACGCTGGGGGTCGAACGATCCCTGGCTGGGAATTCCAGTGCAGTGGGATGAAATTTCCGGAGCGCGGGTGATTGTTGAGGCAGGCTTCCGCGATTTCCGTGTGACCCCATCCCAGGGCAGCCATTTCTTCCAGAACCTGACCTCATTTCAGGTCGGGTATTTCACCGTGAACCCGGACGTGGGAGAAGGCTTTGTAGATTGGCTGTGGCTAAGCGCGCAACCCGCGGTCGAAGAGCGAGGCTGCGTGCGCCACCTGCGGTTCGCCGAACCGTTGGTGGTGGTAATGAATGGCAAGACCAGCCTGGGGATGATTTTCAAACCGCAAGCGGCATGAGGTTTTTTAAGGCTCGGATTTCCTAGTACCGCCGCTCCCTAACCCAGTCCCGAACCTGCTCTTCCACCGAAAAGCCTTCTGCAGGATTCTGTACAAACTTCGATTCCAGCGCGAACGTATGGGCCTCAAGCGGCACCGTAAAGTGCGAATTCGTCCTGAGAAACCCGTCTACGAAAGCCAGCGTGTAGCGGTCGGGTCCAAGGATTTGAAACTGGACAGCATGCACCAATCCGTGAAACAGCGCCCGCTCTGTGATTCTCTCATTGAACACCACCACATCGATAAAGGTCAGAGAGGGCATGTGCGTGATCTGCGGCAGGTTGACGAAGCCGCGAGCTTTTGCGTCGGAATAAAACGATGGATTGGGGACTCGCGCGCCGCCCAGTTCCACGATCCTTACACGGTCGAGAATTCCGGTGGAGAAGAACGGCTGCATGGCGGCCTTGTGCTCAGCACTGAGCGCCTCACCGATCGCATAATAGCGGGCGCGCTGCTCGCGCAGATAAGCCAAAACACGGGTCGTGGCTTCGAATATCTGTTCTTGGCCCAGGGTCGCCCCGCCAGCATTGGCGCCTGCCGCTTCCCGCGGAATGAGTTTTTCGATAGAGGCGTAGTACTCGTTCAAGTCGCTGGCAGCGGCAATGGCTTTGCGCAAGACTTCGGGCTGGCCAAAGCGGGCAAGGTCGTCGGTTGAAAAACGGAGGCGAAGCTGGTGGGTGGCGCATTGCGCGCTTAGCAGCTCCAATTGCGCGTGGCGCAGGTCGCCGTTCATTTGGACAATGGCCACCCGGTCGTCTGGATTTTCCCAGGAAAACATCTGTGGACTCCTAAAATTGGGCTTGCAAACCGCCGGAAAGGTCCTATACTCATTACGTATACAGTGTTACGTTAACGCTGTCAACATATATTTAAACGTTTTAGTGACCGAGGAATACCGGTATGCCGCGGCACCCTGATCCTGGTCTCGAAGAGCGAATTTTGAACGCCGCCCTTAAGCTGTGGCGAAAAGGGGCGGAAAAGACGCTCACCATGCGGGCCGTAGCCAGGGCCGCAGACACCAACACTCCCGCCGTTTACCGCCGCTTCAAGGACCGGCGAGACATTTTGCACGCCCTGTTGCGACGCATACAAAAAGATGTCGCCGATGTCGTCCGTCCCTGCCAATCTGCCGAAGCGGCCTGTGAGCGGTATCTTGACTTCGCCTTGAGTCATCCCCACGAGTACGAGCTCTTCTATGAGCATGCATACCAGCTTCCGCGCCCCGCCCAGGGGCCCATCCGGGAGCATCGGCCCACTATGGCGCTGATGGAAGCCAAGCTGGCCGAGCGGCTGGGAGGATCTCCCGGGGACCACACCAGTCTGGCGCTTGCCTTGTGGGCGATCACGCATGGGACGGCCACGATTTTGATTTCCAAGTCAATTCCTGCGGAGCACGCGGAGGAGTTGCGTTCCGTCTGCTCTTCTGCCGTAAAGGCAATGGTTCGCAACGCATCAGTTTTCGACTGGCATGGTTGACCAACCACCGGTGACTGGGGCCACCAATGCTGAAATAATGAGGCGTGGTAGCTTTGGGAGCGATTTGAAACCTGCCAGCAAAATAGCAGCCTTGGTCAAACAAACTGCGAAGGACGCCGGCTTTGAGCTGGCTGGCATTGCGCCGGTGCGCGACTTTCCTGAACTCAGCAGTTTCTCCCAGTGGATCGCCGCCGGACACGCCGGCGAAATGCAATACCTTGAGAAGCGTGACCAAGCTGGCAATCTGAAGCGCGCGTCTTTGCGCTCGGCAGTTCCTTGGGCCCGCAGCGTGATCGTCTGCGCCATCAACTACAACACCTCGCATCCCTATTCGACCCAGACGCCAGACTCTGATCGTGGATGGATCTCGCGTTACGCCTGGAGCAAAGAGGATTATCACCAGGCTGTGATGCGCCGGCTGCGAGCAGTGGAGAATTGCCTCCATCAAACCATGGGCCAGCAAGCCCTACAAACGCTTTGCTACGTGGACACCGGTCCGTTGGTGGAACGTGTCTATGCCAAGTACGCGGGCGTGGGGTGGATTGGGAAAAACACTTGCATTCTGAATCAGCAGATGGGGTCGTGGCTGTTTCTCGGTGTGATCGTAACCTCGCTCGAACTCGCTCCCGACCTTCCGGCTCCAGACCGCTGCGGCACCTGCACGCGTTGCATCGATGCCTGCCCCACGGACGCGCTGATCGCTCCCTACCAGCTCGACTCCAACCGTTGTATTTCCTACCTGACCATTGAAAAGCGCGGGGAGGTCCCGGAAGCAATGCGCGAAGGCATGGGGCGGCATGTATTCGGCTGCGACATCTGCCAGGATGTCTGCCCGTGGAACCGCAAAGCTCCAGCCAGCAGTGCGGATGAATTTCAGCCGCGCGAGGGGTTGGTCAATCCTGCTTTGGAATGGCTCGCTGAGATGACGGCTGAAGAGTTTCGCGGCACATTTCGCGGATCGCCCATTCGTCGCGCCAAACGCACCGGGCTGCGCCGGAATGCTGCGATCGCCATGGGCAACAGCGGGAATCAAGGATTCGTTCCCACCCTGGAGAAGCTGGCAACCGACGAAGATCCGGTGGTGGCGGAGCACGCAAAGTGGGCAGCGAAGAAGCTCTCGACATGGTGATACCAAAGCCCGTGCTAGCATGACTTCAGATTCTCAGGGCTTAATCATGCCTATTTTCCGCCTTTTCGTGGCCCTATTGTTGACCGTCGCGGCCCTGGTCTCGCCGGTTTCCGCCGCCGAACCTCACTGGATTCAAGTGGCATCAAGTCATTTCCTGGTTCTCACTGATGGTGACGAAAAACAAGGCCGAGAAGTCGCAGTGCGCTTCGAGCAGATGCGGGACGTCTTCGGCCAACTCTTAGGGCGGCCTCGGGTGAACATGTCTCTGCCCGTCGACATCATCGCCCTTAAGGGCGACGACGAATATGGAAGCGCCGCTCCCTCGCCTCAAGGCAAGCCGTTCTTTGAAGCCGCTTTTTCGATTGCCGGGGAAGACCGCGAATTCTTTGTTTTGGATCTGGCGGAAGCAGATAATTGGCGGGCCATTTCCCATGAATTCGGCAGGATGCTTTTGAACTACAACTATCCGCCCACCCCGGCGTGGTTCGACGAGGGTTTCGCCGAGTACTTCGCCAGCCTTCACCTGGACAACAAGCAGATGCGCATCGGCGACGACCCGGAACCCATGGCAGCAATCCGGCAGAGTCTGTTGGGAAAGTTGACGCGCACCGGCAACCCGCCGCAGGCTTTGGTTGACTTGTTGAACAAATCGACCTGGATGACTCTTCCCGCCCTGTTCACCGCGAAACCGGAAAGCGCCGCCGGCCCTGGCGACAACCGCCAAACTTTGTTCTACGCGCAGTCGTGGATGGTAATGCATTACCTCATCAACCAGAACAAACTGCCGGAGACCGGGGCTTATTTCGGACTGGTGCAGAACGGCAAGCTTCCGGTGGAAGAGGCGATCCAAAAGGCTTATGGCATGACAGCCGGGCAATTGGATCAGGCGGTGAAAGACTATTTTCACTCGGTCTCTCCGTTGTTCCAGGCGGCAGCCGGAAAAGCGCCCAGCGGCCCGATGGCTCCCACCCTGGCTCCGGTCACGTATGACGACGTCGGCGTCACCACCACTGACATTCCCGAAGCCAATGCGCGGGCGATGATTGCAGAAATGGATCTGCGTTTGCCCGAACGGCATGATCAGGCCCGCCAACTGCTCGAGACGCTCGCGAAACAACCCGCGACTGACAACGCGGTCGCCCATCGCGCCCTGGGTTGGGACCATCTGGTAAAGGGGGAGTTTGATCTGGCGACGGAAGAGTTCAGCGCCGCAGAAGAGTTGGACAATCGGGACATTTGGGCGCGCTACTACATGGCGTTGACCCGCTACCGCGAGGCCCAGGCCGGCGGGCAGGAAGTCAGGGGCTTGGCCAACATGATGCAGGATCTTCATGTCGTTTTGGAATGGAAGCCAGAATTTTCCGAAGCGTATTTCATGCTGGGGTGGGCGCAACGTTCGGGTGGAAGCGTTCATGCGGCGATGGACACAATGCCGGCAGCCATCCGGCTGGCCCCGAGAAATCAGACTTACTTGCTGGAGATGGCGCGACTCTACTTGGCGGCGAAAGATTGGGATGCCGGCACGGCATTGCTGCAACAGCTGAGTGCAAGTTCGGATGCACAAGTGGCCACTGCGGCGCGCAACGACCTTCAAGACCTGCCTTACCTGAAGAAATATGGCATCCCCCCGGTGCGCAAAGCTGCCGCGCCTGCTGCCGCGCCTGCTGCTGCTCCGGCGACGGCGACTGCGCCGACGCCGGCGCCGCCAACAAGCAAGCCGCCAGGTACGCCGGCGACGGCCGCGAAGTCCACCGCAAGCGATTTGAGTGATGAGCTGTCAGAGACATCGTCTGAGCCGGTGATTGACAAGCGGCCCATTCACTACCTGAAGGGGAAATTGGTTTCTGTCGATTGCTCCCAGCCTCCGGTCGCGGTTGTGACCTTCTCGTCTGCGGTGAAAACCCTGAAGCTGAAGACTCCGGATTACAAATCGCTGACCTTGATTGGCGCAGACACGTTCTCCTGCGCATGGACAAATCGGCAGGTCGCGGTGAATTACAAGGCGGTGGGCACGGAAAGCGGGGATTTGGTGTCGCTGGAAGTGCATTGAGGAGAACCTTCTACGTGAATCGGCGCCCCTTTTCTCGCGTTCTGTGCGGGAAGTGAGATCGATATACCCCCCACCCCCCCGATCTTTTGGAATCATCACTGTAGCGGGAAATTCCCGCCAAATCTTTCCCGGAAAAAGGGTTAGAGGCAGAATCTTGGAAACAAACGAGTTAGTAAGTTGAAGAGACATGCCTTGCTCGGGAGATATATCTGTAGTTGTCTCGCATGGCGGGAAACGACGTCAAGGAAATTACAAAGAAATGCGGAAGAACTTTTTGGTGGGAGTGCAGGAATGGGAACGGGAGTTCCCCATCGCCTTGGAAACAGTGGCGGAACATCGGGGAACGTCCCGTCTGTTCCCGCATTTTCACCAGCCCTGCACTAGCGTCTTACACCGGACTGAAGCAGCCGCGACAGAACACGTTCCAAGGCGTCAATCAGATAGTAAAGGACTAACCCCTCAACTAGAGCGGCCGGTATCCAAAGAAAAATCCCGACCGTGTCAATGTCGCGGAAGAGAATCTCAAACGCCAACCAAATGAACAGGACGTGTGTAAGGAAGGAAATCGCAAACGACATCCGGAAAGATGTAAGTGCCCACTTCGGTCGAAATACACCTGCAAGGTACCAGAATGGCGCCAAGGTTCCAACGATCGCGGCATCCCATCTTTGAGCTAGGTGAAGCCTATACACGAAGAACCCAAGGATGAGCCCAACAAGGCACATGGCAAACGAGCTCCTTGTGCTCATCTCGAACCTGTCACCTTTCACTTTTGCCATCCCATGCACGACCCGAATCCTGCTGCAGCCTTACCTGCGCTATATATAGTGCCAGGCGGGTGGCCCGCCCCTTACACGCACCGAGTATAACGCTGGGCGAAGCCCATCCTCTCTCAAAATGGGGGTGCCCCGCTCCTTGCGTTGTTTGTGTCCAGTCGCATGAGATGCGTTACAGTTTGTCCCGACACATCCTTTACAGTTGTTGGTCAGGAATCTGAGCAAGGAAGCCAAC
>JBAWFN010000081.1:0-137184 GCA_049591935.1 Terriglobales bacterium | reverse complement strand
GCTATGGGGTGACGACAGTCAGCAGCCTTATCAGCTGCACGCCTACGAACTGGCTGCCAAGATTCCCGCCACCTTGCATCAGCAGCCCTGTTATTGCTATTGCGACCGCATGGGACACAACAGTCTGCACAGTTGTTTTGAGAACGCTCACGGGGCGCGTTGCGACATTTGCCTCAAAGAGTTGTACTATTCGTACGCGCAGCATAAAAAGGGCAAGACTGCCGTCCAAATCCGCAAAGGCATCATCGCCGGAGACTGGCGGCAAGTAAACCTGGAAACGGCATCTTCCATTAACTAGCGGGGAGTTGACGCCGCTGGCCGGGGCAGGTAACCTGCTCACGTCGCCTTCGCGGAGGGGTTTTCCACAGCCTGCGCCTCGGGCTCCCCTAGGGCCACGGTAGATTTTCCCAGCGGACGGCTTGCAGACCCGCAGTAAAGGTTAAGAAAGCATCTGCTAAGTATAAGATAAAAGGAGTATTTACGAAGAGTACTGGAAGAGTATTGCACATGGCACAAAAGACCACACCCAAGAAGACGGTCGCCGAAGACCCGCGTTTTACACAGGCTGTGCAGAACTACGAGTCAGGTTTGCGCGCTATGCAGGAGCATAAATTCGACAAGGCTAAGGGCTTCCTGCAAAAGGTTCTCACCGGCCCCAACAAGGAACTTTCTGATCGCGCCAATATGCATCTCAACGCCTGCAACCAGCAATTGGTACGCGGCGACACTCAATTCAAGAGTGCGGAAGAGCATTACGACTACGCGGTTTCGCTGATGAACGTTGGCGACTATGTGGGCGCGCGCGAACATCTCGACAAACTCTCCAAGCAAGCTCCGAAGGCCGATTTCGTCGCCTACGGGTTGGCCGCGCTCGACTGCCTCACTGGCCATGTGGAGGACTCCTTGCGCCATCTCGAGGACGCCATTCACCTCAATCCCGCGCTGCGTTTCCAGGCCCGCAACGATTCCGATTTCCAGAATCTGGCGGAAGATCCCCGCTTCACCGAAATGTTGTATCCCGATCCTGGCGCAGAGTCTTCTTCCCCAGAATCCCTCGAGGAGCGCTAGGCCGCCCCATGGGCTCTGCTCACCAGCCCTCCAACCGTGCCCCCGGTGAAAGGCGCGGCGGTCCCGGCCTGCGGGTAGTCGCCATCGGCGGTGGTACCGGCCTCTCGACCCTGCTGAAGGGTCTCCGACATTACGTCACCTCGCCCGGCGAACGGCGCCGCGAGAACTCCGATGAACCCTGCATCCACGATCTTTGCGCCGTCGTGACGGTCAGTGACGACGGCGGCTCCAGCGGCCGCCTCCGCAAAGAACTCAACATGTTGCCTCCCGGCGACATTCGCAACTGCATCGTCGCTCTCTCCGAGGATGAACCTCTGCTGTCCAAACTCTTTCAGCACCGCTTTGACAAGGGCTCAGGCCTCGAAGGCCACAGCTTCGGTAATCTTTTTCTCGCCGCCTTGACGGCGATCACCAAAGACTTTGGCGAGGCCGTGCGGCTTTCCTCAGAGATTCTCGCCACCCGCGGCCATATTCACCCCGCCACCACTTCTCACGTCGAACTCGAGGCCTTAATGGAAGATGGCACCCGCGTCAGGGGTGAAACCAAAATCACCGCCAGCAAGGGCCGCATCAACGAGTTGTTCTTAGTGCCGCCGGATGTCGAGCCTCAGCCTCAAACTTTGCAGGCTATCGCTTCGGCGGATCTAATCACCGTCGGGCCCGGTTCCCTGTTCACCAGCCTCATCCCCAACCTGTTAGTGCGGGCCATTCCGCAAGCCATTGCCGCGTCCTCCGCCATCAAGGTGTACGTGTGCAATCTGATGACTCAGGCCAATGAAAGCCTGGGACGCACCGCCGCCGACCACATCCGTGCCCTCAACCGCCACGCCGGCGGACAGGTGTTCGACTACGCGATCATCAACCGCAAGCAAATGTCGGACGAACTGAAGGCGAAATATGCGCTCGAAGGCGCGACCCAGGTCGTGGTCGACCGTGAGGCAATCGAGGAACTCGGTGTCACCCCCATCCTCGGCGACTACCTGGAAGAAGGCGAGGTCGCCCGCCACGCCACCGACCGCGTCGCCCGCGATGTGTTGCAGTTGGTCTGGCAGAAGCAAAACGCACGGGCAGGTTTGGCCAGAGCGACCTAGCCCTCTAGCGTATGTACTCCTCCGTTTCCTTCTTGGTTAACGCCGCAAATCGTGCCCGTGCCGCCATTCTCGCGGTATATTGAATTGAATGCCAAAAGCTAAAGGCAGCAATTCGCAGTCTGCGCCGCGGCTCGCCATCGCCATCATGGCCGCGGGCAAAGGGACGCGTCTGAAATCGAAACATCCCAAAGTTCTACACGAGGTCGGCGGCAAGCCGCTGCTGGCGCATGTGATTGCCGCCGCTACCAAAGTCGTCCCCGCGCTGGATGTCTACGCCATCATTGGCCACGAAGCTGAACGAGTTCGCCAAGCCGTAGGACACACCGGCGTGAAGTTTGTGGAGCAGAAACCGCAGAAAGGTACCGGCCACGCCCTGATGGTCGCGCGCGCCGCGCTTTCTTCCTATGACCAGGTAATTGTGCTTTACGGCGATGCTCCGCTGATCACTCCCGCCACCATCGCTCACCTCCGCGACTTCCATGCCGCCAAGCGAGCCGCCATGACCATCCTCACCGGGCGACTCGAGGATCCCACCGGCTATGGACGCGTGCTACGCAAAAGCTCCAAGAGCGACGACGTCCAAGCCATTGTCGAAGAAAAGGCGGCCACGCCGGCGCAGAAAAAGATCCACGAGATCAACTCCGGCACCTATGCATTCGCCGTCGCGCCGCTCTTCCGCCACATCGACAAACTCAGCTCCGACAACGCTCACGCTGAGTTCTACCTCACCGATATGGCCGCCATCCTGCGTAAGCAGAAAGAACGTGTGGTAGCCGTGGCTGCTGCTGATCCGAATGAAGTTCTAGGTGGAAACACTCGCGCCGAACTGGTCGAAATCGACCAGCATATCCGCTTGGCTAAATGCCAACAGCTCATGCGCGACGGCGCGACTATTTTCTATCCGCAGACCTGCGTGATCGATTCCAACGTCGAAATCGGCGCGGACAGCGTCATCGAGCCGTTCGTTCAGATTCTAGGCAACTCGCGCGTGGGCAGCGATTGCCGCATCCGCTCCTACAGCGTGATCCGCAACACCGTGATTGATGACGGCGTCTCCATTCTTCCCGGCTGCGTCATGGACGACTCGCACATAGAGAAGAACGCAGTCGTCGGCCCTTACTCGCGGCTGCGGCCGGGCAGCGAGATCGGCGAAGGCGCCCACGTCGGCAATTTCGTTGAGACCAAGAAAACCAGGCTAGGCAAGGGCTCCAAGGCAAATCATCTCAGCTATCTGGGCGACGCTGAAATCGGCGAAGGTGTGAACGTAGGCGCGGGCACCATCACCTGCAACTACGATGGCGTCCACAAACACACCACCGTAATCGAAGATGGCGTCTTCGTGGGCAGTGACACTACCCTGGTCGCGCCGCTGCGCGTGGCCAAAGGCGCGTACATCGGCGCCGGCTCCTGCATCACCGACGATGTCCCGGAAGATTCACTGGCCATCGGCCGGGCACGGCAGATCGTCAAAGAAGGCTGGATGAAACAAAAGCGAGAGGCCAAGGCCAAAGCCGGAAAGACCTGAGACTGGGTTACGCCTCTGCCGCCCCGCTCAACGCGGCCACGGCATCATCGAGCGTTTCAAACATCAGGAACAGCGATTCGGTCTTGGTGATTTCGAACAGCCGGAACACGCGTTCATTCACCCCGCTTAACGCCACCCGGCGTCCGGCTTTCTGGCGCGTGATGTAGGCGCTCACCAGCGACCCCAAGCCTGACGAATCGATATAGGGAACCTCACTCAGATCGACGATCACGCTTTCTTCTTTTTCCTCCCGCCGAATGGCGTTCTGAAAAGGCAACACATTCTCCATGGTCAGCGGCCCACGCAGGCAGAGCACTCCCTGTCCGCCGATTGCGCCCAGTCGTTCGACCGTCAATGGAACCGCGACCATCGGGCAGATTCTATGGTAGATGGCTCCCTGGAGCAAGAGCCCGATGTACTCATTCGTGCACCCCGCCTTTCTCATCGCAAGGCCTCGTAAGCGGCACAGGCCGTGTCCGTAGTCACGGGAGGCCCGTTCAGGGCCGAAGTGTAGCGCAGAACCCCGTCTTCATTCGAGCAGAATCCCCGCACTCCGGTATGGTTGAAGCTCGCCGGAGCTCCCCCGGCGGTGTAGCCGAAATTCACTCCGTTGGCCGTGATGACTCCCATTGCAAAGTAATAGCCGCTCTTGGCGTTGGCCGCGGTCGTGGCGTTCGAGACTACCCAATCGAGCAGACAGGCGTTGGCCGAGCTCGGGGTGGTACAGCCGCTGGCGGCGGCAGGTCCCAGCGCCGCAATCGTGGAGGCAAAACCAACCGCCGGATAGGCCGACGCATAGGCAACCTGCGCTGTATTGATCGTGCGCAGCGAGCCCACCGCGGAGCCGTCATCGGCGGCAATCTTTGCGCTGATCAGGTTGGGAATGGCGATCCCCGCGATGATCAGTATGATCGCAACCACAATCAGTAGTTCAATCAGCGAAAAGCCTCTGCTCTTCCGCATTCCGATTCCCCCCGGCAACTGAGAACTGGGAACTGAGATCTGCCAACTGGTTCATGGAAGGAACGCGGAGGTCCCCCTGGCTTGCAAGCCGAAATTAGATATTCGAGGAGATACTCAGACCAGCGGAAAGCCTACTTCCGGCGCTGCCGCAGCCGAACTTCGAAGCTCACCACCCCGTTGTAATCGCGAATGCCGACAATCGAAAGACTCTTGCTGATGTTGTATTCGCCCTGAATAATTTGCTGAGATGTTTCATTCACGTTCGTAGTGTAGGAGACGGTGAGGTTGTCCCTCACCTGCTGCTCGATGGTCACCGCGGGATACGGGTTGTTCTGCGTAGGTGTAGTCTCGGTGGCAATCCCTTGGGGGTTGATCTTGATGTGACTGATGCCAAACAGGTGCTGGGCACGGTTGCTGACGGCGGAGTTCAAGGCCTCACCCAGCACCAGGTTCGATGCCTGCCCGGAGAAGGCGGATTGACTGCTCTGCTGCATCTGCGCCGACTGCTCCTGGGTTTGCCCCAGTGCCAGCAAGCTGATGATGTCGCCTGCGGGCAAGGGTGGCTCGGAGTGATAACTCAGATTGAGCTTGTCCGTCCCGCCATTTAAGTTCACCGTGATGTCGTAATCCTGGACGCGGGTGGATGCCTGCAAATCCAGCACCGCGGTCGTGGTCACCGGGTTCGAAAAACTTACGTCCCCTCGCTCCATGTGATATTTCGTGCCGCTGAAGTACAACTCGCCCTCGATCACATCTGCCCGCCCCAGCAGCACTGGCTTCGCTGCCGTGCCTCGCAAGTGCAGGTCCGCATCGCCGGACAGCCGCACTATGGCGGTTTGCATCTCCAGTTCCGGGGTGGTCACAATGTGCACATCCATTCGAATGCGGTTCAGCACCGGGTCGGTCTGCGGCAGTACCGAGCCCTGCGCGCTACGCTGCAGGTAGGAAGCGAAGTCGAATCCCGGCGTCACCCCTAACTTGGTGATGGTCATGTCCCCGGAGAAGGTGGAAGCCACCGAAGTTCCCGACCAACGCAGCTGCTCGTTGGTCACCGAGCTTATGCCGGGCGGATACCGTAGCCGCACATCCTGTCCCTTGAGCGTGAGATCAAAACTCACTTGCCGATTGTAGGCGGTCGCGTACCCGCCAAACGAAACCAGGCCGCCGCCCACATGGGCCGTCAGCGTCTCAATCTGCAGGCGGTTGGTGCTAAACACCAGGGACCCGTTGATGTCATTCAGTGCGCTCGGCAGATCGCCGTACTGGATCGAGCCACCGCTCACCTGCAACCGCCCCTGGATCGTCGGCCGGGCAATCGTTCCCGCCAGGGCCAGGTCCACGGCCACCGTGCCCTTGGAAGTAAAATCAGGGTCGAAGCTTTGAATCAACTGCAGGTCCGCATTGCCCGAAGCCCGCAAATCAAGTTGGCGATCCCCGCTCAGTTCGACCTTCCCCCCCACCGTCAGGTCGGTGCCCTGGCCCGCCAGGCGCAACTGCTGAATATCGAGCACTTGCCCGGAGATCGCGAAGCGGAGGGGCCCGTTATTGTGGACCTGGATGTGTTCCACGTCGGCGAAAAAGTCTCTGATGTCTCCACTGACTTGCAATTCCCGCGGGTTCCGCCAGGGTCCAACCAACCGCAAATCGCCTCCCGCGGTGGAGTGCCCGGTAACTCTCCCGCGCCCGTAGTTCCGCAGGACTGGATCCACATCGAGGTGATTGAAATGAAGATTCACATCGGAGGGCCAGTCGCCACGGAGATTGACGGTTCCATCGAGGTCGAGTTGAGCGTCTTTGAATTCGGAGCGCCCGCTCAGGCGCAGCTCGGACCCATGGGTGACGGCGTCGAACCTGTACTCTCCCATGCGCTCATGGTCCAGCGTGAGATCGTGCAGCCGGATTTTCGCGTTGATGATCGGCTCGTCCACGGTCCCGGAACTTTGGGCTTCAAAGTCCATGTTCCCTTCCACCGCCACCCGTGTGGACTGTAGGGACGAAAAGCGTGCCAGGTCAAAGTTACTCCCGTTCAGGTGGAAGCTGAAGGCTCGCGTCAGGAAATCGTAGATTCCGTCGCCGCTTACCTTGGCTTCGTCATGCGCCAACTGCATCTCTTCCAGAGAAAGGTGTTCCCGGTTGATCGAAAACTTGGAATCGAACTGCTGAATGGGCTCTCCCCGCACCACCGCGTCCGCCAGGTGGAGGGTACCCTCGGCATGGGGCTGTGCTCTGGTTCCGGACGCGTGCATGAATAGGTCCATCTTGCCGCTGGCGGGATAGTCATAGCCCGCAATCGCCAGAACCTCGGCGATATCGGCGTCGCGCATCTGCACACTGGCGGTGAAGGCGCTCGAATCGGTAAAAAGCCGTCCCTCAAGCCCTGCCTCCAGATCGAATCCCACGTCGGTTCCCCGGTGTCGCAGGATGCCATTGTGAGCCACAAAAGTATGCGGAGACAGCTCCACCTCCGCCGCCAGATAGTCCCACCGAATTTCTTTTCTCGATGTAGTTGGGGTGGCCGGGATCAGGACCTCGAAATCCTCAGACTGCAGTTTGCCTTCAAACTCAATTTCCGCCAGCCGTCCGGTCGCCGATCCGGAAAACGACGCTTGGCCCCGCATTTCAAGGGGTGTGCGCTCCTGGTAACCCGACGCCACCAGGATGCGCCCCCACTCCCGCAGGTCGCTGGTGTTGATGGACAATTTCATCGCTGCGTGGGTCGAGAGCGTGCCCGAGGCGCGGACCTGGCTGGAGCGAGTATTGGCGTTGAATTCGGACACCTCCAGTTCCGCGGGAGCGCTGCGATAAATGGCATGGCCGCGTGCGCTGATCGGCAACTGCTCGGGTGAGACCCGGGCTGGGGGCGCGACTTCCAGTGTGATCTCGCTTTCCGCATTGCGCAGCGCGCCTCGCCATCGCGTTGCGATTGTGCCACTGCCCTCCCCGGCCAGGTTCATGCCTTGAAACGGTCGCGCCGCTGAGGACAAGGCCGCGACAATCTCCTGCGCGGAAACCCCTTTCATCCGCAAACGCACGCTTCCCTTCTCCTCCGCGGCTACTCTTTGCGCGCGATTCTTGTTCATGGTTGCCGGCCGCATCCAGTTGCTCACTTCCGCGTCGCCGCTCACCTCTCCGCCCATTACCTTCGCCGTGATCCCGCTTAGGCTGAACCGCTGCAAATCCAGGCTGTACTGCGTGCTCACGCTGTCGGCGCGAAAATTCACAGATGTCGAGCGCCAGTCAAGGTCTTTCACCAACAGCTTTCCCGCGTTTGCAAACTGCGACCGCGACCATGAGCCCTTCCCGTTCACTTGCAGCATTCCGGAATGTATTTCGGGATAACGTGCAACCGCACCCGCTTCTCCTAGATCCACCGTCAGGTCGTATTCCCCGGCGATCTCCGGATTACGGAAATTCGACAACCGTGCGTTCGCCTGCAGATGCGAGCGCCCTGAAGTTGCTTTCAACGATTGCACTTCCAGGTTGTCATGACCCAGCGTGAAATGTGCTTCCGCCATCCACGCCACCGGCCGGTACCCGTCAAATGTGGTATTGATCTTGCCGGCCAGCAGGCTGCCGTTGTATCGAAGGTGCAGAAGTGAGTAATTCAGTTCCGCCGACACATCGTCAGCGGCGACATCAAGCGGCAGTTCTTGGTCGTTCCACAGAATTGCACCATGACGTACTTCGAGGTGACCAATGGACAAGGAAACCAGTTTCGCCACGCTGCTGCCAGAGCTCGTCTTTACCTGGGGATCGGGCTGGTTGCTGGTTCCGTCGGGATACAGGATGACATGAACCAGCGGGCGCTCCAGCACCAGCGACTCAAAGCCCAGTCCGATCCCCAATGCGGAGCGCAGCTTGATTCTTGCCACCAGCCGCTCGACGTGGACATAGGGGACTTCGCCGGCCGCTTCGCGGCCATGAATGGTCAGGTCACGGACATCGATTACGAAGCGGAAGGGGATGGTATGGATCGTGCCAACATCGACGTGACCACCGGTGATTCGCTGCAACTCCGCCACCAGGCGGCGGCGCACCATGGCCTGAAAAGAATCGGTGGTTGCGTACCACGCCAGCCCACCTAACCCGGCAACCATCGCCAGCGCCACTACCAGCAGACGCTTTCCCCACTTGCGCCGATCCGGCTTGGCGCCGGCATCGGTCATTGCAATTCGCCCTTGGAATCACCCGCCTCCCGGCGAATCTCGCTCCCCGAGCGCAGGTTTTGCAGCCACGCCACCAGCAATTGGTTCATCTGCTGTTGCGTCAGCAGTTCTTTGATCTTGGGAGTCACTTCCGCCAGCGGGACTTCCTTCGCCCCCGAATGCCGCAGTTGCGGCAAGAGTTGTTGGTTGTAGTAGCTCTCAATACTCTTGGAGTCGATGCTGACGTTGGGGCGTAAGCGGGCGTCTACCAGCCGCATCAAGTCCAGTTGCTGGGAGACGTGTTGTTTCAGCTCATCTTCGGTCAACCCGCCACCACTGACCAGGGCCTGCCAGCCCTCCGGCGTTGCTGCCCCTGGATATTGCTGGCGAATATCCTTGATCCGCTGCGCGACTTCCTGCTCGCTCGCGTGCTGAAAGCTCGAGGAGTGCATCTGCTCCCGCAACAGTTCCTGATCGATCAGGCGGTCGAGCGCCGCCTTGTGCTCGGCGGGCGGCAACTGCTCGAGCGTCCGGCCATCCTCGAACGCCTGGCAACGCAGCGCGTCATCCCAGTCGCTCTGCAAGATGATATGACCGTTCACCGTCGCTACAATGCGATCCAGTACGTCTCCGGCCCACAAAGACGACGGCGTGGCCAGCAATGCCAGCGTACAAGCCAGTCTGTAAACTCGCTTCATCAAAAAGTCTGCCCAATACTGAAGTAAACGTTAAAGTGCGACTCGTGCTGCGGCACAAAGTAGGGGAGCGCCTTATTACTGTTTGGCACACAGTAATCCGTGGAGGGCGCCTGCCCAACCGTGCTGGGTGTTGCCTGACAACTTGGAAACGCTGGTGGATTTAGATTGTACCCGAAATCGAAGCGCACCGGTCCAATCGGCGTCCGGTACCGCACTCCGATTCCCAGCGCATGGCTCACATAGCTGAAATCACACTGGTTGGGCGAGGTGGCGGACTGCGTCGTAGGATTTTGCAGGCAGATCTGCGGGTCCTTCTGCCGCCAGCGCAGCAGGTTGTCCAGCATGCTGCGGCCGTCGACAAAAACATTCCCCGCATCCCAAAAAATCGCAAAACTGATGTTGTCCTGGACATAGGGCAGCGTGGTCGGAGGAAACCGCAGTTCCAGGTTGTTCAAAAATAACGCGCTCCCTCCCAGGGGAAAGCCGGTGACCGGATCGCGCGGACCCGCCTGGTTAAGCCCGAATCCGCGGTGTGAGTTTCCTCCTCCCGCCAAAAAACGCTCGGCCAGCGGAATCACCGTGGCGTCCGGGCAATTCGTCTGTGTAGGATCGGGACAATTGTGCCCCGGCGGCAGGATCGATGTGTTGCCAAAAGCGTTCTCCAGCCCAATGCGTGTCGAGCGCGCAATCACGAACTTCTTTTCCCGAGGACGGTTCTTGCCAAATGCGTGGTAAGTGGAGTTCTGTATCAAAAGCCGGCTGAAATCGGCCTGCGAACCGAAATAGCTGGAGGCCACACCCCCAATCACGGCGTTGTAGCTGCCCTTGGTGGTTTCCAGATCGCTGTCGCGCGTATTGCGAATATAGGCCAGCGCCGGCTCCCCCACTCGCACCGGGAGCGAGAGCAGCGGAATTTCTGCCGGGCTGATCTCAATGTTGTTGGCCTTCACCCGGCGATAGGTGAAGCTGTAGTCCAGAGTGCTCGTCTTGTTGATGATCTCTCGCGCCTGCACCGAGCCTTCCAGCCGTTGCGAGGTAAACGTCGTGACGTCCAGGGTATTGTCGTAAAAACCCGTGAAGGAGAGCTTCCAGTTCGGACTCCCCAGCAAACGGGGTGCCGCATAGCTGATCAGCCCTCGTTGCTGCAAGCTGCCTACGTCCGCTTTGAACGTGATGGTGTGGTTCTTGCCCCAAAGGTTGAGCCGGGTCACGGCCAGCGAGGCGCGGGGACTGACGCCGGTTTGGCCCTTGGCTTGATCCGTGCCGATGGCCGTCGGTTGCCCGGTCTGAAATTCCAGACCCAATCCGTAGGTGAATGTATAGCGCTTGGCTTCCTGCACATCCAGCAGCACATTCTTCGTGGGTTCATTTCCGTTTGGATTTTGCACCGCCACGTCCACTTGGTTAAAGATTCCCAGGTCGTACAGCTTCTGCTGCGTCTTCAGCATATCGATCTGGCTCAAGGGATCGCCGGGGGCCACCTGCAGTTCGCGATGTACGATGTAAGGCTTCGTATGTCCTAGCCCCGATACCAGCACCCGATCCACGGAAACCTGCTTGCCTTCGTGAATGGTGAAAGTAACATCCATGCGGTTGGTCTCGCCCGGCGTCGCCTTCGCCACTGCCTCGAACGTGGCCTCCGGAAATCCACGATTGAAGTAATAGTTCAGCAGATTGTCACGGTCTTCGGCGACGTAATACTCCGAGAAGGGCTCCCCTTCGGCGGTATTCACCTCCCGCTTCAACTGGGCTTCCGTGAAGGTGGTATTGCCTACGATGCGAAAGGCCCCAACCCGCGTCTGCGGACCTTCGTCGATCGCAAACCTGACCGCAACGTCATTCTCGTGGCCCTCAAAGTCGTCCAACACCGTAGGCGTAATTGAAATTTTCGCAAAGCCATTAGCGCGATAAAGATTTTCCAGAACGCGGATGTCGTTGGCCAGCAGTCGTTGGTTGTAGCGCCCATTCGCAAACAAGCGTCCCGCCGGCTGCAGCTGCAACAGTGGCCGTAATTTCTCCGTGAGAAAGTACTGGTTTCCCGTGATCTCCAGCTTGACCAGCTTGTGTCTGGCGCCGGCGTGAATGGTATAGACGATGTGCAGTTGCCCGGCGGCTTCATCGCTGCGTTTCTGCAAGTCCACCTTGGCGTCAAAATACCCCCGGCCTTGCAGATAATTCACCAGATTGCGCCGGCCCTCGTTTAACAGGTCTTCGTCGACTGCATTCTCCTCAAACACCGGAATGTTCTGTTTCAAAACGCTGCGGCGAATCTTGAACCCTTCCGCGGAAACATCCACCCGCGGGCCGGGTGCGATGGCGAGTGTGAAGTCCACGACATTGGCTTCCGGGCGGTACAACTTGCTGACCACTAAGACCTGCGCCAGCAGCCGATTCTGTTTCTGATATCGTTTGCGCATCCGCTGCAATGCGCTCCTGGTGCGTTGCGCCGACACCCGGTCGCCCGGCCGCAGCTTGGCGATCTTAGCCACGTCCGCGGGCGCGCATCCCGCATCGCAATTCACCGTCACCTTCCCCACGCGGGCCTGCTCACCGGCCGTTACCGTGAACAGGACGGTCATCTGCTGCGTATTCGCATCCTCAGACTGATGCGGCGCGATCGTCGCACGGTAATAGCCGTTCTCCTCCAAAAGCTCCTTGATGTTCGTCAGCGCGGCATCCATGCGCTCGCTCGAAAACAGGCTGCCCAGCGCGAGTTTCGATGCATTCACAATCTGCCCCGCCGAGGGACGAGGGGGTGCGCCTTCCGCTCGTACCTCGCCCATAAAATAGTTCGGGATGGTCGCAAACCAGAGCACCACCTGGTTGTCCTTGGTCTCTTCGGCCTCGACCCGTATGTCGCTAAAGCGCCCGGTATCGTACAGCACATGGATGCTTTGGCGAACTCCATCGCGCTCTAGCCGATCGCCTGGCTTCTGGGGCAGCAGGTCGAGCAGTTGCTGCTGTCCTGCCGCCGCCGGGATAGCCGGGAAACGGATTTTTGCGATCGTGCGTCCCTGGTACTTCGTCAGGTTGTCCTGCGTGGGCGGCGCCTGCTGCGCTTCTTCACTTTGCTGGGGAAATGGCTCGGCCGCCGCATGCACCACCCATGCTGGCGCCGACGCTACTACGAACAAAGTTGTGAGCAAAGCTCTCCCTACGTGCAAACCGGCCCCTCGGTTCGGCTGGAACTGAATAGTTTCGATGAAGCCCTATGAATCAATGTTGTCTTTTCTTTGCGCTCTTTGCCAGGACTTTGCCTCCTTCGCGATTAAAGCTCTTGACCGCGAAGTCCGCGAAGGTCTCGCGCCCCGTTCCCGGTGACGTGCGCTCCCCAAAATCCAGCGGCCCCTATAATAAAGGTTTGTGGGGTTGTGAACGGTGATCTCTTTGAAATTGGAACTGGACGACCGCTACTCCCGCCAGGTACTGTTCCGCGGAGTCGGCGCCGAAGGCCAGCGCCGCCTTTCGGCCTCCCGCGTCGCCATCGTCGGATGCGGCGCTACCGGCTCGGTGCTCGCTTCCCTGCTGGCGCGCGCCGGCGTCGGCACCCTTCACATCATCGATCGCGATTACGTCGAACCCAGCAATCTGCAGCGGCAGTCGTTGTTCGACGAAGCCGATGCCGCTGAATCCCTCCCTAAGGCCATCGCCGCCGCGCGCAAAATCTCGTCCTTCAACTCCCAGATCGTTGTCGAACCGCACGTCGCCGATCTGACCCCTGCCAACATCGCTTCCCTGCTTGAAAATACCCAGCTCATTCTCGATGGTACAGACAATTTCGAGACCCGCTACTTGATCAATGATTTTGCCGTCAAGAATTCCCTGCCCTGGATTTATACCGCAGCCGTCGGCAGCTACGGCGTGACCCTCAATGTTCTGCCCGGCCAAACCGCCTGCCTGGCTTGTGTATTTCCCTGCCCTCCCCAAGGTGCACTGGAGACTTGCGAGACCGCCGGAATCCTGAATTCCGCCGTCAACCTCGCGGCCTCCATCGCCGCCACCGAAGCCCTCAAGTTCCTGGTCGGAGCTCATCAGCACCTGCGCCGTACTCTGCTGTCCTTCGATGTCTGGCAAAACGACCGCGCCGAAATCACCGCCGACAAGCCTCGTCCCGGCTGCCCCACCTGCAGCCGCCACGAATTCCCCCATCTCGCCGGCCAAGGCCGGCCCCACATTACGCTCTGCGGCCGTAACTCCGTCCAGATCCATGAGCGCAGCCGCCCGCTGGATCTGGCGGAAATGAGTGAACGCCTGCGCCCTCATGGGACCGTCCGCCATACTGACTTTGTTCTCAAGTTCTGGCGCGAACCCTATGAGTTGACGCTGTTTCCCGACGGCCGGGCCATCATTAAGGGAACCACCGATCCCGCGGTGGCCAGAAGTCTCTATGCCCGTTTTATCGGGACCTAACAAAAGCCGCGCCCAGAGCGGCATTTCGGGTGTATCATCTTTCAGCTTTAAATTTCGCGGGCCGTTCCCAAAGGCATCTCGGGACGCCGCGCCGCGAATCTCATTACCCAGGTTGATCAAACACGAAGTGGAGGATTTCTATGCGTCAGCTCTCAGTTCTGTGCCTGTTTTTCTTGCTCTCTGGATTGGCCGCGGCTCAGGCCACCATTATTGGTGGCACCGCCAGCAATTGGGTTCCAGCCTACGGTGTCTATGCGGCGCCCTATGTTCCGATGGTGACCACTCCGTCCTTAACCCTGTCCACAGTATCGCCGTCTGCGGTGGGGGCCAGCAATGCCACCTGGGGGAATGTAGCCGGTGCGACCAACGCCACTTTGTCGGATGAGTTTGTCGCTGATCCCCCGGTTGGCGTTTTTACCCAGCCAACCTGGTATGGCCCTTCGGCAGCGGTTGAATTTGGCCAGCCGATGCACGGTCACATGCGTGGCCAGAAGAAGGAGCGAGGCGAAGCCACATTCATCGCTGGGCCCAGCGCAGGCAACTGGAGCGTAGCCCAACTGATGGTCGGGTCAGCCCCAGCCGCAAAGGCTTCCCGCACCTACACCAACCAGGACGTCGACCGTATGAACCAGAGCAATGGAACCGTCAAGTACGGCGGCAAGACCGAGCATATCTGACGCTCGACGTTTGTCGCGAGCGGTTAGCCGCGTAGCGGCGCCAGAATAAAGCCCACGGCGCAAGCCGTGGGCCTTATCTGGTTTTCACCCGCTAACCCTGCGCCACGCTCTCCAGTACCTCAAAGAACTTCGGAAAAGAAATCACTGCCGCGTCCGCGCCCTTGATCACGGTCTCTCCCTCCGCCCGCAACGCCGCCACTGCAAATGCCATCGCAATTCTGTGATCGCCGAAGGCATCGATTTCAGTTCCGTGCAGCCGCTGCTTCCCCGGAATTCTTAGTCCGTCCTCGCGCTCTTCCACTTCCGCGCCCATCCCACGCAGATTGGTCGCAACCGCCGCGATCCGGTCCGACTCCTTCACTCGCAGCTCGCGTGCATCCCGGATTTCAATCCCGATTTCTGTGTAAGGCGCAATCGCCGCCAGCACCGGAATTTCGTCAATCAACTGTTCCGTATAAGGACTCTGGATCACGCCGCCCTTCAACGCCCCGCCCTGCGCCTGCACCGTCCCCATCAATTCCCCGTGGCGCCCCTCCAGTTGCGTGATGGAAATCCGCACGCCCATGCCGCCCAGCCAATCCAACAGGCTGCTTCGCGTCGGATTCAACCCCAACCCGCTGATCGTCAATTGCGACTCGGGAAACAGCGCAGCCGCGCATAAGAAGAAAGCCGCGCTCGAAAGATCGCCCGGGATCGCGGCTTCCAGCCCGTGCAACCCCTGACCACCCACCAGGCTCGCGCTGTTTCCCTGAAGTCGCACCCGCGCCCCGAAGGCTCCGAGCGCCAGTTCGCCATGATCGCGCGTGCGCACCGGCTCTTCCACGCCAGTTTCGCCCTGCGCAAATAACCCGGCAAACAACACCGCTGATTTCACCTGCGCGCTGGCCACCGGGATTTTGTAATCAATCGCTTTAAGTTTGCCGCCCATAATCCGCAGCGGCGCATGGGACCCCTCAGCACTGATCTTCGCTCCCATCGCTTGCAGCGGCGTAATCACCCGCGCCATGGGCCGTCGCGATAAAGACGCATCGCCGGCCAGTTCGCTGCCGAAGTCCTGCCCCGCCAGAATCCCGCTCAGCATGCGCATGGTCGAGCCAGAATTACCGCAATCGAGTGGCGCTGTGGGGGCTAGCAGCTTCGGTCCGCGTCCCTGAATCGTGACCACGTTTTCTGAACGCTCCCATTCCACGCCCAGCGCCCGCAGACAATCCAGCGTGCTGGCGCAATCGGCGCCAGTGGAAAAGTTCTCCAGACGCGACGCCCCTTCGGCAATCGCGGCCAGCATGGCGTAACGGTGGGAAATGGATTTGTCCCCCGGCAACCGGATGCTGCCGGAGATATTTCGCGCGGGACGAATGACTTTTTGCTCCGCCATGAGATCAATTCAATATAGCGGAAGCCAGGAGCTTGGATTTGGATAATGGAGGCCGGGCGTCCCCGCCTGGCCAAGGATCACTTCGACTTTTTCTTGGCGATGTTCAGTTCCACCATCTGCCCATTCTTGTTTTTCACCAGCAAGACCTTGCCGTCCTCTTTCGCCGGAAATTCTTTCCCCGACGTCCACTCCATAAAAGTTGCCGCCGGGGCACTGACCTTGCATAGGTAGAGCGCACCCCCCATGCTCATGGATATCTTGAATTGATCCCCTTTTTCCATATGCTGAGCGTCCGCGGCGAGTTTTTCGATGGAGACAACGGTCGCCGTCTGATAGCCTTCGTCCGCACCTTGCGCATAGGCGCGCGTCCCGGCAATGGTTATGCAACACAACACAGCCACCACGCATGTCTTCATTGCTGTTCCTCTCTGATGATTCGAAAAGTATAGACCAAGCGCCACAGGAGCTCTACGCCAGCGCCTGGGCCTCGGCTGTAGCCTGTTTCAGAATATCCGCCGGCACTTCGCGAATGCTCACGCCAAACTTGAACATTGGGATCTCCGTCCCTCGGCCCCAGCGCGCCACTTCCCAGTGTGCGCGCAAAAACTTCACTTCAGGATGCCCGGTCAAATCCAGTAGCATCGGATGCTCGGCGCGATAAAACTTTTGCGGAAAACTGGTCAAGGGTTTCGGGCCCCAAGCGGCGCCATCGGCGGATCCGTAAATGCTCAGGTCTAGCGATTCCTGCTCCACGATTTCCGTGATGTTCAGACTCAACAGGAACACGCGATTGGCCGCGCCGCTGACCTCCACCGGCGCACCGTCGCCCTTGGCAGTGACCACAGTATTTTCCGGAACCAGAAAGGTATCAATCATGACCAAAGAATTGTAACCCAGAGGTCAAAGGATTATCCGCGTTGATCCGCGGCCAAGTTTTCCTTCGTGTACCCTAGTGTCCTTTGTGGTTAAAGGTTTTGGTTTTTCCTCTGTGTCTCGGTGTCTCTGTGGTGGGTTTGGTCTTATCCGCGGAAATCCGCGGCGAAAGCCTCTTACGGGTTCGTCACCCGCTGCGCCATCGGCGCCGACACTGGCAACGGTTCCTCCGGTATCACGATCCATGCAATCGGATACGCCAACAAACCAATCCCAGTGAGAAAAGCGGTAAAGAACCAAACCAGCCGCACCAGCGTTACATCCAGATCAAAGTATTCGGCGAAGCCGGCGCATACCCCGGCAATCCGGCGGCCAGCCCGTGGCCGGAGCAACCGTTTTCGGGCCAGCACCCCGCCTACCCGCGTCCCACAGTAAGCGCACACGTTGGCGTCATCCTGGATGACCTTTCCACAGTAGTTGCAGTACATAGGCCAGCCTCCTGAAACATGATACGGAATCCAGGATACACCGGTTCCAAACAAACGCAGGTCTCCTGTCCAGTTCGCCCAGCCCCGCCCTCTGAACCAAGAAGGTCACTCACCGGTAACCCCTCCGGCGGTGCAGACTCTCCAGAAGGAGGGCGTAATCCCGATAATCTTTGCCCGGAACAGGTAAATCCTGCCTGGATCGGTCGGCAGGGCCGAAACCCTAACCTCTGAAGGTGCGGGGTTTTGCAACAACTTACGAAAGCCCGGCTTTGGCCCGTGGTTTGCGGTCGAAGCGGCAAAGGATCGCTATGTCTCAGGCCGCCCACAACCCGACGCAAGAATTTTGGCAGCCCCCGGTAGCCCACCCCCAATCGTTGCCTGCGCTGGAGTGTGCCTGCGCAGGCTGCGGCTCCGAATTCATGGTAGGAGCACGGTTTTGCCACGTCTGTGGTGTTTCCCGCTCATCCAAATCGGCAACCGTTCCCGCCTGGATGCAACCGCTCGAGTTCTTGAAGACCTTGGAATTCCAAAGCATAAAAGATTGGCTTGGCCTCTCCCTCGCCTCGCTGATCGCCTTCTTTGCAGGCCTGGGATGCATTCTGGCTGCGGTCGCCGTCGGCCTCATCTACTCGGTGCAGAGCCTCGCCGATTTCCAGGCCATCCAACTCTGGCGCCTGGAGTGGTTGTTGGCTGCGCTGGTGGCTTTTGTCGCAGGCATTCTCCTCAAGCACGCTGGCTCCCGCTAACCACCGGTTCTCCTGGAACACGCGAGCGCCTGGAGAGTATGATTTGCCGCATGTCCCCCATCAACTGGAACACTGCAATTCAATATGCTCTCCTGGTGAAAATCGCCGAATCCGTCAGCCCCTCGGGCAGCTATGGCGCCCCTGAAATAAATCAAATCAATGCTGCCGGCTACACCTTCCTTCAGACGCTCTATGGGGACGACCTTGCCACCGATATGGATTGTCATCTAGGCGACATCGTGACCTTCGGCTTCCTGGCGGTTTCCAGCGCCAGGGAACTGGTGGCCATCATTCGCGGCACCGACTCGATTCTGGAATGGCTGCACGACGCATCTTTTCTGATGGTGCCGACCCCCATCACCGGCGCCCATGGCCTCACTGAAGACGGCTTCACGGCGATATACAAGTCGTTCAGAATCGGGCCGGCCAACGGCACCCAGTCGGCAAAAGAGTCGATCAAAGGATATCTAGACAATGGCGCGGCCACTAGCGTAACCGTGTGCGGGCACAGCCTGGGCGGCGCATTGGCAACCTACCTGACACTCGATGTGGGGTTGAACACTTCCTGTCACGCGCCCACGTCCTATACCTATGCCAGCCCACGCAGTGGCGACTACACCTTCGCGGGCTCATACAACGCCGCCATTGCTTCCACTTATCGCATTGAGAATCGTCAGGACCTGGTGCCGAAGTTGCCGCCGATTTTGCCCTTGCCCTACGAGCACGTCAACACCAAATTCGAGTTGAATCCGCCGCCCAACCAGATCAATCCCACCATCCCTTGCATGCACCACTTGACCACGTATCTGTGGCTGATGAGCCAGCTCACCGGAGCCAGCACCTTCCCGCTCGACTCCGATTGCACCGCAGCGGCAGCCGGAGGTCTTCACGTCTAGAGATTTCCCCGAGCTTCCGTCGCGGATGCCTCAGTTCACCGCTTCCGGATCGCCGCCCGCGCTCGCTCGCCGCTGCTGATGCATCCGATAAAGATGATTTACCGGCCCCACCCCACGCCCTAACGGATGAGCATTGACGATCGCCGCTGCGACGTAGGCCTTGGTCAGCAGCACCGCTTCCGGCAACCCTCGTCCCAGCGCCAGATGGCACGCCACCGAGGTGGCAAACGCGCAACCCGTCCCGTGGGTGGAGTTCGATCGCAAGCGCGCCGACTTGAAGGTTTCCTGCTCGACGCCAGCCTTGCCCGTGAAACTCAGCAGATCGATCGCCTTGTCAAGGTGTCCCCCCGTGATCACCACCGCGGCTGCTCCCATCTCGTGAAGCTTGTGGGCCGCCGTCCGCATTTGCTCCAGGTTGGTCACCGCCAGTCCGGTCAGGGCTGAGGCTTCATCGATGTTTGGCGTTACCACCGTCGCCCGCGGGATCAGCTTCTCTATCAGCAAGCTTGCCCCCGCAGGTTCCAGCAAGTCCGCGCCCGAGGAACTCTTCAGAATGGGATCCAGCACCACGTTCGGCAGCTTGTGCTTGCCCAGGAACTCCGCCACCGCCCAGACCGCCTTGGCGGAACCCAGCATTCCGATCCGAACCGCCGAAATCTCCAGGTCGCAAGCCAGTTCTTCCAGGGTCTCAGTCAGCAGATCCGCTGCCACCGGCTCCACCCGGCGCACTCCAGCGGTCGATTGCACCGTCAGCGCCGAAACACAACCCACCCCATAGCACCCATGGGCGGCTATAGTCTTGATGTCAGCCGTTACACCGGCCCCTGAGGAGGGGTCAAAGCCAGCGATACTCAGAACCACAGGTGGCGTTGCAGCCATAGACGAAATGTACCGAAATACCGCTTACCTCAATATATTTCTTCCAGACGGTACGAGTGTACGCCTCCCTTGCGGGCCGTAACTCATTGAATTAAAACCACCAATAGCGCCGTCTCCCCTAACTCAATGAAAACAAAAGGTAGGCAAATATTTCCCACTGCACCATCTTCGGGTTATTTACTATTCTATAAACACGTAAGTGAATGCTATCACAAGGACATTGCACAATTGCCTAAGCTATACAGTAAGTTACGTGAGATATCCATAACTGCCTGGTTACATTCTTTCCCGTATTTTGCCGTTGACAGGCCAACCCGACGCCCGATAGCATTCTCAAACACCCATTAAAACTTGATTCGGCGAGGAATGTTTGAGGATAGGACTTTTTGAAAACGAGGTGAATTGAATGCGTAGACTCTTCGCTCACGGACTAGTGAGCATTTTGGCGATCGTCAGCATGGGAGCCTCCCCAGGGTCAAAGGGCTCCGAGCCTAAAGACACTGAAGTAACGTTACCCAAGTCGGCGGCGCAGACTGCCAAGGCCGTTTCTCCGGCGAAGCCCAAGCCCCATCCGCCCTATCAGGTAGGCACGGCGTCCTGGTACGGGGAGTATTTTGAAGGCCGGGCCACTGCCAGCGGTGAACCCTTCCACATGTACGAACTCACCGCCGCCCACCCCACGTTGCCTTTAGGCACCTGGGTTCTGGTTACGAATCTAAGCAACGGCCGCAGGATTTTTGTCCGCATCAACGACCGCGGACCGATTGTTCCCGGCCGCATCATCGACCTTTCCTACAGCGCCGCCCAAGCGCTCGCCTTCCAGCAAAAGGGTCTGCAACAGGTGCGTCTCGACCTGGCTTCCGCCCGCGACGCCCAGCCCAAACAAATCGCCATGTTCCAGCCGGTGGCGTACTAACCCGACAAAACGCTACACTGTCATAGATGCACGATCCGCGTCAGCGTCTGATCGTTGCTTTGGATGTATCATCCGCGGCCGCCGCCCACAAGATCGTGGCGGCCGTGGGCGATTCCGCCTTCTGCTACAAAGTCGGGATGCAGCTCTATACCGCCGAAGGCCCGCAGGTAGTCCGCGATCTCGTCAGCTCCGGCCGGAAGGTCTTCCTCGACCTCAAGTATCACGACATCCCCACCACCGTCGCCGCAGCCGTCCGCGAGGCCGCCCAGTTGGGCGTCAGCATGCTCACCGTGCACGCCTCGGGCAGTAGCAAGATGCTGGCTGCCGCCACCGCAGCTGCTGCTTCCGCCAGTCCCTCCCTCCTGGTTCTGGCGGTCACGGTTCTCACCAGTCTGGACGATCGCGATCTCGACAAACTCGGGATTCACGGCCGCGTGCGGGATCAGGTCCTACGATTGGCCGCTTTAGCTCTGACCAACGGTTGTCAGGGCGTAGTCGCATCCGCGCGCGAAGCTGCCGACTTGCGCAGTGAATTAGGCGCCGGTTTTGCCATCGTGACTCCGGGCGTGCGTCCGGCTGGCGCCGACGCTGCCGATCAAGCCCGAGTCGTCACTCCCGCCGCCGCCATTAGCGCCGGGGCTACTCATATCGTTGTCGGCAGGCCCATCACCGGCGCAGCCGATCCGGGCAGCGAAGCCCGCGCCATCCTTGCCCAAGTCAGCTTCCAGCCGTAACTGAGAACTGAGAACCGGCAACTGAGAACCGAACTCAAAAATCCGCAGGAGCCATCGGTAGTGGCTCAATTTGAATTCTTCTGCCCATACATGGCGTCATCCCGAACGCCCGCGATTTCACCAGCGGGCGGAGGGATCTCAGGTAGCACGATGTTGAGGAGCGGGAGATCCTTCGCTCCGCCTCAAGAAACAGCTGCGCTCAGGATAACGCCCTATTTTGCGGTGCCCCAATTTTTTAAAGTGAGCCATTACCGAACCAGCTGGTATCTACAACTTCTCGTAAAACTCGCACCCCGAGCACGAAATAAAAATCCCGCCTGAGATCCCCCGCTCGCGGTCCTTCACCCGCTTCACGATGCGCGTCGGCTTGCCACACTTGGGGCAATCCGTGCTCTTGGTCGTATCCATCACCTTCTTGCGATCTGCTGTCTTTGCGATCTTCATTGCTTCTCCTGACCATGCCGCCGCCGGCTCCGGCCCGGGCTTCAAATTAAGAAGATTTCGGGAGTGCTTCTGATGGCTAGTCCGCGCGGCGACCGAAAATAACGTCCGTCCTGATTTTACACGACACCCGCACCCGCCGGGGATAGGGTCCTCTTTGCGATCTTTGCGAGACCTTTGCGCTCTTAGCGGTAAAGCCGTTGACCGTCCCGCCTACTTCGACACCGCCGCAAACAAATCCGAATGCAGCAGCGACTGGAATTGCTTGTCGTCCGCCTTGAAGTGCATCTGCAAGTTGGAGCCATCGGAGTTCACGACAACATTCTGCAGTGCCACTTTCTCGATCGCCGACGCCGTCATTTTGCGGTAGATTACGCCCGCCTTCACCAGCGACGCCAACGTCCCCGCCGTCACCGAGTCCGAACTCACCACATCCAGATCAAAGGTCACGCCGTTGGTGAAGTTCATGGTGTACCGCGAACCCTGCACCCGCTTCTTCACCATGTCGAAATCCGCCAACTTGCCGGCATCCCCGAGCGCCGAAATCAGCATGTTTTGTGTTCCCTGCTGGTCCAGCACGCTCCACACCGTCCCCGATTCCACCCCCCCAATCAGGTCGGCTACCGCGCTGTTAGAGTCCAGACCAGGGTTGTACCCGTCGCGAGTGTCGAGAGCCCCTTTGAGCGCCGCTCCGTCTCCGAACAACAACGTATTGTCGTCCAGAAATGTCATGTCCATCCCGTTCGACATGGGATAAACATCGCTGTCGTGATACCTCCGCGGCTTAATCTTGTTCAGCCGCATTTTCTTCAAAACCACCTTGCTCGAGAACGACCCTTGCGCCGCCCCCACCACCCGCACTTCGTTCTTGGCGCCTCGGTAAGACGCAAACGTCAACTGGTCGGCATCTTTGTCAGGGTTAATGCCCACGGTCTTGAGCTGGTCCTCGAACTCTTTAAGGCTGGGTGGCAGCACCTGCGCCTTCAGCGCCATGGCGGTATCGGAGTTCTTAAGCGTGCGGTAGTCCACGCTGATGATTTGTTGCACCGTTGAGGGAATCGCGTTACGTGCCGAACTCGGCATCGCCGCACCCCACGCCGCGGGAAGAGTAAACAGAAAAATCCACAAAGCAATTCTTGCTGGTTTCATAAATACACTGCCTCTTGAAGTTATAGGTTCTTAGATGCAGAACGAGCCGGAACCGTAACCTTGCATCCCGGCCTTATTGTATTCCACGCGCAAGCTTGGAATCCCAAACCAAAGGACATCGCTTGTAACGTCGCAGGTACGGGGTCGCACCGGTCGGCGCGAATGGCCTGCGCTCAGAGACTTCCTTTGTGTACCTTCGTGTCCTTCTTGGTTGCCGCTTTTCTCCGCGTCCTCTGCATTTCCCTCTGCGAACTCTGCGATAGAAGCTTCTCGCTTTCCGATCTGCGAAAAATGGCCTGCTCTCAGAGACTTCCTTTGTGTACCTTCGTGTCCTTCGTGGTTGCCGCTTTTCTCCGCGTCCTCCGCATTTCACTCTGCGAACTCCGCGATAAAAGCTTTTCGCTTCCGATCTGCTGAAATCTGCGTCCCGGTTTAGCCTCTCCCCACCCGCGTCCTCACCTCCGCCACAAACCCCGCATCCTTAATCGATTCCAAATTGATTTCCACATTCGCCAGCGCCCCCTGAATCGCCGCCTGCGCCAACGCTTTCGCGGTGGTCAAGTCCGATTTCATATGGGGGTTCGTAATCGGCCCCAGCTTCTCTGCAATCGCCGCCACTTCCCTGGCCTTCTCCGCCACGCCCAACGGCACACTAGTCGCCAGCTTCAACGCCGACTCAATCGCCTTGTCCCCATCCGCCGACTCTTTCGCCTGCTTGTAGGCCTTCATCACCACGTTGAACGACTCGGCGTCGGCATCAATCGCCATTTTTAATTCCTCACGCAACTGCGACAGCCGCCCAATCGCCTCGCTCAACTCTCGCTCATATTGCGCATACGCCTTCTTTCCCCGCGACATCGCCGCCACCATGGTCGCCAAGCCAGCCGCCATAGCCCCGCCAGCCGCCGCTGCGCTCCCGCCCCCAGGGGTCGCCGTCGGCGCCGCCAATTGCTCCACAAAAGGCTCAACCCCCGCCCGCAATCCACCGATCGCCATCTTTCCGCTCATCACCGCGGTCAGCCGATTTTCCAGAATCAGTGACGAATCAAAATTCTCCACCTGCAGAAACCACTCCGCCGCAGCTTCCAAAGCCTTCTTCGGAATCAATCCCACAATCTCGCTGCTGACGGGCGTCACTCCATACCGCGCCGCTTCCCGCTTCACCATCTCGAAAACACGATGCACCGGCGTCTGCTCAAAGTCCGTAAGATTCATCGACACCTGCGCCAGTCCGCGCACCAGAAACCCCGCCCCTTTGACGAACCGCATCCCACCACTCGAAGCCCGCACCGCCTTCGCCACTTTCTTGGCGATATCCACATCCGGCGTGTTCAAAAAAACGTTGTAGGCAATGAGAAACTTCCGCGCTCCCACCACCGTCGCCCCCGCCGTCGGATGCACCCTCGCCTCCCCGAAATCCGGCTTGCGCGCCGGATTGCTGGCAATCTCCGCCCGGATTCCCTCAAATTGCCCACGCCGAATGTTTTCCAGGTTCGTGCGCTCCGGCGTGGTAGCCGCGGCTTCGTACAAGTAAACCGGAATCTTGTGCCGCTTCCAGATTTCTGCGCCCACATGCCGCGCCATGGCCACACAATCTTCGATGCTCACCCCTTCAATCGGAATAAACGGCACCACGTCCGCCGCGCCCATCCGCGGATGCGCCCCCTGATGCACCGTCAGATCGATCAACTCCGCCGCCTTGCCCACCCCTCGAATCGCCGCTTCCTGAATCGGCTCGCGCTCCCCCACCAGCGTGATCACGCAACGGTTATGATCGGCATCCATCTCCCGATCCAGCAGGTACACGCCATCCATCTTCATGGCCTCAACAATGGCATCCACTTTGCCCTTGTCCCGGCCTTCAGAAAAGTTGGGAACACATTCCACGAGTGTTGACATAAGCCAGAAGAATAGCTGGGTGGGTCAATGTGCCGCAACTCCAGGAAGCGCTGGGTAGTGGCTCAATTTGAATTTCTCAGCCCAGTCCGTGGGGGCGCGTCGCGCGATCAAGCAGGAACGTACGTCAACCGAATCAAGTCATCGGCGATCAAATCGCTGGCCACCAGATGGAGCGGCGGCCGGGGGCCGGCGAAGAATGGCTTGCCACCACCAAGCACGACGGGACGGAGGTAGAGTCGGTACTCATCGATAAGACCGGCTTCGGTCAGGCCTTGCGCCAGGACTGGTCCGCCAACGTGAATCTCGCCAGCCAATTCAGCCTTCAGCCTGCGTATCACCTTTTCAGGGTCATCCGCGACCAGCGTGGCGTTGGGGCCGGCTGACTTGAGGGAATGCGACACAACCCACTTTGGTTGGCTCCGCCACGCCGCCGCGAAGGCTCGATCGTCCGCGTCCCAATCAGCAAGATCTTCGTCCCAATAACGCATGATCTCGTACATGCGGCGACCGTAGATGAGTCCCGTCAGGCCACGCACCAGCTCGATGAAGTGCCGGTAGGCCGCGGGTACAGGCGGCCCAAGCTTCATGTGGTCGACGTAGCCATCGAGGGACTGGCTCAATCCGTAGACAAGTTTTGCCATGCCCCGAATCTCCTCCCAGCATTGTCGGGATCCTCAGCGTTCTCCGAGGTCTTTCTCTGCGCACTCTGCGATTCGAGGTGTGGCCTTACCGGTAACCGCGATTTCCTCTGTGAACCTCTGTGCCCTCTGTGCTTAAGCTTTTGCCTTTACCGGTGCCAAAACTTCCCAATCCCCACCCGCACCTGCACCGTATTAATCCCCGGATTCGGCGTCGCCAACCCAGCATTCGAAATATGCAGGTAGCGCGCCTCCAAACTCCACGCATATTTTCCGAATACATGCACTCCGAATGCCGCGGCTGAGGTGAAGTTCACATCGTTGGTGAACGCGGGGACATCCTTATTGGTAAATAACGTCCCGCCATTCAACTCAAAGTACGGTGCGACCGATCCCCGCGTGGCAAAATCCCACTTCAATCCCAGCGGACTGAACCCCCCGCCGCACGCCGTGTCCGACTTCTGAAACACCATGAACACCGGCGTCGCATCCAGCACATACTCGAATCGTCCTTTCAAGAACCCCGGCCCGTGTGGCTTCGTCAGAATCCATCCATATCGCACGCCCGCATTCCAGACTCCGGTGTCTTTCGTGCCCCCCGGCACCGAGTAGCCGCCCCCCGTCCACACCTGAAACTCATGTCCGCCTTCTTCCGGACGCGCCTGCGCCCACGCCAGCGAACTCAGCAACAACAACCCCACAACTAGAGCTTTCTTCATGAAGCTGGCAAGATAACAGGAAACTTCGTGAACTGCCAAATGGCGCGGTTGGTTTTCGATGTTCCTTTGTGAACCTTCGTGTCCTTTGTGGTTCAATTCCTTCAAATCCGTGGCCGGTTTTGTCTTACAACCCCAACCCTCCATCCACGGCCATAATCTGCCCCGTGATGAAATGCGGCGCGGTGGCAAAGAACAGCACCGCCGCTGCAATTTCTTCGCCTGTCCCATTTCGCTGCATCGGAGTTTCCTTCGCCATTCGCTTCATGAAAGCCGCTGCCGCTTTTTCTCCCAGATCAATCATCCCCGGCGCTACGCAATTCACCGCAATCTCCGGTGCCAGCGCCTTGGCCATCACCTTGGTCAGCATGTGCACCGCCGCCTTCGATGAACAATAATGCGCATGGGTGGCCCACGGCCGCAGTCCGCCTAACGATCCCATGTTAATGATCTTCCCCCGCCGCTCCCGCAGCAGCTTCACCGCTTCCCGTGAAACCAGAAACGGCCCCCGCGTATTCGAGGCAAAAATCGCGTCCCATTGCTTCAATGTCAGCTTCTCGAATTCCGCCGTCTCGTAATTCCCAGCATTGTTCACCAGAATGTCGATTCCCCCCAGTTCCTTCTTTGTCTCCTTGATCGCCGCCCTCACGCTCTTTTCGTCAGTGACGTCGCAATGTACAGCCACCGCGCGCACCCCGAAGCTGCTGACATCAATCACCGTATGCTGCGCGTCACGCAGCGACTCCCGAAACGTAATGGCCACGTCCGCCCCCGCCTGCGCCAGGGCCAACGCCGATGCCCGCCCCAGCCGCTTTGCCCCGCCTGTAATCAACGCCACTTTTCCCGCCAACGGCCTCTCATTCCTTAATGACATGGCCGGATTGTACCGCGAATTCTGCTAAACTCGCCGCGTGCCCAAGCCCCGCCAGGTCGTGCTCTACACTCGCAAAGGCTGCCACCTTTGCCAGATCGTCAAAGAAACCCTCACCAAACTCCATCGCCGGGGCGGCTTCACCTGGCAGGAAATCGACGTCGACTCCGACGACCAACTCCGCCGCCAGTTCACCGACGAGGTCCCCGTCGTCTTCATCGACGGCCGCAAAGCCTTCAAATACCGCATGGATGAGCACGACTTCCTCCGCAAACTAGCCAGCTGATGCATACGTCTGAGAACCGAGAACCGGTTTTTTCCTACCTGTTGCTGTGATCCGTGAGAATCCGTGAAAATCCGTGGCCAGGTTTTTCCGCTACAATCTCTCCGCATGCTCCGCACCCAGTTCTACGCCGATCCCCAAGGCCGGTTCGTCCACGACCTAGTTCTCGAGAGCTGCCGCCGCTTCCCCACCAAAACCGCCATTTTCGATACTTCCTGCGACCGCCGTATCTCTTACGCCGAATATGGGGAGATCGTCGAAGCCCTGGCCCGCGGATTCATCACCGCCGGCCTCAAGCCCGGAGAAGTCGTCGCCATCTTTCTCGCCAATTGCTGGGAATTCTGCGCCGCCTATCATGCCGCTACGCTCGCCGGGGCCATCCCCACGCTACTGAATCCGACTTACCGCGAGCGTGAAGCACGCTATCAACTGGAAAACTCCGGCGCTGCTTTTCTCATCACCGACGGGCCGAGTCTGCAAGCAATCAACCTCGGCGGCTTGCCCAATCTTCGCCGCCTCTACACCACTCGCCAGCCCGCCCCTGGAGCCGAACCTTTCGCCAATCTCTTGCGGCCCGCCACCGCCATTGTCCCCGCGCCGGACAAGCCTTCCGAGCAGACTCTCGCCGCGCTTCCCTACTCCAGCGGCACCACCGGCCTCCCCAAGGGCGTCATGCTGTCCCATCACAATCTGGTCGCCAACGTCTTTCAGTTCATCGCACCCAACGCCACCGACTTGTGTGCGAATGACGTGATTCTCTGTTTCCTGCCGCTCTACCACATCTACGGCCTCAACGTGATGTTGAACCCTGTGCTCACCCTGGGTGCAACCCTGGTGCTGGTTCCGCGTTTCCACCCGCACCAGGTTTTGCCCCTTCTGGTGGAGGAAAACATCACCATGATGCCCACCGTGCCGCCCGCGCTGCTCGCCATGTGCCAGGCGGCCGAAGCTGGACATTTCCCCAAGAACCATCGCGTGCGCTGGGTCAAGTCTGGCGCCGCCCCCTTAGCTCCAGACCTCGCGCGACGATTCACCTCCCTCACCGGCATTCTCGTCTGTCAGGGATACGGAATGACTGAGGCTTCCCCGGTCACGCACATCGGATACCTCGACCCCAAACTCTATCGCCCCGAATCCATCGGCCAGCCCCTGGTCGCAACCGAATGCCGTGTCCTCGACGATCTCGGCCATGAGCTTCCCATCGGCCAGCCCGGCGAGTTGGTCATGCGTGGCCCGCAATTCATGTTGGGATACTGGAAAGAGCCCCAGGCAACCGCTGCCGCTCTGCGCGACGGCTGGTTCTGGTCAGGCGACGTCGTAACCCGCGACCACGACGACTTCTTTTTCGTCGTCGATCGTCGCAAAGAAATGATCAAATACAAAGGCTTCCCGGTCGCTCCCGCCGAAGTCGAAAGTGTGCTGCTCGAACATCCCGCCGTACGCGACTGTGGTGTGGTCGGCCGTCAGGACACTACTGCCGGCGAGATTCCCGTGGCCTTTGTGGTTCTGCGCGACGGCTCCGTCGCTTCCGAGAAGATGAAAGAAGAACTCTGCGGATTCGTCGCCGACCGCCTCACTCACTACAAGCAGCCCCGCGCCATACAATTCGTGGAAGCAATCCCCAAGACCGCCTCAGGCAAAATCCTCCGCCGCGAACTCAAACAATTGGTTTGATCCTGGTTTATTGGGTTTGATCCGTGGAAATCCGTGGCCGCTTTTAGGTGTTTGCCGAAGCCGCCCGTGCCGGCACCGAAGCTTGCAGATCTTCAATCAGCGCCTCCAGGCGCTTCCAGTCTTCGACGGTGGCGCCGTTGGTGAACCGTATGCCCAGGCCCTGCCCGTCCCGCCGCTTCACCACTCCCCAGACATCGGCATTCATGTTGGCAGTCTGCAACACCACCCGCACCCGCGCGTCTTCTTCAATCTCCCGCGGAGTTTCCAGGTAGCACCCGCTCAAACTGATGTTCTTCAGTTGCGCCAGAATGGCCGCGCCGGTCGTCTCCCGCAGCATCACCGTGATCGCTACCGCGAATCGCGGATGCACAATTGGCTCGCTGGTCATAACTTATCTATGACCCTACCCACTCGCTGCCGCCCGATCAAATTACCTTAGTGTGGTCCTGACATTCCCGTTCGCCAGTGGGCAAACCGTTCATTCCCCTGTCAAAAACCCGTACTGCGCCGCGCTCAGCGGCACCACACTCAATCTTCCCTGTCTGACCAATGGCGAGTCCGCGAACAGCTTGTTGGCTTTCACTGCGGCCAGCGTGACCGGCTGGGCCAGCGCCTTGCCACTCTTAATCTTTACCCTCGGGTTCTTCGCATCGGACGCGTCCACCGCAACCACACTCGCGGTTCCCACTGCGCTCTTGTGATCCCCCGTCTCGTAGATCACCAGCCGCTCACCCGGCTTCATCCCCCGCAGATTCTTCAACGCTACCGGATTCGACACTCCGTCCCACACCGTAGTCTGGTCGCGCTGCAAGTCAGCAAAAGAATATTCCGAAGGTTCGGTCTTCAGTAGATAGTCCATAAGTCGTTAGCCGTTGTTAGATCCGCGAGCATCCGTCCAAATCCGTTGGCTGATTTTATTTCTTTTCTTCCGGCTTCTTCTCTTCCCCATCCGGCCCGTAAGTCGAGTATTGCCCCTCCGGCCGTTTTATCCGGATCGTGATCTCCATCGCCGCCTGATTGATGTCGTAATCCGCCCCGTAAGTCTGGAAGCCCGTCATCAGCACCTGCACCCGCAGCTTGCCGTAAGGGATGGTCTCATAGTTAGCCTTGCCATCGGAATCGGTTTTCAGCTCGATCCCGCCTCGCTCCTGCTTCCCTTTGTCATTCACCAAGTGCAACACCACGGCCGCATTGCGCACCGGCTTGCCGTTGTAGTCGTTGAGGATCACAAAGCTCAGACTGCAGGTCGGCCCGATGTCATCGTGCTTTCCCGCAAAGCCCGGCACGCTCACCAGCCCCAGCAACAATATCAGCCCTAGTTTCCTCATCGCGCCCAATTCTACCAGCGGACACTCTCGTCTCCCAACCCATCCATCTCCGCAACTCTCGTAGGCCGGTTGTAGAAGCCGGGATGCGGGTTTTGTGCTTTAGGCCTCTGCCCTGATCCGTTTAAATCCGTGCAAATCCGTGGCCGCTCTTGAACCCCCTCATTTGCTACGCCGTTCAACCAATGGGACAATACCAATATGCGAAAATCCTTCACTTTCACAATCTCTACACTGGCAGTCATGCTAACCCTGCTGGGCAGTTCCCTGGCGCAGCAAACCCCGGCTGCCGCCCCGCCCGCGTCTTCCACCCAGGCCCAACCTTCTCCGGCGGCCCAGAGCCAAGGTAAGACCCAAGCTAAGAGCCAAGGTAAGACCCCGAGTAAGAGCCAGAGCGCTCCCACCCTGACCACCCAAAAAGACAAATTCAGCTACGCTTTGGGAATGAATCTGGGCGCGAACTTCAAGAAACAGTCCGTACCGGTCGACCCCGATCTTCTGGCGCGCGGCTTAAAAGATAGCCTGGCGGGCGGCAAGACCCTCTTGACCGAAGACCAAGCCCGGGCCGTGATGACCGAAGTGCAGACCCAGTTCCGCAAACAGCAACAAGAGAAGGCGAAGCAATTGGGAGAAGCCAACAAGAAAGAAGGTGCTGCGTTCCTAGCCGCCAACAAAACCAAAGACGGCGTCGTCACCCTGCCCAGCGGCCTGCAATACAAAATCCTGAAGCCGGGCACCGGCCCCAAGCCGTCTGCAACCGACACCGTGACCGTCAACTACCGCGGCACCCTGATCAACGGCACCGAATTTGACAGCTCCTACAAGCGCGGCCAGCCCGCCACCTTTACCGTCGGTGGGGTCATCAAAGGTTGGACCGAAGCCTTGCAACTCATGCCCTCCGGATCCAAGTGGCAACTGTTCATCCCCGCCGATCTGGCCTACGGCGAACGCGGCGCCGGCGCCGACATCGCCCCCAACGCCACCCTTATTTTTGAAGTCGAACTAATGTCGATCACTCCACCGGAGAAAGCCCCAACCAAACCGGAAGAGAAAAAATAGCCCGCCGTGGGATGCCCCGTGGGTGTGGGTGCCCCGCTTCTTGCGCGCCCTTTGCGCAAGAGGCGGGCGCTGTCGCCGGACGAATGTGCTCGTGTGGGGCGGACACTCTTGTCCGCCAATGTTTGAACCATCACAGACGCGCTACCATGACCTGACCGAAGGGTTGAGCCGGAGCCGAGCTCCGCAGGCTCTTCGCGCGAGCGCCCAGAGAACCTATCATCCGTGGTGCGTGAGCAGAACTGGTCTCAGTCCGCCAACCACCACCCAGGAAAAGCCCCGGTGCTGCGCTTGAGAATGGGCTGGGCCGCCGATGCCTGCGCATCTCTCGACATCTGACGGTACCGCCGCGCCACATCACCCAGAGGTTCTTCGTGCACTTCGGGCAATCGCACATCGGCGAGCGGCATCTCGCCCTCTGCCGCGATCACGCTGTCTGAAATCAAAGCGCGTTCGCTCTGCAGCGGCTGATGGCTCGCAGTTTGCGCGTGATCAGCGGGCTGGTAGCTTGAAGATAATGGGGCGGCCGTCTGGGCTGCCACAAAGGGCGCAGCCAGCACAGCCAGCAAGAGGAAAAGTGGCTTGTTCATGTTACCTCCATTCACCGGAAGAAATTGGAGGAGGAAGGGTGTCCTATACTCAACTTCTCACCTGTCGGAACCCTTGTCAACGACACAATGTGTCATTCTAAGTCGCCTGGAGTCGAAGTTCCTAAAGCCTTCAGACTCACACATCGGGGTGCCCCTCATCTCGCCGCCTTTGCGAGACGTGGGTGTGACCACTGAATGTGTCTTTCGAGGGAGTCAGGGTGCCCCGCTTCTTGCGCGCCCTTTGCGCAAGAGGCGGGCACTTGAGTGTGGCGCGGGCGCCATCCCCCGCGAATGTGTGAGTGCTGCCTGTGCCACTTCATCCGCGGATTCGGATAATATTTCTCGGGCAAATGGTCTGAGTAGCGAGCGGGGAAAGCCATTCACCACAGAGACACAGAGTCACAGAGAAGACCAATGACGGGGGACGGGAGTGTCCGCGCCGCACGGGTTGGTGCTTGGGGCGGCAGTCGGGTGGCTCCCGGCAAGTTGCATAGGTCCTTCGCTTCGCTCAGGATGACAAGCATCCGCGGGAGACGGCGGGTGGTGCGTCCCTTAATGCGAGGCCGGGTGCCCCACACATTCGCGCTCTTTGCGAATGTGTGGGTGCTGCCTGCGCCGCTCCACCCGCGGATTCGGATAATATCTCTCGGGCAAATGGTCTGAGTAGCGAGCGGGGAAAGCCATTCACCACGGAGACACGGAGTCACAGAGAAGATCAAAGGCGGCGGCACCTCGGGGAGAATGCCTTGACGCGGTTACGCAGTGTCGGCTCGGTAGGGGTCCTTCGACTGCGTGATCGTCCGCGTTGCGGACGATCACTTCGCTCAGGATGACAGGTGGTGGGAGTTTGGGGACGGGCGGGAAAAACCCTGTTGAGCTTTGCTCAACTGCACGCGCGGGGACGCGCGCGCCTACATCTAGACGTTGCATCCGCAGGTGGGGCATTGGCGGGGGTTGCGGAGTTGGTGCCAGGCTTCGCGGTAGGGGCCGTATTGGCCTTGGCCTCGGTAGTATTTTTTGGGGCTGAAGAGCAGGCTGGTGCGGGACTGGATTAGGGCTAGGGGGAGGATGAACCAGGAGTCTTCGGGGATGATGTAGGCGACCAGGAAATCGACTTCGTTGGGGAGATAGGGGACGGCTTTGCCGAGGGTGCGGCGGTGGGCGTTGACGTGGTAGAGGCCGCTGAGGATGTGAGTGGAGGATTTGACCTGGATGCGCCAGAGGGCTTGGCCGCCGTCGAGGACGAAGTCGTAACGTTCGCTGTCGCCGAAAGGTTTGCAGACGGGGAATCCTTGAGCGATGGCTTTGTGGGCGAATGCGATTTCGGCAAGCTCTCCGCGACGCTTGGTGTTGAGTTCGCGCTGGCGAGGGGTTTGTGCGCCTTGGCAGGAGTTGGTCCGCCGGGGCGACTTAGGCATAGAAAAAGGGACACAAGTTTGGACTTGTGTCCGTATATTTAGAATAGCAAATTCAGAGGGTAAGTGAGACACGAAATGGAGAATTATTTCTGCCAGCGAATGAGTGGGTTGCGGGGAAACGTCGATGTCAAGGGGCTTGACAAGGGTTGGTGGCGGGGCGGTTCAAAGTGGGAATCGGAGTGCGGATTCCCGGATTGGGACGACGGAAGGGCTTAACCACAGGGGGCACAGAGGTGCACAGAGAAACAGCTTGGCCACGGATTCACGGGGATGGGAAAGTCAGCGCTTCTGGTAGGGGTGGAAGATGTAGTCCTTCGCCTTTACGGGCGTATGGCAGGCGTAGCCGCAGTCGGAGAGGCTTTTGGCGTCGGGGGTGAACTTGTCGGATGCGGCATCGTAGTTGAACACGGCGTATCCCCAGCCGCCGCTTTTGGCAAATCTCTTGCTGTCTTTTTCCATGACGAAAGCCTGCTTAAAAATGTCGGGAACATCCACGACGAAGGGGGCTTCGGTGCTTTTCTTGGGCTTCCACTGGAGCTTCACGATCATGGAGCCCTCGGGGAAAGGCTGGCCGTTGCCGGGAATGCCGGCCTTGAACGCTTTGATCATCTTGGGATTGGCGACGATCACCTTAAGCACTTCGTCGGTGTGGGCGGAAGAGACCACCGACCAGTCTTCGTATCCCCGGAAATCGGAGAAGGCGATTCCGCTGGGCGATTTCAGCGAGTACTTGTCTTGGGCGTAAACGGCGGTGGCCACGAGGACGGCGAGCACAGCTGTGGCTCTGGCAATCGTGAGCTTGCTATTGCGCTTCATGGCTGGTTCTTTCTTGAGCGGAATTTCCATTTTCGGCTCGTGGATGGGGCACAGCATATCACACCCGGTTCTTGATCCTCCGAAGGGGGTGGCCTGCCAACTGAGGGATCGGCGGTGGGTCCGCCCATTTCCCTTCGACGGCTAAGGCGTATATAGGCGATAAGTGATGGTGTAACTGGCGACCGCGGCGCCTTGTTGGGTATAAACGAAGCCTTCGATGGTGTGGGTTCCGGCGGTGATACCACTTTGCACAAAGGTAAATGAGGCGGCCGTCCAGGTCCCATCTGCGGGCAAGGTTCCAAGGTAATAACAGCCTTTTGTGGGCGGCATGTAGCTGCCATCTACCTGCGCGCACACTCCCCACTCATTGGGGTTCACGGTTGAGTCGCCTGCCAGCACTTCGAGGTCGGCGGTGGCGGTGCAACCGCCGGTAGGGCAGCTGAATTTGAGTGGGGAGTCGATGGCCTGTGCGCCGCTGCTCACCGAAAATGGCGAACCGCTCATGCTAAAACTGGTACTCAGCAGCTTGCGGTTAAAGACCAGGGTCGGTGGCGCGGACGGGCCCCGCCCCAGGCCCAAAGCGGAGGCGGGATGCGATGTCTTGGCTGAAACGGTGGCGCGGGTTATGAACGCGCTGGCCATCAGGGCCATGATCAGCAATGAGATTCCAAGCCTGACACTGGTTTTCATTTCTCTATCCTCGTAATCGTGATGGGGAGTTCGAGCGTCCCGAGTGGGTGGGAACTATATGGCAGAGCAAAAGCGCGGTCAAGAGTGAAATCGCTGGGTCACTGAGAGACGAGCTAAGCCCCTTTCCTGCACGGGTTTCCGCGCCCAGATGGGCACACAAGCGACCTGCCCAAAGTCAGGCAGACTCGCGTGAACCCGGGGGATGGGGCGTGGTCCGCTGTCGGCTGATTTAGAGCCGCCATAAAACCACGAAAGGAAGAGCGATCCCGCGAATGATTCGAGAGAGTCACTCTGGCGGGTGATGTAGATCACGGCAGAACCCAGGCCAGGCAGCTAGATTAAAACGTACATTCTTACCGGGGAGCGATCGCATGGCCTACGTAATAACTGATAAATGCATCAAAGATGAACTCTGCGTCGATGTCTGTCCCACAGATTGCATCCATCCCAAGAAGGATGAGCCTGGCTTCGAAGCCGCCACCCAGCTTTATGTCGATCCGGACGGCTGCATCGATTGTGGCGCCTGCGTGCCGGTGTGCACGTCGGACTCAATTCACGAGGTGGACGATCTGGGGGAAGATGACAAGAAGTTCATTGACGTGAACATGCGGTACTACGCGAACTAGCTCGATCCGCCTAACTTTTTCTTCAAGTCGCGCGCGATCTGCTGGCCGTGGAAGCGTCCGTTCTCAATGAAGATTTCGCTGGTGCGTGAGCCGGCGACAATCACTCCCGCGACGTAGATCCCCGGCACATTGCTCTCGAGGGTTTCGGGATCGCATACCGGCTGGCACTCGTCCAGCGAAAGCTCGATGCCCATGGAACGCAGGAAGTCGTAATCAGGATGGTAGCCGGTAAGGGCGAAAACGAAATCGTTTTTCAGGTTGACCATGCCTTCGGGGGTGTGGACCAGGACATAATCCGCGCCGATTTCCTTCACCGTGCTGCTGAAGTAGGCCTTGATTTCGCCGTTGCGAATGCGATTTTCGATGTCGGGCAGGATCCAATACTTCACATGACTATGCAGCTTCGGCCCGCGATGCACCAGGGTCACACGCGCCCCGTGCCGGTACAACTCCAGCGCGGCGATGGCCGCTGAATTCTTCCCGCCGATGATCAGAATGTCGAGATCGAAGTAGGGATGCGGCTCCTTGTAATAATGATGGACTTTGGCAAGGTCCTCGCCGGGAACGTGCAACAGGTTGGCGAGATCGTAGTATCCGGTGGCCACGATCAGCTTGCGGGTGTGATAGTCGTAAATTCTGCCTTGACGATCGGTAGTGGTGACCTGAAGATCGCCGTCGCGTCCATTTACGGTTTTCACCCACTGATACTGCGCGATGGGCAGATGATAATGCTCGGCCACCTTGCGGTAATACTCCAGCGCCTCCTGCCGCGTGGGCTTCTGGTGGGCGCTGGGGAACGGGATGTCGCCGATCTCCAGCAACTCCGGGGTGGTGAAAAAGGTCATGTTGGCGGGATAGTTGAAAAGGGAGTTGACCAGACATCCCTTGTCGATGATCACGACCTTGAACCCGGCCTTCTGCGCCTCGATACCGCAAGCCAGACCGGTGGGGCCGGCGCCGATGACCAGCACATCCACACGAGTGTTGGGGCGCGCGTCGAACAGGGCCCGCGGGAGGGTATCGGGAATTTCGATCGTGTTGGAAATCGGCCTGGTCATGGTTTGGCTATCTCGTTTGGCCACCGAGGCGTGAATTCTAAAGCGGAAAGCACTCTCCTCTCCGCAGAAATCAGTGGCTCTTTTGAAGCTAACGATTCTAGCACGGGGAGAATGCCAGTTTCTGTGGTCAGGAAGGGAAACTCGCTGCCGCCGACGATGCCGGGCGGACTTCACGCTCAATGGTACGAGACAGTTTGTCGTGTGCGACTTCGAGGTCGTATGCGGTCTGAAGATTCAGCCAGAACCCTGCGCTGGTGTCGAAATAGCGGGCCAACCGCAAGGCCGTGTCAGGAGTGATGCCGCGGCGCTGGTGGACGATCTCCGCGATGCGCGTGACCGGGACGCGCAACTCGAGCGCCAGCCGGTTCATGCTGAGTCCGAGCGGCTCCATAAAGTCGGCACGAAGAATCTCGCCGGGATGGATGGGAGAAAGAAGCTCTTGAGCCTTAGGCATGTGTCTTGCCACATTTGATTCTATTCTGTTCGGTGTGCACTTCCAGTGATTTCGGTCAACGTTGAAAGACAAACCCGCGTCATACTTCCCGTTTTGAGGCGGTTTGCCATCAGTCTTGAGTGTAATTACAAAAAGAGTTACAATCGGCCTTGAAACGGGAATGAAATACGAATGGGACGTAGCGAAGAACCGGAAGAACCTCGCCAAGCATGGCCTCAGCTTCGAGGATGCCGAGCAAGTGTTCTCCGGACCTTGCGTCACCTTCGAGGACGACCGCTTCGCTTATGGCGAAGAACGGCTCGTGACCTTGGGCTTGCTGGCTGGGCGTCTGGTTGTAATAGCGCATGCACCGCGCGATGAGGCGACGCGGATCATTTCGATGAGGAGGGGAAACCGTCGTGAACAAGAAATCTATAAAAAGCGACTTGCCAAGGATTGACCGCATGAGGGACGCCGATATCGACTATTCGGACATTCCTAGGTTGGACAAAACGTTTCTCAAGAAGGCGACGACGGCTTGGCCCCCGGCAAAGAAGCAACTGACGATCCGTCTCGATGCCGACGTGCTCGATTGGCTCAAGGGGCATGGCAAGGGCTACCAGACACGCATTAACCGCATTCTGCGCGTGGTAATGGAGAGCCAACCGCGGCGGTCAGCGCATTAGAGTCTCCAGCGCGGGAAGTGGCGCACCCGATAGCTTTTGAACAATGTCAGAAGATCAGCCCGCGTTATACTGCGTGAAAGTGCCCACTAAACGCGGCGTCTCTTATACTGGCATTTTGCCCGAAACCGTGGAATGATAATGCTCGGGGAGGTCGCCATGGCTACGCCAGATAAAATCGACTGGTCGGGATGCCCGCTAGTCGAAACTAAGCCGGGAGTGCAAAGTGGCGCTCCTGTTCTGCGCGGCACACGGATGCCGGCCAATGCGATAGTCGATAACTTCGACTATGGCATGAGCCCCTCCGAAATTGCCGAACAGTTCGAATTGCCGCCCGATCCCGTTGAGGCGATCTTGGCGTACGCACAGAGCCATCGCGTTGCGCATCCTGTTTGATAAGAATGTTCCCGTTGGCGTACGTCGCTTGCTGCCCCGGCACGAGGTGCGCACGTTCGTCGAAATGCAATGGCCTTCCCAGCTTGAAAACGGTGAGCTACTCAAGGCTGCCGAAGCGGCGGGATTCGACGTGATTATTACATCCGACCAAAACATCGTCTATCAGCAAAATCTGACAGGCCGAAAGCTCGCCTTGGTCGCGCTCGGTTCCAACATTTGGCCCGTTGTGCGAACCCACGGCGCGACGATAGCCGCCAAGGTCGACACGGCGACGCCAGGAAGTTACGACTTCATCGAAATGCCGCTGCCGCCGAGGCCGAAAAAAAAGGACGGCTAAATCGGTCCGCCGTCGTTATCCTATATCTGATCATGTCAACTCTAGCCAAATCCGCAACCGGGGCTCAAGGCAAGACCCGCACCGAATCCGACAGCATGGGAAAGATCGAAGTCCCTGCCAATGTTTATTGGGGGGCGCAGACGCAGCGCTCGCTGCTGCATTTCAACATCGGCCGCGACACCATGCCGCCCGAACTCATCCGCGCCTTCGGCATCCTTAAGAAAGCCTGCGCGCTGGTGAACCAGGACCTCGGCAAACTGTCGGCTGAAAAAGCCAAGCTCATCGTGCAGGCCGCCGACGAAGTCATTTCCGGCAAACTCAACGACCAGTTCCCTCTCCGCATCTGGCAGACCGGCAGCGGCACCCAGACCAACATGAACGTCAACGAGGTCATCTCCAACCGCGCCATTGAACTGGCGGGCGGCGAGATGGGATCGAAGAAGCCGATTCACCCCAACGATGACGTCAATATGTCGCAGTCGTCGAACGATACATTTCCGGCGGCCATGCACATTGCCGCAGCCGAACGGGTGAAGAATGCGCTCATCCCCGCGGTCCAGAGCGTTCATGACGCCATCGCTGCCAAGGCGAGGGAATTTCATGACGTTGTGAAGATCGGCCGCACCCATTTGCAGGACGCTGTTCCGCTGACCTTCGGCCAGGAGTTTGGCGGATGGGCCGCATTGCTCGATCGCGACATCCATCGCCTGGAGCAGGTGTTGGGCGGGTTATACGACCTTGCGATTGGTGGGACCGCCGTCGGCACCGGGCTGAACGCGCACCCGGAATTTGCCGAACGCGCGGCCAAGAAGATCGCTGAACTCAGCGGACTTCCCTTCCGCTCCCACGGCAACAAGTTTGCCGCACTCTCGGCGCATGATGAAATCGTATTCGCGCAGGGAGCGATGGAAACTCTGGCAGCCTCGTTCATGAAAATTTCCAACGACATTCGCTGGCTGGCCTCGGGCCCGCGCTGCGGCCTGGGAGAGATCTCGATCCCGGAAAACGAGCCGGGATCCTCGATCATGCCGGGCAAGGTCAATCCCACGCAGTGCGAGGCCATGACCATGGTCTGCGTGCAGGTGCACGGCGCAACCGCGGCAGTGGGATTCGCCGGCTCGCAGGGCAACTTCGAGCTCAACGTTTTCAAGCCGGTCATGATTTATAACTTTCTGCATTCGGTCACGCTCATCACCGACGCCTGTCATGGATATGTCGAGTACATGATCAAAGGGATCGAGGTCGATCGGGCGAAAGTTGACTGGTACGTAAAGAATTCGCTGATGCTGGTGACCGCGCTCGCCCCCAAGGTCGGATACGACAAAGCGGCGCAGATCGCCCACACTGCCCATGTCGACCACAGCAGCCTAAAGGAAGCGGCGTTGAAGCTGAAGCATCTCACGGCTGAGGAGTTTGATCAGTTGATGAAGCCGGAGAGGATGACCAGGCCGTAGAGTGGGGCTGTTATTGCCCATTGAAGGACTCCCCATCCCGTCGTCCGGCAACCATCGATATCCTCAGATTTTGGGGATGTATACACTTTGTATATCCAGTTGTGATACTATGTGTATCCACAGGGCGGTGAACCGATGCCAAAAGCGCAGGTAGTCAAGTGGGGCAATAGCCTAGCCATCAGAATCCCGAAAGCCGTTGCTCAAGAAGCCCGCATGCAGGAGGGCGACGCGGTGGTGATCAAGGCGGCGAAGAATCGCATCGAACTGCTTCGAGCCGAGAAGATTCCTACCTTGAAAGAGTTGGTGGCGAAGATCACCTCGGAGAACCGCCACGGGGAAACTGATTGGGGACCCGACGTTGGGAAGGAGGTTGTTGAATGGTAGCTCCTTACGTCCCCGAAGCAGGCGATATCGCGTGGCTAGACTTTGATCCACAAGCTGGCCGCGAACAGGCTAAGCGGCGCCCTGCCCTGGTGCTGACCGATCAAGCCTATAATCGCGCCAGTGGTCTGGTAGTGGTCTGCCCGCTTACCAGCAAACGAAAGCAGTATCCGTTCGCGTTACCAGTTGTTGTTGATAAGGTCGAGGGGTCGGTGCTGGTGGATCATCTCAAGAGCGTGGATTGGAAAGCACGAGACGCAGACTTTCATTCCAAAGCTGATCCCGCTCTACTCAGTAAAGTCCGTATTTACCTTGGAGTTCTTCTAAGTATCCGCGCGTAGGGTCCATTACCCACTCGGCGACAGTTCTGCCAGCTTGCGGAAAATCCCCGCTGGCAGCTAATCTCGTAGAGCACTCGTAAGCACATCGATTTGTCCAAGGAGGACCTTTTGAGCGACCACTACCATGATCCCGCTGACTTGCGGTTTCTGAAAGATATGAGCAAGCTTGCCCCCACGGAATTCAACGCCTGGCTTAATCTCGACAAGATCGTTGGCCGTGAAGATGGCGCGATTCCCAGAAAATATCGCGAGTTGATTGCATTGGGCGTGGCTTGCACCACGCAATGTCCTTACTGCATCGAAGTACACACCAAAGCCGCAAAAACTGCGGGAGCATCGGCGCAGGAAGTCACCGAGGCTTCCTTCATCGCCGCCGCGTTGCGCGCCGGTGGCGCTGCCACGCACGGCGCCATGGCCATCAAGTTTTACGAAAAGGCATAACGCATTTCTGTTCGCGAGGCCTGGCCAAACGCTGGGCCCGCGTTCATTCACTTTTTCGCCGGTGCCAGCTCAACCGCGGCCCTATCAACTGCCTTGGCCGTCGCCGGCATGGTAGAGATCGTAATCACGCTCACCAGCACCAGCACACTGCCAAACACCGTACGCAGTCCTATGCTTTCGCCGCCGGCGAAATATCCGACTAAAACCGCGACCACGGGATTCACATAGGCATAGGTTCCCACCTTCGTCGGCGATTCATAATGCAGCAACCAGATGTAGGCAGTGAAACCCACGATGGAACCGGCGATGATCAGATATAGCAGGGCAAACCACGCCTTCCACGAAACGGTCATGAGGTGGAATCCGTTAAACTCGCCGGTGAGCGCCGCCAGGAGCAGCAATTGCACGCCACCCGCCAACATCTGCGACGCGGCGCTCATCGGCTTGGATGCAGGCAGCACCAGCCGGCGCGTCAGAATCGTGGCCACCGACCAACAGAACGCCGCCACCAGCAACGCCAGAGCGCCCGCGCGATCGATGGGGGTTTCGCCGAGCGAGAACGAACGATTCATCAGCACGGCGACCCCGCACAAACCAGCGAGCAGTGCCAGGCCCAGCCGGACAGTCAGCCGCTGGGTTCGCAAGATGGTAATTTCCAGCAGGGTGATGAAGATCGCGATCGTAGCCAGCACGACGGCTGCAATGCCCGAGGGCACGCGTTGTTCCGCCCAGAACAGGCAGCCGTAATCGACCAGAAAAATCAGCGTCCCTTGCAGGCAGATTCCCGCCCACTCGCGCCCGCTGGGATGCGGGACGCCCTTGAGCCGCATCCATCCATACAGAAATAAACCGGCCAGCACAAAGCGCATTCCCGCCAAAAGAAACGGCGGCACTTCGCGGACGCCTACGCGGATCGACAGGTAAGTTGATCCCCAAACGAAGTAAATGATGGCGAAGGCCAGCAGGATCTTCCACGAGGCGGGTCGAGCGGCGGATTCCATCTGATCCTCGATTCGTGAGCAATGGGCTCGCGATTGGGACTTTAGATGACTCGGCAACCGTCGCGGCACCAGCTTTGGCTATGAAAGATTTTTATGGCGAGGAAAACTACCTTTTATTCTGCTTCCCGAAGGACAGGCCGCTGAGGTTGGCGACGGTTTCAGCAGCAACGCCTGTGCTCGCCACCAGCACGTGGAAGGTCTCGCCCAGGCCGGCGGGCGTGACCAGATGCTTCAGTTGCAGTGCGACTTTGGCTTGCTCCTGGGGCACACGGCAATCTTCGAACGCATCGGCAAATTGATTGGGTTCGCCGATCCCCATGAGAAATTGCGACTGCGTCAGCAGTGGTTGCACTTGCATGCCACGCTGCTCGGCAGCTGCCGCGAGTGCCGTAAAGTTCAGGTGAGCGGTGATGTCTTGTTCGCCCGGAGACTGGTAGGGATTGTCGCTGACCGAATGCTGACGGTATGCGCTGACCGTCCCACGATGGCGGCCGGCGAGTTGCTCGGCGCGGGTGTAACCGTAGTCGATGGCGACGATAAATCCGCGTTCGATGCTCGCGGCCAGGCGCGACATGTAGCGGTGGGCGATGCGGGCGGTCTCGACGCGCTCGCCCTCCGCCGGTGGAACACTGTAGCGGTCGAGGTATGCGAGATTCTCGGCCGACCCGGGCACCCAGGTCTCGAGGAAGCGGTCGTCTTTTTCTGTGATTCGCAGTTCGCCTTTAGGGCTGAGCACTTCCACTGGCAGGGCGTCGAAGAATTCGTTGGCGAAAACGATGAGCGGAACGGCAGGGGCTAGAGCCCTTAGGTTGCGGAGATCTTCGGGCGGGGTTGAAGCCGTGCCCTCACCGGGCTCGGCGAGCAGGCTGAGGCTCTTTCGCCCCTCCGGGGCTTGTTCCTTCGGGACGCCTGACCCACGGCTTACGCCGTGGGCTGTACTGTTTTGCCCCTCCGGGGCTGATTCCGGCATGGTCGTGAGTTCTGCTTTCCGTGCTGCGAGATGCCGATCCAGCGTCGTCTTTAACCGTTCCCGCAGCGCCGGTGATCGCTCGCTTAATGAATAACGCAAGGCTTCAAAGAACGCGGGAAACTTCTTCTCCGACCAATCGAGCACATCGCGCGCGAACAATCCGCGGCCGGGGCCAAGCTCCAGAATCTCAATCTGCTCCGGCGAGCCCAGCGCTCGCCACATTTCGTCAAACTGACGCGCCAACAGCCGCCCGAACACCGCGTGCACATCGCTCGAGGTGTAGAAGTCACCAGCCTTGCCGAACTGTTCGACGTTCCGGGAGTAATAGCCAGACTCGGGATCGTACAGGCACATCTCCATGTACTGCGAAAACGGGATGGGGCCGCGTTCGCGGATCTCCTGCACGATTTTCTGGCGCAGGCTCACGAGCCTTCCCGCTGGCGCTCGATGCGGTTCTGCGGAGTGCGCGTGAACATTTCGATCAGGTAGTCGTGCAAGCAATCAAAGAGCTGGCGCTGGAAAGTCCATTCGAACTGGGGATGGTCCAGGTCGCGGGGATGGAGCTCGAAATAATAGGTGTGTACGGGGATATCAGGATTTTTGAACTTGATGATGACCTCGACGCCTTCGCCCTTGTTGCGGGCGGAGAAGTCGAGCAGGGGATGCTCGTAGAGGCGAAGCTGGGCGAGCACGCGGTCGAGACGTGGGTGGGAAGGCCCTGGCACTCTAGAATTCTAGTCGAATCCGGGAAGGCCCCTCGAACAGATATCATTACTGATGCGAGCGGCAACCGCAAGAGTCTCTGAAAAACACCCATGAAAACCGTTGGCATTATCGGAGGCATTGGGCCGGAGTCCACCATCGACTACTACCGCTTGATCATTGCGGCCTATTGCGAACAACGGCCCGACCGCAGCAACCCTTCCATCATCATCAACAGCATCGACCTGGACAAACTGCGGGAGATGTTTGAAGGCAATCGACACCAAGCGATCGTCGCGTACCTGACCGCCGAACTCCAACGACTTGCCGGTGCCAAAGCCGACTTTGCCGTAATCGCCGCCAATACGCCTCACCTGGTTTTCGACGAACTTCGCAAACAGTCGCCCATTCCTTTGATCAGCATTGTCGAAGCGACTTGCGAACACGCCAAGACTGCCGGCCTTACCAAGCTGGGTCTGCTGGGCACGCGCTTCACCATGCAAGGACGATTTTATCCCGATGTCTTTTCCCGCGAGGGCATCAACCTGGTCGCACCCGATCCCGACGAGCAAGCCTATATCCACGAAAAATACTTTGAAGAGTTAGTGAAGGGCGTATTTCTGCCGGAGACTCGGCAGCGGCTGCTCGCGATTGTCGATCACATGAAGGGACGCGACGACATTGGAGGAGTCATCCTGGCAGGGACTGAGCTCCCTTTAATCTTGCGCGGCGTGCACCGAGCGGGAATCGCTTTCCTCGATACCACCCAGATTCATGTGCAGGCCATTGTCAAAGAATTGCTGGCTTAGCCCAACGGCTCAATCACCACACCCGGCAAACCTTCTGCGGCATCATGGGCTGGCCGGGCTTGCAGCCGAAGGCCTCGCCAAACTCCGGCATGTTCTCGACCACGCCATTCACGCGGAATTGTCGTGGCGAATGCGGATCGGTCTGCACCTGCAACCGCAACTGCTCGGGCCGCGTGCTGCCGCACCAGGTCTGTCCGTGGCCGAGGAAGAATTGCTGAATGGGTGTATAGCCGTCCTGTTTCTCCTTGAGGTTGATATTCTTCCTTTTGGCATCCTCCAGGAATGCCATGAATGCAAGACGTAAACCGCCGTTGTCTGCCGTATTTTCTCCCAGGGTCAGCTTGCCATTCACTTTCACGTCGTCCACAACAGCAAAGTTGCCGTACTCCTTCACCGTGCAATCAGCCTTTTCGTCGAACTTCTTTCCGTCCTCGGCCGTCCACCAATCGGATAGATTGCCATTGCCGTCGAACTGGCGCCCCTGGTCATCGAAACCGTGAGTCAGTTCGTGACCCACGACGCCTCCAATGTGACCATAATTCTCCGCGTCCGTAGCTTTCGGGTCGAAGAGCGGCGGCTGTAAAATGCCGGCGGGAAAATTGATGTCGTTCATGCTGGAGCTGTAATACGCGTCGACCGTGGGCGGACTCATGCCGAATTCGCCGCGATCGACCGGCTTGCCGATCTTGGCCATTTGCCGGAAATTTTCAAACACCACTCCGCGTTGCACATTGCCGAAAGCATCGTCGCGAGTGACCACCAATTTCGAATAGTCGCGCCAGTGGTTGGGATATCCAATTTTGTCGGCGACAGCATGGAGTTTCGCTTTGGCCCGGACCTTGGTTTCCGCGCTCATCCAATCCAGGCTATCGAGGTCCCCGTCCATGGCCGACTCAATGTCTTTGACCATCTGCACCGTAGCTTCTTTGCTGGCCGGTGAAAATTCCTGCGCCACATACACCTGCCCTAGCGCTTCTCCCAAGGCGCCGTCCGTAGCCTGTACGCAACGCTTCCAGCGCGCCCGTTGCTCCGGCTGTCCTCTTAGCTTGCGGCCAAAGAAATCAAAATCCTCTTCGTCGAAGGCTTGAGGCAGAACCATACCCGGCACTCCATTAATCGCCTGCCAACGCAAATAAGCCCTAATGGTGCTCATGTCCGTCGAATCCAGCAGCGTGCTCAGCCCCCTAAAGAAATCAAGATTGGTCACATTTAGCTGGGTTACGGCCGGCGCACCGCCTTCCGTGAGAAACCTGGGCCAGTCGATGCCGGGTGTCAGCTTCTCGAGTTCAGAAACCTGCATCATGTGGTAAACCTTGTTGGGATCACGCTCGGTCGTGATGTCCATGGAGACCTTGGCCAACGCGGTCTCCAGTCGCATAATGCTCTGGGCATCGCTGGCGGCCGCGCTCTCGGGCTCGCCCATGAGTTTCAGCATGTTCGCGATGTGCTGCACATACTCTTTGCGGGTTCTTTCCGCTGCGTCGCCGGTGCGGAAATAGTAGTCGCGCTCCGGCAGTCCAATGCCACCCTGGTCCACGAACGCAATCTGTCTGGTGGCGTCTTTAAAGTCCTGTTGCTCGCCGAATCCCAGAAAGGCATTCACATTGATCAGCTGAAGGTGGGCCAGCAGCGAGGTCAATTCGGCCTTGTTCTTAAGGGCTGCAATCCGATTCAGCTCCGGCTGCAAGGGTTCCAGGCCCTTCTTGTTGATCGCGTCCACGTCCATGCAGGATGCGTAATAGTCGCCGATCTTCTGTTCGTTGGGCGTACGGTCAGCGCCGCCCGCGGCTGCCTTCTCGAGCATGGTGTGCAAGATATATTCGTTGCGGTCGGCGACCAGGGCGCCGGTCCCGTAACCGGAACGATCGTTGGGAATCGGATAGTATTTCGTGAAGTTTCCGCAGGCGTATTTAAAAAAGTCAGCGCACGGATCGGCGCTGGCATCGATGAAACGTTGATCGAGACCGCTTAGAAGCTCGGGTTTCTTCTCCGAACTGCCGCTCGCGGCCTGGGCCACTAGAGCTGAATCTGCGCTAATCATCATAAGCAGCAGGATTGCAATACTGGGGATCCCACGTCTTGTCATAGTTGTCCCTTAAAAGTGAAGTCAACAAAAGCAGACCTGATTCTCGCAGTCCGAGCCGAGTCATTCAACCTTGAAAAGCGAGTCCGATTTTACTCGTACCTGAGCGCTTCGATCGGATCGAGCCTTGCCGCCTTCAGCGCCGGCAACATGCCGCTGACAATTCCCACGAAGCTCAGAATTGCCGTGGACCAGATCAACGTCGCCGAGTTGATGATCAAGTGAATGTCGCCCTCGCTGGCGTTTTCTTCGAACGCGCTCCATAGGGTCAGCGATCCGACCGACCACGAAACCAGATAAGCAAATGCCACTCCCAGCAAGCCGCCCAGAGCGGTAATGACCAGGGCCTCCGCCAGAAACTGAAACAGGATGTGCCACTTCCTCGCGCCCAGCGCTTTTTCCACGCCGATTTCACGGGTGCGTTGCGTCACCGCGACCAGCATGATGTTCATCAGCCCAACCCCGCCGATCCCCAGCGTCAGCAAGCCTATGAAACCCAGCAGAACCTTGATGCCGGTAGTGATGACCTCGAGATCCGCCAAATCGGCAAAGACATCGAAAACGAAAACCGCGCGCGTGTCCTTGGGATCGAACTCGTGATGAAAGGCCATGGAATCGCGAATGGCCTTTACCACCTTGGCGTGGTCGCCCTCATACTCCATCACAATGGAGTTGAGGTAATAGGTGTTCATGAGGTCGTTCATGGCGCTGTAGGGCACGTACACGTGGCCATTCAGGTTTTCGTCGCTGTTGTTGATGACGTGTTTGAGGACGCCGACAATCTGATAGGAGATGCCGTCCACGCGAATGCTTTCTCCGATGGCATTCTGACCAGAGAACAGTTTCTTCTTTACATCTGCGCCGATGAAGGCCACGCGGGTGTGAGTGAAGTCGTCAGCCTCGCTGAAGGCGGTTCCTTCCGCGAATTCCATGCGGCGCATGCGCGGATAAATGGCATAGACGCCGCTCACGCCGTAATTCGAGCCTCGCGTTCCATACGCCACCGCGCATTGCTTGAAAGCTTCTGGAGAAATCCGCTTGAGCAAAGGAACTTCCCCGCGGATGTATTCCAGATCGTTGATCGTGAGTTTGACTTCACTGCCCGCCTTGGTGCCGCCGGCCTGAAGCGAGGTTCGCCCGGGAAAAACAAAAATGAGATTGGTTCCAAAAGTGCGGAACGCGGCCCACAAGCCGTTTTCAAAGCCCGAGCCATAGGCCAGCAGCAAAACCACCGTGGCAATGCCCCAGGCCATACCCAGCATGGTGAGGAGACTGCGGCGCTTGTTGAAGCGCAATGCGCTGTATGCTTGCCTACCCAAGTCGCGGATCATGGGGTTACTCCTGCCTCATTTACTCTTGCCTCAGAGCTTCCACTGGGACCATGTGAGCCGCCTTGCGCGCGGGATACAGACCGGCCGTGATTCCGGCAATGGCGAGGGAAAGAATTGCCGACACCGCCGACAGGGGCACAATGCGCGGAGTGTCAAATCCTTCCGGCGAAGGCAGTTGTCCCAGCAAAGTCATGAATCCACCGGCCAGCAGCAGCCCAATCCCGCCGCTGAAGATGGTCAAGAACAGGCCCTCGACAAAGAATTGCGTCAGAATATTGCGATGCGTCGCACCCAGTGCCTTGCGCAGACCAATCTCCCGCGTGCGTTCCGTCACCGACACCAGCATGATATTAATAATGCCGATTGCGCCCAGACCCAGGGTCACGAAGCCCACTACGCCCAGGAAGTAATCCATGGCGTCGAAAATCTTGTCCACACGCTGCGAGCCTTCAATTGTGTCCCAATCTTCAAAGGCATCTTCCAGCTTGGGGTCGAAGCGGTGACGGCGGGCGATGATCTGGTGGACTTCCTGCTTCGATTGCAGGTGTTGGGCCTTGTCGAGCGGCCGGTAGTTAATGAACGAGACCGCGTTCTCTACGTTCTCGCCCTTGAGCGGAAACAGGTCGCGCATAGTTTCCAGAGGAACAAAGATGCGGGCGTTGGTGCCATTGTTGCCGTCCTGTCCAACTTTTGCCAGCACACCGATGATGTCAAAACCAACTTCGTTCAGCAGCAGCGTAGCCCCGACCGCTGGGCGGCCGGGAAAGACGTTCTTGAGCAGTTCCCATCCCACTACGGCAACCCGGCGATGCTGCGTGTTGTCGTCATCGTTGAACCAGCGACCCGTTCCGATGGGGATATTTCGGATTTGGTTATAGACCGGCGCCACGCCAAACACCTGGCCGTTGGTGGATCCGTAGTCGCTGACCGCGCGAATGTCCTCGCGATTGATCACTGGTGAAAGCACGCGCAGAGTGTGGGCTTCATCGCGAATCGCGAGGTAATCGTCGTAGGTGAAATGATAGGTTTGGCCCGATTGCAGGCTGCCCGCCACGGCGGGAATCCGTCCGGGGAAAACAAACATAATGTCCTGGCCAAGATTGGCCAACTGTTTCGCTTGCCCGCTACGGAAGCCTTCCCCCAGCCCCACAAGAAGCAATAGCGAGCCCACGCCCCAGGCGATCCCAAACATAGTGAGGAAGGAACGCAGCTTGTGCGCCCACAGCGTGGCCAGCGACTGGCGAACGATATCAATCAGCGTTCTCATGAGTCGTTTGATGCAGCACGGGCGAGAACGCCCTTGCCTGAGTATGAGTACGCAATCAGCTGCCACAAAGTTCCCGCAATTGATGCGTTTCAACCACTTGGACGACTTCCTGGGGGCAAGGATAGCCAGGGTGTTCCCATCTGGCGTTGGCCTGGTGTGATTTTTACAATTTGCTATCCAGACATTTGTCTTCCCGTCTAAGCTGTCGTTCTTTCGCCGAGATTCCAGGTTTTTCAATTCAGAAGCGGAGGGTTTGTCTCATGTTTAAGCACTCGGTTGTGGCCCTAGTCGTGGTCGTCGCGCTGTCGTTCGCAGTTTCGTCCTCCCATGCTCAGTCGGCCCTGCTGGATATACCCCGGCAAAGCCAGCACGCGGTCATCACCCAGCGCGTCGGCATCACTGACATCACCATCAACTACCATCGTCCCTTGGTGAACAAGCGCGTGATCTGGGGAAAGCTGGTGCCTTACGGTGAGGTGTGGCGCGCCGGGGCCAATGAGAATACCACCATCAGGTTCACCGACAATGTGACGGTTGACGGCAAGCCTTTGGCCAAGGGCGTTTACGGTCTTCACATGATCCCCGGGGAAAACGAGTGGACGGTCGTTTTTTCCAACATCCACACCGCTTGGGGCAGCTTTACCTATAAAGAAGCCGACGATGCTCTGCGAATCACCGTGAAACCCCAGGCCGCGGATTTCCGCGAAGCCCTGACTTATGATTTCGACGACCTGAAGCCGGATGCGACCGTGGCTACGCTGCGCTGGGAAAAAGTGGCGATACCCTTCACGGTCGCGGTCGACGTGCATGAAACCGTAAAGGCCAGCCTGCATAACCAGCTCCAGGGATTGGCGCAATATACCTGGGAAGGCTGGGACGATGCCGCTACTTATCTGCTCGGCGAGAAATACGACCTCGATGAGGCGTTGAAATACGAGGAAACGTCCATCGGCACCGAGCCGCGTTTCGACAACTTCCTGACCAAGTCGCAAATTCTGGAGGCGTTGGGCCAGAAGGACGCTGCCGAAGCGGCGACAAAAGAGGCTCTCGCCCGGGCCACCGCTGGTCAACTGTATGCTTACGGCCGCCTGTTGCAATCGCAAAAGAAACAGGACGAGGCCTTCAACTACTTCCGGCAAGCTGCCAAGAAGGATCCCAACGATTGGACGGTTCACGACGGCACCGCCAGAATCTATTCCTCCCAAGGCGACTTCACCAATGCTGTTAAGGAAATGAGGATCGCGCTCGCAGGCGCGCCGGATAATCAGAAAATATTCTTCGAGCCGCTGGTGAAGAAGCTCGAAGCTAAACAGGACATCAACAAGAATTAAGCGACGAATGCTGGGCGCCCCGTCCTGTCTCTGCGTTCTTTGAAGAGACAGTACGGGGTTTCGTCCGATTAGCGCGCAGCCTTGGAAGCAGTCCCAGCCTATCGACCGATCGAGTTCTCAATGAGTGCTAACGCTGATTGCTTCAGCCATGCGCTAAACTGGGGCCGGCAGTATTTCGGTGCGAAGAGGAGTCATACGTGGAAATACGTCGGCGCATTGCTGTGATCTTGTGCCTGGGGATGGGCCTGGCATCGTCGGGGCTCACTGTGGCGCAGCCCTCTCCGGGGTTGGGACAAGAGATGAGTCATGCAGATCGCGAGCCGCCCGGACTGCATGACTTCGATTTTTTATTCGGACGCTGGCAAGTCCATCATCGAAAGCTGAAGCATCGCCTCGTCAACAGTCACGAGTGGATCGAATTCGAAGGGACATTATTCTGCCAGCCGCTGATGGGTGGCTACGCTAATGTCGACGACACCGTGTTTGAAGTTCCGGGCGGCACTTACCGCGGCGTAGCTCCCCGATCGTTCGACGCCAAGACGGGGCAGTGGTCGATCTGGTGGATGGACAGCAGGACGCCACTTGGGCCGATGGATCCGCCGGTGAGAGGCAGCTTCCACAATGGCGTAGGAACGTTCTATGCGAATGACGACACCGAAGGCGGGAAACCGGTCCGCACGCGGCTCGTATGGTCCGAGATCACACCCACCTCAGGTCACTGGGAGCAGGCAGAATCAACCGACAGTGGTAAAACGTGGGAAACGGATTGGATTATGGATCTCAAACGAGTGCAATAGTTGGTTGAAATGGATATTTGCCTTCGAGACCCGGCGCATCGTTAGCCGCAGCAAAATTGACATTGTCGTTGACAACATCGAGAGCGTCAATAGCCGGAAAAGCTTGTTGGGAGCGGGTTCTTGTTGATCGGCATAGGAAGAAGGTATCTTTGTTGGAATTGGAGGATAGGTAGCTATGACAGACTGGTTCGCACGCCCCGTCCTACACGTAACCGATGTTACATTGACCGGCTTGGCTTTACGAGCCCCTGGCGCTACGGCCAGGACGGTAGAGCGCATGTCGCACAGGTCGACCGGCAGGGCTGCGCGCTGATCCTGGCCGACACTTGGCCGGAGAAGATTGGCAAGGGGCTGATGTTCATTTCCCTGAACCTCGAGCCGAAGACGCAGGTCGCCGCCTTGGACGCGCTGCGCGCGGAACTCGAGGCCAAGGGCGTTCCGGTCAAAGAGGGTTCGTGGGGCTACCGGCTTCTGGTGGTCGATGATCCCGACGGCAATCAGCTCTTCTTCAATTATCCGAGCGAGACTGCATCCGGCAAGATTGCTAGCGATGAAGCATAATCGTCCAGCTCCGCCTGCACCGGCCCGAAGCTGCGCTACGAAGCCCTGAAAACCGCCTTGGGCGGCGAGCACATGGATTCGAACCACCTGCTGATATACACCTGGGCGTGGGCCTCGCCGCAGAAATGCCGGGCGCCGGAGCTATTGGCAGCGATCAGGTCCCACTTAACCACCGCAAGCTTCTGATCACCACACTCGATCACAAACCAATGGATCGGGTTCTCACTACTGATCCCGCAAATTTCGCATTGAAATTCCTTCAGACTCGACATGCATTCTCCCGGAACAAGCGCTGGCAGAGCTAGTATAACGACAAGTCCGCTACCACTGCATACGCTATAATCCCCGCCTATGCCGCGCTGTACTTTTTGCTCGCACGAAGTGGCCGAAGGTGCGCACTTCTGCTCCGCCTGCGGACAGGCGACGAGTTCAGTGTCAGTGATACCCACGCTGACTTCCGCTCAACCTCCAGCGTTCCCGCCCCATCCGTCGAATTCCAGCGCTCAGGCCAACCCCCTGAATCTTTCTCCCGGCGTAGTTCTCGTGGACCGCTACCGCGTTCTTGGCATTCTGGGACGCGGCGGCATGGGCATGGTGTACCGCGCCGACGATCTCAAGCTCGGTCAGACGGTCGCTCTGAAATTTTTGCCCGCGTCTTTTACCCAGGATGCCGGCCGAGTCGAGCGCTTCCGCGCAGAGGTCCGCATCGCCCGCCAAGTCTCCCATCCCAATGTGTGCCGGGTGTACGACATCGGCGAAGTCGACGGCCACTCTTACCTGACCATGGAGTATGTAGACGGTGAAGACCTGGCCACGCTGCTGAATCGAATCGGACGTCTGCCCTCGAAGAAAGCCCTGGAGATTGCCCACGAACTTTGCGCCGGATTGGCCGCCGCTCATGCCCGCCAGGTCATTCACCGTGACTTGAAGCCCGCCAACATTATGATTGATGGCCGCGGTCACGCCCGTATTACGGACTTTGGCCTGGCGGTAGGAACGGCGGATTCCACCGAAGGCGAAGTCGCAGGAACCCCAGCCTACATGGCGCCGGAATCTTTTGAGGGCAAACCGGCCACCGTGCAAAGCGACTTGTATTCGCTGGGGATGGTTTTATTTGAGCTGTACACCGGCAACCGTCCCTGGGAAGCCAGCAAAGTCTCGGACTGGCGGGCCAAGCATTTCCGCGAACAGCCCACCCCGCCCTCCAAACTGACGCCGGAAATTGACGCTGCCGTCGAGCGGGTAATCCTGCGCTGTCTGGAAAAAGATCCAGCATCGCGGCCGCGCTCGGCGATACAAGTGGCGGCGGCTTTGCCCGGCGGTAGTCCTCTGGCGGCCGCAATTGCAGCCGGGGAAACGCCGTCTCCGGAAATGGTGGCCGCCGCCGGTGAAGAAGGCGGACTCAGCGCTGCCAAGGCTTGGGCTCTGCTGGGAAGCGTTGTGGCAGGACTGCTCCTGGTGGTTTTTTTGTCCCAACATTCCGCCCTGGCGAATCTTGTGCCCATGGACAAGTCTCCCGAAGTGCTCAGCGAAAACGCGCGCCATATTGCGGCCGCACTCGGCTACACGGTTCCACCCGGCGACAGTGCCTATTGGTTTGACGTCGACCCTGGATATTTCGGCTACGCTTCCCGTATCCCCGCCCCGCAGCGGTATCGCAATTTAAGCAGTGAGTCTCCCTCCCCACTGCAGTTCTGGTATCGCCAAAGCCCGAGGCCCATGCTGACAGAGTTCGGATATGAGGTGACCGGCAGCAATCCCATGCCCTTCTATTCTGGTGAATGGAGCATCAGCCTGGACTCCGCCGGGCGGCTGATTTACTTCGCCGCCATCGGTCCGCAGGAAGATGCTCTTTTCAGCAGTGTGCACCTGCTGGATTGGCGGCCGCTGTTCGCTGCGGCCGATCTGGACCTGCAACAGAGCCCTGCCGACGAGGAGCAGTGGTTACCCGATGTTCCCGCTGACAAAAACTTTGCGTGGGAAACAAACGCACATGGGAAAACGTTGAAGGTCCAAGGAGCCAGCTATCACAACCGCATCGTCTTCTTCCGGGTGATGACGCCATGGGCACGCCCGGAGCGGGCTCAGCCCACGCAGGCAAACTTTGCGTCGCGTTTCGGAACTGGCCTCTTCGTCGCCGCAGTTTTCGTCGCCCTGGCAATCTGTTTCTTCTTTGCCCGAAGAAACCTCAAACAAGGACGCGGCGACCGTCACGGGGCCATCCGTGTAGCCGCCGCTATTTTCATAGTTGCTTTCCTGTCGGTGGTCCTAAGCACACACTACGTGGGGGATGCGTTCTGGATCTTCGCGTGGTTCGAGATCTCGTCCGGCCTTGCTCTCAGCAATGCGCTCCAGTTCGCCCTGTTCTACGTCGCATTAGAGCCCTATGTCCGCCGCACCTGGCCGGAGATTCTTATCTCGTGGAGCCGATTGCTCGCTGGCGGGTGGAAAGACCCTCTGGTCGGACGCGATCTCCTGCTGGGCTCTCTGTTCGGGGTTGCTATTGCCGTCGTTAACTACGTGCTTATCGCCCTTCCATTCTGGTTTAAGGTCGCAAGCATCACCGCCGGCGGACCGGGAAGCCAAAGCCTGCGCGAGCCATCGGTGTTTCTGGGGAACATTGCCTCTAATATTCTCGCCCTCATGGACGGCATCGGATCGCTGGCCGCGCTTTTCATAGTCGCGAAACTCACACGCAGCAAAACGGCAGGAATGCTCCTTGTCGCCCTGCTGGTCGTCGGAGTTAGCGTGCGGGGTGAGAATCTCAAGGTTGAACTGGCTATCATCAGCCTAATCGCGATCCTCTGGCTCACCTGCCTGGTGCGAGTGGGACTTCTGGCGATCTGCGTGTGCCGATTTATCATTTTTACATTGGGGGATGGTCTGGTTACATCCGATCTGTCTCGTTGGTACGCCTGGCGGGGGTTGACAGAAATCGCCGTAGTGGCGGCGATCGCGCTCTACGGGTTCAAGGTCGCACTGGCAGGAAAACCCATCTTCGGCGGTGCCTTCGAAGATTGAGGACCGGCTCCGAATCCGCCACTACGAAGCCCTGGACACAACCTTAGGCGGCCCGCACACGGATTCAAACCACCGGCTGATATACACCTGGGCGTGGGCCTCGCCGCAGAAATGCCGGGCGCCTGAATTATTGGCAGCGATCAGGTCCCACTTAACCACCGCAAGCTTCTGATCACCACACTCGATCACAAACCAATGGATCGGGTTCTCACTACTGATCTCGCAAATTTCGCATTGGAATTCCTTCAGACTCGACATGCATTCTCCCTCGCTAGTCGCCGGCCTTGGCAACCGGCTTCTCCGCCCGCTGCTCGGGATACTCATACACTCCACGCCCTGCTTTTCGCCCCAGCCGCCCGGCTTTCACATACTGCACCAAAAGTGGTGCAGGTCGATATTTCTCTCCCAGCGACTTGTGGAGGTACTCAAGAATGCTGAGCCGCGTGTCCAATCCCACCAGATCCACCAGCTCAAACGGTCCCATGGGATGGTTCAAGCCTAACTTTAAGGCTTTGTCGATATCTGCTGCCGAGGCAATCCCTTCCGCCAGCATGTAAAAGGCTTCATTGCCGATCATGGCGTTGATGCGGCTGGTGATGAATCCAGGCGACTCTTTGATCACCACGACTTCTTTTCCCATACGCCGCCCGACCTCCGCCACCGTAGCCAAGGTGTCCTCATCGGTCTCCAGCGCCCGCACCACCTCCAGCAGCTTCATCTTGTGTACGGGATTGAAGAAGTGCATGCCAACACATTTCTTGGCGCGATAGGTCACGCTGGCAATTTCGGTCACGCTGAGCGAAGAAGTATTCGACGCCAGAATCGTCCCCGGGCGGCAAATCTTGTCGAGCAAAGTGAAGATTTCAATCTTCGACTCCATCTCCTCCGGCACCGCTTCAATCACCAGGTCCGCTTCGCGCGCCGCTTCTTCGACGCCGCCGGCATATTCCAACCGAGCAAACGCCGAATTTGCATCTGTAGCAGAAACTTTTCCCAGCTCGACCGCCTTATCGAGATTGCCGCGAATTTCGCTCTCCGCTTTCCGCAGCGCATTAGGAAGCAGGTCTTCAAGAATCGTGCGATAGCCGCCGAGCGCGGCCACGTGAGCAATGCCGCGGCCCATAGTCCCGGCGCCGATGACGGCAATGGTGTTGACCTGCGCCACTACTTCGCTGCCTTTTCCAGTTGCGCGACGATCGCGTTCAGGTTGACCCCGGCGGCGCGCAGGCTGTCTGCCAGGCGCTTGCTTTCGTCGGCATCCATGCCGGCGACAAAGGCCTGAATGCGCCGTAGCGTGGTCACGATGTCATCGACATAATTGATCAGGCGAATCAGTTCTCCAGATGTTCCCATAGCGCTCCTTGGCAGCAGCTCAAACTGGTAATAAACGCGATCACCACAAAGGACACAAAGTCTCACAAAGGAACCGAAATCAGAATCCCCTTTGTGTGCCTTCGTGTCCTTTGTGGTTATCGCTCCTACCGCCGGTACTGCGTCGGCTGCGGACCCTTTTCCAGCATCTCACGGTTCCAGATCGCGCCTTCGCGGGTGTAGCTGGCCAGCTCGAAATCCTGCGTCAGTTCCAGCGCGTCGGTGGGACAAGCGTCCTCGCACAATCCACAAAACATGCAGCGGCTCAGATCGTAAGTAAAGTTGGTCAATTCTTTGCGCCGCGTCTTCTCGTTGCGCTCGCTGGTCACCATAATCAAGTGCTCCGGACAAGCCAGCGCGCACAGATCGCAGGCGATGCACATGGTCTCATTGGTATCCGGATTCACATTCAACCGCGGCGCACCGCGATAGCGTTCCGCCACCTGCGGCCGCTGCAGCGGATACTGCTCGGTATAAATCTCCCGGGGATCCTGATAGCGGAAAGTCACGCTCAGTCCCTTAAGCAGGTCGATAAAGAAGATCTTGCGAAGCAGATCGGTCATTGCCATGACCCAGTAAGAATACCATTAGCGCTGCTTGTGGGGGGACAACTACTACTCGCGTGGGGACGGGCGCCCTCGCCCGTCCAGACGAGCGCCGGCTCGGCGGGCTCTCCTTTCCAGCTAAAATGCACACAACATGTTCAATTCCTCGCCCAACGACGAGCTCTGGATGGAAGAAGCGCTCCGCGCCGCCCAACGCGCGCTCGAAGCCGGCGATGTTCCGGTGGGTGCGGTCGTGGTTCACGACGGCCAAATCGTTGGCCGCGGCTGGAATCGCAATCTCGCCGACAAAGACCCCGCCGCCCACGCCGAAATCATCGCACTCCGTGAAGCCGGCAAAAACCTCGATAACCATCGTCTGGGAGACTGCGCACTGTTTGTTACAATTGAGCCGTGCGCCATGTGCGCCGGAGCGCTGGTGCATGCCCGGCTCAAGCGCCTGGTTTACGGGGCCGACGACCCAAAAGCCGGTGCGGTGCACTCGGTGATGCAAGTGCTGAACCATCCCAGCCTGAATCATAAGATGGAGGTGCGGTCAGGGGTTCTGGCCGGCCGCAGCGCCGCACTACTGCAAGAGTTTTTTAGAAGCCGGCGTTAGGCCAACGACCCAAGACGAACGACCAACGACGATTTTCCATGCGGAGAGGTGCGTGAGTGGTTGAAACGATCCGCCTCGAAAGCGGACATACCTTAACGGGTATCGTGGGTTCAAATCCCACCCTCTCCGCCATATTTTCTTGGAAATCTACCCCACCATCTTTAGGTGACCTACAACACTGGGTGGGAATCCAGTGCTTGACAGGGGTCCCATTCCTGACGTACACTGTACGTACACTTAACTCCGGATGTACATACAGAGGTTTGATGCCTGCAACAACGCGAAAACCGCGCACCCAGCGGCTCAATGTTCGGCTCAGTGAGCGGGAAGCCAGACTGATTCGGCTCGGCGCCGAACATCGCGGTGTGAACATCACCAACTTCATATTGGAGAGTGCCTGCGTTCGCGCCGAGCAGGAAATTGCCGACGCACGCCGCTTCGAGCTGAGTTCCAACGACTGGCAAAGATTTTGTCAAGCCCTCGACCGGCCTGCACGCAGAAAGCCCCGACTTGAGAAGCTCTTTTCCGAATCCACCGTACTCGAACAGGGATAATGCATCCTGAGCAATTCCCGCTATCAAAAGTCGAAGCGCTCTCGGATTTCCACGATTCAAGCGGTTTCGACTGCGGAGGGCACGAGTCTCTCAACGACTGGCTAAAACGCTTTGCCCTCACCAACCAGAAGAATGAATCTGCGCGCACCTACGTAGTCCACCGCAACCAGTCGGTGGTCGGATACTATTCAATTTCCACCGGGAGTGTGTCCGTAGAAGAAGCGCCTGTCCGCATCTCAAAGGGTCTCGCCCGCCATCCCATCCCGGTCATCCTGCTGGCCAGGCTTGCCGTCGACCGAAGAGAAAAAGGCACGGGACTGGGCAAAGCACTGCTGAAAGACGCGCTTCTCCGAATCACACAGGCTGCGGATATCGTTGGCGCACGGGCGGTCCTCGTGCATGCCATTGACGAACCAGCGAAGCAGTTCTATTTGCATTTTGGCTTTGAGCCCTCGCCGATTCACGAGTTACAGCTGATGCTGCTGCTGAAAGACCTTCGCAAGTCGCTACCGGATTAGGCTACCCCACCACAGCGGGAGCGAATAGCAACTCGATCAGCTCCCATAGCGGCTTCTCGCGGCGCGTCATGAATCCCGCATAGAGCGCCGCCATGGCCAGCACGATTCCTTCGTAACTGACTTTCACCGCCGGAAACAGCCAGGGGTTTGTGTTCAGGAAGCGTCCTAATACAAAGCTGGGTTGAAAACCGAGCGCCCCATCGAAAGCGTAGGCGAACAGATCAAGAGTCTTGGCATGAATCAGTGATGCCATATTGAGCGAGTACTGCGCGCCCAGGGTTAAGAAAGTCAGCACGGCTCCGGGCAAAAGCGCGCTGTAGGCAGCCGGCTCCAGCTCACGGCCTCGCCACAGTACCGCGCAACCCATCACCACCAGACTTGCCAGGCCCAGCGGCCCCATCACTTGCACCAGCAGCGTGGGGATTCCCTGGTAGTGACCCCACACCGTGGTCACTACCCCGATCCCCCCGATTCCAGTAACCCAAGCAACGCGCGCCAGCCCCGGCCGTGCTGCGAGAAAAAGCAGAAATGCTCCGCCCAGGCCGTAGCCGATGAAGGGCTGCTTGAAATCGAGATGCAGGATGGCTTCCCCCGCAATCGTCGCCAGCAAAACGCAGACTAAAACTCGCAAGACCGTGTGCAAGGCGCTCCGCAGGGCAGTGTTTTCGGCCGACATAGCTTGGAAATTGCAAAGTAACATGGCCGTTCCCGCGCCACAATAGACTGCGAGGTTCCGCAGGTGACGGTTGTAAGCGCAAAGACTTCAGATGTCGATGTGCTTCTCTTGATGCCGGCTGACGTACCAGCACGGGCTGTAACCAAAGTGGGGAAACAAGGAACGCACGCAGGCTTGGTCCTGCGGTGGATCGTACTGATACTCAGTCTTGCCGTTCTTTTCGTGGATCACGTACACAGGTGTGACGGTGACGCTGCCGAATGCGTCCCCGCGCTTCCAACTCCGATAACGAAGGCAGACCCAATCGCCACCGTAGAGCATGGCGGCCAGCAGCAGCGCGCTTCCGAGCAGACGCACGGGCAGAGACTTCATGGGATATCGTAATTAAAGTGACATACCATGAGGTTGCATACAAGTTGCAGTCGGGGGCCAGGAGTCCAATGGCAGAGTCGGGCATTGAAATCCGCAAATTAAACGCAGAAGACGCGCAGTCGTTCTGGCAGCTACGCCGGGAGGGTCTTGAACTGGAGCCGCAGGCTTTCACCGAGTCCGTGGAGGAGCATCGCAAGATCACGGTCGATGAGGTCGCCAGGCGTTTGAGCGGCACGGCGGCAGACGGCAACTTCGTGTTAGGGGCCTTCGCGCAGGTCAACAATACCGGCCAACTTGTGGGGATGGCAGGATTCTTTCAGCGGCAGGGTCCGAAGATCCGGCATCGGGGCCTTATCTGGGGAGTCTACGTGCAAAGCGAATGGCGCAGGCATGGCGTCGGGCGATTGCTGCTGGCTGAGGTATTGCGTCTCGCTCGGACCATCCCTGGGCTTGAGCAGATACATTTAGCGGTCGGCGCCGACCAGGCCGCCGCCCGGCGGCTCTATGCGTCCCAGGGATTCGAATCTTATGGCCGCGATGTTCATGCGCTGAAGCTCGACGACGGTTATGTGGATGAGGAAATGATGCTGCTAAGGCTGTGAACGAGCGGCGAGTAACCCTTGCAAAACAGTCGGAGTTCCTCTATCATATGGCTAGTCAGACTAGTTTTCATGAAAAAATCAAAGACCAATACGCATACCCGGTGGCAGCTTCAAACCGCCAAAGCGCAGTTCAGCGAGGTCTTTCGTCGCGCCCGGGCTGAGGGGCCACAATACGTGACCCGGCAGGGGAAGGAGGCCGTGGTGATCTTGCCTGCCGAGGACTTCGAGCGGCTCACCGAGCGCACTTGCCAACCCCGGAGCCTGGTAAAGTTCTTCGCTGAATCACCTTTGGTTGGCAGCGGAATCAATCTGGAACGAAAACCCGATTACGGAAGGAAGGTAGACTTGTGAGTGGATTCCTTCTCGATACCAACGTCATCTCCGAGCTGGTAAAGCCAAAGCCCGAGCCCAAGGTGACCAGGTGGATAGAGTCGACGGAAGAGAGCTTACTCTACCTTAGCGTCCTTACTATCGGGGAGATTCGCAAAGGGATCACTCTGTTGCCGCGATCAGCCCGCCGTATCGCGCTCGAAGCGTGGCTGGACCATAGCCTGGCCCTTCGTTTTGCGAATCGAATCTTGCCGATCGATCAAATGGTTGCCGACCGTTGGGGGAGATTGGCCGGAGGCGTGGCAGCGCAGAAATCGCCCGTTCCAGTGATCGACGGATTGCTAGCGGCCACCGCATTGCATCACAATCTGATCTTCGTCACTCGCGACATTCGCGACATCGCAGCAACTGCCGTCCCAGCCTTCGATCCATGGATGGCGTGATTTAGCTGTCGTATGCCACAGGGCCCGCCTCCGCGTCAGTGCCCTACACCACAAAATACTTCGCCGCGGGATGGTGCACCACAATCGCCGACGTACTCTGCTCAGGTTCAAGCAGAAAACCCGTGGTCAACCGCACGCCGACATTCTCTTCCGGCTTCAGCAGAGTAAACAACTTGGTCTGATCTTCCAGATTCGGGCACGCCGGATAGCCAAACGAATAGCGCGACCCGCGATACTTCTGATGGAACAGATCGCGAATGTTCGGCGAGTCCTCCCCGGCGATGCCCAGGTCCTCGCGCATCTTCTTATGCAGATACTCGGCCAGGGCCTCGGCGGTCTCCACACTCAGTCCGTGCAAGTAAAGATACTTGGTGTACTCGCCGCCTTCGAACAGACGCTGCGTTTCAACCGATGCCTTCGATCCAATGGTAACCAGCGACAGCCCAATCACGTCCATCTTTCCCGCACTCTTGGGAGCAAAGAAATCGGAGATGCTCAGCTTGCGCCCCTCTCGTTGTCGAGGAAACGTAAACCGCAGGATTTCCCTCTGTGTTCCCCTGTGTTCTCTGGGGTGATCGCCTTCCTCCGGTTCATACACAATCACATCATTGCCTTCGCTCTGCGCCGGAAAATATCCATACACCACCTTGGGATCGAACCATCCGGCAGCAATCACTTCTTCTTGCAATTGCTTCTTGATCGGCCGGAACTTCTGCTCCACCAGCCGCAAATAATCTTCCTGCGACGCCGTCTTCAACTGCCACTGGTTCTTGAACAGCGCGGTGTCATTGATGTACTGGAAGACTTCGCGCAGGTCCCAATCTTTTTTCACCCGCACACCCCAGAATGGAGGCACGGGAATATTCGGGGCATCACTCACCACCGGGCTGCGCTCGGCGAACGCCGGCCCGCTCTCTTCATCGACCGCGACGGCTTTGGCATATTCCTTGACCGTGCGGCCCTCTTGCAACCGGCTTTCGCGGTTGCCGTTGGGCGCGGACAAATCCTGCATAATGTGCAATCCGGCAAAGGCGTCGTCGGCATAGAACACGGCATTCGAATACTCCCGCCGCAGATCGTCTTCCACATACTTGCGCGTCAGCGCAGCCCCGCCGCAGATCACCGGGATGCCCAGGCTCTGGCGCTGCAAGTCCTGGATCACATATTTCATCTCCAGCGTTGACTTCACCAGCAGCCCGCTCAAACCGATGGCATCGGCTTTGTGCTCCAGCGCTGACTTGATAATGATGTCCCCCGGTTGCTTGATGCCCAGGTTCACCACGCGAAAACCGTTGTTCGTGAGAATAATGTCCACCAGATTCTTGCCAATGTCGTGGACATCTCCCTTCACCGTCGCCAGCACGATCGTTCCCTTCTGCGAGCCTTCGACCTTCTCCATTTTGGGCTCGAGATAGGCGACCGCCTGCTTCATCACACCGGCAGAGTCGAGCACTGACGGCAACTGCATCTTGCGCGCACCGAAAAGTTCACCCACGGTGCGCATTCCGTCGAGCAGCACGGTGTTGATCAGTTCCAGCGGCGTGTATTCGACCAAAGCATCTTCCAGCAATTGCTCCAGTGATCTTTTTTGCGCGCCATCTCCCACGGATTTTTCGCCGTTAATGATGGCAAACTTCAGCTTGTCATCTACAGACAAAGTTTCGACGTGCGCCGTAGTCGAAGCCTGCGCCTTCCCCTTAGTTCCGGCGAAGTGCCGCATGTAGGCCTGTAACGGATCGCCGTCGGCATAGTCGCGGTGAATCAGCTTGCGGGCAAGTTCAACCTCTTCATGAGGAATCTTGTATAACGGATAGATCTTGGTGTAATTGACGATGGCCATATCGAGGCCGTTGTCCACCGCTTCGTGCATGAAAACCGAGTTCAGCACCCGCCGCGGATAGGCATCCAGGCCAAACGAAATGTTGCTGACTCCGAGAATCGTTTTCACATCCGGCAGTTCTTTTTTGATCTGCCGGATCGCATTCAGGGTCTCGATTCCTGCCGTCCGGTATTCGTCCTGCCCAGTCGAAATGGGCAGCGTGAGCGCGTCGAAGATTATGTCCACCGGACGAATGCCATATTTCTTCGTGGCCAGTTCGTAGATGCGCTTGGCGATGGCGGTTTTCTTCTCCGCCGTAAGCGCCATGCCGTCTTCATCAATCGTCAGCGCAATCACCGCCGCGCCATAGCGTTTCGCCATGGGCAAAACTTTGGAAGTACGCTTCTCCCCATCTTCCAGATTGATAGAGTTGATGATGGCCTTGCCGGGAATTCGCTTCAGCGCCTCTTCCACCACGTCGGCCTCGGTCGAGTCCACGAGAATGGGCGCGGGCACGCGGGTGGCGACTTTTTCCAAAATTGCCGTGATGTAGCCTTTCTCATCTTCGCCGACGATGGCGCAGCACAAGTCGAGCATGTGCGAGCCTTCGTTCACCAGCTTCTTGGCCAGCGCCAGAATGTCGTCGTACTTCTTGCCTCGCACCAGGTTGCGGAAATGCTCCACTCGCGTGGTCGTGTTCATCTCTTCGGCAACGATGAGCGGCTTGGGTTCGAGATCGAGCGGAACTGAAGTGTACGCGCTGGAGGCCGCAGCCGTCGGCTGGATCTCACGCGTCGCAGGTTCTACCCCAGAAACGGCGTCCACCACCGCTTTCAAATGTTCCGGCGTGGTGCCGCAGCAGCCGCCCACGATGCGTACGCCGTAGTCCTGGACAAAATGCTTGTGATACTGAGCCAGTTCTTCGGGCTTGAGCTTGTACACTGCATGTCCGCCCACATTCTGCGGAAGTCCGGCGTTGGGCAGAACGGACACATGCTTGGTGGAATTCGCTCCGAGGAAGCGGACGGCATCGTTCATCTCCACCGGGCCGGTGGCGCAGTTGAGGCCAATGATGTCAACGTCGTAAGGCTCGAGCGCGGTGAGCGCGGCGCCGATTTCGGTTCCCAGCAACATCGTCCCCGTGGCTTCGAGCGTGACTTGAATCGTGACCGGCAGCCGCTTGCCAGTTTTCTGCATCGCTTCGAACACCCCAGCCAGGGCGGCTTTGGCTTGCAGCAGGTCCTGCGATGTTTCCACCAGCAGAACATCCACGCCGCCTTCGATCAGTGCGCTCACCTGTTCGACATATCCCGCGACCATGTCGTCGAACTGGATGTGGCCCAGGGAAGGCAGCTTGGTCGTCGGCCCAATCGATCCCGCCACGAAACGCGGCTTATCTTTCGTGGAGAACTGCTGAGCAACTTCCTTGGCGATCTTGGCCGCGGCAAGGTTGATCTCGGCGACTCTTTCCTGCAAGTCGTATTCGGCCAGCACTACCCGCGCCCCGCCGAAGGTGTCGGTCTCCACCACATCGCAGCCCACACGGAAAAAGCTGGCGTGAATATCCCGAATTATCTCGGGCCGGCTCAGGACCAGAAGTTCATTGCATCCTTCCTTGCCCCAGAAATCGTCCACACTGGGATTGCGGGCCTGGATGCTCGTGCCCATGGCGCCGTCATAGATGACGACGCGCTCCCGCACGGTTTGTAAAAAATCAGCCATTCTCTAATCCGCGTTGATCCGCGCAAATCCGCGGCGAAACTCTTTGCGCCTATGCGCAAACGCCGGCCCGCTGGGGCCGGCGCGTTGTCAGATCAAAACTTCTCAATGAGCTCTCAGTTCCCCGCTCGCCACCTCAGCTTGATTGAATACCGCGTTCGCTCCCATATGTGCTGGCTTGGGGGCCAGCATCTGTTCTTTGCGATAGACCAGACCACTGGCATTAAAGCTGGCAATTTCAAAACCGTGTCCGTGGGTGATGGCGTCGGTCGGGCAAGCCTCGACGCAGTATCCGCAAAATATACATCGATTATAATCTATGTTGTAGACGCGGGCGTAGCGTTCTGCGCCGCTCACGCGGTGCTCGGCGGTGTTCTCGGCGGCTTCGATGTAAATGCAATTCGAGGGACAGGCAGCGGCGCACAAAAAACAGGCTACGCATTTTTCCAGGCCGTTTTCATCCCGCTGCAACACGTGGACCCCGCGAAAGCGGTCCTGGAACTGGGCGCCCTTCAGCGGCCCCGGCCCGTCGGGATAATTCTCCACCTGCGTAGGCTGGAACATCTCCATGAAGGTGATGCTCATGCCTTTGGCGATGGCCGCAATATTTTTCAGGATCGGCATGTCTTACCAGTATACCGAAAGCGGTCGGTGGTTGTGGTCCGTGCGATGTCCGGTAGCAACAAGTGAGGAAGCGAGGCAAGCGCGCGTTTGTCGGGTCGAGAAGGCGACGCTTCGCGCGGTTCGCCCAGGTGCGCGGCGGATTTGCAAGAACGGCTTGATCGGGGAAGAGTGCAGTAGGATTTATGTAAATAAAGTTGGATTTTGTGTCGATTCGGAATTCTTGGGGCCTGAAACCAGTTTGGGAAATAAAAATCCGCGAGCCAGCCGAAAACCGGGCTTGCGTGGGGCACCGCGGCGCAGTGGGCGCTTTAGATATGGCCTAGAACCAACAGAATGACCACGATCAGGAGGACAAGGCCGAGGCCTCCGGTTGGGACGTAGCCCCAGTCTCTGCTATGCGGCCAGCGTGGTAGCGCGCCGAAGAGTGCCAGGACCAACAGGACGATCAATATAGTTCCAAGCATGTGCTGCTTCTCTTTTAACAACCGGTGGTGCAGCCCCTTGAGGCTGCACCTGCCGGGTATGCCGTTACAGTGTGAAGCTTAGCGTGATGTTGACGCCCGGATATACAGGGTTGCACAGGTAATACACGCCGTCGATATCAACAACGAAAACGTCTTGCGTGTAGAGCCAGTTGGATGGCCAGACGCCGACGAATCCGAAGGAATAGCCGCCGTAGGCGAAACGGTGGCTCCGGTAATCGCCTTCGCTGACCCGGAAGGTATGTTCCCGCCCGAAGTTAGCGCGGAATTTGTCGTCAGGAATGCGGTTGCGCTGCGCCGGCTGCTCGGCCTTAGCCTGTTGCTCGTGTGATTGCGTGGTTTTTTCTTCCTGCTTGGTGTTCTTTTCCGTCTGCGCGGTTTTCTCTAATTCTTGCTTGGGCTTAGCTTCCTGCGCTTTTTTCTCTTCTGGTTTGGCAGGCTTGTCTTTCTGTTCCTGCTGGTCTTTCTGGTCTTCGTGTTGCTCCTGGGCATAGAGCGGAGCAGAGATGCCGAGAAGTAAGGATATCGCTACGGTGCCGATGATTCCGATTGCTTTCATGTGTTGCTCCTTTTTTGTGAATCGTTAAGTAGATCCTCCGCGGTCATCCTCTGCCAATACGGATATTGCTGAGATTGTGGAACAACCCAAATACATTCAGCAGCCACAAAACCACGGCGATGACCACGACGCCGTTCAGAATTGACTTGATGGTTCCCTGCATCGGGATGTAGCGATTCACCAGCCACAGCAGGACACCCACTACGATGAGAACTTCCAGGAGTTGAATTAAAGGCATGACCTTGACCTTTCTTGGTTCGCGGGCTAACCCCTCTCATCCGCCTGGAGGTGTTGCCCTAATCTTGATGTTCGAGAGCTTTAGGGTCGAATCGTGCGTGCCGGGGGTTACGCGGCTGCACACGGATGAAGGAGTACCAATGATGACAGGTGCGAGATTTGGTGTCTGAGCAAGATAGCTCACATTCGGGGACAGGATTGCCGTGACTGCGCAGCAGGACTATCTCGAGGCAGCTTGAATTTGTATTTCGTGGTTGGCCAAAACGTGAGTGGTCTCAACCAGGCTGGGCCGCGTGCGTCGCATCAATTCCCAGGAGTACTGGAATTCTCTCCCGCACGCAACGCAGACCCGGTAGGTTCGCTTCTTGATGGTGAACACCCGGCTCAATTGGCAGTGATGACAGCCAAACAGAGACTCGAATATCAACGATACCGACCTTCCCATAGGCGAAACGACCTCTCGCAGTAACCTGGAAGGGACAGAATGACAGATATAGAAGCAGCAGTCTGAGCCGGATAGCTCACCTCAATCACAGGTTTGATTGGCTCTGGAAAACCGGCGTGATCACGTCCGCAGATCGAATTCTCGGCCACAATCGAAGCACACCCGGTAGGTGCGGTGTTTGATGGTGAAGACGCGGCTGCGGTGCCGGTGCCGACAGCCAAAAATGAATTGAAACATCCAAAGCAACGGGTTCATCGGTCGTGCTGCGTCTGCCGGCGCTCGCAACATCCGTTGAGGTCCAGCCAGGCTAGTAGAGAACGAACGCTGGCCCGGGCCAAGGCGATGGAACAGTCGGCCGCTCCATAGTAAAGATTGATGGTGTCGCCGTCGGGATTCATGGTGTAGCCGCAGGGAAACACCACGTCGTTGACGTCGCCGTGGCGCTCGTAGTCGGCTTCCGGCCCAAAGATCCACGAGTCTCCTCGTAGTAAACACTTTGCCGGATTCTCCAGATCGAAAAGGGCCAAGCCCAAGCGATACAGACAGCCCGAAGGCGTGTGCCGCACTCCGTGGTAGAACACCAGCCAGCCTCGGGACGTCTCGATGGGCGGCGGAGACAATCCAATCTTGTTGGCATCCCACCAGGCGCCGCGGCGAGCTTCCAGCATCAGCCGGTGCCGGCCCCAATAACGCAGGTCAGGAGAATAGGAAATCCACATGTGGGCTCCGAGCGTGGTCATGGGCCGGTGAATCAATGCCCAGCACCCGTCGATTCGACGAGGCAGAAGCGCCGAGTCTTTGTCGTCAGGCGGCATAATGACGCCGTAACGCTCGAAGCTGCGAAAGTCTTTGGTCAGCGCCAGAGACACTCCGGGTCCACCGCGCGAATACGAGGTGTAGGTGACGACATATTGCTGCAGTTCAGGCACGAACGTGATGCGAGGGTCCTCGACGCCCCAGATTTCCTCGGGGTACTCCTTCGGGCTCGGCATCAACGTCGGCTCACGATCAATTTCCCAGCCATCGACGCCGTTGCGGGAACGAGCTGCGCAAAGATGTGACAAGCCACGGCGATCTTCCACCCGGCAGAGCAGCAGGGTTGAGCCGTCTGCAAGCAGAGTTGCGCCCGCATTGAAGACGCTGTTGATGGTGTATGGCCAATCCTTGGCGGTGAGGATGGGGTTGCCGGAATGACGCAGAAGTAGGGACTCGTAACTGGTACTCGCAAGCTTCATGAGAACCGTTTCGTTGGCAGCATCGCTTTTAGTCACGACGGGATCTCCATCTGCTCAAACTCTTGCAATGAGCGCATTTCCAAAAGGGCCATCAAGAACGACAACGTTGATTCCGCGCCCTCGTTCTCATTGGCGCGATCGGGATGCAGGCCGTCCCGGCAACCTCCAGTTACGGAGTCATAAAGGGGAAGTTGCAGATCGTTGTCGCCAAGAAACCAGTTGAAGGCAGACCAGGCTTCAACTCGCCAGCGGCTGTCACCCGTGACGCGATAGGCTTCGAGACACGCCGAAACCGCGCCGGCAGCTTCAATCGGCTGCTGATCGAAACGGGCTTTTTCACCGCCCTTGCGATAAAAACCTTGCGACCCGATCGCTACGAAGTGGCCATTGATTTCGCATCGTTGCTGCGTCAAAAGCCAATCCAGCGTCTCCAGGCCGGCGGAAATCATTCCGTCATCTGAGCACGCTGATCCCACCAGCAGCATGGCTTGGGACAATCGCGCGTTCCCGTAGGCCAAAACATCTTCAAACCACTTCCACTCCGGGCTGCGGATCGACTCGTACATCTTCAGCAATCGCTGCGCCAGGGCGCACCTTACTCTCTGGGCGTCACGGTCTCCGGGATAAGAGCCGAGATACTCCTGAATTCCGAGCAGGGTGTAGGCCCAAGCGCGCGGACTGCTGAATTCCACCGCGGCCGGAAGGGAATACTCAAACAAACGCCCGGCAGCACCCCGCAATCCCTGATCCTCGGACCGGCCTAACACCGTTCCTAGCGCCCACAATGCACGCCCATGACAGTCTTCGCTCCCGTGAGCGGAGCCGTCCCCTTCGTTCCATCGGCGATCATAGCCGAAAAAGTTTCTGAATCTACCTTTTGAGGAATCGAAGGCATGCTCGAGAAACGCCAGATAGCGGGAGGCCGAGTCGGGGGTAAGCAAATCTGCGCCAGTTGTCGCAAGCGGACTGTCGCCCGACTGCTCCTGTCGCACTGCAAAAATCAGTGCGCGAGCATTGTCGTCGGTGGTATATCCCTCATTGCGGTTTGGGATGGTAAAGATGGAGTGCTGCAGCATTCCCGTGTCATCGGTCAGCCGATGCAAGTGCTTCAGGTTCAACTCCGGCAACCGGTCCAGCGATTTCTTGGTAGCGCGGGCCGAAAACTGAACTTGCGGATTCTCCATGCGGTCGCTGCGCACCCGCGCGAAACTTGCCATATAGCCCTGCGCTACTCTCTTCCAGACCATCTCCCGCGCGAACAGATACGCGCGCTTGCGCATGGCGTGGCGTATCGCCGGCGTATCCAACAGTTCGATCGTCTTGTGCGCGATGGCAGTGGGATCCTGGAAGGGGACGAGCGCGCCGCGGCGGTCGTCTAACAACTCAATTGCGTGCCAGTAGGGAGTCGAGATAATGGCTTTGCCGGCTCCGAGCGCATAGGCAAGCGTTCCCGAAACCACCTGTGCCTCGTGGCGATACGGAGTAATGTAAATGTCCGCGGCGCCAATGAACTGAACCATTTCCTCAGGGCTGACGAAGCGGTTGTGGAAGACCACCTGCGACTCCACTCCCACTTCCTTTGCCAAAGCCTGCAAGGATTCGCGATAGCGATCCCCTTCACGCCGCAGAACGTGAGGGTGGGTCGCGCCCGCAACGATGTAGGCAACATTGGTGTGTTTGGCCAAAATCTGCGGCAGCGCCCGAATGACGTTTTCGATCCCCTTGTTCGGCGAGAGCAGGCCAAAGGTGACGAGCACCGCTTTTCCTTCCACGCCAAAGCGATCTTTGTAGAAATTGGGATCCAGAAATGGCAGGTCCGGAACGCCGTGAGGGACCATGTCAATCTTGTCGCCCGGTACTTTGAAGATTTCCTGAAGGAACTGAGAGGACAGCTCGCTCATGACAATGAGCCGGTCTGAAAGCTCTGCGATCTCCGCCATGACCATCCGTTGATCGGGGTTGGGCTCGCGCAGGACCGTATGCAGCGTGGTCACCACCGGCATTTTCAAGCCGCGTAGCAGATGCAAAATATGGCTTCCGGCCGGCCCGCCGAAGATTCCATACTCGTGCTGCAGGCAGACCATATCGATGTTGTTGAAGTTCAGGAATTCTGCCGCTTGTTCATAGGACGTCACGTCGTCCTGGGCGAGTGACCATCGCACCCGTGCCGGATAGTCATATTCTTGGTCAGTGTCGTTCACGGGTAGCGCCATCAATCGAGCAGTGCCGTACTCTGCTGATATGGCCTCGCACAGGTCGGTGGTGAACGTGGCAATGCCACATTGCCGCGGAAGATAGTTTCCGATCACCGCAATTCGACTGGGCAGCGATGGCTTCGATTGCACGCGGGGGCGCGCCGCAGACACCCCGTCTCGTAGCAAGGGGTGCGGGCCGACGACTTTCAATACCGGCTTGGGAAACGCTGTGATCGGTAGCGACATTTGTCCTCAATGTGGCAAGAAGAGGCTAATCTTTAGTATCCAACAAGAAGGGCTTGCGGACTGGTCAGAATTGACCAGTCATGTCTGTGTGAATTTTATGCCTGCGGGATCAAAAGGAGCCTTGGGATGTTTGGTTGCGCGGATCTGTTCGGCGGTGAACGTGCATCCGCAGGTGCTGCAGCGCCAGTAATTGGACGAGGTGGTCGTGGCTCCCGGCCGGGATTGGTTCTCCGGGCGCCGCGCTTGAACCAACTCGCTACCGCACTCGGGACATTGTCGTTGAGTCATGGTCTTGGCAGAGAATGAGTCTCCGCGGCAGTCAGTCGAGAGGGGTCGCAATAGCCGTATCCCTTCAGACAAGCGGTGTAGTTACGGTTGTGCTCGGCGTCGGCCAGCAGCGTGGTTTCGGTGGGAGTCAGTTTTGAGTAGTCGCAAGTTTCCTGTCCGCCCTTGCAAGCGGAGAGGTTGCGCCGGTGATCTGAGTTGGCTATTTGCCCCGCTTCCGCGAGAGTGAGTTTGGAGTGATCGCACTCGTCCCAACCATTTTCACAGTTCTGCGCGTTGCGCAGTTGTTCCTCGGCGGTCACTTCTTTGCTTTCCGCGGGAGTGAGCCTGGAGTGATCGCAGAGTCCCGAACCATTCTTACAGTCGGAGAAGTTGAGTTCGCGCCTGGCGATGTTCACTGCCGTGGCTTCTGACGGAGTCAGTTGGGAATGATCGCAGTCGCCGATTCTATCCTTGCAGTCGGAGAGGTTGCGTTGGTGCCGAGCGATGGATGAATCAAGGGCTTCGGACGCGGTTAACTTAGATGGATCGCAGGATCCCATGCCGCTCGTGCAATCGGAAACATCGCGCTCGTGATCGGCGACCGCCAATGCAGTCGTTTCCCGTGGGGTGAGCTTCGAACGGTCACAGGGATCGAAGCCATTGCGGCAGTTGGAAAGGTTGCGCGCACGTTGGGCGAGCGCGACGTCCGCCACCTCTGATGTGCTCAGTTTCGAGCGATCGCAGGCTTCGCGGCCCGCCTTACAGTCGTCCAGGTTCTGTGTAGGACCGGAAGACTGGGCAAATAGAAGAACGGGCCAAACAGAAAAGCAGGCCGCTAAGAGACATTTCTGTAGAGATTTCATGTGTATCCGCCCTTCGACGATAAAGTCCTGTTAGCGCTGACCGGAACCAAATTCGGTTCCGGTCAGTCCCAGAGTTCAGGTTCGCTGATCGGACTACTTGGTGTCGGCTTTGGCTTCGGCGACACGCGCTTGTTGTCCGGCTTCGGAGACGGCCTTGATGAACGCATCCGCGCTGCGGGGCGTTGCCACGCGGCCGGAAAGGATGCTGCGGAAGCGCTTGCTCCTGCCGTAAATGGCGATCGTCGAGTCGCTATCCTGCTCAACTACTGCGCCTTCAAGCGTGAGACCCGCGAACACGCCTTTGGAGCGCGAGTAGGTCAGCATTTCAGTGTTCATCTTCCAGTCGGTGCCGGCAGAAGCATGACGGCCAACCGGGCCGGCTGCCACTGAACCTTCGCCGGTGAGTTCAAACTTGCTGGAGAGCAAGTGCTGGAGACCGCGGTCGTTCATGACCAGCAGAACCAAGTCGACGCCTTCGACGCCGATCTGTAAACCCCAACTGCCGCCGCCGATCGAGACAAATGCGGGTGCGCTCCAGCCTTCAGCGGTACGGCAAGTGGCGACGCCGCGTCCGTGCTTGGCGCCGAAGATGAAGCCACCTTTGATCAGGTCAGGGACTACGAGGATGCATTTGGCGCTGGCCAGCACTTCTTCCGGGATACCTTTATCTGGAGTCGACATGATGGCGTGGAGAACATCGACGGAATTTTGCAGACGCTCAACCGAGTCTTCGCGGTCAGAGCCGGCGAATGCGTAGTTTCCAACGACTGCCACGAAGCCCATCAATAATGCTGATATCGCTCTTCTCATGAATTGATCCTTTTTGAGTTATGGAGCTAAGAGGAGAAAACTTCAGATGGGCTGACTTAGCTCAGAGGACCTGAAAGAGAGACCGGGTGCTCGTCTCTAGGTACATGATCGCTCACGCGGAAAAGGATTGCTGGTCTGAATTGCTCACTTTGGCGGTATAGCGGCGGGCGAGCGAAGAGTGAGCAATCTTGCACAGCACCGTCGCCGTCGATCTGTCACAGTGGGGATGGTCGGAATCGTAGAGCATGGTGAGATCCTCGATGAGTCGGATTCGTGCTGTGCTCGCCTTCATCGCGGATCTGGTGAAGAAGCTTTTTACTACAACCACACGATTCCGCAGCTTTGATTCACCGCGGATGTGCCCGCACTGCGGGCTGATTACTTCGCGGTCCATGCCGTCTTGTTTGGAATGTGGAAAGTCGCTGCGGGAAGTTCACCCGTAAGGCAGAACAGATAAGAGGAGATAATCATGCTTTGGACGATTTTCGTTATTCTTCTGATTTTGTGGCTTCTGGGTTTCAGTCTGCACATCGCCGGCGGCCTGATCCATTTGCTGCTGGTGATCGCGCTGGTGGTGTTGGTGGTCAACCTGGTGAGCGGGCGCCGGGTGGCGTAGAAGCAGTTTCGAGGAGTTGCGTCGGGACACTGCTAGTCGTGCAGAACAACATTGAGCAGCGAACTATGGACCTGTAGTCCGCCTTCAACTCCTCCGGCGTACTGAATGAATCCCATTTTCCGGAAACGATTCATAAAGAAACTCACTCGCGAGCGCGTTGTGCCAACCATTTCCGCCAGGGTCTCCTGACTGATCTTGGGCACTACGGGCTCAGGCACCCCTTCCTTGCCGAAATGAGCCAACATAAGAAGGACGCGCGCGAGTCTTTTCTCGCTGGAATTGAAGAGCTGGTCTACCAGGTCCTCTTCGTAGCGAATATTACGGGCCAGCAAGTAGGCAACAAACATGTCAGAGAAGGCGTGCTCACGATGCAGCGCCTCCATCATTGCTTTTTTCTCGATGCGCAGCAAATGGCAATCGGTCATGGCGGCGGCAGACCCCATACGGAGAGACTGGCCTGCCAGTGAGCCTTCCCCAAAAAAGTTGCCCTGACCCACAATTCCGATGGTGGCTTCCTTGCCCACCTTGGAGACGACGCTGAGCCTGACTTTGCCCTTCTGGATGTAAAAGACAGCATCGGCGGCATCGCCCTGAGCGAAGATGCCTCGCTTCCCGGAGATGGTCAGGTTCTTCCTGCCCTCGCCAATGGTAGCGAGGAAGGTCGCGGGATTGAACCCGTTGTGCCCGTTGTGCCTCTTGGATGCTGCAACAGAACCCATATCAGCCTCTATTGTAGCCCTAAATATCGTGGTCTCTACTCATCGTTACTTATCCGACGCGGCCAGGCGCCGGTCGCGATGAGCGTCAGTGCGCGGCTGTCCCGTGCTAAGTTCACACTTTTCTCCCACCTTGGCGCCACAGGTGGGGCACCGCACAGCAAGCGCTTGTTTTTCGGTGACTTTCATGACTCCATGATGTCGGTTTACCAGGCAGAAAAGATGGTCAATTTTGACCACTATTCAAGGCGAAGGCGAAATGTAGGCGTGAGCGTCTTATAACCCAGGCAGAGGTCATCCATGTCAAAGAGGGTGCGGGTCGGGATAATTCTCCACCTGCGTAGGCTGGAACATCTCCATGAAGGTGATGCTCATGCCTTTGGCGATGGCCGCGATATTTTTCAGGATCGGCATATCTTAATTAGTATACCGAAGGCGGCAAGGGAACGGCGGTTCAGGCGATGTCCGCTGGTAACAAGGAAGCGAGCCAAACGCGCGGTTATGGGTCGCACAGAACGCGACCCTTCGCGCGGCTCGCCCAGATCCTTCGCTACGCTCCAGGATGACAACGAAGTTCAAGCGATGCCCAGCATCTGGTTGAAGAACCCGACCAGATATTTCCAGACCAGGTAATACACGATCAGCCCAACGGCGAAAGCGACGGCAACATACGGATAAGGAACCACCAGTTGGTCGAGCCACATGAGGCCGCGGCTTCCCAAGGTCACGAAACCCAGCCCGGAGGCCAGCGCGAGTCCGCAGGGAGCCAATAGGAAAGGCAGCAAGGCTCCGTGCAGTCCAATGGGCAGATGAGGGCGCGGGCGCAACCAGAGATAGAACATGTTCCATAGTCCAAACATGTTGGGAACCAACGCCATGGGAAATACGATGACCCGCTCGATCGGGAGAGGGACACGGCAGACCAACCGCGCTATGACAAAGCCACTGAGCACCAGCAACAAAACCAGCGTGGGGACGACAATGCCCGCCATATATGCCCGCAAGTAGGGGTGAGTATTCATGGAATTCCTCCTTGACTTTACAAGTGATACAGCAGCAGCGGAATCGTGTTGGGGACGAGAACCAGACACAACGCCACCAGCGCCAGCAGCGCCCAATCGAACCACGGAACCATGGGCGAACGTTCTGCGAGCCGGTGCAGCATCTGCGGCCAGAGGTCGCGTTCAAGTTCGCTGTGGTCCGTGCCCATGCTTCGCTTCAATAGTTCTCGCATCTTTTCATCTTCGTTCATGGTTCGACTCCCAGTTGCTTCAATCGTTTTTGTAAACGCCGCACCGCGCGAAAGACTCGCAGCTTGACGGCGCCAACGGAAATGCCGAGCGCGGCGGCGATTTCCGCGTAAGGTTCTTCTTCGATCAAGGCCAGCGTGGCTGCAACTCGCAGCTTCGGCGGCAACTGACCGAAAGCACGAGCCACGCGTTCCCGCACATCTTGCTGAATTCCGGCATCGGGCAAAGCCGCCGCCGGCAAATCTTCTGGAAGCTCGACCTCCGGGCGCGCTGTCTTCAAATAATCGAGGGCGACGTTGGTTGCGATCCGCCGCGCCCAGGCTGCGAAACTGCGGCTGGGATCGAAGCGCGCATGCGCCCGATGGATGCGCCAGAAAGTCTCAATGGTCAGATCCTCGGCAATGCCGTGATCACGCACAATTCGCACAATCCAGCGAAAGACTTCGCCTTGAAACTGGCGGAACAGGCTCTCGAAGGCCTCGAGGTCTCCGTGAGCGAATCGCTGTAACAGCTCGGCGGGCTGTTCCATTTGTCTTCCTATATACGCTTACGGGTGGGAGTGGGGAAAGGTTACAAGGAAAAAACCGGCCACGGATTTTCACGGATTAACACGGATTTGTAAAAGAGCCTTAGTCGCGGAATCCCACGAGCTTGACCGTGTTTTGCTGAATGCCGAGTGCTGAGTGCTGGTTTACTCCAACCCCAACTCTTTCCACTTCTTATCCACCAGCGCTTTGGTCTTTTCGTCCATTTGGATTTCGTCGGGCCAGGGGCGGGTGAAGCCTTCGCTGGGCCATTTGCGGGTGGCGTCGATCCCCATTTTCGAGCCGTAGTTGGGCAGGCGGGAGGCGTGGTCGAGCGAATCGACTGGGCCGAGGGTGAATTGGATGTCGCGCTCGGGGTCGATGTGGTTGAGGGCTTTGAGTGTGACTTCGCCGATATCCTGCACGTTGACGTCTTCATCGACCACGATAATGCACTTGGTAAACATGGCCTGGCCTAGCGACCAGACCGCGTTCATGACTTTGCGCGCCTGGCCGGGATAGGACTTCTTGATGGAGACGATCATGAGGTTGTGAAAGACGCCTTCGATGGGCAGGTTGATGTCGACGAGTTCAGGAATGGTGAGGCGCATTAACGGAAGAAAAATGCGCTCGACAGCTTTGCCCATCCAGCCGTCTTCCATCGGGGGCTTGCCGACGATGGTCGTCGAATAGATGGGATCTTTGCGATGGGTGATGCAGCTGATGTGAAAGACCGGATAAAGATCTTCGAGCGAGTAGAAGCCGGTGTGGTCGCCGAAGGGGCCCTCGCTGCGGAGTTCGTCGAGGTGAACGTGGCCTTCGAGAATGATTTCAGCGGAGGCGGGGACTTCCAGGTCGACAGTCTCGCACTTCACCAGCTCGACGGGCTTTTGGCGGAGGAAGCCGGCGATGAGGTATTCCTCGACGTCGGGCGGAGCAGGGACGATGGCGGAGAAAGTTAGGGCCGGGTCGGTGCCGATGGCTACGGCTACTTCCATCTTGCCGGAGGGAGTGTGCTCGGCTAGGACGGAGCCGCCGGAGGAGCGGGCCATGAGATCGACGGCGTCAGCTGCCGGGCTTCGCCCGGCTGGACGGGCGGGGTCGCCCGTCCCTACACTTTGACGTAACATTTCGCGGTAATGCTCGGCGCCGACTTTTTGGCGCTGCCAGTGCATGCCGGTGCTGTGGGCATCGTAGACTTGCATGCGATAACAGCCGACGTTGCGTTTGCCGGTTTTGGGGTCGCGCGTGATCACGCAGGGCAGTGTGATGAAGCGGCCGGCGTCTTGCGGCCAGCATTTTAGGATGGGAAACCAGTCGAGCGAAAAGTTATCGCGACGGATGACTTCTTTGCAGGGGCCGGTGGGGACGGTCTTGGGAAAGAATTTGCCCACCTCGGCGAGCATGGGCAGCATTTTTACTTTATCGAGGAAGCCTTGCGGGGATTTGACGTCCATGAAGGCGCGGATGCGGTCTGCGACTTGGTCGAGCTTGTCGACTTCGAGCGCTAGATTCATGCGGCGGGCGGAGCCGAATTGGTTGATGAGCAGTTGCGCGCCGGGATGGCCTTTGAGGTTTTGAAAAAGCAGAGCGGGGCCGCCGGCTTTGCTGACGCGGTCGGTGATTTCGGTGACTTCTAGAATGGGATCTACTTCGGTGCTGATCTTCTTCAGTTCGCCGGCGCGGTCGAGGGCGCGGATCCAGTCGCGTAGGTCGTCGTAGGCCAAAGTTCCTCCGGAGAACGAGAATTCTAAATCACTGGCCACGGATTCGCACGGATGAACACGGATAATACAACAGAAGGCATTAACGCAGAGGACGCAGAGAAAGGCCGCGGAGATCGCAGAGAAAGCTAATGATGACAAACATTTGACATCGCAAGTCCCGCATCAGATCACACGACCCTGCTAGACTGCATCTGATAGCCATGAAACGACGTGTCGTGATTACCGGCATGGGGGTGGTGAGTCCCAATGGCGTGGGGAATGCCGCGTTCTGTAGCGCTGTGCTCGAAGGCCGCAGCGGGGTACGCCGAATCTCGCGGTTTGATCCCTCAGAGATTCCTGTGCAGATTGCGGGAGAAGTTCGTGACTTTGACGAACTGGCATGGGTCGAAAAGCGCGATCGCAAACATGTTTCGCGCGTGTTGCCGCTGGCGATTGCGGCGGGCACGGAGGCCTTGAGCGACGCGGGCATTGACACCGCTTCCCTGCCCCTGGAAGAGCGACGGCGCTTCGGCGTGATCATGGGTTCGGGCGGCGGATCGCAGGAGTTCACCGAAGAACAGTATCGGTTGTTTTATCACCACCAGTACAAGCAGATGAGCTTGTTCTGCGTGCCGACGGGCGTGATGGGCTCGGTATCGAGCGAACTCAACGTGCGTTTCGGACTGCGCGGGGCGAGCCACATCATCACTACGGGGTGTACATCGTCGACCGACGCGTTTGGATATTCCATGCGGCAGATTCAGTCGGGACGGCTGGATCTGGTGCTGAGCGGCGGGGCGGACGCTCCCATCGCGCTGGGAATCGTAAAGGGTTTTCTGCTCATGAAGATATTGACTGACTCGTGGAACCAAGCGCCGGAACGGGGGTCGCGGCCGTTTTCGGTGGATCGCGATGGCTTCGTGCTGGCGGAGGGAGCGTGGATGTTCGTGCTGGAAGAATACGAACATGCGCGGGCGCGTGGAGCGAAGATGCTGGCGGAGATTTGCGGATATGGCTCGACTTGCGAAGCGTTCCATCGGGTGCGCTTGCAGGAATGTGGCGAAGAACCGGCGCGGGCGATTGGGTTGGCGATGAAAGAAGCGGGCATCGCGGCCAACGACGTTCACTATGTGAACCTGCACGGGACTTCTACGCAATTAAACGACCGCATCGAGACACGGGCATTGAAGCTGGTTCTGGGTGAGCGGGCGGCGGAAGTTCCCATGTCGGCGTTGAAGTCGCAGATTGGGCATCCCCAGGGGGCATGTGGCGCGGCAGGGGTGGCGGCGACGATCGTGGCCATGCGCAGTGGACAACTTCCCCCGACGATCAATTTGGAAACTCCTGATCCGGAATGTGACTTGGATTATGTGCCGCAAGCGGGACGGAAGAAGACGATTGAACATGCCATCTGCAATTGCATTGCGTTCGGATCGAAGAATTCGGCGCTGGTGCTGAGGAAAATGGCGTAGGTGGCTGCCCGATGACGGCCGTCCCCCACGTGGCCCAACTAAGTTTTAGAGGGTCTTGGGCTCGGCCTTCTTAGGGGCCATGAGCGACATGAGGGCGTCAACGTTTCCGCCGGCGCGTTCCTGATCGGAGAGATCCACTCCCCAGAAATTACTTTGCATGTCGACCGCCTGAACGCCGGCCTGGACTTCGTTAGGGCTGAGCTGCTGTACCCAGACCACGCGGAAGTTGGCTTTCTTGGAGCCGCGCTGCAAGGAGATGACCTGGTCGGGCTTGAGGTCGGTGTGCAGGCCGCCGATCCGGGCGCCGACATAAGTAAGGTCGAAAGTGTGGGCAAGATGGGTGGCGCCGGAAATCGACACCTTTACCGGAAGAACCATCTTGGTCCGTTTGTTTTTGCGCTGCTCGGCCATGGCTACCTAATTATGTTGGCCGGAGCCGAGCGAGAAAAGATTACCGAAGTCATGAGCGCGATGGGCAGGCGGAGTGCGGTGGTTACGAGCCCAACAGGTGGAGGACCGTATCCTGGACCTTGGGCCAGGCTTGGGAGCGGGGATCGATCAGGTCGAAATGGCCGGCGGTGGAAATTTCCAGATAGTGAACATCCTCGCCGTGGGTTTTCTGTTGTTGGGCATAGTTGCGGCTGAAGTACGAAGGAACCACATCGTCGGCAGCGCCGTGGATGAGCCATTGCGTGGTGGAATGGTCGATAGAGAGCTGCATGGGATCGGCCTGGCGGTAGTGATCGGTCACTTGGCTGGGCTTGCCGCCGAGAAAGTCGACCACGGCATTGTCGCTGAGATGTAACTCCCAAGCTTGCTGGAGATCGAGGACTCCGGCCAGGGAGACTACTTTTGTTAATGACGCTTCACGGGATGCGAGGCAGAGCGCGAGTTGCGCGCCGGCAGAATGGCCCATGACCACGACTTTGCCGGCGTCGATGCTGTAGCGTTTTGCGAGTTGCGGAAGAAAGCGATAAGCGCTGCGAACATCGTCCAATGTGCCGGGCCAGCCGCCGCCAGGGTTGCCCACGCGGCGATACTCAATATTCCAGGTGGCAAGCCCTTTCGCGGTCAGGGCCGCGCACAAGTGGCCGGCGTGAGCCAGATCGTATTTTGCTCTCCAAAAGCCGCCGTGAATATTCATCACCAGGGGGAACGGCCCTTTGGCCTTGGGCAGACGGAGATCGCCGAATTGATTGGGATCGGAGCCGTAGGCGACGTGGGCATCGGCCGGGGGTGGTGACAGTGTCAGGATGGAATCAGAGGACATGGGAAATGACTTGGCGAAAGCGGACCGAGGGACAGTCAGGGCCAGACACAGGAGTTGCAAAGCTTCGCGGCGGGTGGGCATTCTGTCAAACCAGTTGTCAGTTCCCGGTTGTCAGTTCTCAGTTGCGATCATTGATCTTTCAGTTTCAGTTTCGACTTGTTCTCTTCGAGAAACTCGCGAAGTTTGTCGGACGCTTCCAGCAATCGCTGCCATTGTTCGTAGTAGAGGGTTACGGGAAAGCGGCCCAGGCCATACACACTCACACCGCCTTTTTCGCCGACACGGAATTCCAGACTGCCGGTGCGACGTGGACTCTTTTCCAGTTCCGCCAAGCGGGCTTTCAATTCTTCATAAGTAGGTTCTGCCATGGGGTTGCCTCGAATCTTAGTCTCGAATACATGATAGGGGATGAGGAAAGAATTCGTCTAATCGAGAAACGCTTTCATGCAGAACACGCTGCCGCCGGATTTTTCAAACTCGGAGGTATCGACCACAATCGGGGTCAAGCCTTCCTGGGCGAGGATGCCAGACAAATGTTCGGTCAGGCGTGGAGTGAGGTAGCGGCCGTTGGCCACGATGCCGTTGCCCATGAACTGCACGGCTTCGTCGCGGGTGAGTTCGTGGATTCGGGGGAAGCCAGAACAAATCGAGGCTAGAGATGGCGGCGAGAACGCTCCCGGATAGATGAGGGCGGCATCAAGGTTCAGGGGACACAGGCAGGTGTCCAGGTGGTAACAGTAGGGGTCGACCAGTTTAAGGGGAGTGACCGGAAAACCCAGTGGGGCCATGGCGGCCGAGAACTTCTCCACGCCGCCGCGGCTGGAACGAAAGCCGTAGGCAGCCCAGATGCGGGAGCGGTCAGGATGCCAGAGGAGATCGCCGTGGCCTTCCAAGTACTCTTGCCCCAGGTTCAGATCGATGACTCGGTAGCCGCGGCGGCGAAACCAGTCCACGTAGAAGGCCACTTCGTGGTGACGGGAGGGATATTTCATGTGGCTGGGAACGATGAACTTTTCTCCGTCGCGGGTCTGGCCGACAAACACCTGGTTGGCGGCAAAGACCATGTCTTCAAGGTCTTTGACGGGATCAATCAACTCTACCTTGAGCCCGGAGTCTTCCAGCGAGCGGCGCAGGACATTCCATTGCTGCTGGGCTTTGGCGCGATCGATGATTTGTCCCGCGTAGGGGTTCTTAGCCTCGCGCACGTCGAAAAAAGTCGGGGGGCACATTAGGACGGTCTTTGCCATAAAGCCGGGCATGCAGAACGATGATAGCGGTTGGCGAGTGGGTATTTCCATCTTTGGTGGTAGAGCCGGTAAAGATGCCGGAGGTTCGGCAGTTTTGGGCGGTTTCGTCATGGCCGGCTGAGGAGTTGAATTCCCCATGGGAGGCAACCCAAGGATTCCCAACAGTTTGCGCCTCGCCTGTAGGCCCGTCTATCTGGCACTGGAGATGCAATGTGGGTGCAGAGATTGTCGGTCACCGAAAACCGTGCCATGCTGGACCACTGCGCCAATCCGGGATGCAGCAGACGCTTCCGCAAGCTGGAAGACGGGAAGCTATTTTTGGTGGAAGTTGGTGTGGCCGAAGCTTCGCCCTCCGCCCGTGGAGCTGGAGCAGGTAGACTCTACCGTCAGCTGGAACACTACTGGCTGTGCGATCCCTGTGCAGCGGTTTTGACGTTGTCGTTTGAACAAGGGCGAGGGGTAGTTGCGGTACCGCTGACGCGGCCCCTGGGAAAGAAGCCGGCGGTTTCGGTAGGCTCGAGCGCAGTTGGGGGCACCCCTTTGCCCCAGACTTGCAACCCGATGCAGAGCGCGAGTGGGAGTGGCAATGAAGCCTGATGCTCGCCAGTACGAGCCGCGAATTCCGGCGTGTACCATTTGCGGGGAAGAGAAACTTTCCATACAGGTGTGGTTCCTAGTCACCGAGAGTCCCTGCGAAGACAAGCTAAGGATTCTGCAATGGCAAGACGAGGTCGCGGAGCGGGAAGGAATTTATCAAGCTTGTTGCCCCGCCCATGTGGAGGAACTGGTGATCCACTGGATGACAACCGGCAGCCTGGATTTCCCGTTTGCGACGACCGCAACCCACCCGGTGGCGATGGGACGCCGGGCACCACTGGCTTGCCTGCCGGTAATGATGGAACCGGACACTCGGGGCGCGCGCCAGATCGGAGAGCTGGCGGTACATCGTGAGAGCATGGGGCGGCTGCTCAATGAGAGTCCAGATTCACTGCAGCTTATCCTGGACGAACTGACGCGGGCGTTGCGGCGTGAAAGCAGCAGTGACGCCCGTGTGGAGTCGCCAGACAGCGTGGCCTCGGGAGTGCTGAGGCCGGCGTAGACCCGGTTAGGATTCCTGGGATTGTTTCCAGGCGCGCCAGTCCTTGGTTAGTGCCTTGGCCATGTCGATGGCTGCGGACAAGAGCTGCACCGGCTTCAGCCGATCAAGATGCCGACTGACATTCTTGCGGGCATCACGCGTGCCGAGGTGAATGTTGGCAGTCTCCCACCCCATGGCAAAGAGCAGCCGAATCTCATCCCGGTTGCTGGGCAACACTGCCAACTCGATGCGCGAGCAGAATGGCGCAAGGCGGCGAACGATCCAGGAACCGCGGAGCTTCACAAAAGGATCCGGGTCGCGGACGGCGCGGTCGAGGATTTCCTGGTAGGCGATCTTACCCGGTCCTTTCTTTCCCGCCGCCCAGGAAATGGCGGACGGCGACAGGGCCTTGGCTTCGCGGGCGATTCTGCCCCCGTGGCATTCCGCGAGGGCAACAACCCGAACGTGCCCCAGACTGCCCAAACCGGCGACCCGACGCACGGTGCGGTATTCGAGACCGGGTTCGGGCATCAGGCGATCCAGCGATTCTCGTAGTTTGCGGGGGAGCTTTCCGGGTATCTTCGGCAGCGCTTCCATCTTCGCCCAGAAGTGGACGGGATCACGCAGTTCGTTGAGGGCTATCTGCCGCAACCATTTGTGTTCCTCTTCGAGGACGAAAGGCCGGCCACTCTCTACCAGGGATTCGTGGTACCCGTCCAGGAGAGCGGCGCAGGCGTCCTTACTTTGCAGGCGCATGTGACCTTCCTCGCTGGCCAGCAGTGCACTGGTCGCGAGCCGCACCAGGTCAACGGTGTAGGGCAGGGTTCCGGCTTCGTCAAAGTCGTTGATGCCCCAGACGAGGCGGCCCTCGATGTCACGCCAGGTGCCGAAGTTTTCCACGTGTAGATCGCCGACGGCGAGGACACGCGGGGCTTTGGCGAGAGCGGGACAAACTTCGGGCCAGAGTTGCATCCAGCGATAGAACGTTGCGCGGAAAAAAGGGAAAGGCGAGTCTGCCATGCGCTGGTGTTTCAGGCGAAGATCGGGCTTTACGATCGTGGTGTGCTGACCCAACCAGGTTTCAAAACCGCGGGTTGACTTGACGATGTTCATGCGTCCGGTGCGTCAACATAGAACCGGCGGGGACAAATGTCAATCTGAGCCGGACAAGTCATGAACCACAAAGGACACAAAGGTTCACGAAGGAAATCCTGACACGGTTGATGCCTTCGATGGGAGCGGCCAGCTCTAGGCCGGTTTCGGACATTCAATCCCACAAATGGACAGGGGAGGTCGAGCAGGGCGGAGTGTTCATCATCGAAAGACGATATTTAGCCTTTGCCTGACTTGGCCGGATGCTTGCAGCTGTGCACTCGATTGCCCAAGTATTTTCGCTTTTTGGGCGGCGGGAGGGCTTACTGGTATGCGAACCGAACGCATTCGCCAAACGGTTTCGGGACCACTAACTCTGGAAGACATCGAGAAACTTCAAAAGCAAGGCTGGACGGCAACCGCGATCGAGTGGCAGCGCGAAGTGCGGGGCGAGCAAGCCGAACCCGGAATCGAGGGTCCGCCTTATGGTTTGCGGGTTGGTGATGATTGTTTGAGGCTGGAGGAGGATCCGGACGAAGCCAAGATTCTGGTGACAATGATGGAGTTGATGATCCAAGATGGGCCCTATTCCTTTATTGCCCAGGAACTTAACCGCCGCGGTCATGTCACTCGCGAGGGGTCGAAGTGGAATCCGGTGTCGGTGTTCAAGATGTTGCCGCGGTTGATTGAGGCCGGGCCTAAGATATTTTCTTCTGAAGAGTGGCAGCGGCGGCGGCAGCAAGCGCGGGGGCGGAAACCGGGGGTGACGACGTAGAACCGGAAACGTTTTTCGGTTTGAGATTCGCCCGTGCTGGCTCATAATAGCCAACCGACAGGAGGCGATCCCTTATGAAGCGAGTTCTGTTGGCTGGGGTGTTGGGCGGCATCGCGATGTTTGTGTGGTCGTCGATTGCGCATATCGCATTGCCGCTGGGAAGAACAGGAATCAAGGAGATCCCGAACGAGCAGGCGGTGCTAAGCCCGATGCAGTCGCAATTAGGTGGGACTTCGGGGTTTTACGCGTTCCCGGGAATGGGGTTGGGAGCGAATCCAACCCGTGAGGAAGAAAATGCCGCCATGCAGCAATACCAGCAGAAGCTGACAACGAATCCATCGGGGATATTGATCTACCATCCGCCCGGGGCAAAGGCGCTGCAACCTGGTCAGCTGATAACAGAATTCCTGACGGAACTGGCTGAGGCCTGGCTGCTGGCGTGGTTGCTGGCGCAAACCAGTTTGGCGACGTTCGCATCACGGATGGGATTTGTGACGATTGCCGCACTTATGGCAGCAATTACCACCAACATTCCCTATTGGAATTGGTATGGGTTTCCTACCAGCTACACCACTGCGTACGTGGGCATTCAGTTGGTGGGGTACATGGTGGCGGGAGTGGTGGCCGCCGTGATTTTGAAATCGAAGAGCGCTGCTACCAGGACATTGGCGGTGGCGGCGTAGTGAGTTGACTTTGGCATTGCAGCTGCCGACTGTAATATGCTGTCCTGCAATGACACGCGAAACGCTGGTTGACTCCCGCCAGGAGATTCTGCGGATGGCGGCCCGACTGTTCCAGCTACAAGGCTACGATGCGACGTCGATGAACGACGTGGCCACCGCTCTTAAGGTCAGCAAGGCCGGCCTGTATCATCATTTTCAAAGTAAAGACGAGATTCTGTTTGAGCTGATGAACCATGCTTTGAACATCACCCAGGAGCGGGTGGTGGACCGGGTGCGCAGTGTCGCTGATCCGGAAGAGCGGCTGCGCATGCTGATTCGCTGGCATGTGGAGGTCATTTTGAGTGTGCGGGACCGCGAGATCACGGTGCTGCTGCATGAGAACCATCCCCTGCCGCCGTCGCTGCGCAAGCGCATCAATGCCAGAAAAAAGGAATACGTGCACTTCGTGGAGAAGCTGGTGTCTGAACTGCAACAGGCGCGGCAGTGCAGACGGAACGTGAGTCCGCGCGCGGCTACGTTTGCTCTGCTGGGAATGATCAACTGGATTTACCAGTGGTACAAACCTGAAGGCACGTTGAACAGCCAGCAAATCGCGGCGCAGTTCACCGAAATATTCCTCAGCGGAGCTTTGTCATAGTCCCGCAATCGAACTCTTCTCAGTTACTCCGGTAACGTGCCGGTAACGAAGCATCTCATCCATAATGGCGTTGCCGTTAGTGAGGCGCTGTCCATACCTCGGGTGTCGTTATCCCCTGACGACAGAGGTTGAATGGACAGCAAACGGCACAGCACCGCAACCCGCCTATGCTCACAGGGGTCCGCCAGGCAAGAAGTGAAGATGACAGTCAATCGGGCGCGTTAGCCCGGCTGTACAAGATTGTCCTGGAGATGATTTCTTCGGAAGCGTCACTCCCTGAGGTATTGGAGTGCGTGTGCAGATGCATGGAGCAGCAATTTCCCGAGATGTTGTGTTCGGTGCTGCTGCTTGACTCCGACGGCACAACCTTGCGCCATGGCGCTGCTCCCAGCCTTCCCCTCAACTACTGCCGAACCATTGACGGATGCAGCATCGGGCCCGGAGTGGGATCGTGTGGGACGGCCGCGCACAGCAGAAAACCGGTAGTGGTCTGCGATATTGCCAATGACATCCTGTGGAGAGACTATTGCCAACTGGCGCTGCCACACGGACTCAAGGCATGCTGGTCAACTCCGATCTTTTCCCGCGCCGGCAAGGTTCTGGGAACCTTTGCGGTTTACTATCGCGAAATTCGCGAGCCTGATCCGCAGCACTGGCAGATGGTGGAATGCGCCACCCACCTGGCGGGTATCGCCATTGAACGCGAACGCTCGGATGCCGAACTGCGGGCCGCTGAAACCAAATACCGCACGCTGGTGGAACGGCTGCCGGCGATCACCTACATTGCCGAAGTCGGGGTCTTGGGGCCCTGGCACTACGTCAGCCCGCAGATTCAATCGATTCTGGGTTTTTCAGCCGCCGAATGGAAGCAGAACTCCGCGAACTGGATCAATCACATTCATCCCGAAGACCGCGAGCAAGTTCTGGAATTCGACGCTCAGTTCGTGGCCAACGGGGGAAGAATGCGGACCGAATATCGCATGCTGAGCCGCGAAGGCAAGGTCTTGTGGTTTCGTGACGAAGCCGTACTATTGGGTGACGCGGCTGGACCCGTCCCGGTGATGCAGGGAGTTCTCTACGACATCACTGAACACAAGCATCTGGAGGATCAACTTCGCCAGTCGCAAAAGATGGAAGCGATCGGCAACCTGGCGGGAGGGGTGGCCCACGACTTTAACAACTTGCTGATGATCATCCAGGGTCACAATGAGCGGTTGGTGCGTCATCTCAATCCCAACGATTTGTTGTTTACGGATGCTCATGGGATCAAGGAAGCGGTAAGCCGTGCAGCCTCTCTGACCCACCGGTTGCTGGCCTTCAGCCGCAAACAGGTGCTGCAGCCCAATGTGCTCAACTTGAATACAGTCGCCGGCGAAGTGGGCAAAATGCTGGAGCCTCTGATCGGGGAGAACATTGAGCTCAGCCTGGAACTGGCCCCGGATTTGTGGCGAGTGAAGGTGGATGAGCAACAACTGGAACAAGCCATCCTGAACCTGACACTCAACGCGAGGGATGCGATGCCGCACGGAGGCAAGCTGACCATTGCCACCTGCAACCGGGAGATCGACGCGACCGAAACCAAATTGAAACAAAACGGGGATTCTGTGCCGACCCGGGCAGGAAAATATGTGGTGCTGACAGTGAGCGACACCGGCGTCGGCATGGATGCAGAAATTCAAAGCCATGTTTTCGAACCCTTCTTCAGCACCAAGGAGTTAGGGAAAGGCACGGGACTGGGTTTGGCCAGCGTCTATGGAGTGGTGCAGCAGAGTGGTGGCTGGGTTTCTTTTCGCAGTCAACTGGGGCACGGCAGCAGTTTCAGCATCTATCTGCCCGAGACTGGTGGGGAGCCGGCATCCCCCATGGCTGAACCTGCTCCGCCCGCGGAAACGAAAGGCACAGAAACCATTCTGGTGGTGGAAGACGAAGATGAAATCCGGGACATGGTCCGAGAGTATCTGGAGCGCAAGGGCTATACCGTGCTCGCGGCCAACAACGGCAGCGAGGCCCTGCAAGTGGCGCAACGTTACAAAGGCTCGATTCACCTCTTGTTGACCGATGTGGTGATGCCGCAGGTCGGAGGTCATGAACTGGCGCGGCAGATCAAGGGGATGCGGCCACGCATCAAGATCCTGTTTACTTCGGGATATCCGGAGCACGCGGGGTTGACTGAAAAGGTCGCCGATCCGTCCGCGCTGATTCTGCAAAAACCCTATCCCTTGAACGCCCTGGCGAGCCGTGTCCGGCAAATGCTGGACGCAACCGAGGCCGCGAAAGCCTGACGGCGGGACCGGACCACCCGCCGGCACTACACGTCGATTCCCGTCTAGTTCGCAATATTTAACACCATCGTTAACTATTTTCTTGACTTGTAAATCCGTATTTGTATATTTAACGTCGTGGTTAACAAACAGGCGAGGGTAACGGCGGTGTTTGCCGCCCTAGCGGACCCAACACGGCGGCGCATCCTGGAACAGCTCTCGGGACAGGGGGTAAGCCGGGTCACAGCCCTGGCCAAACCGTTCCGCATGTCGCTGCCGGCCATTTCCAGGCACTTGCGAGTGCTGGAAGCGGCCCGCCTGATCAAGCGCCAGCGCCATGGCCGGGTTCACCTGATGCGTACGGACACAGCGGGGCTGAACGAGGCACGGAAATGGATCGCCCAGTGCGCAGCGGCCTGGGAGTCCGGGTTTGACGCCCTCGACGAGTTGCTCAGAAACGAACAACGAAAGGAAAAGAAACCATGAAATCCGAAGTGATGATTGGCGAGAACCGCATGACCATGACACGGGTTTTTGACGCTCCGCGGGAGCGAGTGTTCGCGGCGTGGAGCCAGGCAGATGCGCTGCAGCGCTGGTCGGGGTGCAAAGATACGACCAAGCTGGAGTGCACCATGGATTTTCGTGTGGGCGGTTCTTTCACTCAGAAAATGAACATCCAGGGAGTCGGAGAATATACGATTACCGGCATCTACGACGAAATCATGGTACCGGAAAAGATCGCCTACCACGTTGACCTGGGCCCGGCCACAACCCGCGTCACGGTGCAGTTTATCGCGCAAGGCAACCAGACCAAGCTGGTGCTCACGCAGGAAGGATTCCCGGACCAGAACCTGTGCAAGATGGTCTCGCAAGGCACCGCGGAAGCCCTGGACAAGCTGGACCTGATGCTGCTTGCACAAGCGGCATAAGTCGATTCACTCGTGGGTTGCGGAAGTATCACTTCTACTTCAATGAGGAGAATTGCGCATGGACTACTCACGGATGGCGTTAGCTGCCCTGGCCGCGTGGATTGTGTACTTTGTGGTAGGAGGGCTCGTTTCCGGCATGCTGATTGCCGATTACTATCGTCCCTACCCGGCGGTTTACCGCTCGCGTGACGCGGTGATGAGCCTCTTCCCTATCGGGATCGTGGGCATGTTGATCGCGATGATGGTGCTTTCCCTGATGTACGCGAAAGGATACGACGGCGGATCGGGTTGGATGGAAGGGCTGCGCTTCGGTCTGCTGGTTGGACTGTTCGTGGTCGGCGCAGTTGTCGGAGACGAATACGTAACGCTGAATATCGGTGGCAAGCTTGCGCTGGTGATGGCGGCAGGCAGGCTCTTCGGGTGGATGGTTGTAGGGGTGACGATCGGCCTGGTGTATAAGCCTGGAACTGCTCGTCCGGGTTAGCGCCCCTGGTGCGGATTCACGTGGGCGGAGGGTTGCCTCCGCCCAAGCGCAAAGAACGCGTTAGGATGGGGCACACCGCTGCGCGACGGAAATTCCCGCGCGCCCGAGACCAAGCCTCAGCTAATGAGCGGTAAGATGAAACACTGTCCCGCAGCCATTGGTGCAATCACCTCCGCCGTTACTCGCTCCCCCGGTGAACATGCTGCCGTAGACATCCTCGGCTGAGCCGAAGACGACGTTCATCGGCGTGAATCCATCCGTGCTTTCTCCCTCACCTTCAAAATCGTAAAGGTCGGTTATGTTCCCTGCCGTGTCGATTCGGAACAGGCATCCCCCGCCCTTGGCGCAATTGTTAGATTGTTGCAAGCCGTACAGGTTACCCTTCGAGTCTCTCAGCAACTGGCTGGCGTACACCGGATTCCGCACCTGGCCCTCGGTGCACGGGGGCTCATTACACGGGACGAAGGTGAACAGCACGCTGAAATTTCCACTCGTATCCACTTTGAAAATGGTCCCCAGGCCATAGAGGTAATCGCCCACGATGTCGCCGCCACTTCCTGCAATGCCATAGAGGTTGCCATCGGAGCCGATAATCACACCCAGGGGGTCCGCCCCATCACCCGGCCCGGTGAAAGTGTGGAGTAGGGTGAACTTGCCGCTGCTATCCAGCTTATAGATGGTTCCACAGCCTTTTTCAAAGGGCTGGCCCGAGCCGGGATAGTCGCACGAGAGTTCGCCACCGGTGCTGGCAGTGCCGTAAAGGTTGCCTTTGCCGTCAAGCACCACGCCTCCTTCCGGTTGTATTCCGTCCGTTCCGGTAAAGGTGTGCAGCACCGTGAATCCGCTGCTGGGCGTCAGTTTGAACAAGGTTCCGCAGCCCAACTGGTTCCTGACCAAACCGCAATTCGGCGTGCCTCCATAAGGCGACATACCGTAGAGGTTGCCTTGCGCATCCAGAGCAAGAGGCGAATCAAAGCAGCAGGCGTTTGGCCCGGCAATGTCCAAGGTGGTCTCCTGGCCATTGGGCTCGAGCTTGAAGACCACGGCTGCGCCGTCGATGTATCCGTTGCCCTGTGTCGAACCGTAGAGGTTCCCCGCCGCGTCCCGGACCAAACCTGCAACCGGATTGGTCCCATTGTCCCCGCCCTCGAAGCGGTAGAGCACACTATAGTTACCGTTCCGGTCAATCTTGAACACGGTCCCGCAACTGCCCAAGCCGCAGGTTACGAAGCCGCCATACTTGGTGGCGCCATAAAGGTTCCCGTGCGCATCCCGGATGATGGGGTTGGGATCCGCGCCGTCCGGCGCAGCCGTGAAGTCATGGAGCACAGTGTAGGTCTGTGCCTGTGCCGGTCGGGCGGCAACTGCGGCCAGCACCAGAAGTGTGAGCAGTGCGATGGCACGAGTGTCGCGGTTGATGGAAAGTTGTTTTCGAAGCATGGATGTCCTCCCTAGCCTGACGTGTGAAGAAACACATACGCGTTCGTTGAGAAAGCTCAACGGGAGAAACGATAATCCCACGGTGTGCGAGCATGTCATGAAAATGTAAAGAAGATGTCAAAATTAGGATCGTAGCCAGGGGGACTCAAGATCGGCCGCGCGGTTGGTCAGCCTGGCTGAGCGGGCGGCTGGGTCTTCCAACCCCTTGCCATAGCTGTCCCCTGCAATGCATTGACTTGGCGCTAGCTGGCCCCTAAGATGGTCGCGCTGGACAGACCCTTCCCCACGTGATTGGCCAGACCATCTCGCACTACCGCATCATCGAGAAGCTCGGTGGTGGCGGGATGGGTGTCGTCTACAAGGCTGAAGATGTGAAACTCGGCCGCTTTGTCGCCCTCAAGTTTCTGCCCGACCAAGTCGCCAAAGATGAGCAAGCGCTCAGCCGCTTTCAACGCGAAGCCAAGGCTGCGTCTGCGCTAAACCATCCCAATATCTGTACCATCCACGAGATTGACGACCAGCACGGGCAGACTTTCATCGCCATGGAGTTTCTGGATGGCGTAACGCTGCGGCATAAGATCGGCGGTCGGCCGATGGACGTCGAGACGGTACTAGCACTCGCCATCGAGATTGCCGACGCGCTCGATGCCGCGCACGCCGAAGGAATTGTCCATCGCGACATAAAACCTGCAAACCTTTTTGTGACCAAGCGCGGCCACGCCAAGATTCTGGACTTTGGACTGGCCAAACTGACGGTCCGCCGGACCGGCGAGGCAGCGGGAGAGACCGCCCAGGAAACGCTGGTGGACGAGGCCTACCTGACTAGTCCGGGGGCAACGGTGGGCACGGTGGCCTATATGTCGCCGGAGCAGGTGCGGGGCAAAGAATTGGATGCGCGCACGGACCTGTTTTCATTCGGCGCAGTTCTCTATGAGATGGTGACGGGGACGGTGCCGTTCCGCGGCGAGGGATCGGGAGACATTTTTGACGCCATCCTGCACAAGGCGCCCACGGCTCCGGTACGGCTGAATCCGGAAGTTCATCAAGAGCTGGAACGGATCATCAATAAGGCCTTGGAGAAAGACCGGGATTTGCGTTATCAGCATGCGTCCGAGATGCGCGCCGATTTGAAACGGCTGAAGCGGGAGACGGAATCAGGCAGGGTGGTGACGGAGTCGGCCAGTACTTCAGCTTCGGTACCGCCGGGAGCTTTGGTATCAGGGTCCGCGAGCGCAGCGGGTATGTCCTCTGGCCACGCGTCTTCGAGTTCGGTGCTGATGGCGGAGGCGCGGCGGCACAAGCGTCCGCTGATTGTCACGGCTGGGTTGGTTGTGGCGCTGGTCGTCGCTGCGGCTTTCGGGGCTTACAAATTCTTAAACAAAAGTGCTCCCGCCATTGACACTCGTAACATCAGCATCCGTCCGCTGACCGAGCACGGGCAGGCGGTGGGGTTCGCCGCCATCTCGGGTGACGGCAGATTGGTGGCTTATGGGCGGCGTGAAGGCGAACGCAGCTTGCGGGTGAAGCAAATCGTTACTGGCAGCGAAGTAATTGTCGTGCCGCCGCAGACCGGGTTCTTCGGCTCTGGAGCCACTTTCACGCCCGACGGCAACTACCTTTTCTATGCTCACGGAGACCCGACGAACGGAAACAACTCAAACCTCTATGTGGTTCCCGCCCTGGGTGGGGCGTCACGGCAAATCGTGAGTGACACCCACAGCGCCGTGGCCTTCTCACCCGACGGCAAGCGCATGGTGTACCGGCGGACGATTCAGGACAAAGGTGAAGATCAGTTATTGACTGCGAACGCGGACGGCAGCGACGAGAAGATCATTTTCCGGCATGAGTCCGGAACCAATGGCTTTAACTGTGATCCTTCCTGGTCCACTAGCGACCTCATCGCTGTCGCAGTGTTCCAACTGGGTAGTAAGAACACTCTTGCATCCATTCTGGTGCTTACGCCAGACGGAAAGCTGGTCAAGAACATTCCACTGCCAATGTTTGTTATTAGCCTGACATGGCTGCCCGATTCCTCAGGATTGTTGTTCGTCGGCGGTGAAAAATCGACTGGCCTGCGCAACCAGATATGGTTTCAACCTTATCCTAGCGGCGATCCCTTCAAGATCAGCAACGACTTGAGTGAGTACTACTCGCTCAGTGTCACCGCAGACGGCAAGTCATTCGTTACCACGCAGGCGCGGCGGGCGGCCGCAATCTACGTGGCTAACTCGCCAGCTGTATTGACTGACAAAATTGACTGGAAGCTTACTCAAGTCTCATCTGAGCAAGCGACCGGATATTCGCTCTCCTGGATGGCTGCCGGCAAACTCCTGCAACAGGACGCCGCGTATCACATCTACGTGACTGCTGGCGATGGCAGCGGCCGGACTCGTTTGCTGGAAGATGGCAGTTTGGCTTTCGGCCCGCGCGCATGCGGCCCGGGAGATGTAATGGTTGTGAGCAGAGTTCTAGAGAACAACGTGGCCAACCTATGGCGTCTTAATGTTGCCACGGGTGAATTGAAGCAGCTCACGTTCGGCAAGGACGATGAGTCGCCGTCCTGCACACTCGACGGCAAATGGATGGTTCATTCGGGATTTGCCGTCGCCGATAATGTGGAACATATTTTCAAGGTTTCAACCGATGGTGGTGAACCCGTAGAATTGGCCAAGGGACGGGTCTTTTCCCCAGTTGTGTCCCCGGATGGCACGTTGGTAGCTTATGCCAGGACCGATGGACAGGGCGCCAGCGCAAAGTCGAAATTCGTTGTGCAGAAGCTGGAAGGCGGCACACCAGTGCAGGAGATCGATGTGCCTTCGACGTATAATTGGTCGCTGCTGCGGTGGGCGCCGGACGGGCACGCGCTCACTTATGTGCGAAACACCACGGGCAATACGCAGAATGTCTACATGCAGCCCTTGTCTGGCGGTGCGCCGGTGCAGTTGACTCACTTCGATTCCGAGCCGGCTCTTGTAGCTGCATACGCCTGGTCGCATGATGGCAAGAAAATCGCCATCACCCGCGCGCGCTACAACGATACTGACGTCGTCATGTTCAGCGGTTTCCGTTAAGAGCAGTTCCAAGGTTGAGAGGAGCCCGCTTATGCTGGAGATTCAGATTAAGCAGCTGTCGCCCGACATCGTGGTGCTGGAAATAAAGGGGAAAATCACCATCGGCAGGGATTGCCAGCACCTGGAATGGACCACCGAGAGCCTGGTGAAAGAGAACAAGAAAAAGATCATCTTTGACCTCACGGGTGTAACCCACATTGACAGCACTGGAATTGGGATCATCGTAATGTCGGCGGGCAAAGTAAAAGAGGCGGGAGGACAGTTGCGATTGGCAGGAGTCAACAGCCATGTGGAACATGTGTTGAAGCTGACCAATATGGACAAAGTCGTCACCTGGAACCCGACGGTGACGGAGGCGGCAGTGGGGTTCTAGGGGCGCGGACGAGGGCGTCCGCGCCACACGGTCTTTTTAGACAAACACCTCACCGGGCAACCGGGTCAGCGTCCGGGAAGCGAGCGTGTTTTGGATTGCGCGCTTGGGGCGATCCGAAGCGGAAGCATCGATTTCCATACGTTGCATTCGCAACTTGAGAGTGCGCTCGATGTTGCGCAGTTCGATGACTTCGACGCCGGTGACAATGGAAGAAGCGCGGCCTTGAGAGCCGGCGCGTCCGGTGCGTCCTACCCGGTGAATGAAGTCCTCGGCCATTTTTGGCAAGTCGTAATTGATCACGTGGGCTACGTCGTCGACGTGCAAGCCACGCGACGCGATGTCGGTCGCGACCAGTACCTGGAAGCGGCCTTCCTGAAATCCGCTCAAGGCGTCGTTACGCTGCGATTGCGAGCGGTCGCCGTGAATCATGGCGGCATTGAAGCCCTCGCGCGCCAGTTCCCTGGCGAGGCGTTGCGCGCCGCGCTTGGTGCGAGTAAAGACCAGAGTCTGACCTTTCTCGGCGTAGAGCAGATGACGGAGCACGTCCGGTTTCTCACCGGGACGCACTTCGTAGGCTTTGAGCTCCACGCTTTCCGCGGGCTTGAGGACGGATCCCAACTCTACGCGCACCGGTTGACGCATGTAGTCATGTACCAGCCGGGCGACCGACGCCTCGAGCGTGGCCGAGAAACACAACGTCTGGCGGCGTTTTGGCAGGATCTGAACGATGCGCTGGATGGCGGGCAGAAAACCCATATCCAGCATACGGTCAGCTTCGTCGAGCACCAGAATCTTGATGTGCTTCAAGTCCACCAAATTGCGGGAGATAAAATCCTGCAAGCGGCCGGGAGTCGCAATCACCAGTCCGGCGCCGACGCGGATTCCCTGAATCTGCGCCTTCTCATTCACGCCACCGATTACTAGTGACGCTTTCGGTGTAGTCTTGCTGCGCAGCGCTTGATACTGTTCATGAACTTGCATCGCCAGTTCGCGAGTGGGCAAGAGCACCAAAGCATTGACCTGGTTGGCCGGCTCGCGCAGCAACATTTCGATGATCGGAATCAGAAACGCGAGCGTCTTTCCGGTGCCGGTCTGGGCAGTTGCCAGTACATCTTTCCCTTCCAGAGCGGGCGGAAGCGCCTGCACCTGGACCGGGGTTGGAGTAACAAATTGAGCTGCCGTCAGCTTCTGCTGCAAAGCAGAAGACAAGGGCAGTTCTGAAAAAGTAGTCATTTAAAGTTTTTTCTTTCTGGAGGGGCTTGTTGTCACACACTCAGACACACGTCTGAGATTTCCACGCCACTCACATTCATTTTTAGATTTGGCGCTGAACTGAACGGCGGGCAGGAAAAGCGGAGATGAATCTGATCCAACTGAGGGACCACCGCATGACGAGCAAACCGAGCAAAAGCGTCAAAAACAGTATAGCAGACCTGGAGTTCTGCGGGGGTTACGCGGGTAACTAGCTTGGTTACGGCTCCGGATGGAGGCCCCGGGCGGAGTCGAACCGCCGACCAACAGTTTAGGAAACTGCTGCTCTATCCAACTGAGCTACGGGGCCGCTGCCACTGACGCTGATTATCTCACGCCAGTTTTCCGGCTGGCTGGTTCGACGCTTCAACCCCCGGAAGCGGATACAGTTGGGCAGCGGCTCCCGTTGTTTTCCTCTTGACACCTCCCGGAGAATCTTTACTATGGAACGAATACTTATGCACTCATATGCATAATTATTCACTATGAATAAAACCCTGCGGCAACGGGCGATTCTGGAACTGCTCAAGCATGCGCCTGTAGCCAGCCAGGACGATTTGCAGAAGGCCCTGCGGAAGCGGGGGATCAAAGTGGGACAAGCCACGCTTTCCCGCGATATTCGCGAGCTGCACCTGAGTAAGACGGCGAGCGGTTATTCATTGTTCCACGGAGACGGGTCGTCCGGGCCAGCCTTGCCTCCGGTGTCGCGCCTGGTTCGGGAGTTTGCCCTGGAAGTGCGGGCAGCGCAAAATCTGCTGATTATTAAGACCAGCATCGGCAGCGCCCAGCCGGTGGCCGCGGCTTTGGATGAAGAAAACTGGCCGGAGGCCATCGGCACGGTCGCGGGGGATGACACAATTTTGATTGTTTGTCCCGACAACAAAGATGCCAACCGGCTGGCCGCGCGCATTCAGGAGATGCTGGCGTGATGCCGACGAAACTCAAGACTGCGGTGGTGGGAGCAACCGGCTATTCGGGCCTGGAGTTGACACGGCTGCTGCTGCGTCATCCTCGACTGGATAAGCCGATGCTGGTGGGTCGCGAGAACGGTGACCAGGCTGCGGCGAATCTCGCCGAGGTCTTCCCTGCTCTTTCGGGGAACGGCGGCTATCCGTTGCGGCCGCTTTCATGGGAGGGCTTGAAACAGCAGGGTGCGGAACTTCTTTTTCTGGCCACGCCGCATGAGATTTCTCGATCTCTGGCGCCGAAAGCCATGGCGCAAGGGTTTCGCGTCATTGATCTGAGCGGGGCATGGCGGCTGAAGCAGGAACAACATCGCGCGGTTTACGACTTTCACGATGCCGACGCGGTGACTGCTGCTGAACTCACCGACAAAGCGGTTTATGGTCTGCCGGAATTGAACGCAGAGCGAATCCTGGGCGCGACTTTGGTGGCGAATCCGGGATGTTACGCGACTTCGGTGATCCTGGCTCTGGCGCCGTTGTTGAGGGCTGGCATCGTCGACCGGCAGCGCGGAATCATTTCTGACTCGAAGTCGGGGGTGTCGGGTGCGGGCAAGGAACCGAATTCGCGGACTCATTTCGTCTCCGTGGCCGACAATTTGTCTGCCTACTCCGTGTTTGGACATCGGCACGTTGGTGAGATTGTGGAGCAGTTGAAGTTGGACGCGGGGGAGTTGACCTTCACCCCGCATCTGCTGCCGATACCGAGGGGGATTCTGTCGACGGTTTATGTCTACCTGAATCGGCGGATGACGGCAGCAGAAATCGAGACCTGTTTCCGTGACTTTTATGCGGGCAAGCCCTGGGTGCGGGTGTTTGCCAACCCACAACTGCCGCAGATCCAGTTTTCTCTGCACACCAATTACTGCGATCTCGGCTTTTGTCTGGCGGATGATGGCCGGCGATTGGTGCTGGTTTCGTGTGTGGACAACCTGCTGAAAGGCGCGGCTGGGCAGGCGGTGCAGAACATGAACCTGATGTACGGATGGAAAGAGGAAGAGGGGTTGCAGTGAAGATCGTAGTGAAGATTGGCGGCACTGCGCTGGAGGACAGAGCGACGCTGCGGAAGTGCGCGCAGGGGATCGTAGAGCTGGCCAAAGACGGTCACCGGGTGGCCGTGGTGCACGGCGGGGGCAGCGCGCTGACTCGCACCCTGAAACTTCTCGGCAAACAGAGCGAGTTCGTAAACGGGCTGCGGGTCACAGACGCGGAGACTCGCGACATCGCCCTGATGGTTCTGGCTGGGATTGTAAACAAGAGCCTGGTGGCAGCAATTGTGGCGGCGGGATTGCCAGCGATCGGTCTTTGCGGCGGGGACGGCGCCGCTTTTCGCGCTCGAAAAAAACCCACCGCGAGGTGTGACCTGGGCTTTGTGGGTGAGATTTGTTCGGCTGAACCGCGCTGGCTGGAGGCAGTTTGGAAGGAAAGCGGCATTCCAGTTTTGGCGTCGTTGGCGCTCGGCATGGATGGCGAGTACTACAACATCAATGCGGATCAAATGGCCGCGGCGTGTGCGGCAGCGTGTCATGCCGACTCGCTGATTTTTCTGACGGATGTGCCGGGAGTAAAAGATGCCGCGGGCGCGGTGATTCCCTGGCTGACCACGAAGGAAGCCGGAATTCTGGTGGCCGATGCCGTGGTCGGCGGCGGAATGCTTCCCAAGCTCGAAGCGTGCAGCCAGGCCTTGCACAAGGGTGTGGGCCGAGTGCGGATTCTGCCCGCGTCCCAGGCCGAAGTATTGTCTCAGTTCTACTTCACGAAGCTGGCCTGCGGAACGGAGGTGACGTGCGCATGAGTCTGGCGTCTGTCATTCGCTCCGAACAGAAAGTACTGCTGCCGACCTACGACCGCCACAAGATTTTATTTGAACGCGGGCGCGGGGTTTATCTTTGGGATTCGCGGGGACGCCGTTATCTCGATTTTCTGAGTGGAATCGGCGTGAACGCGCTCGGTCATGGGCATCCGGCGATCCAGGCAACCTTGAAGCGGCAAGCGGGCCGCCTGATTCATACCTCGAATTTGTTTTTTCACGAATATCAAGCCGAACTGGCCGTGCAGTTGACGAGGATCTCAGACCTGGATCGCGCCTTCTTCTGCAACAGCGGAACTGAGGCGTGGGAAGGAGCGCTCAAGCTGGCTCGCTCGTATGCGCGAGTACAGAATAGCAATGGCCACAAGCCAAAGTGGCGCATTCTAGCGCTGGATAATTCATTTCATGGGCGGACCTTCGGTTCACTGGCCACCACCGGCCAGGCGAAATATCGGGATCCGTTTGCACCCCTGCTGCCAGGAGTTGGCTTTGTTAAGTTCAACGACGTAGAAGATCTGCAACGGCGTTTTGATGGCAGCGTGTGCGCCATCTGCCTGGAAACGATTCAGGGTGAGGGAGGAATTCGTCCCATTAGTCCGGAGTTTCTGCAACTCGCGCGGAAGCTGACCAAGAGCACGGGGGCGCTGCTGATTCTGGATGAGATCCAATGCGGCCTCGGCCGCACCGGGCGCTATTTTGCTTATCAACACTACGGGGTTCAGCCGGACATTGTGACCGTGGCGAAACCGCTTGCCGCTGGGTTGCCACTGGGAGCGATTCTCACCGCAAACCGCGTGGCTACGGCGATGCATCCCGGAATGCACGGAACCACCTTTGGAGGCGGGCCGCTGGCCTGTGCGGTGGCAATTCAGTTTTTGCATTTGATGGAAGAGCTGATGCCGCAGGTTCGTGAAACCGGAGAATATTTCCGCGCACAACTGGAATGGCTCGGGGCCAAGCACAATTGCGTGCGCGAAGTTCGCGGCATGGGTCTGATGCTGGGCATGGAACTGGACTCCGCTGACGCAGCCAAGCGGGTGGTGAACCAGTTGATGGAGCGCGGAATTTTGATCAACCGCACTCACGAGACAGTACTGCGATTTCTACCGCCTTACATCATCGAGAAGAAGCATATCGACCGTGTGATTCGGGAACTGGATGCCGTTCTTTCTTCCGGCAGTTCGATCCGGAGCGCCCATAAAGTGCAAAAGTCTACAGCAAGGAGCCAACGTTGAATAGTCAGGTATTGAACGCAAAGCCACTCGCGCCGTCACGGGCACCGAAGGCATGCTGGTGCCCCGATCTGGTGTCAACCCGCGATTTCGGTCCGAACGGGGTCGAAGCCGTACTGCATCTTGCCGGAATCATGAAGTCGCGCCCCGCGGATTTTCGCAAAGCACTTGCGGGCAAGCAGGTGGTGATGTTCTTTGAAAAGCCGTCGCTGCGGACGCGGCTTACTTTTGAAACCGGGATGGGGAGCATGGGCGGCAACGCGTATTTCGTCGACCAGACGCAGAGCCGACTCGATGCCCGCGAGAAGTTGAGCGACATCGCCCACAACCTGGAGCGCTGGGTGGATGGCATAATACTGCGCACGTTCGCCCAAGAAACGATCGTAGGCATGGCCGAGTACGCGTCCGTGCCGGTGATCAACGCACTGAGCGATCTGGAACATCCCTGCCAGGCGTTGGCTGACTACTTCACGCTGCAAAGTCATTTCGGTGATCTTAAGAATCTGCGCCTCACCTACGTCGGAGACGGCAACAACGTTGCGCATTCGCTGCTGCTCACGGCTGCGTGCCTGGGATCAAATATCCGCGTGGCCACGCCGAAGGGCTATGAACCCGATGCGGACATTGTCAGCCACGCTCGAAAGTTTGCCAGGCAGACTGGCGGGACGATCGAAATTCTTTCCGATCCGCACGAAGCGGTCGCCGGCGCCGATGCGGTCTATACCGATGCGTGGGCGAGCATGGGCCAGGAGCACGAAGCGGAGAAGCGCGCCCAGATTTTCCCACCTTATCAGTTGAACCAGGCGCTGGCCAGCGCGGCCGCGCCCCATGCGGTGTTTATGCACTGCCTGCCGGCCCACCGGGGCGAGGAAATCACCGACGAAGTGATGGATTCAGAGCGGTCAGTGGTTTTCGATCAAGCGGAGAACCGCCTGCACGTTCAGAAAGCAATTCTATATTTGCTGCTCGGCAGCGGAGATCACAGCCTGCCGGCAAGGAGCGCCCATGCGTGAGAAAGTTGTGCTGGCTTATTCCGGAGGCCTGGACACTTCGATCATCATTCCGTGGTTGAAGGAAAACTACGACTACGACGTGATTGCCATGGTGGGCGACGTCGGCCAGGGAGATGACATCGAAGCGGTGGTTAAGAAGGCTTATGCTACGGGCGCAAGCAACGTGTTGGTGGAAGACTTGCGGGAGGAGTTCCTCAACGGCTATGTATTCCCTGCTTTGAAAGCCGGCGCTGTGTATGAGCATAAATATCTGTTGGGCACTTCGCTGGCACGGCCGGTGATTGCGAAGCATCAGGTTGAGGTTGCGCTGCGCGAAGGCGCAACTGCGGTTGCCCATGGCTGCACTGGCAAGGGCAATGACCAAGTGCGCTTCGAAATGGCATACCAGGCATTGGCTCCGGAGTTGAAAGTGATTGCGCCGTGGCGCGAGTGGACATTGAAGTCGCGCGAAGACTGCCTCGATTACGCCGAGCAGCACGGAATCCCGGTTGAAGCCAGCCGGGAAAAGATTCATAGTCGCGACCGCAATCTGTGGCATGTCAGCCACGAAGGCGGTGAACTGGAAGACGCGGCCAATGCGCCGCTGCCCAGCACCTGGCAGTGGACTCGTTCGCCGCAGGAGGCTCCAGACAAGGAAGAGCGAGTGAAGATCGGTTTTACGCAGGGAGTTCCGGTTTCCGTAAACGACGGGATGCTTGATCCAGTGTCGCTGGTCGAGATGCTCAATGAAATCGGCGCCCGTAATGCGATCGGCCGCGTGGATCTGGTGGAGAATCGCTTCGTCGGGATCAAGTCGCGCGGATGCTATGAAACCCCGGGTGGGACGCTGCTCATTTCGGCGCACCGCGAGTTGGAGGCACTCTGCCTGGAGCGCGACGTGGTGCACTTCAAGCAACATATCGGTCTGAAGTATGCGGAACTCGCCTATTTCGGCTTGTGGTTTACGCCCCTGCGGGAGGCACTGGATGCTTTCGTTGAGACCACCCAGCGCGACATGACGGGGACCGTGACTCTCTCCTTATATAAGGGCAATGTTTCGGTGGTGAGCCGGCATTCGGAGTTTTCGCTGTATCGCACCGATCTGTCTTCTTTCACCATGGGTGACAGCTACGACCAGAAAGATGCGGCGGGATTCATTCGTATCCTGGGACTGCCGGCACGTTCGCGAGCTCGTGCCCGGGTCGAGGTAGCGAAATGAAAATGTGGTCGGGGCGCTTTCGGCAGGCGCTGGATCCGGAGTTCGAGCGCTGGCAAAGATCGTTTGAGTTCGACCGGCGTCTCTTGCAGCATGAACTTGGGGCCAGCAGCGCCCACGCGCGGGCGCTGAAAGATGCGGGAGTGCTGTCGTCGGGTGAACTCATCGCGATTCTTCAAGGGCTGGAGCAGATCGGCGAACTGGCAGCGGCGCCAAAGTTTCTTGACGACAGCGAAGCCGAAGACGTTCACCATTTCGTAGAGAAACAATTGGTCGCACTGATTGGGGATTCCGGGTACAAGCTGCACAGCGGACGGAGCCGCAATGAGCAAATAGCAACGGATCTCCGCTTGTATGTTCGAGCTGCAATTGATCAGCAACGGGCGGACTTAGCAGAACTCGCGTCGGTGTTGCTGGAAAGGGCCGAACAGGCCGGGAATGCGGCCATGCCCGCGTACACGCATTTGCAGCGGGCGGAACCGGTACTGGTCTCGCACTGGCTGCTGGCGTATGTCGAAATGTTCTTGCGAGATGCCGATCGGTTGGCCGATTGCCGTAGGCGGGCGAATGTTTGTCCGCTGGGATCGGGAGCGGTGGCAGGCGCCACGCTGCCGCTGGATCGGCGAGCCATGGCGGCCAGCCTGGGATTTGACGCTCCAACTGCGAACAGCATCGACGCCACCAGTGATCGCGACTTTGTGTTGGAGTTCGTGAATGCCCTTGCGTTGCTGGCGCTACATTTGAGCCGCTGGGCGGAAGAGATGATTCTGTTTTCCACGCAGGAGTTTGGCTTTGTGCACTTGCCCGAAGCTTACTCGACGGGAAGCAGTGCGATGCCGCAGAAGAAGAATCCAGACTTGCTGGAGTTGACTCGCGGCAAGGCGGCGCGGGTGATCGGAAACGCAACCGCACTGATGATCGCGGTCAAGGGTCTGCCGCTTGCTTATAACAAGGACTTGCAGGAAACGCAGCAACCTCTGTTCGATTCTGCCGAAACGATCATGGCGTTAGTTCCGCTGACGACGGAGTGGATGAAAGCGGTGGAGTTCGATTACGAATGTATGCAGCAGTCGGCGCAATCGGGCTTTATGAACGCCTGGGCTGCAGCCACCTACCTGGTACGGCGCGGAGTGCCTTCCCGCATGGCGCACGAGCAAGTCGGGAAAATGGTGCAGAAGTGCGTGGAAAGAGGGTGCGAGCTTCAGGATTTGCCGCTGGATGAATTGCGTTCTGTGAATCCGCTATTCGACCAAGACCTGCATGCGTGCCTGACTTTGGAGTCTGTGCTGGCAATCCATGACGTGCCGGGAGGCACGGCGCCGGCACGGGTGCGGCAGGCAATCGCCGAAGCGAAGCGGAAGATTGAAACCATTTCCGAGGAAGTTCATGCGCACCCGTAAGGCCATCCTGCCGGATGCGCAACAGATCCACGACCTGATCGCGGCCTATTCTGGCGATGGAACTCTTCTGCCGCGAACACTGGCGGAGATTTGCGAGAATGTGCGGGATTTCGTGGTGCTGGAAGACGACGCCAACATCATCGGCTGTGGCGCTCTCCATCTCTACGGCCTGCACCTCGCGGAGATTCGCTCCATCACAGTTGCACCTTCGCGGCAAGACCAAGGCGGGGGTCGGAGCCTGGTCAAAGCCCTGCTGGTGGAGGCCAAAAAGCATGCGGTCAACTGTATCTGTCTGTTCACCCGAACGCCGGATTTCTTTGCGGGTCTTGGTTTTCAAGTGGCACAGCGCGAGGACCTGCCGGACAAGATCTACAAAGACTGCTGGGTGTGCCCGCGGTTCCACCATTGTGACGAAGTCGCCATGGTGCGTGGGGAATTGCCGAAGTTCGCGATCCTGCCCGAGCCGGCGAGTTGGCTGGTGAAGCTGCAGGTATGAGCGTGCCTGTGCAAGCAGCAACAATTCATTTACCGAAGGGCTTCAGCTTTTCTGCGCTGGCCGCAGGAATCAAAACCAGCGGGCGGCTTGATCTAGCGCTTGTCGAGGCCGCTCCCGGCACAAGTGCCGCGGCCCTGTTCACTAAGAATCTCGTCGTCGCTGCTCCAGTGCAAGTTAGCAGGAAACACTTGCTGCAGGGCAAAGGCCGCATACGAGCGGTCATCGTCAATTCTGGAAATGCGAATTGCGCCACCGGGAAGGCGGGTTTAAAGGCGTGCGAGCAGGTATGTGAGAAGGTTGCCAGGACGCTGGGCATTCGCCCGGAGGAGGTCTTTCCATCCTCCACCGGAATCATTGGTGTCCACTTCCCTGCTGAAAAGATTGTGGCCAAGGTTGCTGAGCTGATGGGGAGTCGCGAGCCGACGCCGGCCACGCTCGACCGGTTCACCCAGGCCATTATGACGACCGATACGCGGCAGAAGCTGGCGTCGGCGCGGTTCAGGTCGGGAGCCTCGGAGGTCAGTCTGCTGGGAGTTGCCAAAGGATCAGGAATGATTCACCCGCAACTGGCAACCATGCTGGTGTACCTGTTCACAGACGTCGCTGCCACCCCGGCTGAATTGAGGCAACTGCTGCGTGGGGCCTGCGACCAGAGTTTCAACTGCATTTCGGTGGATGGCGACACCTCCACCAACGACACGGTTTTGCTGCTGGCATCAGGGCAGAGTGGAGTTCAGCTGAAAGACGCCGGCGTCCGTAGGAAGTTTGCCGCCGCGCTGTCGAAAGTCTGCCAATCATTGGCGGAACAGATCGTTTCGGATGGTGAAGGCGTGCAGCATGTGATTCATCTCTTCATCGAACAGGCGAAGAGTCGGCGGGAAGCGCTACAAGTGGCAAGAACGATTGCTCACTCCTTATTAGTAAAAACGGCATGGGCAGGGGCCGATCCCAACTGGGGACGCATCCTGGCGGCCGTGGGGCGAAGCGGCGTGCAGATCGATCCCAAAAGGGTGAACATTTGCATCGCGCAGCAAATGGTCTGCAAAGCGGGGGCGGGTTGCAGATTTGACGAAGCCAGGGCTCACCACGATCTGGCCCAGCCAAACTGTGACATTCGAGTGCGTCTCGGTCGTGGGCGCAGCAGCGCGGCATTCCTCACTTCTGACCTAAGTGCCGAGTACGTCCGAATCAACGCTGACTACTCCACCTAGAGCTGAACAAGTCGGTCCATCCCAGGTATCACTGCAACCCAGCCTGCCCCAACATTTGCAGAAACTGCTCGCGTGTGCGCATGTCGATCGACTGTGCTACCAGTTTGCCGTCGCGGTCATAGACAAAGCTCTTCGGAATACCCTCCACCTGAAAGAGGTCGTTGACCTTTCTGCCAGGGTCAAGCAGCACGGGATAAGAGATCTTATATTCGGCGATGAAGGGCCTGACCTTATCCTGTTCTTCATCCGAAATCGCCAAAATTACGAAGCCCTGGTCTTGGAAACGCTGGTGGAGCGCTTCCAAGTCCGGCATTTCCTTGCGACACGGGGGACACCACGTGGCCCAAAAGTTTACCAACACGACTTTGCCATGAAGACTCTTGAGCTCCCAAGTCTTGCCCTGCAAATCTGCCAGCGTGAAGTCTGCCTGCTGGCGACGCTGGTCATCGGCCACAAGCTTTGCCATGGCCGCCTTGTAAGCGGGGGCATCCAACGAAACTTGCATGTGCTCGTATCTTTCGAGCTGTGCCAGTTCCATGTAAGCCGCCGCAGGCTCGCCTTTGTCGTCGGGCTGGGGCTGCTCGCGAAGCGCATCGGCCAGCGTGGTAGTGACCTGCTGGAGCGAATCGTGGCCGAAGTCGCCTTCGGTCGCGCGACTGGCCAAGCCGTATGCCAGACTCACCTTGTTAGGAGTTGCGGGCAACTGGCGAATCTGAAGTGCAAGTCTTTTGTTCGTCTGGCCGCGAACGTCGTCCGGCAGTTTGCGCAATCCGTGCAACTGCTCGACAATCGGCTTCTCCTGGTCGCTCCAGACAATTTCCTGCTTCTGCGCTCGCGCAGTCAACGGACTCACGAGCAGAGCGTCCAAAGCAAACACCAGCAGAATGTATGAAATTCTGGCTGCAGTCTTGATGGGAAACATACGGATGGTCACGGCCGTTACCTCACGAAGAAGTCATTGTAACCATGGAAATCCAGTTTGTGGAGTAACAAGAATCTGGTAGTGGTGCAGTTTGAACTGCACCACTACCGCGGTGGTTGCTCAATCCGCGCTTACCAGCGTCTTCCTGGGCTCCCGCGCCAGGGGTTCCTGTTCTGACTGGTTGGCATCCACAACTGCGAGGGCGGCGCTGTTGACGATGTCTTCCACTTCGGCTCCGCGTGGCAATACATAAGCCGGCTTGCTGAGACCCATCAGGATGGGCCCGATGGCTTCCGCACCGCCCACGCGCATGAGCAGTTTGTAGGCAATGTTCGCCGAGTTCAGATCGGGGAAGATCAGCACATTCGCGCCGCCTTTGAGCGCGGAGAACGGATAGTCGCGTTCCAGGATTTCGGGCACCAAGGCAGTGTCCGCCATGACTTCGCCGTCCACGATGAGCGAGGGATCGCGTTGCTTGACCAGTTCGGTAGCGCGGCGCACCTTTTCGCAGAGCGGGTGATTGGTGCTGCCGAAGTTGGAGAAGGACAACATGGCCACACGGGGTGTGACATCGAAGCGGCGGGCGGCATCGGCGGCACAAATTGCGATTTCGGCAAGGTCCTCAGCGTTGGGCTCGATGTTCACCGAGCAATCAGCGAGGAACAGCATGTCTCCCTTTTTTGTGATCAGGGCGTACAGACTGGAAACCTTGTGGACGCCTTCCCGCACTTTGATGATCTGCAGCGCCGGCCGAATGGTATCGGGATAGTGCTGGGTGATACCGGAAACCAATGCATCCGCGTTTCCCATGTGGACCATCATGGAGGCGAAGATGTTGCGGTTATCGATGAGTTCCCGGGCTTCTGACAGCGTAACGCCGCGGCGCTGGCGAAGCCAGCAAAACTCCTGGATGTAAACATCCCGCCAGGATGAGGTCTTGGGATTCACGATCTCCATGCCCTCCAGCGGAACGCCCAGTTCGGCAGCGCGCGAGCGAATGATCTGATCATTGCCCAACAGGATGGGGTGGGCGATCTTCTCGTCGAGCAAAATATGGGACGCACGCAGCACTTTATCGTTTTCCCCCTCGGGGAAAACTACGCGTTTGGGTTTGGCCTTCGCTTTGTGTATGACGAAGCGCATGATTTCGTGCGCTTTGCCCAGACGCTTCTCCAGTTGTTCGCGGTATTCGTCAAGATCCACGGGTTCTTGCGCTACTCCGGTCTCCATCGCAGCCTTGGCTACGGCTGACGCTTCCCACACCAGGACGCGAGGATCGAAAGGTTTGGGAATGATGTAATCCGGCCCGAAGGCGAGGTGTTCTAGGCCATAGGCACGGCAGACCGAGTCGGGTACGTCCTCCTTGGCTAAGTTGGCCAAGGCGTACGTCGCGGCCAGTTTCATCTCGTCGTTGATGGCGGTGGCATGCACATCGAGAGCTCCGCGGAAGATGAAGGGGAAGCCCAGAACGTTATTGACCATGTTGGGATAATCCGCGCGGCCGGTGCACATTACGACGTCGTTGCGGCAGGCTCGTGCGTCCTCGTAGGTAATCTCCGGATTGGGATTCGCCATGGCGATGACGATGGGACGGGCCGCCATGGAGCGCACCATGTCCTGCGAAACCACGCCACCGACTGAGAGGCCGAGGAACATATCGCTGCCCACCATCGCCTCCGCCAGCGTACGCAGCTTGGTGGCTTGGGCGAAGCGCTGCTTGTAAGGATTCATGCCGTCGGTACGGCCCTGGTAAACCACGCCCTTGGTGTCGCACAGAGTAATGTTCTCTCGCTTCATGCCCAGCCGAATGTAGTGCTCAGCAGTGGCTACCGCCGAGGCACCGGCACCGTTGATGACGAGACGGATTTTGCTGATGTCTTTGCCTACCACTTCCAGGGCGTTCAATAGCGCGGCTCCGGAAATAATGGCGGTCCCGTGCTGGTCATCGTGGAAGACGGGAATGTGCATCGTCTTTTTGAGGGTCTCTTCGATGTAGAAGCATTCCGGCGCCTTGATGTCTTCGAGGTTGATGCCGCCGAAGGTCGGTTCTAACAACTGGCAGACCTTGATGATCTCATCCGGATCATGACTGTTGATTTCAATGTCGAAAACGTTGACATCGGCAAAACGCTTGAACAACACAGCTTTGCCTTCCATGACGGGCTTGCCGGCTAAGGCGCCGATATCGCCGAGGCCGAGTACGGCCGTACCGTTCGTGACCACGGCAACCAGGTTTCCCCGGCCGGTGTACTTGAACGCATCGTGGGGATTCTTATTGATCTCCAGGCACGGATCGGCCACGCCGGGTGTATAAGCCAGGCTCAAGTCGCGCTGCGTCCGGCAGGGCTTGGTGGGCGTGACTTCGATTTTTCCTGGCTTCGGCCAAGAGTGATATTCGAGAGCTTCCTTCTTGGAAATTGACATAAATCCTCCGCGCCTTGCTTGGCGTTCTCCCTTCATTGATAGACCCGGCTGAGGCTGCAAGCTGTGACAGTAGGCACATAAGGATGTGATTCTCGTCACCACGGGGTAGTGCAGCGCCGGAATAGGCCATCTTTGGGAAAGGAGCGAATTCACCCGGGGGCGCTGCCATGATCGGAGTGCCAGGAATCGGGTAAACTAAAGAGTAATCCTTCATGACTTTCCAAAGGGGGCTTCACGCCTTCCACGCATTGCGCAAGGTCGTTATTAAGAGGAAACCTTCATTAAGCATGAGGCTCGATTCATAACCTAAGTTCCGAAAGAGGACGAATCCATGGGCACTTCCATACTCCCTGAAACGCAAGAGCAGCCAGCCGCCGTGAAGCCTATCCAATATGTTTATTTCTTTGGCGGCGGCAAAGCTGATGGCAACGGCAAGATGAAAGACGAACTCGGCGGCAAAGGCGCAGGCCTGGCCGAGATGACCAATGCCGGGCTGCCGGTCCCTCCTGGTTTCACCATTCAGACCGAGGCTTGCCGCGAATCCATGCGGCACGGAGGGGTTTCGAAGGAGGTGGATCGCGAGATGGAAGAGGCGCTGGCGCATCTCGAGGAGCTACAGGGTCAGAAGCTGGGCAAGGGCGAGAACCCGCTGCTGGTCAGCGTGCGCTCGGGCGCGAAGTTTTCCATGCCGGGCATGATGGATACCATCCTTAACCTTGGCCTGAACGATCAAAGTGTTGAAGCGCTGGCAAAACGCAGTCGTAATCCCCGTTTTGCCTACGATTCCTACCGCCGCTTGATCCAGATGTTCGGCAACGTGGTGTTGGACGTTCCGAAGTCGGCTTTCGACGAAGTATTCGACGCTAAGAAAAAACAGAAGAAGGCGAAGCTCGACACCGAGCTCGACGCCAAAGCGCTGAACGAAGTGATTGCGGAATACAAGAAAGTCGTCAAGAAACACACCAAACGAGATTTCCCGCAGGATGCTCACGAGCAGCTGGTGATGGCGCGCGACGCTGTTTTCCGCTCCTGGCAGAATGACCGCGCCAAACACTATCGCCGCATCAATAACATCTCTGACGAACTGGGCACGGCGGTGAACGTGCAAGCGATGGTGTTCGGCAATCTGGGCGACAGCAGCGGCACGGGAGTGGGTTTCACGCGCAATCCTGCGATTGGCGACAAGGAGTTCTATGGCGAGTTCTTGCTGAACGCGCAGGGCGAGGACGTAGTGTCCGGAGTGCGCACCCCGGTTCCGATTCTTGAACTGCAGAAAATCATGCCGGATGTTTACCGGCAACTGCGCGAAATCACGACTCGCCTGGAAAAACATTATCGCGATATGCAGGATTTCGAGTTCACCATCCAGGAAGGCAAGCTCTACATGCTGCAGACGCGCAATGGCAAACGCACCGGGCTGGCCGCGGTGCGCGTGGCCATCCAGATGGTGGAAGAAGGGCTGATCACCAAGGAAGAGGCGATCTTCCGCGTCGAACCCAACCAGCTTTATGACTTCCTGGTTCCTCGGTTGGATGAAAAGAGAGTGAAGGTCGAAGTGCTCGCGACCGGCTTACCAGCATCGCCGGGCGCCGCGGTTGGGCAGATTGTTTTCACCGCGGATGAAGCGGTGGAAAAGGCCGGTCCCGGCCCTAAGAGAAACCCCGTCATCCTGGTGAGAGCGGAAACTACGCCGGAAGACATTCACGGCATGGAAGTGGCCGCCGGCATTCTGACCTCGCGTGGGGGCATGACCAGCCACGCCGCCGTAGTCACTCGTGGTATGGGCAAATGTTGTGTCGCGGGAGCCGGCGATATCGGGGTAAACGAACACGCCCGTGAAATGAGGGTGAAGGGCCAAGTATTCAAGGGAGGCGACTGGATTTCGCTTGATGGAACCACCGGCCGGGTGATCAAAGGCAAGCTCAATACTCTGGACGCAGCGCCGGATGATCCGGAGCTGATGAAATTCATGGCCTGGGCGGAGCCGTTCCGTAAGATCGGGGTACGGGCAAACGCGGACATTCCGCGCGACGCGAAACAGGCGCGTGCCTTTGGCGCCGAGGGCATCGGACTGTGCCGCACCGAGCACATGTTCTTTGCCGAGGACCGCATTCCGCACATGCGGGCCATGATTCTGGCCGACAACGAGAAAGATCGCCGCGCGGCGCTGAAAAAACTTCTGCCCATGCAACGCGCCGATTTCATCGGTCTGTTCCGCGTCATGGATGGCCTGCCGGTCACCATTCGCCTGCTGGATCCGCCGCTGCACGAGTTCCTCCCTAAGCGCGAAGAGCTGATGGTCGAAATTGCGGTGCTCGAAGCAACCAAGCCGCGCTCGCCAAAGTTGAAAGAGCTGAACCGGTTGCTTCGCCGGGTCGAGGAGTTGCATGAGTTTAATCCCATGCTCGGGCATCGCGGCTGCCGACTGGGCATCACCTATCCCGAGATTACTGAGATGCAATCCCGCGCCATCTTCGAAGCCGCAGTTGCGGTGGAGAAGGAGGGAGTGAAGACTCATGCGGAAGTGATGATTCCGCTGATCGCCACGGTGAAGGAAATGGAGAACCAGGCGGCGATTGTGCGGCGTGTGGCGGAGGAAGTCTTCCGCGAGAAGGGTAAGAAGGTCCATTACCTAGTGGGGACCATGATCGAGTTGCCGCGCGCCTGTTTGGTCGCGGACAAGATTGCCCAGGAAGCGGAATTTTTCTCCTTCGGCACTAATGACCTTACTCAGACCACGTTCGGCTTCTCGCGCGACGACGTTAACAAAATCCTGCCGACCTATCTGGCGGAAGGCATCCTTAAACAGGATCCCTTCGCGGTGCTGGATCGCGATGGCGTGGGGGAACTGGTTCGCATCGGAATTGAACGCGGACGCAAGACCCGTCCCGGCCTTGAGGTGGGAATTTGCGGTGAGCACGGCGGCGATCCCTCGTCGGTCGAGTTCTGCCATCAAGTGGGGATGGATTACGTCGCCTGCTCGCCGTTTCGCGTGCTGACCGCGCGTTTGGCAGCCGCCCAGGCAGCGGCCAGTGAGAAACTAAAAGTTGAAGGTGGAAGAACGAAATAGACAGTCAGACAAGCGGTCATCGAATGCACCTGAACACGAATGTACGCTCGCCTGCCTCCTTTGGAGGATCATGCCATGCCAACCCATACTGAAGTCGCCACGCCGCAGTCCATGAATTACGCGCCAGCGGATTTGAATCCCCAGGAGGATCTGCCGCAGGGTTTCGTTGATTTCCTGTTGCCGCTGCACAAGCAATTCACTCCTTGGCAACAGAAGCTGGTGGCAAAACGCGCAGAAGTGCTCCAGCGGTCGCATCGCGGACAACCGCCAAACTATTTGCCGTCTTCGGAGGCGACCACGTCCGACTGGCGGATCGAAGTGCCCGACTGGTGCGCGGACCAGCGTAACCAGATGACCGGCCCGGCGGACGACGCGGAGTTGACCGTAAAACTATTGAATTCCGGATCGCCCGCAGTCATGGTGGACGTAGAAGATTCCACGGCGAATACCTGGGAGCACATCATGCTGGCGATTGCCAACACCATCGCCGCTTACAAATATGAGCTGAGTTACGACGACCAGAAGCGGCAAAAGAAGGTCACAGTCCAGCGCTCGAAAACCGTGACCTGGGTGCGTCCCCGCGGGCTGCACCTCAGCCAGGGTGGTGTCATCAAGAACGAGATCATATCGGCTTCCCTGTTCGATTTGGCGCTGATCTGGTACCAGGTCGATCCCGCGTGGCTGCCGCACAACTTCTCGGTTTACATTCCCAAGAGCGAGTCGGCGGAGGAGGCTTTCTGGTGGCGCGATCTTTTCCAGGCTTTTGCCAAACACAAGGGCTTGCCCAAGGACTACATCAAATGTATGGCGCTGGTGGAGGCTCATCCGCTGGCCTATCAGATGGAAGAATTCCTCTTCAATTTGCGCGAACATTGCCTGGGGTTAAACCTGGGCCGCTGGGACTACATGGCTTCGCTGATCGACTTCATGAGCGAGGATCCCAACTGGATTTTGCCGGACCGCAACACCATCCCGCACGATGTGGCATTTTTCCAGAACTTCCGCACCTTGATGCCGGAAATTTGCCACAAGCATGGAGCTCACGCCATCGGCGGAATGACGGCGCTTTATCCCAGCCGCACCGATGCGGAATTGAATGAGCGCGCTCTCAAGGTGCTGAAGCAGGACAAGAAGAACGAAGCTGACTGCCTGATGGATGGAGCCTGGACCGGGCATCCCGATCAGAACGAAATTGCAGTGGCGCAGTTTCCGTTTCCCAATCAGATTGCACGACGACCCAACCTGCCCAACGCGCATCCTGATCTGCGGCCGGTTCCGAAGGGCGTCGGCAAAACTACGCTTGCAGGAACCCGAGCGGCGGCGCGCACCGTGATTCGCTATCGCAACGGAGTGCTCAACGGCAAGGGCGCCAGTTTGCTGGATGGCTACATGGAAGATCTGGCCACCGACCGCATCTACCGCCTGATGATTGCGCAGCGCGTTCGCCACAAGGTCAAAGTTCCCGGGGACGATGGCAAGCCGGTCGAACACACTCCCGCGTTGGTGAGCCGGGTGTTTGATGAGGAACTGGGGAAGATCCAGAAAGACTTGCCGGCAGAGATTGATCGCGAGGCGGCGGCCACACTGCCCGAAGCACGGCGTATCGCCGAGCAGATGATTGTGCAGGGGCAGCATTCGCCGATTTAGAGGGCCGAATCGGCCCCGGATGCGTCGGGACGGCTCACTCTGAAGAGAATTGCGGTCGCAACCCGCTCAGAACGGTGGTGGGGGAGTTTCACGGTTGAGGGCTGCTCAGACTTTGCGCCCTTAGCGGCAGTTCTTTGCGATCTTTGCGGCAAGAAAGCGGTGAACCGCAAAGGCCGCCAAGAATTCGCCAAGCACGCGAAGCATTGCAAACCAAACTGACCCACTACCCGCAGAACCATTAGCTGGCATATTCCCTGCAACTACGCGATAATATTAGGGTTTGGCTCGCCTGAGAGGATCCCGCCGAGGGCAACTGCAGTTCGTCATCCGGGGAGACATTTTCTATGGCTACTACCACCATCGAAGTTGAACCCGCCACCAGTCATCGCCATCCCAAGCTGGTGCGGTGGGTTGAAGAAGTCGCGCAGATGTGCAAACCCGAGCGGGTGCACTGGTGCGATGGCTCGCCGCAGGAGTATCAGACCATGGCGCGGCTGATGGTGCTCACGGGCACGGCCATCGCGCTCGATCCGGCGAAGCGCCCCAACAGCTTCCTGGTCCGCTCTGATCCTGCTGATGTGGCCCGCGTGGAAGATCGAACCTTCATCTGCTCGAAAACTAAAGAAGAGGCTGGTCCCACCAACAACTGGGAAGACCCAGGCAAGATGAAGCAGATGCTGACCGGCCTTTTCACTGGCTGCATGGCTGGCCGCACCATGTACGTGGTTCCTTACAGCATGGGCCCGATCGGATCGTCCATCGCCAAGATCGGCGTAGAGATTACTGACTCCGCCTACGTTGTAGCCAGCATGCACTTGATGGCTCGGGTGGGAACTCGCGTCCTTGAAGCCCTTGGACAAGACGCGGACTTTGTTCGCGGAATGCATTCCGTCGGCTTCCCGCTGGGCGCAAATCAGCCGGACAAGACCTGGAGCTGCAACACCGAGCACAAGTACATCTGCCATTTCCCCGAAACGCGTGAGATCTGGTCGTTTGGTTCCGGCTACGGCGGCAACGCGCTGCTGGGCAAGAAGTGCCACGCGCTGCGCATCGCATCGGTGCAGGCGCGGGACGAAGGTTGGCTGGCCGAGCACATGCTCATCCTCAAGCTGATCAGTCCCACGGGACAGTTCAAATATTTCACCGGCGCATTTCCCTCAGCCTGCGGCAAGACCAACCTCGCCATGCTGATCCCCAGCATTCCCGGCTGGAAGGTCGAGACCATCGGCGATGACATTGCCTGGATGAAATTCGGCGCGGATGGTCGGCTCTACGCTATCAATCCGGAGTACGGTTTCTTTGGGGTGGCACCGGGCACGGGCGTGAAATCGAATCCCAATGCCATGCTGACCGTCGCGAAGAATGCTGTCTTCACCAATTGCGCGATGACGCTCGATGGCGATGTGTGGTGGGAAGGCATGACGGATCAGAAGCCCGCTGCCCTGGTGGACTGGCTGCGGCGGCCCTGGAGACCAGAGTCTGGCCGGCCGGCAGCGCATCCGAATGCGCGGTTTACGGCGGCTGCAAAGCAGTGCCCGGTGATTGCTCCCGAGTGGGAGGACCCGAAGGGCGTGCCCATTGATGCAATTCTCTTTGGTGGGCGCCGCGCCGGAATTGTTCCGCTGGTCACCGAGGCCTTTAATTGGCAGCATGGCACGTTCCTCGGCGCCACCGCCAGCAGCGAGACTACGGCCGCGATCACCGGCAACGTTGGCCGGCTACGGCGCGATCCCATGGCGATGCTGCCGTTTTGCGGCTATCACATGGGCGATTACTTCGCGCACTGGCTCAAGATTGGGGCCAGTACTCAGGCTTCCAAGTTGCCGAAGATTTGCTACGTCAACTGGTTTCGCCGCGGCAAGGATGGCAAGTTCCTGTGGCCGGGCTATGGTGAAAATAGCCGCGTGTTGAAATGGATCTTTGAGCGCTGCGACGGCAAGGTGCATGCGAAAGACACGCCCATCGGACGGATTCCCGACGTGGCCGATCTCGACACAAAAGGGATGGACATCAAAGGCGCTCACGTGGATGAACTGCTCAGCGTTGATCTTGACGGCTGGCTGGCGGAAGTGCCGTTGATCAAAGAGCATTTCGCCCAGTTCGGTAGCCATCTTCCCGAGGGCATGAACCTTGAAGTGAAGGCTCTGGAAGAGCGTCTGCGGGCGGCGAAGCGATAAGCCACCGGGCCGACATCTCCGTCTATACTCTCTGGCTGCCCGAGCAATACCCTGCCGAAGACCCCGGCCAGCGCCTGCCGTAGAGCTCGACGCAGCTCACCCACCCGCCTCTAAAGCAGCTGCGAGGTTTTGCCGATAAGCATCCTGTCAGGAACATTCTCGTTGCCTCCGTGGTGACAAGGAGAAATCATGATTACCTCATGCAAACACACACTTACCGTTGGTCTCGTTGTCTTCCTCTGCGCGACCGCAGGTTGGGCACAGGCTCCGCCGGAGATCAAAGCCAAACTGGATGTCAAAATCAAGGAATTGGCGTCGCTCAGCACCGACCCTGAGATTGTGAATGCGGTAAAGACTTACAACGCCACACCCGCCAGCGCCGAGGCCCTGGCTATGACCAATGAAAAGTGGCACAGCCTTTCGGTGCTGGATCCGTTTGTCCGCATGACGGCAAAGACTCCCCTGTCCGAGTATCTGAAAACCAAGAAGAAGACCGATGACATTATTGCGAAGGTTTTTGTTTCGGGAGCCGATGGTTCCAAAGTCGGATTTGATGCCAAAACCGAACACTGGACGCACAAGGGCCAGCCCAAACACGAGGTTCCGATGACCGGAGAGACATGGATTGGTCCCGTCAAAGTCGATGACTCCACGGGCCAGCAGCTCATTCAGGTAGGGCTACCAGTGCTCGATGGGGGAAAGCCCATCGGATCGATTGTGGTGGGGCTGCGGGCTGACAAGCTGCGTTAGGGCGGACGTGGAGCAGGCATCGACCTATGAGAAATCACGGCATCGCACGCCGAATGAGCTTGGTGGTAGCGGCATCCTTGGCCATCACGGTGGCGGCCGTGCTTGGGCTGTCGTACCTGCTCCAGGTCTCCAGCAACTCCGCCCAAAACCTGGCCACAGCAGCACGCGAACAGACCCAACACTCCTTCGAGCTGCTGGACTTGGCGGTCAAGGTCCAAGGGACCACACAGAAGTTGGTACAGGAGACTGATCCCGATGCCATGGAATCGCTGATCCATCAGAACCAGTCGCAGGTGAAAGAGGCGCAGGCAAAAGTTGAGCAGGTGGCGGCTGGCGACGGCGGCGTGAAGTCAGCCTTCCTTGCGCTGGTTCAGGCTAACCAGAAAGTCACCAATCTTGTGCTGCAAGCGCGCAATGCCGAGTCCCATCAGGCCATCATCGAAAAATCGAACCCGGCGTTTGAAGCCCTGCTGGGGGCCATCAACGAATATCAAAATCAAGTGGCGAAGAAATTGGCGGATGATGCTACCGCGGTAAGAGTTCGTTCCGCACGGCTTGAGTCCACCATCTTCGTCGCAGTGGTCGTCGGTATCTTGTTGCTGATGGGGTGGGGGCTGGCCTTGGTACGGAGTGTTTCTAAGGCTCTCAACCGTATGATCACCATGGTCAAGGACCTGGCCGAGGGTGAGGGGGACTTGACCCAGCGTCTGCAGGTTATCAGCCGTGACGAACTGGGCGAATTAGCCAAGTGGTTCAACACCTTCCTGGAGAAGATCCACGAGGTGATTTCCCAGGTGGCGGGAACCGCCGAGCAGGTGGCTGGGGCGAGCGAACAACTTTCGTCCTCAGCCTCGTTGCAATCGCAAGCGGCCCAGACTCAGAAGGATCAAACCGCACAGGTGGCTACCGCCATGCAGGAAATGTCCTCCACCGTTCATCAGGTCTCGGAGAATTGCTCGAGCGCGGCAGAGGCTTCGCGCCAAGCCGCCGAGATTGCCCGCCAGGGTGGCCTGGTCGTAGAACAAACCTTGACGCAGATGCGTTCCATTGCCGGGTCCGTGACCGGGGCCGCCAAGCGGATCGAGGAATTGGGGCGCAGTTCCGACCAGATCGGGCGGATCGCCGGGGTGATCGACGATATTGCCGATCAAACCAATCTGCTGGCCCTGAACGCCGCGATCGAGGCTGCACGTGCGGGCGAACAGGGCCGTGGCTTTGCCGTGGTCGCGGACGAGGTTCGCAAGCTGGCCGAGCGTACCACGACCGCGACGAAAGAAATTGCCGGGATGATCAAGACCGTCCAAGAGGGAACCAAGGCAGCGGTGAAGAGCATGCAAATCGGCAGCCAACAAGTCGAAGAAGGAGTAACCTCAACCGCTCGGGCAGGAGACTCATTGCAACAGATCATCAAAATGTCGGACGACGTGGGATCCATGATTACCCACATCGCTACTGCCGCCACCCAACAATCGGCGGCAACCGAGGAAGTCAATCAAAATATGGATCAGATCGCGCAACTGACAAAAGAGTCGGCAGTGGCGGCGCAGCAATCCGCGAAAAGCTGCCAAGCCCTTTCGGACCTGGCCCTGGCCCTGCAAACCATGGTGGGCAGCTTCAAATTGGTGGACAGGCTGGAACAGAGACCACGCGCCACTCGGCAGAATTCCGCGATTTCCGATTCTGCCAACCCTCACGGAACGCCGGAACCGGCTGCGCGTCAGAAATTCGCCGCCGCGGCGCATTAGACCTGGCATCACCCCGGAAAACGCAAAAAGGCCCCCCCCTAGGAGAGGGCCTCTTGCTGCTTGCAGAGTGCCAGTTGGCTATGCCACTCCTCGCGCCTTGACCGGCTCGCCGACCTTGCTTATCGAAGCGGCGCGCTCCGCCTCTCTAACCGTGCGATGTGCCAGCGGCTTCAGCCACAGCAACGCCATGAACGCTGCCACCACATCGCACACGATCATCGCCCAGAAGACCTTCGTCCAGGAGCCGGTCTTGGCAAACAGCCAGGCGGCGCCGGGGCCGGCAAAGGCGGCGGCGACGCCCTTGGCGGTGTAGACGACTCCATAGTTGGTAGTGGCCCACTTATTTCCGTACAGGTCGCCCGTGATCGCCGGGAACAACGAGAAGATATTGCCCCACGCGAAGAAACACAGCCCTGACAATGCCACGAACCAGACCGGGTAGCTGATTAGTTGAAGCAGGGCAAACACCGCGATGGCCTCCAGGATGAAGGCGATGAAGATGGCATTTTCCCGGCCAATATGGTCAGAGACCCATCCCCAAAAGGGACGCGTCAACCCGTTCAGCAAGCGGTCGACGGTGATGGCAAGCACCAGCGCGGTCATGCCAAACATTACGACGACGTTGTCCACATGGTATGAAGCAGCCATGGGTTTCAGTTGCGCCGTAACCACCAGGCCGCCGAAGGCCAGCATGGTCATCATCAGATAGATGACATAAAACGATGGTTGGCGCATCATCTCCCACGGCGTCATGTCGACCGCCGAGGTGTTGACCTTAGCTTTTATCCTAGCTTCTATTTCTTTCCAATTGGGGGGTGCCCATCCCTCCGGTGGCTTGGCGAGGAATAGGGCCGAGGCCAGCACTACGACTCCCTGAATTGTCCCCCAGACGATGAATGTGTGTTGGTAGCCGGAGACTTTCAGCATTTGGGCGATGGGAGCAATCGTGGTCGCCGTGCCAATGCCGAAAGCTCCAGCTGTCAAGCCCACGCATAGCCCGCGATGATCGGGGAACCATTTCAGCGCGTTTCCAATGGTCCCTCCATAGACCGCTCCGGCGCCAATGCCGCCCAGCCCATACCAAAAGTAGAGGCCATTGATGCTTTCAGCATAGCCCGATCCGATCCAGCCCAGTCCGACCAGAAGGGCGCCAATACCCAGCATGAGGCGCGGCCCGATACGATCTACCAGATATCCTTCGAAAGGTACCAGCCAGGTTTCGAACGCAACGAATAAAGTAAACGTCCACTGGACGGCAACCAGCGAAACGTGCAGATGGGCTTGTATGGGTTTGGTGAAGAGAGTCCAGGCATACTGCAAATTGGCGATGGCCATCATCGCCACGATGCCGGCCATTAGCTGGACCCAACGATTGGGAATACGCGAGGGGTGAATCAGAGAGGCTGTAGATGCAGCCATGGGTAATACCTCCGTGACAGCGCGTTAGACTTCAACCGCACGTGCCAAAAACTGCCAGTCCCCCTGCGACTTTGTTGCCCGGACTATCTGTGTCGACTAACTTTCCCGCCAACCTATCTAGGTCGAAGGCGGAGCGTCGGCCTCCACTTCTGTCCGGAATGGGATTACACCGGGAACCAGCCACTTGTCCCACATCTCATCGACCTTACTTTGGAAGTAATCGATATCGTCGTTGGTAAAGTGCGCGAATCTTCCCTGCTTGAGCAAATAATCTCTTACCGGCTGCCGTGGAATTTTCTTATTGGCGATTTGCTGAGTTCTGCCGGTCAGCCTCAGCACGCCATCCTCAACTTCATAGAGCGGCCAGACTCCGGTGTTCACAGCCAGCTCGCCCATCTCGTGAGAAAGGTAAGGATCGTAATCCCAGCCCTTCGGGCAGGGATCAAGCGAGTGAATGAAGGTGGGACCGCCGATGGCGAGCGCTTTGCGCATGGAGTTCATTCCCGCCAGGCCGTATGACATGCAGATGGTGGCAACGTAGCGGCAACTGGGATGGCCGGCCGCCATCATGCCCGCCATGTTCTTCTTCCAGCGGCGATGCATGATTCGCTTCACCCTGCCGGGGGTGCTGAAGGTGGTGTTCGCGCCCCACGGAGTGCTGCCCGAAAGCTGAATATCGGTATTGGCATAAGACTCGTTGTCATACATCAGAATGAGGCAGTTGTAGTCGGGATGAGTCAGCGTCGCCGAGATCGCCCCCACACCCATGTCTGCTCCGCCGCCATCGCCGCAAAAGGCGATCACGTTGATGGGTTCCTGCTTCATCTTTCCCTTGCGCATGAGAACCTTCAAAGCCGCAGACGTGCCCAGAGCCGCCGATCCGCTGCTGCCCAGTTGGGTGTGCATCCAGGGAAGCACCCAGGAAGTGCTGTAATACGTGGTGTTGGCCACATACATGCATCCCGTGCTGCCCAGCACGATGGTTCTGGGGCCGGCGGCCTTGGCCATCATCTTCATTACCAGCGCCGACTCGCAGCCCTGGCAGGTGCGATGACCGGAGGTAAAGTACTCCTCCAGCGGGATCTTCTTTACACTTTTGTAGGGATCTAGTTTCTGTGTCGGATCGATCTGTATGTATGTTGCCATAATTCTTCATCCTCTCTGAGTCTAAAAACCCATCTGCAAGAATCGGATTACTCCCGCAATCCGATCCATTGGGTTAAGGGCTGCGCTTTGCCATCCGCAGCGCGGTAAACGGCATCGGCCATCTTCTCCACATCGGGCACGGTGACTTCGCGCCCACCGAGGCCGCAAATGAAATCCACTACCGGCGGTTTCTTGCCGGGCCCCGGGTAGAGTGCGTGGCGAACTTCGCCGGCCAAGACGCCTCCGAGATAGGGCGAACCGAAAGAATAGTCGCGATCAATGACGCCAATCGCGGCAAAGCGTTGCAGCGACTTTGCCAATTCTTCCGCGGCAAACGGACGGAACCAGCGCATGCGCACAAAGCCTACGCGCTTGCCTTCCTTGCGCATCTGCCGAATTGCGACTTTCACCGAAATCGACAGGGTTCCCATTCCCATGAGAACCACGTCCGCATCGTCGGTCATGTACTCTTCGAAGAACGGGTTCCCGTAGGAACGCCCAAAGATGCGCTCGAAGTCGGCGTATGCCTCCTTGATCACGGTGTAAGAACGCTCCATGGCGGCATAGTTTTGGCGGCGAATTTCCATCACCCAGTCCTCGTTGCCTTGAGGCGCCACGGTAATGGGATTGTCGGGGTGCAGCAGCAGGTCGCCGCGGTTGTATGGCGGCAGGAACTCATTCACTTTCTCTTGCGAGGGAATCCGCACCAGGGCCTGCGAGTGCGTCAGGAACGCGCCGTCGCAACTGATGGCGCAGGGCAGAAAAACACGCCGGTCCTCCGCTACCCGATAAGCGATCAGCGCCGTGTCCAGCGCTTCCTGCGCATTGTCGACCCAGACCAATTGCCAACCCAGATCGCGGACCGCCAGCGCGTCGTTGTGTTCCACGCCGAATGCACCGGGGTCATCCAAGGCCCGGTTTCCTACCATGGCGATCATGGGAATGCGCAACGCGGGAGTAACCGTCAGCGCTTCCATGGCATACATCCAGCCCACGCCGCTGGAACCGCAGAAGACACGCGCACCGCATGCGGACGCATGCTTCACGATTTCAAACTGCGAGTGTTCGCCCTCGGCGACGATATATTCGCAGTCCATTTCGCCGTTCGCCACCAGCTTGCAAACATATTGCATGACGGTGTCGTAGGGACGGATGGGATAAGCCGTGATTACGTCGACGTCCGCCAGCTTGCAGGCCACTGCGATGGCTTCGCTGCCGGTAATGAGCGCTGTTTCCTCAGTCTTACGCTGGTCCTCAACTACGGTTGCCACTGCCATAACGGAGTCTCCTCATAAACACACGCTATTTCTGCTGCGCGATTTCGAGCATTTCCGGAATCTGTTCTTCGTACTGTCCACGATAGCGGAACCCGTGGGAGCGTTCCGGGTGCGATTTAATTTTTTCTTCCAGCCAGATCTTATAACCGTCTTTGTCCTTGCGCCAGTCTTCCCACTGGCTGCTGTTGTCACTGAATTCCGTCTCGTTGACCATGGTGACGCATTCTTTGACCGGGCAGACTGCCTCGCATACCCCGCACCCGCAGCAAGCTTCCATATTCGCGTCGTACAAACCTTCGGGTGTCACATCGAAGCATGAGTCCGGGCACTGTAACCAGCACAGTGTGCATTTGATGCAAGTATCGAAATTCACCACCGGCCTCATCGTCCGGGTGCTGAATTTCTTGAAGGTGGGATTGCGATCGGGTTGGAAGCCGCCGCTGGCATGAGACTTTGGATCGTCCATCTTGTGTCCGGCGGGAATGCTAGGGATAGCGATGCCTTCGCCCATTTCATGCCACTTGGGCAGGTCAAATTTGTAAGGCACTTCCGGATTGCCCTGGTTGGGCTGCACCGTGATGCTGGTGGTGCGCTCGTAGGACTTTGCCGCCGACGTCGCCTTGAGCTCATCTTTCCACTCGTCCACAATCGCCCTTTGCACTGATTTCAGGCTGAACAGCTCGGGCAGAATCTTGGCAATCGCGCCTAAAATGCGTACGTCGGTGTGATCGTCCTTGTACACCCACAGGCCCGAAAAACTGACCGTGCCTTTGAGAATCGACAACTGGTAAGGGCTTTCCTTGCGGTGAGCCATGGCGATGATGGCTTCCGGGCCTTCGCGGGAGGTTACGATCAAAGTGCCTCCGGGTTTCAGCAACCGGTTGACGGGCTGGAGACCATACCAAGCCCAAGATTCCACCCCTTTGCACAGGGTATCGTCGACGCAAATGGTGATGTCGACATCTTTCGGCTCGTACTTGGCCATTCCGTCTTGAAGTGTCTCTTCGTCAGTGGCCACAATGGCGAAGTTCTTGGCGGGGATGCCGTTGCGCTCCGGACTGTCTCCGTAGCGGCCAAAGGAAATCCCCATCTTGCCTTCATGATGAGCGGCCAGCACGATCGCACGGCTGATTCTAGTGGCTAGAGTCTTCTGAAAAATTCCCCGATAGATGATTTCGATCGCGTATAACTTGCCCATAACGAAAATCCTCCGTTGGTCAAAACTTGTCTGATCAGAACTTGTTAAGTACGATTTCTTCCACGTCTTCAATGTGCCGCCGCATGGCCGCCTTTGCCGCTTCCGCGTCGTGGCGCTTGATGGCGGCCAGAATCCTACGGTGGCCGGCAAGGGATTTCTCAGCCCGTCCCGCTACCTGCAAAGATCGCTCGCGGGTATCGCGCAGCAGGTCCATGAGAATATCGAGCACCTTCAGTACCACGGTGTTACCGGAAGCCAGGGCGATGGCGTAATGGAATTCGGAATCCTCGGCGATGGTGGCGTCTCCCTCAGACATCTTCTCTGCCTGCCGTTGCAAAATCTCTTCCATCTCCGAGATTTCGTCGGGAGAAGCATGCGTGGCCGCGCGCGCGGACAGGGGCGGTTCGATGATCTTGCGAAAATCCAGAAGCTCGGTAACCAGCGCCTCCCGGTGCTTCAGGGCATTCGCAAAGGGATTGACCAAGGTCTCGGCCGATAGTTCGCGAACAATGGTTCCAGCGCCCTGGCGCGGTTCTACCAAGCCCACCAGTTCCAGGCTTCGAATCGCGTCCCGAATGGAACTACGGCTCACGCCCAGCATTTCAGCGAGTTCGCGTTCCGAGGGCAATTTGTCGCCGGGCTGCAGTTTTTTCAGGATCAGACTTTCGAGCTGCTTGGCGACTTCTTCGTAAACTTTGTTCCTGCGGACAATCTCGAAGTCGGACTTGATGGTTGGGGGCACTATTTCCAAAGCTCCAAGTGGTCTGCTAACTGGACCAGCAGAGTATACCCCCACTGTCAAGCCCCTGAATAAATATTTTTGTCAGTGGGATAGAAAAAACTGATAAGGGCTTGCGGCGCCTCGTGTTCCGGCTCACTTGCCGGCGGAACTCCTGCATTGCGCCAGCAGCTTCGTGCAGTTGTACGCCGTCCGCGTGCAAGTCATGGGTAATCCCAGGCGCTCGCCCAGTTCCACGACCGCGCCCACCAGAGCTTCCAGTTCCATCGGCCGGCCCGCTTCCAGATCTTGCAGCATTGAGGTTTTGTGCTCGCCAACTTTTTCTGCCCCAGCCATTCGTTGATCGATGGAAACTGGCAACTCCATCCCCAATTTGTGCGCAACCGCCTCGACTTCCTGCATGATATTCCGGATCACCGACGAAACTCCGGGATCGCGCACCATCTGCGCCAGCGTGGCGCCGGTCAGCGCGCTCACCGGATTGAGCGACGCGTTGCCCAGAATCTTTACCCAAATCTCTTGCCGGATGTGGGTGGTGACCGGGCAGCGCAAGCCGGAGGCGACCAGCGCTTCCGCAATACGGCGACTGCGATCAGAGCGGGTGCCGTTCGGTTCGCCCAGAGAAATTCGGTTCCCCTCGATATGCTGAACCACGCCGGGTTCGGTAATCTCGGTCGAAAAATAAACAATCGATCCCATCACCCGGCGGGCTTCAATGGCCGCGGCAATCGTACCGCCAGGATCGATACGCTCAAGATGAGTCTCTTCCCACTCGCCGCCAAACCCCTGGAAGTACCACCACGGAATTCCATTCTGCGTACTGACGACGGTAGTATCCGGCCCCAGCACCGCTTTCAATTGCGGCACAAGTTGCGGCAAGCTGTGCGCTTTCACGCCCAGAAACACCACGTCTACCTGACCCGCTTCTTCGAGCGTGCCGATGATCCTGGGCCGGGCTTCGAAATCTCCGGTCGCACTCTTCACCTGCACGCCGTGTGCTTGCATGGCCCGCAGATGCGGCCCACGCGCGAACAGCGTGACCTCAAACCCGGCCCGCGCCATGCACGCGCCGACATAGGCCCCGATGGCCCCGGCTCCTGCGATCAGGAATTTCATCGCTGGTCATCCAGGAGCGCGGCGGCCACTGCGCGGCGGCGAATCTTGCCTGTGGCCGTGGTCGGAATACTCTTTACCAAATAGATTTTCTTGGGGCATTTGTATTCTGCCAACACTTCGCGGCAGTGCTTCAAAAGAGCCACTTCGGTCGCGCCATGGGGCTCGTGCAAGACCACGGCCGCAGCCACTTCCTCACCCAGAATGGGATGCGAGCAGCCAAAGGTGACGGCCGCGGCGACTGCGGGATGCCGCAGCAAGATTTCGTCAACTTCGTGAGGCGCGATGTTTTCGCCTCCGCGGATGATGATGTCTTTGATGCGCCCGGTCAAATGCAAATAGCAGTCAGCGTCCAGCAAGCCTTCGTCGCCGGTGCGAAACCAACCATTCACGAAAGCCTTGGCGTTGGCTTCGGGGTTGTTTTCATATCCACGAAACACGCTGGCTCCCTGAATGACGACTTCGCCGCGCTGGCCGGTGGCAAGGTGATTGCCTTCCCTGTCCATCACGCTCATGCGAATCCCAGTACCCACGCCGACCGAGCCGGCTTTGCGGTGCCTCGGAGGCAGGGGATTCGAGGTCATCTGGTGAGCCGCTTCCGTCATTCCGTAGGCTTCGACGAACGGCACACCAAAGATTTCTTCGATTTTGTGAATCAGCTCTGGCGATAACGGCGCGCTGCAGGAACGGATGAAGCGGAGAGAAGCGGCCTCTGCCGGCTTGTGGTGGGTGCGGGCCAACAGAAGCTGATGCATCGTGGGCACCCCCGAATACCAGGTCACATGATGTTCGCGCACCGTCCGCCAGAATGAGAGCGCGTTAAATTTACCGGGAACGACCACGGTTCCGCCGGAAAGCAAAGTCGCCACGGTGGACCCAATCAATCCATGAATGTGAAACAGAGGCATGATGCAAAGCGAAACGTCATCTTCAGAAAGCGCATAGGCATTGGCGATATTTGCCGAGGAGACTGCCAGGTTGAAATGCCGCAGTGGCACACGCTTGGGGCGTCCGGTGCTGCCGCTGGTGTGCAGGATCAGGGCGATGTCTTCTGCTGTAGGCTCAGTTGCCGAAGCTCCGCTGGGAGTATCCACGAGATGAACATTGCCTTCCGGGCTCATCTCGACTGGCAAGACCGGAATTTTGCGGTCGAGGGCGGCGTTGCGCGCGAATTCGGCGCCCACGGGTGGACAGAGTAAGACTCGCGCCTCGGTATCGCCGAGGAAAAACAGGAATTCTTCGTAGGGATACGCCGGGTTTAAGGGGGCGGCTGTCCCTGCAATGGATGCCGCCAGAAAACTTATGATCGCGGGCAATCCATTCGGCATGACAATCGCCACGCGATCGCCACGGCGAATCCCGGCCGAAGCTAATGCGTCCGCCATCGCCAGAACCTGTTGCCGGAGCGAATCGTAGGTAACCCGGATTCCGAACTCAGGAACAATAACCGCAGTGTGGCTGTCTGCGAAATGCAAGACATCGAGAAGCGTATGTACGGACTTCAACGTCATTCGTTGTCGCCTCTACCCCGGCTCGGTGGATTGGGCCTAAATCGAATAACCCTCTGCGCTCAGCGTCTGCTTGAACTCTTTCAGAAAAAACTGCAGGTTATCGTCGGTGGCCAACGGGCCCATAACGCCGATGCGGAAGACCTTGCCTGCAAGCGGGCCAAAACCGCCGGCGATTTCAATGCCTTGCTCCTCCAACAACCGTCCGCGCACCTTGGCGTCGTCCACGCCTGTGGGCACGGAGACCGTGTTCAGGGTTGGAATCCGGTGCCCCGCAGCCACGTGCATGCGCAGACCCATGGACTCAATCGCCTGGACAAAGGACTGATGGCAACGACGGTGCCGCTCCCAGCGGTTCTGAATTCCTTCCTCGGCGATGACCAAAAGCGCCTCGCGCAGCGCATAAAACATGGAAATTGGCGCCGTGTGATGGTAACGGTGAGACACGGTGGAGTAGTCGTGAATCAGCTTGAGGTCAAGATACCAACTGCGCACCGGAGACGTCCGCGCGCGCAGCCAGTCCATGGCCCGCGGCGAAACCGCCATGGGAGACAAGCCCGGTGGGCAGCTTAACCCTTTTTGCGTGCAACTGTACGCCACGTCGATACCGGTCTGGTCGAAATTTACCGGTAGTCCGCCGAGGGAGGTGACGCAATCTGCTATCACCAGGGCGCCGATCTCGTGGGCCGCCGCACAAATTGCCTGGCCCGGTTGCAACGCGCCCGTCGATGTCTCGGCGTGAACATAAGCCACGACTTTGGGCTTCTCGCGACGGATGAGCTGTGCGGCTTCTTCGTCCCCAAAGATCTCGCCCCAAGGTTTCTCAAAGCGCACGACCTGAGCGCTGTGGCGCTTGGCCATTTCCGTGAGACGATCGGAGAAATACCCGTTGGCGAACACTGCGAATTTTGCTTCGGGTTCCACGAAGTTGGCGACGGAAGCTTCCATACCCGCACTGCCGGTCCCGGAAATCACCATCGTAGTGCCGTCGTGCGTACCGAAAGCCATTCTCAACAGTTTTTGAATGTCTCCCATGACTTGGATGAAGTATGCGTCCAAGTGCCCGACGATTGGTTTCGAGAGGGCTGCATAGACCCGCGGATCAACCATGGTGGGACCAGGCCCGAACAAATAACGGCGAGGCGGTTGCAAAGGAGGAAACAAGTTCAGTGCTGCAACGTCCTGTTCGATGGCGCCCATATCCCCTCGTTTCTGGACCAAAAGGTTCAGCTAGATATTACGTTACGGAACGAATAATCTCCAGAATGCCTATGACGCTTCCCCCTCGGCGTGATCGACGCCACTGGGTTTCGCAAACCCAGGTCAGGATGAGGTCAAATTGAGTACGAAGTGCCGCCGCCGCTGCCAGGTTTCAGCGGTGGTTCAAACAAATTTTCTTGACAGATTGCATTTTGATGTGGTAAACCGCGGCACTGGTCCGCTTTTCATACCGGACAACCATCATTCGCAATTGTAGACATCTTTCGGTTCGTGGCCCGAATGAAGAAGGCAGCGTGTGGACTTGGTATCCGCATGCCTTGAAGACGGGCCCGCTTTGCAAATCATCATCGGAGAGGACAACATGCGCTGGCTGACAACCTACATCGTTTTGCTGGTGTTCTTCGCAACCTCACAGTCGCTGGCTCAAACTCAGGAACCTGCCGGCAAAAGCAGCGCATCGGCAGCGGCGAGCGCAAGCAAGCAGGAGGTCGACGAGCTGCGCAGTGAGGTTGCCGCGCAGCGCAAAACGATTGAGGAACTGAAGGCGATCGTACAGAAGCTGGCCGAAGACAAGGCTCCGGTGTCTGCCGCGGACTCCGCGCATGTGGAGCCCACCGCCGCAGGCTCCAGTTCGGCAGAGCTGGTGCCGGCCGCCGGCGGGGACGGAGCCCATCTGGTGGACACGGTCCTGCTTGATCAGGCGCAACCCGCTGCGGCGCCCAAAAAGGACGTGCCGCTTACCGCTGGATGGAACGGCGAACACTTCTTCATCAGGAGTTCGGATGGACAGTTCAGCCTCAGCCCTTACGGCTACGTCGACACCGACTACCGCGCTTACAAGGGCGACGGTGCTCCCGCGGATACCTTCCTGGTGCGCCGTGCGCGTTTCGGGTTCCAGGGCAACTACGGTTCGCACTTCGACTTCGCGCTGCTGACGGATGCTAACGCCACCACGGGAGCAATTGTCCGCGATGTTTATCTCAACGTGAGAATCAAGCCCGAGTTCCAATTCCAGGCTGGTCAGTTCAAAGAACCGTTTGCCCAGGAAACCGGCATCGGCGCTACCAACCTGGACTTCGTTGAACGCGGTTTGCAGTCGCTGCTCTATCCGTGTGTAGGAACCGCTTATCGATGTCCTGGTGTAACCCTTCACGGGGACATTGACGGCGGCGTAATGCAGTGGTGGGCCGGGGCGTTCAATGGCCGGAACGGGGTTGCTCCGAACGCCACCAACGAGCCGGAGTTTGTGGGTAGGGTACGCTTTTATCCTTGGCGAAAGACCCACAACGATTGGTTGAAGCAGCTTGCCTTTGGCGGGTCGATCTCGCATGGCCGCTCCCGAGGCCTGTCGGGTGACCTGAGCTTTAGCGGACAGCTCCCCGATGCTGCTTACACATTCTTCCCGCAGTTGAGGATCAACGGCCCGATCGAGCGGTACGAAGGTGAGTTCACTTACCTCAGGGGATCGTTCGCCACCCGCGGCGAATACGTGCAGATGCAACAGCAGCGTGATGGAGTGGGATCCGAGACACCCGGCGGCCTTGGGTTTCTGACGATTCCCGGTATCGGGGCGAAGGCTTGGAATATCGGCGCGACTTATCTGCTGACGGGCGAAAAGCGGCCCGAGAATGGCACCCCGAGGGTGAAACACCCGCTGTTTGGACCTGATACTCCCGGCGGAACCGGACGAGGGTGGGGAGCTTGGGAACTGGGCCTTCGGTATTCCGGCGTTCAGGCGAATGCACCCGCAGCGAACTTCCTGGGTTTCTATACGCCGGGATTCGTCCCCCAGTACGACTATCACACCGATCAGTTCACATTCGGCGTCAACTGGTATCTGAACTACTGGGTGAAGTATCAGTTCAACGTGAACCTCGACCGGTTGGAACAGCCCAGCACCACCGGGCAGTTGCCGCAGACTTTCACCGTGCTGATGCAAGAACTGCAGTTCCGGTTCTAGAGATTTGTTCGACTGGGAGACGTCGCGGTCAACAGATTTGTTAAATATCGGGCTGGCAACAGCCCAAGTTCTAAAGGGAACTTGTTAGGAGGAGATTTCGATGAGATCCAGGATTCTACTGACTATTCTTCTCACCGCCTTGTTTGTGATCGCGACCGGTTGTGGCAGCGTGGCAAATTGCCCCGTGTGCGGTACAACCAAGGCCGATGGATACACCGACATCGTAAACATCACGGTGCCGGAGCATAACCCAACCGGCGAGCCCGGCGGACCCTTCAACTCGTTTGACATTACCTGGGTCAATACGCCCACGCACCTTGGCTACACATCGGATCGCATCGGATTGGCGGTGGTGGTATTCGACACCGTCAACAACCTTGCGGTGAATGCGATTCAAGGCTCAAACGCAGTGACTGGCGCTGGAGACCAAGCCAGCATGTGCCTCCAGGATGCGGCTGGCAACGACATCATCCCACCCAATGTGGATGTGTTCGGCAATTTCACTCGGTTCGGATGCAGAACGGACATGTCGACCGCGACTCCGGCGGGGCCCACATTCCATCTGATCACGGGCTTTGGCGCCAACCATCATTTCGGCGGATTCCCGGGAGCGCAGTGCTGCGCCGCGCGTGCCAACGGCGTAAACCCGATGTCTGGACCGGACGGTGAAGAAGTGACGCCGGACGGAAAGACGCTATTCACCGCTGTCGGCAATGCGAGTGTAGCGGTTTTCGATCTGACCACGAATCCGCCGACGGCGATTGCCATGATCCCGACGGGTGTGTCTGCTGACTATGACGGGCCGTTGGGAATCGCCCCTTGCGTCTCCTCCTGGAACGGCGAAGCCGGTTCTGCCGCCGATTGCGGCGACGATCGTGCCGACGAAATGGCCTACGACCCGGCCCACCAGGTTCTTGCCATCATCAACGGTGATCCCGGATTTCCCTTTGTCACGTTTATTGATATGTCAGGTATAGTCGCCAGAACTTCGCATTGCTTACCTGTCGATCCCACACTGGCTTACGGGCCCTACCCAGTCGGGTATACCGCTGCCAGCTATCCCCTCCAAGGAAGTGGCACCGGACTTCCCCAACCCTCACCGACTTTGGATCCCGGAAACGCGGGCAGTTCATTCAATCCCCCGAGTTGCATCATCGGGCAGATCTATTATGACGGCGGCGGGGGATTGGCCTCTGGAGGAAGCGGCGCCACGTTCGGCCTTAACCCAAACGTTCCGGTAGACACGATTATTGCCGCCGCAGGTGCGCCTGGCGGCACCGTGTTCCCCTGTCCGGATCCCTCCAATCCGCATGTTTTCAGCGGCGTTTCCGGAGGGCCAGCGAACGGCGTCGGAGCGATCGGACTCCCAGGTTTAAGCGGTATCACGCCTAACGGTAAGACTTACAACATACCTTGCCATCACGGGCCGATCATCGACCAGACCACGGGTGCGTTCTGTAACCAGACCAATCCGGGGGGCAATTGTGCAGGGGCCATCGCGCCAGCAGGATTGGGCGGCATGATCTGGAATCCAAACACCGGTCACCTTCTCCAGACAAATGAAAATTCCAACGGTATCACCAACATCGGGAACATCGACGTAATCGATCCCCGGTTGGGGAATCCGAACGGGCCGGTGGTGATCAATAGTTTTGTGATGCCAAATTGCATGCCCACTAGCCTGACTCAAGGCCCGGGAAACAACTTCCTGGTTGGGTGTGCTGACCATGATGGCGAGGCCTTCCCTCCGAATGAATACGTGATTGATGGAACTTCGGGCGCCATCCTGGCGGAAATCCTTAACGTGGGCGGGGTTGACGAGGTCTGGTACAACTCCGGTGACAATAAATACTACCTGGCCGCGAGAGACATGCCCAACGGTCCGGTGCTGGGCGTCATCGACGCCGCGACCAACACTTGGCTGCAAAACGTCACCACCGGTTCCAACTCTCACAGCGTGTCGGTGGACTCGAGCAACAACCACATTTTTGTGCCGCTCCAGGCCGGCGGACAATGTACGACGCAGAGCAGCAACGGTTGCATCGGCGTGTACGCACAACAGTGATATGAAGAGAGAGCCATCACTGGTCGCGCGGCCCGGATTGACCTTGGCGTCATCCGGGCTTTGCAATTGCCAGGCGAATCTGACCCGGGAACTAGGTAGAGTGGTATAGTTTTGGGTCATACCCCCTAGGTTGAAACAGGTGAAGTGATATGGAGACCGTGCGTAGAGAGCTTGTTCCGGTGGTTGCCTTAAGTCTGATTTCATTTGTGGCCGCGCTTGCGCAGGCGAAAGACGAGCCCGCCAAGAAACCGACCGATGTGCCGGCGACGGTAATCGCGCACCTCCCACTTCCGCAATCCACCGGAAATCAGATGTTCTTACAGAGACAAGAGGGGAAGCAATATCTTTACGTGCAGCAGGCATCCAAGCAGGGCTACATGGTGGTGGACGTCAGCAAGCCAGAGAAGCCCAACCTGCTGAAGCGGACCGCCGCTCCCAACCCGGCTACCGCCGGAAGCGTGCAAATGGTGAGCCCGGATGTGGCCATCGCACAGGCGCCGGAAAAAACGCCGGAGACCCTCACCAGCAGCAACCATCCCACCGAGACGGTGCGCATTCTGGATCTCAGCGAGCCGCGCAATCCGAAGGTGCTGCAGCAGTTTAACGAAGTGAGCAGTTTGCTGCCCGATGGCGGCCATGGCTTGATCTATCTCACCAACAATGAGGGTCTGTGGGTTCTGCGCTACAATCGGCCCGCCCTGCTGGAGCCTGCCAAGAAGAAACCGCCGTGTGATTCGAACGCGGAAATCATGGCCATGCCGCCAGACTGTGACTAGCTCCGCTGCGTAATCCGGCCAGAACGACTCTCAACTCCCGGAGCATCTCTTTTCAATGGTCTTAATGGTTGTGACCCGGATCGTCACCGGGCTGGCCGAGCCCGAGCGGGCCAAATAGTCGGAACTGGTGCTCATCGAAGGATATTCCGACCCGGTCACTTCCACTTCCTGACCGAGATATGGCCCCAGCCTTAGCTTGCGAGACCTTGCCAGTTCGTAGCTATTGCCTTTATCTGGTTGCGTCAGGATGTAATCGGTGTTTGACCTGCCGAGACATCCTCTGACGGTGATCTCGTCCTTGGCCTTTTTGTGCTGACTTGCGTCCGGTGGGTTGGAACTGGCCGCTTGCGCACTGGCGGAGATGCCCCAATAGAGCACTGCCAGGAGAACTGCAACTTTCCGCATATTCACCTCCTACATTGTGTCCCCGTACACTGCTTTGGATGCCGCGGCCAACCGGAACGGTGCATTCGCGCCGGGTCTACTTAACGTGCGTTTCTTGATAGTGCAGCTCTTTCCACTCTCCTGCGCGTTTGACCCACAGCTCGGTGATATAGACGCGCGAAAAACGCACCACCGACTTGGGCGGGAACTGCATAGTAACCTCGTAGATCACGAAGGCGGCGTCTGGTCCCAGCGGAATGAGTTTGTAACCCCACAGCGTGTAGTTGAAAACGTTGGTTTCCGCCATCTCGTTAATGGCCTGGAGTTTGGTTCGTTCTCCCTGGCCATCGACTTCCACGCCCTCATAGTCATCCGCGAGCAACGCCCCATAGGCCTGCTTGTCTTTGTTTTTCAGGGCGTCCCACTCCACCTTAATCTTGGATTGAAAGAGGTCTTTCAATCCCACTTCGCCGGTGGCGGACACCTTGTGCACATCGCCGGCTTCAGGTTTTGCAGCTGACGACTGTGCCACCACAAAAGAGGCCAAGCAAACCACGCCAGCGTAGAGCAATTGCATTCGCATACCGTCCTCACCAACAAAACCTAGGGAACTTCACGGCGACCAGTGAAAACCAAGATATCACTGCAACGCTTTGAGCTTTTTTCTCACAGTGGCGAGCAATGGAGCTGGCAGTTCCGAATAACCTTCCTGGGCTGCGAACTGCTGGCCATCCGAATAAATCCAATCGAGAAAATTGCTGAGCGCGGCGGCACGAGCCGAATCAGAGGATTTGGTTCGCAGGTAAATCCAGGTGAAACTGGTAATGGGAAACGAATCAGCTCCGGGTGCGTTGGTCAGCGAGGCGGACAGGCCATTCCACCGCGGTGATTCTACCGCCCTGCACGCCGCAACCATATTCTCAACCGAAGCCTTAACAAACTTACCGGTGGGATTCAGCACCGCGAGTTGGGGAATGCCCCCCTTTACAGCGTATTGATACTCGACGTAGCCGATGGAGCCGGGGCCATTCTTCACCTTCTCTGCCATATCGGAACTGCGTTCCGCCGGTTCGCCGACCGGCCACTTGGGCGAAGGGGTGATTCCCACCTGCGCACGAAACTTGGAACTTACCTTGGAAAGAAAGTCAGTGAAGACGTAGTTGGATCCTTTTCCTGCGGGGCGGTTGACCACTTGGATGGGAAGATTCGGGAAAGTGATCTCTGGATTGAGCTTCTCGATCTGGGGCGCGTTCCAGGTCTTGACATCACCGAGGAAAATCTCCGCCAGCACTTCTCCCGAAAGACGAAGCTCCTGGTGTACACCGGGGAGGTTGTAAATGGGAACGATTGCGATCAGCACGACCGGCATTTCGACCAAGCCCGCTGCTTTCCGCTCCTGATCCGTAAGCAGGGTCTCGCCCGCGGCAAAATCGCCCGCGCCATGAGAAATCTGCTTGATGCCTTCGCTGGTGCCACTCGGAAGGTATCGCAACTGGAGGCTGGGGTTGACCTTGTCGTACTCCTGTGCCCAGCGGTTGTAGAGAGGCGCCGGGACGCTCGATCCGGAACCCACGAGGACGACTGCGGTCTGAGCTTTGGCAAGGACACCGCACAGCCCCAGAAGCAGAACGAACACCGGCCAGATATTTGAACCTGAACGGTGGCAGGAGTATGGCTGCGGAATGCCGGGCGCCGAAAATCTTGCCCTTACTTTCATAACGCTCCTCCAATTCCGGCTGCACTACGTCATACGAATCATCCTCTATCAACCGGGAGTACTGAAAGTTACGGTTGCAGAGTACCATCGTTTTGAGTGAAATCAACAGTCACAGGGACGAAGGCTGTTGCTACACTTGGAACAGCGAACCCGCTCATGTCGCATATTCAGGTCGAAATGTTGGCGCGCGAACTGCTGTCGGCACACGAAACCGGACAGATAATTTCCCTCCCTCCCTCTTCGCGATCCGGTTTCGATCTCGACACCGCATACCAGGTTGAAGGAACCCTCAAGCAGTTTCGCGAAGCCGGCGGGCACAGAGCTGTCGGCCGCAAGGTTGGTTATGCCAATAAGGCCATGTGGCGAATGCTCAAACTGGAAACTCTGGTTTGGGCCCACATGTACGACGACACCGTGCATCAGAGCGACAATAACCGCGCTACGCTAACGCTGGCGCGCTCCCATTCGCTGAAGATCGAGCCTGAGATTGTTTTCGGTTTGAAACAGCCAATTCTTTCTGAAGGTCTCGATGCCGCCGCGGCCCTGGAATCCGCAGAGTGGTTAGCCATGGGATTCGAAATCATCGACTGTCCCTTCCCCAACTGGCAGTTTCAACCCAGTGATTTCGTGGCCTCATTCGGTCTTCATGTGGCACTGGTGGTTGGCGAGAGGACGAAGGTGCAACCGGAATTGATCGCCAAGTTGGTGGACGAGCTGCCTCGTTTTCAAGTTCGAATGTCAAAGAACGGCGAATTCGTGGAAGAAGGATCGGGCAAGAATTCTCTGCGAAGCCCGGCCTTGTGCCTGGCGGAGCTTGGCGCAGCCATCCTGCGCCGGTTTCCGGCACAGCCCTTGAGCGCAGGGGAACTCGTGAGCTCAGGAACGCTTACCGCCGGACATGTTACTCAGAGCGGTGACCTTTGGACAGCGGAGGTCACTGGGCTCTCCCTCCCGTCCCTTACGTTGCACCTAACCTAGCCGCTCCCCTCGCGCTTTCGACTCAAATCGCAACCGCCCGAACGTCACATCGAAGGGTGACCTGCGTCATTGCACAGTTTTGCCCCCAGGGTTGAAATGGAATGGTCAGTCATCTGACCATTTTCATGATAGCGACCGCATCACCCACGAGAGCCGGCTTCGAGGCAATTCCTAGAAATAAGGTCTACCAAGAGGTCGCCAGGCAACTGGAACTGCGCATTACGCAGGAGATGAAACCCGGCGACCGGCTGCCGCCGGAGCGCGAACTGGTTCGCATGCTGGGCGTGAGCCGCAGCTCGGTGCGGGACGCGATCCGAGGCTTGGAAATGATGGGTCTGCTCGAGCCACGCCAAGGCGTCGGCACCGTGGTTTGCGATTCTACTGCTGCGCCGCTAACCGCCGCGCTGATGGAGAGGCGGAAGATGGTTGCTGAGCTTATTGACGTGCGCAAGATGATTGAGCCGCCGCTGGCCGGCCGCGCCGCTCTGCATGCATCTCGTGACGAAATCGCCAAGATGGAAGATATTCTTGCGCGCCAGGAGGCAAGGGTGGGCACCGGCGAACTCGGAGTCGACGAGGACTCTGAGTTTCACTACGCGATCGCTATGGCGTCCAACAACAGCGTGGTCTTGAAAGTGGTCGATGTGCTGATGGATTTGTTGCGGGAAACCCGCGCACATACATTGCAGGTGGAGGGACGGCAAGAAAAGTCGCTTGCCGGTCACCGCCGAATTCTGTCCGCTCTGAAGCGGGGCGACGCTAAAGCTGCCGAGGCAGCCATGCGCCGGCACCTGTCGGAAATCGAGGAGATCGTACTGAAAAAGCTTTAAGAGAATGGAGGTTGCCAAATGGGCCAGCTATTCGCAGTGGAGGTAATTTACCGGGGGGTTTTTCAGAAAACCCTCGCGAAAAACATCACGCGCGACATTGTTCTCGCCGCGCACAACCAAGGCAAACTGGGTATTTCATTCGGCCGTTACGGAGATGCTCCGGAACGGAACGGCATTCCTGCCAAGAGTTTCGCCATCGTGGCCAACGATGAACTGACGCTCGAAGCCGGAATGGCGCAGTACGAACCGAAACAAGTTGACCTTACTGTGGTCCTCGATGACACCCTCTGCAAGGGCGCCGAATCGTGGGCATGGTACGGGTTACAGCCCGTGCATCACGCTCTCAAGCCGGGTCACACTCTGATCGTGATTTCCCGGGAGGACGCACCCGTGCTGCTGGAAAACATTCACCGGCGGGAAGAGCCTTACAAGCTGGGAATCATTAAGGGCATCACCAGTTTCTCCGGCATGTGGGTATTTAAAGATGACCATACGGACGTGCGTGTTCTCGGCGCCATTGCCAAGGTGCTGCCGGAAGTAATGACCTTCGAGTCGGTGGAGAAATTCATCAACCAGAAGCTCAAGAGCTCCCTGAAGGTGACCTCAGCTCGCAATGCGTTCGAGCGCTTTTCCAGCATCGATGTCAAAGCGGGCGTGGGCAATCCCGAAGACCTGTTCAAGTTTGACCTGCCCCGCTGGGAAGACATGCGTTGTGGCGTATCCATCAAGGGTCAGCCGCAGGGCGGAGCGTTCGCGGATCCGGTGACCGGTGAAGTTGGCGGTTTCCGCCCGCACCGCAACGAACTGTTCAAAAAGTACTCCACCCGCACCCAACGGCCGGTGGTGAATTTTTCCACCTGCACCAAGTGCACGCTGTGCTGGCTGAACTGTCCGGATGCGGCGTTCGATATCACGACCGCGGGCACTTACGACACCAACCTCGAAGCCTGCTCTGGTTGCGGCATCTGCGAGGAGATTTGCCCGGTGAAGAATTGCGTCACCATGGTGAACGAGTCCGAGTTCCACGATAACAACAGCCAGTGGGCAGGGTTCGAGACAGACAAAGACGCATACCTGAAGTGGCTGGAAACCACGATTAAGAAAGCCGAACCGATCGAAAAGCGATCGCACGGTTTCCGTTATCGCGGCCAATATCAAGAACAGGTCCCCGAGGCCCTGGAAATCGCACGGAAAGTCTAAATGCGCCAAACGGAGCAACCTGAATACAAGGAGATTGAGATGCCGACACTGACAATGCCTGTAGAGGAAAAGAAGCAGCAAACCTTGGAACAGGAGGCACTGATTACGGGCGCCGAGGCCATT